>JBKDKQ010000029.1:0-25921 GCA_046344875.1 Labrys sp. (in: a-proteobacteria) | reverse complement strand
CTCGGCACTCTTCTCGCCGTAGCTGGCGCCAGTCAGCGCGCCGACCTCCATCTCCATCAGCCGCTCGGCGGCAAAGCCGATCATCTCGCGCAGCACGTCGGCATCGGCGCTCTTGGCCACAAGGTCCTTCAGGCTCATCATATCGTCGGTCATCGGTTGGTCCTCGATCAGGTTGCGTGTCGCAAACCCGACCTTGCCCGACGATCCACCGATGACCATCCCCGCGAAGCCGTCCGCCCCCTACGGCCATGTGGAGGCGCGCGAGCGGGCAGCTTCGCTACCGCCCAGCCACACCACCCGGTGGGACACGACCCGCGAGAGCGAGCGGAAACAGATCTTGGGTGAGCCTGCCCCCGAACTCGGATGAGACAAGTGCCCTCCAAACGCACGCCCTCTGACGTCGCAAACTACAAAAACCAACGTCAGCTAGCAGCTCTATCGATGCCGGTCATGGCTTTAGGCGGACGATCCAGTTCTCATCTTCATCCGCTCCGGGGCGCCATTCATTTCAAAGAGGTATACGAAACGCCCCGATCCTCGCTGTCCCAATTGGACGCATGGGACGATCAGAGCGAAGAAAACCCGTTGAGAAGCGCAACAGTCGTCCTAGCGCATGAGTCGATTGCGCCAGACGCCAAGGACGACGTTGGCTGTTGCGACGACCAGCAGGACCCAGATGGTCGCTGCCGTGCCATGGGAGAGGCCTTCCAGCCTCGCCGGGTCGAGACGGCCGGCGAGAGCCTCGGCGCTGAGCCTCGCCTCGTCCTGAATCGGAGCGAGGACATGCAATCCTCCGGCGAAGATGAGAATGCCCGACAGGGCCTTGATCCAGGCCCAGCCCGCATTCTGGAAAGCCGGGGTCACGACGAAGGCCAGGAGGCCCGGAACGAGCGTCAGGACGAATGACGGAAACAATACCCAATTGGTGATCATCCCCATCGCGCCGCGGATGAGCGCATAGCCCGCAAGAAAACTTGGCGGAGGCGCGAGGTATTCGAGGACGAGCAGGCAGGCGAGCGAGCCCATGAACCCGATCGCCCCCATCGTATGCAGAAATTTGAGCAGCCGCTGCACGTCGCCCCGAATGCAAGTCACCGAGAAGAGGTTTCACGCTCGACGCCGGAGCGATAGCACAGCAACCTCTGCCCGGCCACCGACCGGATGGTCAACGATCCTGCGGGCAGATCCAGCCGGTGCGTCCCGCGCCTTGAATTGATGTGTCGCGATGATCAGCAGTGCCGACACGTCCGCCCGACGGAGAGTGTCGTCCGAACGGTCGTGCCCGGCGATTGGTGCGCGTCAGCCCCGTATGCCGCGTCGTCGCGCCGGTTCACTTCGGGTCGCATGCTTCGCCTAAATCACGTATGCGGGGCGTCATCGATCGTCATCGATACTCCGGAGCCACGCCGAAGATGACCCGCGCGGGTGCGTCGGAGGTGTTGAAGAAGGCGTGCTTCACGCCGCCGGGCACGAAGGCCGTGTCGCCGGGCACCATCTCCCACCAGTTCGGTGTCTCGGAGGGCAGATAGACGTTGGCCCGCCCCTCGAGGCAATAGATGACCTTGTCGCCGGGATGGCTGATCAGTTCGCCCTCCTGGCCCGGATGCAGGCTGACGAAGCCCACGGTGAGCATCTCGGTCGAGCAGACGAGATCGACGCGGATCGGCCGCTCCGTCCCGACGATCTCGGAGAAGAAGGTACCGGCCCGCGCCAGCGTCGCGCGCTGCTTGCCGGGATCTGTTCCGGGTCTGTAATCGGCGGGAAGGTCACGCTGCCGATAGTGGATGTTCGTCAGCCAGGGCTGCTTGATGGCATAGGCCTCGATCGCCTCCTCCGTGCGGGGCGTGAGGCATTCGAGGATGTGGCTCGTTTCCGACCCGAAGTTATAGCCCCAGTGCCAGGTGTCCGGCGGGAAATACAGCGTGTCGCCCTTGCGCAGCACGTGGACTTCGCCCGTCTCCGGACAGTGGAAGGTGAACTCGCCCTTCAGGCAATGATAGGTCTCGGCGCATTTGTAATAGGTCTTGAAGTCGGGCGAATTGCCGAAGCGGGCGCCGACCGGCATCTCGAAGCTCATCATGTGGATCTTGGGGCTTGATCCGTAGATCCAGTCCGAGACATAGCCCGCCTTCGCATCACCCCACAGAAAGCGGGGCGCGTCGGCCGCCTTGATGAGGGATGCCTGTGAGTACGCGATCCCGCGCGGGCCCTGCGGTTTCAGGTCGGGTTTCTTGGCCATGGCATGTCCCTCTTCGGATGGATGTCGTGAGTGTGCGAGATGGTGTTGTCGCGGAGCGGCCCGATGAAGCCGCGGACTCGATCCCACGATCGTCGATGCTGCGGCGTGAAGGCGCGAAAGATGGTGCGCGCGAGGTCGTGGTCAGCCGCTTCGAGACGGTGCCTGCAACGATTCCGATGCGCGGGGGCGACCATCACACTCCTCTTGCCAAAGCCAAACCTTACCGTCCGAGCCCTGACCGTCAAGATTTCAGGCATAGACGTACCGGATGGCATCCTGTTCGCGTCTGCCTGTCGCGGTATCGGCCGCCTTGATCGTCTGGCCGTGTCGGCCAGCCGTCGAGCGGTGCCGCGCCCCTGCGCTGACCCCAGCAAAAGAGTCTGTGGGCCGGCAACAGCTTTGCCGGCAAATCGACGAGAGTCAGCCCGCGCGAGCGCCCTCACGCAAGTGGCTCGAGGGTGCAGACGACGTCTTCGAGGCCACGGCATCCGGGTACGAAACCGAGCAGGCGACCGGCAAAGGCATCGCTCTCCGGCCCTGCCTGCGGATCGATGCCCGTGGTCACGAACACTGTCCGCAGATCCGGCCCGCCGAAGCACAGGCTCGTGACGTTGGCGGCCGGCACCGCGTATCGCGCGATGCGGGTTCCCTGGGGATCGAGGCGGCTGATGAGGCCGGCGCCGTAATGGGCAAGCCAGACATGACCGTCCTCGTCGACCGTCAGCCCGTCCGGGATGCCTTCATCCTCGGGGAGGGTGAAGAAGCGGCGCCGGTTCGACAGGATGGGCGCGGCGGCGCCGACCTCATAGGCGATCACCTGCCGCCCGAGCGAATCCGAGAAATAGAGCGTCGCGCCATCCGGCGAGATGGACGGACCGTTGCACACGATATAGCCGCTGTCGGCGATATGGGCGGGACCGCCGGGCGGCAGGCAGTAGAGGATGCCGCGCGGTGCGGTCTCGGACGCGTCGAAGGTACCGACCCAGTAACGGCCCTGCCGGTCCGTCTTGGCGTCATTGTACCCGATGTCGGCGCGCCCCTGATTGGGATCGCCGACGAAGTGGAGATCGCCAGACGGCAGGCGGAACAGGAACAGCCCCCGATCGGTCGCGGCCAAAAGTCCGCCCCGCGCGCGCACGATCGAACCGATCTGGGTGACACCGGGCAGGATCCAGCTGTCGATCACGCCGGACGCCGACAGGCGCCGGATCGTCGGGCCGTAGAAGTCGATCCAGTACAGCGCCTGCTCGGCGGCGTCCCAGACGGGGCTTTCGCCCAGTCGGTCGATCATCGGGCTCCGGATCTCCCAGTCCGGACGGTGCAGCGGCGCTGTCATGACGCAAAAGCCTCCACTCGGGATGATGATCGGGGCGGCACGGGCCTCAGGCCGCTTCGCCTCCGGGTCGGCCGGGCCTCGAGCCGTCGCCGGTCACCCATCCGCCGTGTCATAGGGCAAAGCGCCGAACCGTTTCGCGGTTGAGGCTGACACCGAGGCCCGGGGCGTCCGGTACCGTGATCCGCCCATCGGCCTCGATCGTGAACGCCTCGTTGGTGAGGTCCCAGCGCAAGGGCGAACGGCTGGTCGAGTATTCGCAGAACTCCTCCCGCGGCCCCTGCGACAGGAAGGCCAGATTGGCGGCGATGGTGATGCCGGACTTGTAGCCGTGCGGCACGACGCGCCTGCCGAGCGACCAAGCCTGCCGGGCGACCCGCATCAGTTCCGTCAGGCCTCCCACCATGGTGACGTCGGGCTGGGCGATGTCGATCGCACCCTGTTCCAGCATCTGGCCGAACTCGTAGCGCGTCGTGAGGCCAAGGTCGCCGCCGCCGATCGGAACGCCAAACCCCTGAAATCGGCGGTGTCCCGCGACGTCGTCGACCGGCAGGGGCGCCTCGACCCAGTGAAAATCGAGTTCGCGGAAGAGCGGCATCAGCGGCAGGCCGTCCTCGGGTCGGTTCCAGGCGGCTGCGGCATCGATCATCAACGGAAAGCCGGCGCCGAGATGGGCGCGCGCGGCGCGGATCAGACGCTCGGCCTGGTCGAAATCATCCTTCCAATGGGGCTCGGCGCAGATCTTGAGCGCCCGCAATCCCAGCGCCAGACCGCGATCGATGTTGCGGCGCAGCTCGTCCTCGCTGTCGCCAAGCGGGTAGATCGTGCCATAGGCCAGCACGCGCCGGCGTTCCGCCGCGCCGAGCAGTCGGGCAACGCTTGTGCCCTCACGCTTTCCCTTCAGGTCCCACAGCGCGATGTCGATGGCACTGATGGCGTGGATCACCGCTCCGCGGCGGCCATAATAGTGCGTGCAGTCATACATCCGCTCCCAGGCGGCGATCGGATCGGACACGTCGACGCCGTCAAGCGCCGCCCGCAGGCCCATGGCATGGCGGTGCGAGGGCCTTGCGTCGATGATGGCGCGGATGACCGACGGCACGCTGTCGGTCTCCGCGAGGCCGGTCAGACCGTCCTCGGTTTCGACCACGACGACGCAATTGTCGTAGGAGCCATCGAAACTCTCACCCGTCCATCCCGGAACGCGCAGTTCATGGACATCGATGGCTGTGATCTTCATGTCTGATTATTGACGCAAGACCGCGCGCGCGGCAATGCTATCATGTCTTGCCAATGATGGCTTTCGGACATCGCAATGATCGCAGTCGGCCTCCAGGGTGTGAGTAAGAAGTATGGGCAGGTTTCTGCCGTAAGGCCGCTTGATCTTGATATATTCGAGAATGATTTTCTTGCGATTCTCGGGCCATCTGGTTGTGGAAAGACAACACTTCTGCGGATGATCGGCGGGTTCATCGCACCGAGCAGCGGGCAGATCCGGGTGCGTGGCACCGACGTCACGCAAAGCCCGCCGGAGCGCCGGCCGACCAACATGGTGTTCCAGGGCTATGGGCTCTTTCCGCACATGACGGTGCGGCAGAACATTTCCTACGGCCTCAAGCTCAAGCGCCTGCCGCCGCAGGAGGTCCGCGCGCGGGTTGATCGCATGCTCGATCTGACGAAGCTCGGCGATCTCGCCGACCGGATGCCGAGTGCGCTCTCGGGTGGGCAGCAGCAACGCGTGGCCGTGGCGCGCGCGCTGGTGATGGAGCCGCCGGTTCTGCTTCTGGACGAGCCCTTTTCCGCGCTCGATCTCAAGCTCCGCCAGGCGATGCAGGACGAATTGCGCCGCATTCATCGGGAGGTCGGTGGAACCTTCGTCTTCGTCACCCATGACCAGGGCGAGGCGCTGGCGCTCGCCAACCGCATCGCGGTGATGAACGAGGGTAGGGTCGAGCAACTCGGCTCGCCCGAGGACGTCTATCTCCGACCCAGGAGCCGGTTCGTCGCGCGCTTCATCGGCGAGGCGAATGTGCTCGAGGGTCGGCGCGGCGGCGGCCGCGTGATGCTCGACTGCGGCGCGTCCTTCGTTTCCGACGGTCCGGATGGCGGGGTGGCCGTGGTCCTGCGTCCGGAGAACCTGTCCTTTGCGGCGGCGCCCGACGACCCACAGGCGCCCGCCCGCATCGAGGACGTCACCTTCTTCGGCACCCATATCCGCTATCTGCTCGACCTTCGATCAGGGGAGCGCCTGCAACTGCACACGCCGATCGGCGACACGGCGAGAGCGCCCGGCGACGAGGTCGTGGTGACCTGGCTGCCGCGGAACGCGGTCGTCCTCGACGACGCCCCGGCTTCAACGACTAACTGAGGCGCTTGCCGGCCGTGAGCCCGCCGTCGATCAGCCAGGCCGCACCGGTGGCGAAACCGGCGGCAGGGTCGGCGGCGGTGTAGACGAGGGCTGCGATTTCCTCCGGGCGCGCCACGCGGCCCATGGGCGCGAACCCCATCCATTGCGCGCGCATGGCGACCGGGTCGGGCGCCGCTTCGACCTGATTGCGCATCATGTCGGTCTCCACCGGCCCCGGACAGACGCAGAGTGCCCGCACATGCGGCGCGAGTTCGATCGCGAGCGCGCGCGTCAGCCCGACAAGGGCCCCCTTGGAGGCGCAATAGGTCGATCCGCCCGCAACGCCGAGGAAGGCCGCATCGGACGCCACATTGACGATGCTGCCGCGCCGCGCCCTGAGACCGGGCAGAAACGCCGACGACAGGAGCCAGGCCGCGGTCAGGTTGACCGCCATCATCCGGTTCCAGCTTGCCGGCGAGACGGCGTCGATCGCCTCCTCCGCGTAAAGCCCGGCATTGTTGATGAGGACGTCGATCGGCCCGCAAACCTGCGCGAGGCCGCGCAGCGCCGCGCGGTCCGACAGATCAGCCGCATGGCCGGACACGGTTGGATAAGCCGTCTGCAGCTCCGTCACGACAGCCGTCACGGCGGTTTGCGAGCTGCCGTGAAGGATGACCGCGTCGCCCGCGGCCAGAAAGCGTTCGGCGATCGCCCGGCCGATGCCGCGCGTCGATCCGGTCACGAGCACCCGCCGACCGCCGCTCATGGCGCGTCGCCCCACACACGGCCCGCCGTGCTGCCGCCGTCGAGGGCGATCGACGCTCCGGTCATGAAGGCGGAGAGCGGCGAGAGCATCACCAGCGCGACGTTCGCGATTTCCCGCGCGCTCGCGATGCGCCCGATGGGATGATAGGCCTTGAAGGCCGCGTAGTACCGCGCGGGATCGCCGCTCGCCGCCGCGCATTCCTGCATCAGCTCGGTGTCCATCGTGCCCGGACACAAGGCGTTGACGCGGACGCCGTCGGCGGCCACCTCCATCGCAACGGCCCGCGTCAGGGCCAGAAGGCCATGCTTTGCCGCGACATAGGCCACATTGTTCGGGATGGCGTGAAGGGCGAGTTCGGATGCGACGTTGAGCACGGCCCCCCGCCTTTGTCGCAGACTGGCCATGGACCGCGCGATGATCAGCTGCGGGGCGCGGAGCACGACGTGCAGGTGCGCGTCCCACAAATCGTCCGTGGTCTGCTCGATCGGGTTCTCGATGTTGATCGCCGCATTGTTGACGACGAAATCGAGGCCGCCGAGCCTTGCCAGCGCCTGATCGACGCAGTGCGACGGGCCGGTTTCCGTCGACAGGTCCGCCGCCACGGCGAGGGCACCGTCGCCCAGGCGGTCGGCTGCCTGCCGCGCGGCGTCTTCCGTCCTGTCGTTCACCGCCACCCGGACGCCCTGCTCGATGAGGGCGCCGGCGATCGCGAAGCCGAGGCCGCGGCCGGCGCCGGTCACGAGGGCGGTCTTGCCGGAAAGGCCCAGGTGCAGCGTCATCCGCGATACCTGCTGAAACGCAGCGCCAGTGCGGTCGACCCCACGCTCACCAGGATCAGCACCGTCGCGAGCGCGTTGATGGTCGGGTCGAGCGACGTGCGCACGAGCCCCCAGACCATGGTCGGCAGGGTGTTGCCGCTGCCGATCATGAAGAAGGTGATGATGAAATCATCGAGCGAGATCGCGAGCCCGATCAGGCCGGCGCCGACGAGCGTCGACTGGATGACGGGGAGCGTCACGGTGAAGAAGGCCCGAAGCGGCGAGGCGCCGAGATCGCGCGCGCTGTCGACGATCGCCCAGTCGAAATTCTGCAGCCGTGCGTAGACGATCGCGATGACGAAGGGGAGGACGACCACCAGCTGTCCGATGATGACGGTGATCAGGCCGAGCCGGACGGTGAGGAGCCGCACGAAGAAGCTCAACAGCGCGATGCCGATGACGAGGGCCGGCATCATCATGGGCAGACTGAAGACATAGATGAGGCGCTGCGCCTTCACGCTTTCCATTCGCGAGAGCGCGAGGGCCGCCGACGTGCCGATGAGGACGGACAGAAAGCTCACGGCGGCGCCGATGATGGCGCTGTTCCACAAGGCCGGCCAGAAATAGTCGATGGCGGCAAGCCGGCGGTACCAGTCGAGGGTGAAGCCGGTCAGCGGCAGGCTGGTCAGCGCCGAGGTGTTGAAGCTGAACAGGATCACCAGGATGATCGGGGCGATCAGGTAGAGCCCGATCACCACGGCAAGGCCGATCCAGACGGCGTCCCGCAGCCGCTGCGCCGTCATGGCCGCAGGCTCCGGTCGAGCGCCAGCTTGCCGGCGAGGACGACGAGGAGGGCGGAGAGCATCGTGACGAAGGCCATGGCGGCGCCGAGCGGCCAGTTGAAGGCGACCGAGAACTGGTTCTCGATGAAGGTGCCGATCAGCGCCGCGCCGCCGCCGACGAATTTCGGGGTGACGTAATCCCCTGCCGAGATCAGGAAGCTCAGCGTGAAGGCCGTGATGAGGCCTCCCTTACACTGCGGCAGGACCACGTCCCGGATAACGGTCCATGGTCCCGCGCCGAGATCGCGGGCGGCCTCCAGAGTGACGTCCTTGATGCCCCGCAGGGCGCCGTAAATGGGCAGGACCGCGAAAGGCAGCAGAAAATAGGTGAGCGTGATCACCACGCCGTTGGCGCTGTAGAGGAGGAAGCTCACCGGCTCGTCGACGAGACCCAGTGCCAGCAACGTCTTGTTCAGCGCGCCATCCGTGCCAAGAATGCTCTTCCAGGCATAGATCTTCACGAGATAGCCACCGAACAGGGAAATCAGCGCCACGAACAGGAAGAGGTTGGCAAACCGGCCCAGCTTGAAGCGGATCGCGTAGGCGAACAGGAAGGCGAGCAGGGTCGTGACGACGGCGATCAAGGCCGCGACCGTGAGCGTGTAGACAAGTACATCGCCATAGTCGACGATGACTTCGGTGTAGTTCTTGAAGGTGAAGTCTGGGCGCATCATGCGCGCCCGCACGCTCCAGAAACTGATCACGAGAAAATAGATCAGCGGAAATACGAAGAAAAACGTATAGATGGCAGTTGCAGGCCAGAGGCCTGGCGGCAGTTCAGTCTGAATACGCTTGGCGTATCGCTGCGCCATATCCTACACAGATCCGGATGAAACTTGACTGTCCCTTTTGACGCACGTTAACTTGCTACCGGGGTGCCGGCAAGCGGTAGTTAAACGCTGTGATCAGGGAGATCGACCATGTTGATGAAGGGCAGCAAAGATTGCCTCGCGGAGATCATCGAACGCTCAAATCTTTCACGGCGGGGCCTGTTGCAGGGTGTGGGCGCCCTCGCGGGCGCTTCCGCGCTGGGATTGTCCACCCGGCCGGCCTTTGCCGCCACCACGATGACCTGGATGGGCTGGCAGGGATATGAAACCCCGATCAAGTCCGGCACCTTCCTCAAGGACAATGACATCGACTTTCAGCCGACCTTCATTGCGTCCAATGAAGAGATCATCAGCAAACTACAGGCTGGCGGTGTGGGAAAGACCGATCTGGTCACGATGTACTTCGGTTATCTGAAGCTGCTCTATGAGAGCGGACTGATCGACGTCATCGACGAGAGCCGCATCGAGGCCTTCAGCCGGCTCATTCCCGAATTCACCGCAAACGCGGCGATCCGCGTCGACGGCAAGCTTCTGGGCGTGCCGTGGAACTGGGGCTCGCTGCCGCTGATGTATGATCCCGCTGTGGTCCCAACGGCACCGGAAAGCTGGCTCGACATTTTCAAGCCCGAGTACAAGGGCAAGGTCGCGATGGTCGACGACCCGCTGACCTATCTCCTGATCTGGGGCACGGTCACGACCGGCCGCCCGGATGGCACGCTGATCAAGAAGGACGAACTGGCCAAGCTCGTCGACCAGCAGATCCTGCTGAAGAAGGAGCACGCGCGCGCCTTCTTCCCGAGCTATGGCGACATGGGCGATGCCTTTGCCCGCAACGAGGTCGTCGTCTCCAATCTGGGCTGGGAAGCGGTCGCGGTCTGGGTCAAGGCGAAGGGCAAGGAGATCCGCTACACCGTGCCGAAGGAAGGCACGGGGCTGTTCATGGACTGCCTCGTCATTCCGAAGGACGCGCCCCATCTCGATCTCACCTACAAGATGATCAACCACATCCTGTCGCCGGAGCCGCAGAAGGTCTTCGCGACGGAGCAGAGCGCCGGCATCACCAATCTCGACACCGTGCCGTCCCTGCCCAAGGATCTCGTCGATGCCTATGGCTATGCGGAACTGTCGACAAAGCTGACCAAATCCCGCCTCCAGCCCATGCCGCCGACCGAGTCGGATGAATGGGCGACCTATGACGACTTCCTCAAGGAGTATGGGCGGATCCAGAAGGCGTGACGGCGGGCCGAACGGCCGCGAAACCTGACCCGGCCCGTGGCATCGACCGCATGATCGACGCCGCGGGCCTCACCGGTACGGCCAGGGTCGACCCGTCGAGCGGGCCGGTCGCCGCCGGCAGGCCTTCATGCGATGACAGGGTGCCCGGACCGGCGGGGAGCCTCGTCTGGGCTCTATCGAGGCGCCGGCGCAAACTCGATCGACTGTCGCTCTCCCATGGGCGGAGTGCCCGACGATGATCCAGACGACCAAGGCGCGCGACGTCTGCCCGATCGCCACCGTCGACGTCTTTCCCCTCGCGATCGGTCGCGATGACCGCGATGCCCTCGACTCGACCGTCGACACCGTGGTGGTGCAACTGACCGATGCGGAGGGCCGGACCGGCATCGGCGAGGCCGACGCGCCGCCGATCGCGGTTCGCGACTTCATCACGATGCCCACCGGCCATCTGTGGAGCCAGAACGTCGCCGCGCTCCTGGTCGGTGCCGACCCGGTCGAGACGACGGCGCTCTATGAACGGCTCTATCAGGCTACGCTCTATGCCGGCCGCCGCGGGCTCGGCATCCACGCCCTCTCCGCGATCGACATCGCCGTCCATGATCTGGCGGGCAAGCAGCTGGGCCTGCCGGTCTACAAGCTGATGGGGGGCGCGCGGCGCGACCGGCTGCGGCCCTACTGCACCATCTATCCCGGCCTCGTCGGCGAGGGGCGCCGTGTGCGCCAGCTGATGGACATCATCGGCCACCAGTTCCGCACGGCGCGGGAGATCGGCTTTCGCGCCGTGAAGATGGAGGTTCTGTTCTACGAGCACGTCAGCGACGCCGAACTCGTCGAGCTGATCAGGGAAGGGCGCGCCATGCTGGGCCCGGACATGCTGATGGCGCTCGATTTCGGCTATCGCTGGCACAATTGGCGCGACGCGCAATGGCTCCTCGACCGCGTCGCCGATGCCAACATTCATTTTGCCGAAGCCTGCCTGCAGCATGACGATCTCGAGGGCCATGCGAAACTCGCCTCGCGGTCGCCGATCAGGATCTGCGGCGCCGAATTCGCGGCGACCCGTTTCGAGGTGAAGGAATGGATCGAGAAGGGACGGGTCGACGTGGTGCAGCCCGACATTGCCCGCTGCGGGGGCTTTTCAGAGATCCGCCGCATCGCCGACCTGTGCGAGCTTTCAGGCGTCGAGGTCATCCCGCACGGATGGAAGACCGGTATCCTCGCCCATGCCGGCCGACACTTTCAGGCCGCCTGTCCCGCGGCCCCGCTGTTCGAGTTCATCTCGCCGCTCGTCTATGACAGCCCCCTGCGGCGCGATCTCGTCTCGCCGGAACCGACGCTCGAGGACGGCTGGATGGCGCTGCCGCAGGGCGCGGGCCTCGGCATCGAGCTCAACCGTGACGTCGTGGAGCGCTACCTGATCAGGCCGTGACCTCGAATGAGGAGCGCGCCCTGACGCAGAGGTCGGCGGCCCCGCGGCCGAACCTTCCCGTCAACCTCGCATTTCTCGCGAAGGCAGTCTGGTTTTCGTCACGCCGCTTCGTTTGCGCCCGGAACCCTCTCCCCCCGTTTCCAACCTGTCGAACGGCCCTGCAGAGCATCGGGCCGGCCGTTGGGCGAAGGCGCACGCTCGTGACCTCATGTGAGGCGACTGGCTGCGCATCGTCTGTATGCGGCTCCACCGTGTCAGCGGTTGCGCGCAGGATCATCGCTCGATCGGCGGGCCGATTGCGCCGCGTAGTCGATAGACATCCCACTGATCGATCGTGACGTCGTGGCGTTCACGTTGCAGCGTGGCGATCTTGTCAAAGGCACGCCATCGGCGCCGGACGTCGAGCGGGAAGAGGCATGGGGCCTGGCAGACATACAGCGCAGTGCCCTGAAACAGCGCGGGATCTGGCGGCGGCTGCTGCACCCAACGGATCCCCTCATGAAACTGGACCACAGCCGAGCGTTCCGGCAGGTAGAAGGAAAGCCAGCCCGTTGCGGCATAGGTCTCGGTCAAGATGACGGTCGCGCCCTCGCGCTTTCGGATCCCGTCGATTTCGGCGGCGAGAGCGGGCATCCCGGCGCCGAGTTGGCGAGCGGTGGGATCGGCGCGTCCGAATGGCACCACACCCAAGCAAGCCTGCAGGTACACTCCCGCAATCATCAGCATGCCGACAGGGACAGCCAGTCGCCGAAGCCAGCGCACGAACCCCGACCACCCGCCTGTCCAGTCTTGCGAATGCGCGGCGATCGCTGCAGCGATGACAAAGACGGGAAAAATCGGTCCGGTCCAGTTACCCTCGACCCGTGAGTGAAGCGAATGCCACAGAAGATAGATCGTCAACGGCCAGAACAGCGCCTGGAGCAGGATCCGCGTTGACACGCTCGCTCCGGTGCGGCTGGACAAACACCAGAAACCGAGCACGCCCAGAAGGGCGATCGGCGGCGTGGCGAGCCCGAGCT
The DNA here is from genome assembly GCA_046344875.1 of Labrys sp. (in: a-proteobacteria). Lineage (GTDB taxonomy): Bacteria > Pseudomonadota > Alphaproteobacteria > Rhizobiales > Labraceae > Labrys. The sequence continues at coordinate 13,122 of JBKDKQ010000029.1, read as the reverse complement.
GGGCGGCAAGATGCTCGCCGATGAAGCGTAGCGTCAGTCCATCGCCTCGGGCGCGGCCGAACTGCTTTTCGAAGGAAGACCAGTCGTGCATCGCGTTCCAGACGATGACCGGCATGAACAAGGCCAATGCGACGATGCCACCGAGATAGGGCCACGGCGACAGGAACCAACGCCGATTCTGTCGATCGATCAGCAGCCAGAGGAAAATGCTGGCACCGAAAAAGAGCGCTGTGTACTTCGAGAGGCATCCGGCGCCGACCGCGGCGCCGACCGCCAGCCACCAGGGGCCCGAACCGGTCTGTTTCACCTTGACGAGGAAAAACAGCACGAAAGCGGCCGAGGCCAGCAATGGCGCATCCGGCGTGACAATCACCGTGCCTGCGGCAACCATCAGGGTGAGGTTGAAGTAGACTGCGGCCGTCGCGGCGATACGAGCATCGCCGATGAGGATCGCCGCCGATCGCCATACGGCCCACGTGGCCGGAATGGCGAGAAGCACTGCGATCAGGCGAAGACCGAACGGGTTGTCGCCTGCAATCGTGGTGCCGAGGCGGATGACGAAGGCCACCATTGGCGGATGATCAAGATACCCCGCTGCGAGGTGCTTCGACCACAGCCAGTAATAGGTCTCGTCATAGGCCAGCGGCGCGACGGCCGCGACAAGCAGCCTCAGTGCACTGAGCGCAGCGATGAGCCCAAACGCGACGGCTGCTTCGCGTTTTGATCCGCCGCCATCCACCGACACCGAAGCGCCTGCCCGAGTCATGACCTGCGCCAGACGAAGGCGGTGCTGACGACGTAGTTCCAGACGGCTCCCATGGCGGCACCGCCGAGACCGGCCACCCACCATTTCGAGCCGAAATCATAGATCCAGCTCGCTGCACCGACATCGGACAATGCGCCAACGGCGCAGACGAACTGGAAGCGAAGGAGGCCGTGGACGGCGCGCCAGCCGGTCAAGCGCTGATCGCGGTACGTCAGCCGGTTGTTCAGGACGAAGTTCCAGGTGATCGCCGTCACGGTTGCGATCGCCTGGTTCACAGTGAAGCTCGTGACGCCGGTCGACAGCATCACGGCAAGGACCAGCATATGGATAGCCACGCCCGTCGTGCCGACCAAGCAGAACAGCAGGAAACGCACCGTTATGACGTCATTCGTCAATTTGGCGATGATCAGGCCAAAGAACTCGAGCGCAATTCGAACGTCGAGTTTGCTTTCGCCATGCAGGCGATTACGAAAAACGTAGGGGACCTCTGCCGTGCGCAGACTTCCTCCGGCCGTGATAACGATGTCCAGGAGCAGCTTGAAGCCCTGTGCCGACAGTGACGGAGCGAGCCGCTCGACGATATCGCGTCGCAGCATGAAGAAGCCGCTCATGGGATCGGTGAGCGTCACGCCCGTCAACGTTCTCGCAAGGACGGACGACCACTGACTGGCGCGGGCGCGTCCCGCGGAAAATGCCGCGGCGTCACCGCCGGGCGCATAGCGACTGGCTACGACGAGATCAACATCACCTCGGCGCAACCGCTCAAGCATTGTCGTGAGGATTGCTTCGTCGTGCTGGAGGTCGGCGTCGATCGAAGCGACATAGCGTGACTGGCTCACCAGCATGCCCTCGAGCAGGGCGCCGGACAGGCCACGGCGGCCAATTCGGCGGAGGCACCGTATCCGTCCATCACGCTGTCCAATGTCCCGCACGACGGCGGCGGTCCCGTCCGGCGAGTTATCGTCGACGACGATGATTTCCCAGTCGATTCCGACGAGCACCCTTTGCACCCTGTCGATCAGGACGGGAATGTTGCGGACTTCGTTGAAGGTCGGGACAACCAATGTCAGTTCGGGTGCCGGCAGGCGCGACCGTCGAGCCGCTGACGCGCCACTCATGTCCGGCGTGTCGATGCCATCGAGCCTCATGGTCGACCGTACGGACGACGGGCAGCAAACCAGTCCACGACGCTCTCCACACGCGCTCGTACCGAAGGCATCGAAAGGTTAATGCCGCCGGATCGATCGGACAAGGCCGGGCAAACCCCGGTGGCAGGCAACTCGAAGATCGCGATCGGGGTACCGTGAACAGATGCCCACTCGGTCCATGATCAACCTGGCCGGGAACATCGAATGACGAAGCGGTCGATCGCTCGGACGTCAGCGTCGGCGTCAGCCGAAGGTATGTGCTGCAGCATCTGCACGACAAACCGCACGACGAAGCAGTTTGGTATGACTGCACGATCCTCGCCGTGTCGCCGCGCTATACGCTCCGGCGGGTGGACACGATGGCGGCGGGTCAGGACAGGCGGTCTCGGCGGAAGATACGGCTGAAGTGCTGGCTCGATTCATAGCCGACCGCGAAGGCGACCTCGAGGATCGAGGCGTTGAACCGGGTGAGAATCTCTACTGCGAGATCTACACCTACACGCCCTGACGTACCGGCCAGCGGTGCCGCGAAGGATGCGCCGCCGGCCGTTCGCCGCCCTCAGATCCCGTCGCCGGCCCTCAGACGCCCGCGCATCCGCTTCTGCCACAGCGCCGGCGGCAGGCCATTGGTGCGGCGAAACGTTTCGGTGAGGTGGCTCTGGCTCGAGAAGCCGCAGGCAAAGGCAATCTGGGCGATCGTCAGGGCTCCCGCCTCAAGCAGGCCTTCGGCGCGCTGGACGCGCATCTGCGTGATCCAGGTATGCGGGCTCATTCCCGCGTAGCCGCGGAAGGCGCGCCGCACCGGTGGTGCTTCGGGTCTTTCGGCACGCAAGGCGTCGGCGTGTGGGGTCATGGGGTTCCTGCATGTCGGCGTCATCCCTTCTACGCGACCGGGGCGGACGTGACTGTCCACCGATTGCCCCAACTGAACCGTCCTTGCTGTTTCCTCAGCGTGCATTGCCCGCCATGACCGGTTTCGTCCGGCGAGAGGCGCCGGACGCGAAGCACAGCGTCATCGTCGACGCGCCATTTCTGATAGGGCGACGTCGAACCCTAAAGCCCCGCCGGCCCGGGTGCCTAGGTGCAGGAAGGGTCGCAGGTCGACGGCCCTTCGTGCGTCGCGAGGGGGCTCCGGTTCCAGCCGGTGCGGTCGAACCGCACGAAAAGGGGGGCATCGGACATCAGATCTGCGCCGGCAGGCGGTGCAGCAGGCGATACGGAAAGGAGAAGGCGGTGGAGCGTTCAGACCATGGAAGAGCAGGTCCGTCCGACTTTCACATTGAGTACCTGTGTGCTCTTTGGGCGGGCGAGACCGGCGCGCAGTTTCCCCACGAGGTCGCCCTGACGTGTTTCCTCAATGGCTGGCTCGAACTCGACTTCGCGCTGAATAGCCGGGATCTGGTCAGCCGATGGTGCTACCGACCGGGCGATTTCCGCAATGTTTTCGCCTGCCGGCTCTCGGCGGCAGGTCGCGCCATTCTCGTTTCCCATTTCAGCCGGTCCTGTCGCGGTGGATCATGACGACGAAGCCGACCATGATCGCGATGGCACAACCGCGGGTTAGCATTTGATTTACGGTATTTCGATACTCAATATGAAGGTAACTTAAAACCATGAGGTAACAATGGCGAAGCGATCCTGGGTTGTCGGCGCGGTGTTTTCCGTCATGGCGACCAGCGCTCTGGCGCAGCCGCCAGCCCCCGATGCGGCGCGCCTCGTCGACGCGGCCTTCATCGCCAAGACCCGCGAATGGCTCGCCAATCCGATCGTCGCCCTCTCTGTCAAGGCGCAAAACGACCGCAACGCCGCGATCAGCCAGTCGGCCATCGACGCGCTGGACAAACAGTGGCGCGCTGAGCGTGAGGGAGCCGACAAGCCGCTGATCGGGGCGACCCTGTCGGCACCGCTGTCGACCTATCTGCTGCGCGTCCAGGCCGAGAGCCTCGGGCTCTACACCGAGATCTTCGTCATGGATCGCAACGGCCTCAATGTCGGTCAGAGTGCCGCGACCAGTGACTACTGGCAGGGCGACGAGGCGAAGTTCCAAAAGACCTTCGGCGTCGGGGTGGACGCGGTCTTCCTCGACGAACCGGAATGGGATGCCGAGAACAAGATCTGGCGCGCCCAGCTCAATCTCACCCTGTCGGACGCCAAGGGCAGCTTCGGCGCGGCGACCATCGAACTCAACCTGACCGAATTGCAGCGGCGCCTCGCGCCCGCCACCTGATCGGACACGCCACGATGCTCAGCACCCTGTCTGTTTCCATCAAAGGCGCGCTCGTCTTCACCGGGCTCGCGCTCATCGCCGCCGTCGCCGGCACGGCAACCTATTCGCGCGTGGACGCGACCGCGGCCGCCATCGCGCAGGTCGAGGTCATTTCCGCGCTCGAACGCAAGGCCGAGACGTTGCAGAGCGCCGTACGCGAGCAGGCGCTGTCGATCCAGACCTTCATGTTGACCGGCGATCGCGCCTGGCTCGAGCGCGCCGGTGAACAGTCGAAGGCCGCCACGGGTCTGTTTGATGAACTTGGCGGGTCGACCCTTGCCGCCATCGACGGCGCGTCCGCGCCGCTCGCCGACATGCGGCAGGCGTGGCAGACCTGGAAGAGCGAAAAGATCGATCAGCAGGTCCAGTACATGCGCGTGCCCGAGACCATCGATCTCGCCCGCGCCATGGAACTGACACCCTCGAGCAGCCGCCTGATGCCGGAGATCTTTGCGGCGGGCGGGAAACTCGACGCAGTGCTCACGGCGAGGCGCGAGGCGCTCGTCGCCGAGCAGAGCGCCGCGATGGCCTCCGCCCGCATGATCGCGCTGGGCAGCCTCGGACTGATCCTCGCGCTCGCCTGCCTCTTCGGCGTGCTGAACCACACCGTGATCTCCCGTCCGCTGACACGGCTCGCGGCGATCACGCGGCGTTTGTCGGAAGGCGCGACGGATGAGGCGATCACCGTCGGCAGGCGCAAGGACGAGATCGGCCAGATGGCGGCCGCCCTCGCGGTCTTCCGCGACAATCTGCTGCGCTCGCGGGCACTCGAGGAAACGACCGCGCAGGAGCGCGCGCTCGGTGCCGAACGGCGGCTCGCCGATCGCGTCAAGGTCGCCGACGACTTCGAGGCGACGGTGATGAGCCTGTCGCAGGAAACCCTCTCCCAGCTTCGCGCTCTTGGTGGGTCGGCTGAGACGCTGGCCGACATCGCGCGCGAGACGAGCGAGCGGGCGATGGCGGTCTCCTCGGCCGCCGAACAGGCGACCGCCAACGTCAATGCGGTCGCCGGCGCGACGGAGGAACTCTCCGCCTCGATCGCCGACATCAACAAGCAGGTCGAGACCTCCTCCAGGGCCGTGACCGATGCCTCGGGCGAGGTCGCCCGCTCCAACCGGTCGGTCGAGCGGCTGCAGCAGGTCGTGAGCAAGATCGGTGACGTGACGAAGCTGATCACCGACATCGCCGAACAGACCAATCTTCTCGCTCTCAACGCCACGATCGAGGCGGCCCGCGCGGGCGAGGCGGGACGCGGGTTCGCCGTCGTCGCGGCCGAGGTCAAGGCGCTCGCGACCCAGACGGCGCGCGCGACCGAGGAGATCGGCGCCCAGATCACCGACATGCGCGCGGCGGCTGACGAGTCGATCGCCGCCACCGCCTCGGTCGCCGACATGGTCGAGACGATCCGGCAACGCACCGCCGCCATGGCGGTCGCGACCGACCAGCAGAACGGCGCGACGGTCGAGATCGCCCGCAACGTCGCCCAGGCCGCGAGCGGCACGCGCGGCGTCAGCGCCGCCATCGCCGATGTCGGCCGCTCCGCCACGCGAACCGGTTCGATGAGCGAGGAGATGCGGGATGCGATCTCCGACCTCAACGATCGCTCGGCCCGCATCCAGGAGGCGATGAACCGCTTCCTCGCGACCATCCGCGCGGCCTGACGGCAACGCGCCCCTCACCAAACCCGGTGAGCGTGACCTTCGTTCTGGCCGCACCGGCAACACCGGCGCGGCCTTCTGCCATGCAGGCACGCGGCCGACCCCGCCTCTTTGGTGCGCGCCCTGTTTCGACGGGTTGGGGATCCTTCAGCGAAACGGATCGAACGGGCAGCGTGAAGCCATCGCGATTCCGGCATCAACGACCTGAAAACGCCTGATGGGCTGCTGATCCGGCGCGGCGCAGGGAAGACCCATTCAGGTCTTGACATAATTCGAAATCAAACTAGTTAGTTTGATGCCAAACTAACGGAGCGTGACATGAACCGCCGTACCATCATCCGGCTTCTTGGGGGCGGCGTCGTCGTCGCGGCGACCGGGGCCGCCTGGGCGCTCACCCGCGACCCCGAGACGGCCCGATCGCCCTGGTTTCGGGCCGGCGAAGGCAGTGTCGACCCGCGTCGCCGCGCCCTGTCCTACGCAATCCTCGCGCCGAACCCGCATAATCGGCAGCCATGGCTTGCCGATCTCTCCGTTCCAGGCGAGATCACGCTGACCTGCCAGCTCGATCGGCGTCTCGTTCATACCGATCCGTACGACCGACAGATCACGATCGGACTGGGCGCCTTCCTCGAACTGCTGGCGATGGCGGCGGCCCATGACGGGTTTTCGGTCGATGTCGACTTGTTTCCGCAGGGCGAGCCGACACCACGGCTCGATGAGCGTCCCATTGCCCGGATCCGTTTCATCGAGGACGGCGGGACCGTTCCCGATCCGTTGTTCGCCTCGGTCTTGCGGCGTCGCACGAACCGCAACGTGCATGATCTGTCGCGCCCGGTCCCGCCCGAGGCGATCCGGACGATCGCGGATGCCGCCCGCGCCAGCGCGATCGACCATACCACGGACCCCGGGCGCGTCGCCGGCCTGCGCGACCTGACATGGCGGGCCATGGCCGTCGAAATGACGACGCCCGCGCCATGGCGTGAAAGCCTCGATCTGACGCGCATCGGAAAGGCGGAAATCAACGCTGACCCGGATGGCATCTCTCTCGCCGGTCCGATGCTGGAAGCGCTCTACAGCGTCGGCCTCATCGACAAGACCGAACTGATGGATCCATCCTCGTCGGCCTTTCGCCAGCAATCCGAGATCTTGAAGGAGCCCTTCGACAAGACGACCGCCTTTCTGTGGCTGAAGACGCCCGGCAATACGCGCGCCGACCAGATCGCGGCCGGTCGCGACTATGTCAGGATCAATCTCGCGGCGACGGCGCTCGGCGTCGCGATGCAGCCGCTGAGCCAGGCGCTCCAGGAGTTTGCGGAAATCGCGCCGCTCTATGCTGAAATGCGTGCGGTTCTCGGCGTGGCACCCCGGCAGGGATTGCAGATGCTGACCCGTATCGGCTACGCGCAGGAACCCAAGCCAAGTCCCCGATGGCCCTATGAGACCCGAATCAGGACGGCATGACGAGCGACGCTGAACCGAGCGACCGGCTTTTCGAGTATCTGACCGAGGTCATGATCCTCGCGCAGCTCGTCACCAATGCCCTCGAGCGGCACCTGCCCGGCGCGATGACGACGGCCCAGTTCGGCGTGCTCAACCACCTGAGCCGGATCGGCCGCGCGCAATCCCCCGCCGAGATTGCGCGCGCGATGCAGGTGACCAAGGGCACCATGACGAGCACCCTCGGTGCGCTGCAGCGCGCCGGCCATGTCTCCATCGCTCCCGATGACCGCGATGGTCGTGCCAAGCGGGTCTCCTTGACGCCGGCCGGTCGCGATGCGCGGGCTCAGGCGATCGCAAACATGACGCCGGAGATCCGCGAGATCGGCGCCACGCTGCCACCGGGAACCGTGTCGAGCGGGTTGCCGCCGTTGCGGACATTGCGCCGGGTGCTGGACGATCGCCGGAACTGAGCCCGCGGGTTCCACGTGGGTCTCCATCGCCATTCCACGATCGATTGCCCTTGCGCCCGTCCGCCGGGCGCAGGAGATCGACGACCGGCGGATATCGGACGAAGGCTCCACGAGAGGGCGAGGGAATCCTGCGGACGCTTCAATCCGGGCAGGGGCGCGCCGATCTTCGATGTGACATCGGCGGACAAAAGCACTTGAATTCTGCGGACCCGGCGCGGCCATATGGAGGGGATCGCGGAATCAGGGAGCAAACACTCATGGGCAGGGTCCGAGACATTCGTCGGGCGATCATCGCTGCAGCCTTGGTGAGCCTTGCGACGGTTCCAGCCCTCGCCGCGAGTTGCGGCAACGACGCCGCCGGGTTCCGGCCCTGGGTCGAGGGCTTCAAGCAGCGCGCGGCAGAGCAGGGCGTTAAGCCCGAGACGCTCGCCCTGCTCGACGGCGTCAAATACAGCACGCGCGTCATCGGGCTTGATCGAAACCAGAAGTCGTTCAAGCTCTCCTTCGAGGAGTTTTACGCCCGACGCGTCAACAACGCCCTGATTGCCCAGGGCCGGCGCCTCTGGGCCGCGAATCAGGGCCTGTTCGATGCCGTCGAGAAGCGCTACGGCGTGCCGGCGCCGATCCTGATCGCGATCTGGGGCCTCGAGACAAACTACGGCAAGCTCTCCGGCAAGCTCGACATCGTCACGTCGCTCGCGACCCTCTCCTACGACTGTCGTCGTTCGGCCTTTTTCGAGCCCAATCTCGTCGGCGCCCTTCTCATCATCCAGAACGGCGACATTCCGCGATCGCAGATGAAGGGCGCCTGGGCGGGCGAGATCGGCCAGACCCAGTTCATGCCCTACAACTATGTCCGCTACGCCGTCGACGGCGATGGCGACGGTCATCGTGACCTCATCCATTCCGTCCCTGACGTCATCGCCTCCACGGCGAATTTCCTGCGTTCGCATGGCTGGAAGGGGCGGGACTGGCGCGCCGGCAGCGCCAATCGCGAGGTCTTGCGCGACTGGAACCGGGCAAGCGTCTATGTCGAGACCATCGCCGTGATGGCCGACAAGATCGCCGCTGACTGAGTGCGATTATCGGCCGCTGGCACTTGCCGTCTTGGACGGGCCAGCCAATAGGTCGCGGGGCACGGCCTCGTCCGCGAAGAGGCCGGCGGGGAGCCGAACCGTAGCCTGACGTGGTGCGCCGACATCGAAAGCGACGAAGTCGATGATCAGCCATCGCTCGATATGGGCCCCCTTGATCTCGGACCAGGGCAGGAACAGGGGCGCATGACCGGGCCAGAACAGGGGGAGCGCTTCGATGCGCAACCCTTCAGAGGTGACCTGTACATTCAGACAGCGGCGATAGGTCACGAAGCCGAACTGCCCGCTCTGCCAATGGTGGGTGACGACATGCCCGGCTGGGCCCGCCGGATAAAGGCGTGCAAGCCTTCGCCAGCCGCCGAGCGATGAAAGCAGGTGGCAGATCGACACCCACATCACGACGAAGGCGATGCCGCCGACAATGATGATGAGGATGACCGACCAGGACGAAGCGGTGTCTTCAGGCAAACGAGTCTCCCAACGGGCCCGGGCGAAGGCTCCGGCCATTCGCGCCGGCGTGACCCTACCAAAGCCGGCTTGACCGCGGCAAACCGTGCAGACGCCTCAAGCGGTCCGGATTTCGCTCGCACATCGATTGGTCTAGGGTCGACCGGGAGCAGGGAGCGCGAAGACCATGGCAGGCAAGCTTCAGGGGCGCGTCGCGCTCGTCTCGGGGGGTGCGACGGGTGTGGGGGCCGCGACGGCCTGGCGCTATGCCGAGGCCGGCGCCGCCGTCGGCGTCGTCGACCGCAACGTCTCGGCGGGCGAGGCGCTGGTCGACGCGCTGGTCCAGGCCGGCCACCGCGCCGTCTTCGCGCCGGCCGACGTGTCGAAGGGGGCCGAGGTGCGGCGGGCCGTGGCGGCGGTGATCGCGGCGCTCGGTCCGATCACGGTGCTCTTCAACCATGCCGGCACGATCACCATCAAACCCTTCCTCTCGATCGAGGAGGAGGAGTGGGACGATCTCTTCGCGATCAACGTCAAGAGCATGTTCCTGATGACCAAGGCGGTTCTGCCCTCGATGATCGCGGCGGGCGGCGGCGCCATCGTGTGCACCTCCTCGATCTCGGCGGTCTATGCGACGCCGATGGAGGTGCTCTATGACGCCACGAAGGGGGCCTGCCACATGTTCGCGCGAGCCATCGCGGTGGAGTTCCGCGATCGCAACATCCGCTGCAATGCGGTCTGCCCGGGCTTCATCGACACACCGCACGGCCGCCGCGAGGTGAAGGAACTGACGGCCCTCGGCGTCGATGCGTCCGACGCCGCGATCGCCGCACAACAGGGGCGGATGGCGACACCCGACGACATCGCCAAGGCCGTGCTGTTCCTGTCGAGCGACGACGCCTCGTTCGTCAACGGCACGCAGCTTTTCGTCGATAACGGGTTCTCGGCCGTCTAGAACGGTCGCGAATGGTGCGTCCGCACCAGATTGGCGCGATGACCATGATTCAATCGGTGGAGAGGTAGAAAAGTCCGCCTGGCGGCGCTCGCATCGCCCTGCCACGCGCACTATGATTCACGCGAATCGGCGTTCCGTCGCAACCTGGAATCGGACAAGACACCGTGTTTCCACCCTCGCGCATGCCAGCGCCCGCGCTCGACGGCACCGGAGTGGCCCAGCCATGACGAACGCGACGGGGATGGACGCGACGGAACCCGGCGAACTCGTCGCGCAGTTGCAGACTTCGTTGCAGCGCTCAAACCTCGTCACCGCCCAGATGGCCCAGTTCGCGGAACTTCTCGTTCCCGCGATGATCGATTTCCGCCAGACGCTTGCCCAGATCGCGGCCCCGCCGGCCGCGCCGGAGCCGGTGCCCGCCGACCCGGAGGTCGGCGGCGATGCCGTGCTGGAGCGGCTCGATCGCCTCGAGGCGCTCGTCACGGCGCGTCTCGACGAGATCGAGGCGCGGCGCGTGGCGGAACAGCCTGCGGGCTTCATCGGCCGCCTCGAGGATCGGTTGCGCCGGATCGAGGGCGCGCTCGGCGTGATCGCTGGGGCCGCTGCCGAGATCCAGCCCGTTCGCAAGGCGGTGATGACGCTCGATCAGCGCCTTGCGGCGCTCGAAGCGCGCACCGTGAGCGCCGATCAGGCGGCGGGGCTCGGCACGGCCATGGCCGCGATCGAGGAGGTGGCATCGAGCCTGCGCGACAGTCTCGCGGCGGCGACCGCCATCGCGCCCGCGCTCGCGGCGCTTCCGGCGCAGATCGACAAGGCGGCCCGATCGGCGAGCACCGGCGAACAGCTCGTTCATCGGCTGGCTGCGACGACCGAGAAGCTTGCCGCTGCCGCGCCGAACCTTCTGGTCGGGTCCGAGGCGCTCGATCGCGCGACGGGTCTCGCCGAGGGGCTCGACGGTGTGGCGAAGGACCTGCGATCGAGCGGCGAGAGCCTGCGCGCCGGGGTGGAGGCGGCGATCAGCCTGTCGCATGCCGTCGACCGGTCTGGCCAGCTCGTCACCGCCATGGAGGCGCTGTCGGAGAGCCTCGAAAAATCCTCGCTCGCGGCACAGGCGGCCGCACCGGCGCTGTCGGCCCTGCCGCAGGAGACCGAGCGCGCGCGTCGCCTCTTCACCGCGATCGACACCATGTTCGCCAAGCTCTCGGCTGCGGCCGAGCTGATCGCCTCTGCGGCCCCTGGCCTCACCGGCGTGTCGACCGAGATCGCGACGGCGGCAAAGGGCCTCGCGAAGCAGGCAGAGCCGCTGATCGCCGCCTCCGAGCGGTTGAGCGAAGCCTCGGCCGGCCTCGCGCAGCTCCCCGATCCGACGGCGCTCGCCCGGTCGGTCGGCGTTTCGGCCGCGACCCACATCGCCGCACAGCTCGGGAGCTGGGCGCAGACGCTCGAAGCCCGGATCGATGCGGCAGCGGCTGCCGGCGATGCCCATCGCGGCGCGATCGCCGGCCTGCTCGGCGAGATCCGGTCGACCATCGGCCAACTGACCCTGCAGATCGAGGCGATGCCCGCCATCGTCGCCGAGATGCGGCCCGACCTTTCGCCGCTCACGTCGCGTCTCGAGGCGATGACGTCGAGCGGGCAGGAGACGCGGGTCGGTACGGAGATGGTCCTTGCCGCGATCCAGGCGGCGCTCGGCCAGCTGACGGCCCGGATCGATGCCGTCTCGGGCCTGGTCGGGGTCGCAAAGCCCGATCTTTCGCCCATTCTCGCCCGGCTGGAGATTCTCGCGAACGGGTCGGCCGAGGGGCGTGCCGAGGCCGGCGCGACGCTTGCCTCGCTGTCGGGGCTCCTCGAGCAACTCGCCACGAAGGTCGACGGCGCGGTGTCGAAGATCGGCGAGGCGCGCAAGGCCATGCTGGACGGCAGTCGCGAGGAGGGGCTGGCGCGCAAGGTCAGCGCGACGGTCGAGGAGAGTTTCGCGGCCGCGCTCGAACGGCTGCAGTTGAACCTCACCGCCCAGATCGCGGCGGCCGAGGCCGCGGGCCCCGGTCCGGCGGGGCTGTTGTCGCAGGCGGCCTCGCTCGAGATCGCCGAGGCGATCGTGCGCCTCGAGCGCCGGATCGAGGAGGCGATCGGAGCACCGGGCGAGCGCATCGCCACCGCAGTCCGCTCGCTGCAGGAGCTCGGTGAGCGGATGCGCACGCTCGATGCCCGCGGCACGAGTGCCGCGCCGGTCTCGTCGGGTGCCGTGACGGGTCCGACGCATGAGCGTCTCAACGAGGCGGTGACGACGATCAACGATCTCGGTCAGCGCTTTGCGAGCGCATTGCGCCGGCTCGAACGCAAGCTCGCCGCCAGCAGCAAGACCGATGACGATGCGGCGCAGCGCGACATCGTCGCGGCGGCGGCGCAGATGCGCGAAAACACCGCCGAGTTTCTGGCGATCGGCTCGGCGCTGAGCATGGAACTCGGCCGCCTGACCGCAGCCACGCAGAGCCCCGCGACGATCACCACGGCGGCAGAACCCGCGAAGGCGGCGCCATCCCCGAAAGGCTCAGCCCCGCGCGACGCCCGCGCCTGAGCCGACGGATCGTCACGCAGTCGCCGGCCCGTCTTGCGCCTCAAGATGCTGGTGTCAGGGTTCTGGCTTGGATGTTCTCTGGCCCCGAAAACCTTGGTGTCAGACCCTCACGCGACGGCCCGTGCGAGGGCGCATTGGGACCACAGCGAGCCGAGGGCCGCGACGAGATGGTCGATGTCGGCGTCGGAGTGGAGGGGGGATGGGGTGATGCGCAGGCGCTCGGTTCCGCGCGGGACGGTCGGGTAGTTGATCGGCTGGATGTAGATGCCGAACTGCTCGAGCAGGATGTCGGAGATCCAC
>JBKDKQ010000028.1:0-59641 GCA_046344875.1 Labrys sp. (in: a-proteobacteria) | reverse complement strand
CACCCTCAGGCTCTCTTGACTATGCTGTATCGCTCGACGGACTGCCTCTGTCGTGGTGGCGCTCCCGTGAAGAATCTGGCCCATAGCGCATCCCTCGCTGCCGGCCATGACAATGCACCATCAAAACCCGGGATCAAACAGGTAGGACAGAGCGGAGCAGGAACCAGCCAAGCACCGCCAGCATCGCCAAAGCCAGGACGCTTTGGGCCACGGTGATCAGGACGGCATTCGTCGCAGAGGTTCGGCTGGCTTCGGCGGCATCCTCGGCTGCTGCGCCGGCGACCCTGGCCAACTCCTCGGCGGCGCCAAGGGCGGTGGAGGATTCGGCAAAGAACGCCTCCATCGTGACGCCATAGGCGCCCGTCGAGGCCGCCGCAAGGAGGCTTTGGCGTGTCTTGTCGTAGGCAGTGAAATAGGTCGCTCCGAGGGTGTCGATCGACGCCCTCACTGCTTCCGCGGTTTCAGGATGAACCTTCTTGAGCAGAAGGTCTTGATAGGCCTCGGCGGCGCGCGTGGCATAGCCACTCGCCTCGGCTTGGGTGGCTGCGCTTATGGGCGCGCCCGTCGCGGTCGCGATGGCAAACAGCGTGCGCTCCCGCCCACCAAATTCGCGCACTTCCCAGGCAAGGCCTTGAATCTCTTCCACGACGAGCAGCGCCGTTGGCACCATCGCGCCTGGTGGAAGGAGCTTGGCTTCGAGCGAGCGGAGCTTTTCCACGGTCGCCTTAAGTGTCGCAGGGATCTGCTCGACCATTGCGGGGTCGCGGTCGGCGGCCGCTACGGCGAGGCCGGAATCGGACTGGACCCGGAGGCGCTGGATCTCTTCCAGACCGGTGCGCACTTCCTTTAGGAATGCATCCTTCTGCGCCGTATCGGCTGCTTCAAGCTCAGTCATCAGCGTGGTGAACCCAGCGTCGGACCGCGTGCGTTGCTTCGTCAGAAGATCGCGCAGCGGGGCTGGCATGGCCCCCGGCAGGTTGAGCCCCACCTGGGTCAGCGACCGCTCAAGCGACAGATTGATGGTCGCGTCGTACAGCGCCAAGCGCTGATGGGCAGCGGTCAGAACCTCTTTCGCGGTGTCCCGGACAGCCAAGGAACCCGACAGTGACAACCATGCGGATCCTACGGTTGTCAGCGTAATCGCGCCGCAGATGGCGATTGCGATGGTTTTGATGCGCATATTCTACAGCCAACTCTGTATTTTTATCGACGAGACCGAAGCGAGTTTGGTAAAAAAATTTTTAAAATATACTAAAATATATTGTCTCAAATAAACTATAGACTGAGATATCCCCGATTTGCTTTGCGCTTTAAATTCAAAAACAGGGACGTGCCAAGACAAGCGCGACAATGCGCGAGATCTTGCCCGAGGTGCGCGGCCGCGCTTTGAGTTTGATGCCAGCTCATCCCGCGGGCTACCCCTCGTGCTGGGTGGGATGACGTCGGAACGGATCGCGCCCACTTCAATAAGGCAGAGATAACCGCCTTGAAATCGGCGTCGGAGTGCTGCTTCACTGCCGCTGCCACCACGAAACCCGCGAGCCGACGAACGTGTCGAAGGATAGTACTACGGCCCGCCTGGAGGTCGCGAAGCAGCGGAATCTGGCCCGGTTGAAGCGCGTCGATGCCGCCTTGATCCTCGGCCGGACCGCGCCTGTCGTTGCCGGTCTGTGCGACCGGTTCACGATCACGGTGGACGCAGACCGCTCGATCGAACTGGCGCAATTCGGCGGCCGCTTCCACCAGTCCGGCAACTGGTACACAAATGGCATATCCTACGGCCCGCCGCACGGCTCCGTGACGCGCGAGGCGCTTTCCGAGATCATCGCAACGCAAGATCTGTCGGGGTGGGTTGAATTCGACGTGCGGACCCCGAATACCGGCGTGGCGATCATCATCGGCGTGGATACTACCGCCCTGCCGGATCTGATCCCCGCCCTGCTCGACATGTGTCAGCTGCCCGATGCGCGCTACGCGGAAACGCCGCAGCTGGACGACTGCTGGATCATCAATCGCACAGCGCAATGGGGCCTGCTGCTCTGGCACGAGGGCCGGATCGTGCTGGAAAGGCTGTAACAGGCCATGGGCCGGTCAAAGCGTAACCGCAGATGGACTGATGGCAGATCAGCGCCCGGACGGGCCACCCGGGCGCATCATGCGTTCTATTCAGTCAACAGCCCCCATCGGCACAAAGGCGCAAGCGGACGTCATCCGGCGGCGGGGTGACCGCCGTCAGTGCGCGGTACGTCCCAAGCTTTTCCACTCCGGTCGTCGCGTCGACCCCCAGCACTTGCTCGTATTCAACAACAATGAGATCAAACACCGCTTTAGCCGGTCTGCGGTCTGCCGTGACGAGCGCTGCCCGGCAGGCGTGATGCTCCATGTAGCGCGGCAAGAATCCGGAGTTCGCCAGATCCCGCCTGATGCTAGGCTCGCACGACCCTGAAGTGACCGAAGAAATGAGCGCGGGCGTCAGCATTGTGATGGGCCCATCGTCGATGGAGCCCGGCAAGTTCCCCGCCTTCAACAGATCGCCCGCATAAACCCTGATCTGAGCCTCGTTGAGTTTCGCCATGCCGACATAGGCGAGGATGTAATGCGAAAAATACACCACCAGTATGCCGATGAGGATCGCGACGGCTTTGACCGCAATCGAACCCCCGGCCGTGGCCGTGGCAGAATCCCAGAGCCGGTCGATGACAGAAAGCGGGTCGCGCTCAGCGGCTGCGGGGCGTTTTGCTCCAGGATGTGTGCTGAATGCACGCCAACGCTCTTCAATCTCCGCTCGCAACTGGCGGCGCGACATATTGAATTCGTTATGCAGCAGCGCGAGACGAACGCCCTCGTCGCGTGGGAGCATGTGCACATGGTGATCCCAGAACGGACCGCGCCCTTTGACTTCCACATCGATCTCACGGTCGAAAAAATCGCGTGAGACCGTAATCGCGGGCTCACGAAAATAGGTTGCGAACGTCGTGACGATGCGGCGGGTGAAAGAGATCTGCGTGATCTCAATCACCTCGTCCCATGGAACGAGGAAGCGCTGGCGCGTCGAGTTTTGGATGCCCATCATCACGCCCGCCGGCGAAAACTCCGCGACGATCTGTTCGTTCCGCTGCACCTTCAGTCGCGGAACGATCAGTATCGATAGCCCGACTGCGAGAACGACCGTACCTGCCAACACACCCTCCCAATCGCGCTGGTCGGCAGGCGGAACGATGAGTACGAAGGCACCGAGAGCCGCGAATAGAAGCCCAGCAAACGTATTTCCCCGCAGTACGTCTTTCAGGCGGAAGGACAGGATACGATTGACGTCGACCTGACTAGAAGCCACCGTTGGTCCACCCTCCGGGCTGTTGAACGGGTTCAGTCTCGCAAAACAGCGTGCAGCAATAAATGCGGTTTGGCACGGAACGGGCTAAAAATGCTGGCCGCGGAGCACGGCGTTTGCTGTCGCAAAGGAGCATGCCTCCTTCAATGCAAAGAAGCAAACGCCCCTGATCAGCCTTAGCGATCAACCGCAGCACATCACTATGCGGCCAGCGGTCAGGAGTTAAAAGTCAGGATGCCGACGGAAGTCATTTCGGCGGCCGGAACCCGCTCTGACAACCCGTCGGGCGCGTTCTTGTATCGGAACGATCGCGTGCGGTTCCGTCAGACCATCACGTTCATCGAGAGCATCGGCGCGTCCGTCGGTGCCAGCCTTCACCTCGTCCTTTTCGGTGTCGATCTTCAGGACCTTGAAGCCGACTCTGACCTCAAGGCCCCCTCCCCGCGTCGCCGCCTTTAGGCCCGAACTGCCCGGGACTGTCCCAGTAGCCGATGGCAGGACCGTCTCGCTCGCCATTCTGGCAGGGCGTTACGGGCTACGGTGGCGGCCAGAACGGCGGCTGGGCTCTGGAGTATTGAACTGCCGATGACGGGCGCTTGGGTTTCCGGCGTGATGGCCCGGCGAAGGGTCTGACCGAGCGTCGGCTGAGGCATCGGGATCCGGGTCCCTCGGTCCATCGCCGGTTCGATCGTGGAGCGCTTCCTCACCCTTTTCGACGTCACGCGCGCTGATCGGTGGCGGCGCCGCGCCCCTGCCGCTTGCCGCGACAGGCGTCGGAGCAATAGCGGACCTCGTCCCAGACCTTGCTCCACTTCTTGCGCCAGGTGAACGGGCGCTGGCAGACGACGCAGACTTTCGTCGGCAGATCGGCCTTGGCGATGCGCTTCTTCTTCACAGCCGTCCCTCGCGCATGGCGGTGAGGTGGTCGTCGGCCTGAGCGAGCAGCGCCTCCCGCTTCGACGGCCCCATCTTGTCCCAGGTGGCATAGACATAGGGCATCCGGGCATTGGTGCCGAAGCGGTCGCGGTGGCGGGCCATGAACGCCCAGTACAGCGCGTTGAACGGGCACGCCCTCTCGCCGACGGCAATCGACGGGTCATAGGCGCACCCGGCGCAGTAATTGCTCATCTTGTTGATGTAGTTGCCACTCGCCGCATAGGGTTTTGAGGCCAAAAGCCCGCCATCGGCATGAAGCGCCATGCCGAGCGTGTTCGGGGCCTCGACCCACTCATAGGCGTCGGCATAGACCGCGAGATACCACTCGTGGACGGCGATCGGATCGAGCCCCGCGACGAGCGCGAAGTTGCCGGTGATCATCAGGCGCTGGATGTGGTGCGAATAGGCGTGTTCGCGCGTATGGGCGAACGCCTCGCTCATGCAGGCCATCCGTGTCTCGCCGCTCCAGTAGAACCATGGCAGCGGCTCGGTGGCGTCGAGGGCGTTCTGCGTCAGATAGTCCGGCATGAATCGCCAGTAGATTCCGCGAACGAATTCACGCCAGCCGAGGATCTGTCGGATGAAGCCCTCCACGGCGTTCAGCGGCGCCTGCCCGCTGCGATAGGCCGCCTCGGCTTTCTGGCAGACTTCCAGCGGATAAAGGAGGCCGGCATTGATGTAGGCCGAAAGCAGCGAGTGGCGCATATAGGGCGCGCCCTTCAGCATGGCGTCCTGATAATCGCCGAAGCCGGGCAGGATCGTCGCAATGAAGTGGTCGAGTTCGCGCAGGGCCTGGCGGCGTGTAACCGCGAAATGGAACGGCTCGAGCACCCCATAGCCGTCCGGAAAGCGTCGCCGGACCAAGTCTAGGACCGCTTCAGTGATCTCGTCCTTGCGGAAACTCAGGCGCGGCGGCTGATCAAGGCCGGCCTTCGGCGGCTTGCGGTTTTCGGCGTCGAAATTCCAACGACCACCGACCGGCTTGCCGTCGGGTTCGAGCAGAATGTCGTGCCGCCGCCGCATCTCGCGGTAGAAGAACTCCATGCGCAACTCGCGCCGCCCCTCCGCCCAGGCGGCGAAGGCAGCGTGGGAGCACAGGAAGCGCGTGTCCGGCAGGATCTCCAGAGGCACCGTCAGCGCATCGGCAAGCGCTTCGAACGAACGCTTCAAACGCCATTCGCCGGGCTCCGTGACGAGGACGCGGTCGGGCCGCAGGTCAGCGACCGCTCGACGCACTTCGCCTTCGAGGCTCTGGCTGTTGGCGTCGTCATCGAGCGTCACGTAGCGCACGCGGTGGCCGGCAGTCTGCAATGCCTCGGCGAAATGGCGCATCGCGGAAAACAGAAAGGCGATCTTCTTGACGTGGTGGCGGACGTAGCTCGCCTCGCTCATCACCTCCGCGATCAGGAAGACGTCACTGCCCTTCGCCGCCGTCGCGACGATCTCGAGCCGTGACGAAAGCTGATCGCCGAGAATGAGGCGCAAGATCGCCATGGGGTGTCTCCGGTCGGGCGCCCCGCCCTGCGACGCCCGCCGGTTTGGCAGGACGCGCGGCTCGGAGCGGACCGGCGGCAGATGGGGCGTCTCGGGGTCAAGACAAGCGGATGCGCCAAACTGTCAGACTGTTGGTGCGTGACGCTGGATCGACGCCTCGATCGCGTGTCATATCGGGCGTCCTTCTCTGATGCTTGGAGGGGATGTAGGGGCGGTCCGGCGATGGCAGTCGCTGGGCCGCCTTGCCGCCGCGATCAGTTCGACGGCGCGACGCTGCCGGGCAGGCTCAGATCACCCGACGCGATCTTGAACACGTTCTGCACGCACAGGAGTGGCGCGTGGAGATTGGCGTTCACGCGCAGACCCGCCGTGACCCCGTCAAAGCGGATCGACGCGATGCCAGGCACCTGCGCGACCGGCACGTGCACGTCGACCGTGTCACCGTCCAGCGCCGTGCGGTACTCCGGGCTGTCGATGAGGATCGGCGCGCCGGGCCAGGTCTCCGGCAGCTTCGGCTTTTCGCCGGCCGGGATGTCCTTGACCTTCAGCCCGCCCGGACAGGCGGCGTCATTGACCAGAACCACCCAATGCGCATGCCAGCGGTCGCGGTTCTTGCCGCCCTTGGCCGCGTCGTCGAAGTCGGGATGGAAGGTCGCGGCCAGCGCGACGATGCCCTGATCCTTGTCGAACCCGACATCGGCCGAGTTCAGGCTCGTCGGCCAGACATAGGCGTAGACGTCCGAACCCTCGAACGCGCCGATCGCCTTGGGCGTCTCGGCACCCGCGGCGGAGCGGACGCGGGTGCGGAAGACTGCGTGATCCTTCTCGATCAGGACGCGGGTCTCGATGATGTCGAATGAAGCCATGGTCGCCTCGCTTGGGGCGGCCTTGATGTCGCCGGCGATGGCGCCATGCGCGAGGCAAAGGAAGAGCGTCGCCGCGCAGCCGGCGCTGCGGGCCTGAAAGATCGTCATGGATTGGTGTCCTTCTTGGGTGACTATGGTGCTTGGAGGGATGCCGGTCCTGTGTCGAAGGTCGCCCAGTTGGCAGACTGGAGCGCCGGATCGGCGGTTTCATGATCGGCGCAATCGAGCCGGAGGGTCCGGTCACCAAAGGCGCTGTTCACGAAGGCGCAGTGATGCGGGTTCGCCGCATCATCATGTCGGTAAGGCTGGAAATGACGGCAGGTCACGCACAGGCGCTGGACCGGGATCGTGCCGGCCTGTTGCAGGCCCCGGATCAACCGCACGAGGAGCGCGAGAAGCAGGCCTTCCTGATCGTCGCTCAGGCCGGCGATGGCGGTTTCGAGCGGCGATGGCGTCTGCGAAACCCGTGCGAGCAGCGTCCGACCCTCGGCGCTGATCCGGACATTCACCGCACGCGAATCCAACGACGACGGCCCTTTCGAGACGAGGTTCTTGCGCTCGAGCGCAGCGACCGAATCCGTGGCGGTCGGCTGCGAGACCCCGAGATGGTCGGCTATCGCCTTGATCTGCAGCCCGACCGGATCGCGGCTTTCCAGAAGCGCGAGAATGCTCGCCTGCGTCGGATTGAGCCCGGCCGCGTTCGCCGCCGCCCATTGCTCGGAACGGAGCACCGCCGAGAGCCGTTCGAACCCCTCGCGGATGCGGCGGGCCGGAACCATGGAACCGTCAGAGGACTGTGTCATGCATTTTGTATAGGATTCCTATTTATTCGTGTCAAGCGGGCCCCGAAGCCCGGGCGCCGGCGAGACCTCTAGCCGGCGCATGATCTCGCAGCTGTGATCGGACCGGGCGCAATCATCTGCTGATCTGCCGCAACCCGAGCGGCGTATCAGCCGTAACAGGGTCGAGCGGCAACGGGTCCGCGAAGGTGTATCGGGGGTTTCGATGGGGCGGGTTCTGGTCTGGTTTCGTGATGATCTGCGGATCGACGACAACCCGGCCATCCAGGCGGCCGCGGCATCCGGCCGGCCGGTCGAGTGCATCTACATCCATGACACCGAGACGACCGGCCATCGACCACCGGGCGCGGCGGTGCTTTGGTGGCTCGACAAGTCGCTGCGTTCACTCGCAACGTCGCTCGAGGCGCTCGGCTCGTCGCTGACGATCCTTGTCGGACCGGCTGCGAGCGTCCTGCCCGAGGCGGTGCAGCGCAGCGGCGCGACAGCGGTCTACTGGAACCGCCGCTACGCCAAGGCCGAGCGCGAGACCGATGCCGAGCTCAAGCGCTCGCTGCGCGCCGCCGGATGCACGGTCGAGACCTTCAATGCCGCTCTCCTGCACGAGCCGTGGGAGATCACGAGCAAGACCGGCGGGCCGATGAAGGTGTTTTCGCCCTTCTGGCGCACCTGCCTCGCGCGCGGCGAACCGCCGATCCCCCTGCCCGCGCCCATGCGGCTAGCGGGGGTCGCTCCGGCCGACCGGCTGAGCGGTGTCGCGATCGACGATCTCGGC
The DNA here is from genome assembly GCA_046344875.1 of Labrys sp. (in: a-proteobacteria). Lineage (GTDB taxonomy): Bacteria > Pseudomonadota > Alphaproteobacteria > Rhizobiales > Labraceae > Labrys. The sequence goes on along the minus strand of JBKDKQ010000028.1, from coordinate 51,442 downwards.
CTGCATCCTCGCAATCCCGACTGGTCGGGTGGCATGCAGGCGACGTGGACGCCCGGCGAACTGGGGGCTCGCGAGCGCCTGCGGCACTTTCTCGACCGCTCGGCGATTGGCTATGCCGCCAACCGCGACCGGCCGGACATGCCGTCGACGTCGATGCTCTCACCGTTCCTGCGGTTTGGCGAAATCTCGCCACGCCGGATCTGGCACACCGCCCAGCACGCTGTCGCCGACGGAAAGCTCGGCACGCGCGACGCGGAAAAGTTTCTGGCCGAAATCGGCTGGCGGGAGTTTTCCTACCATCTCCTGTTCCACGCCGAGGACCTGACGCGAATCAACGTCCAGGGCCGCTTCAACGCCTTCCCTTGGCGCCAGGACGACACGCTGCTGCGCAGATGGCAGAGGGGACAGACGGGCTATCCCGTGGTCGATGCCGGGATGCGCCAGCTCTGGCAGACCGGATGGATGCACAACCGCGTCCGGATGGTTGTCGCCTCTTTCCTCGTCAAACACCTGCTCATCGACTGGCGGGCGGGCGAAAACTGGTTCTGGGACACGCTGATCGATGCCGATCCGGCCAACAACCCGGCGAGCTGGCAGTGGGTCGCGGGCTCGGGCGCGGACGCCGCGCCCTATTTCCGCATCTTCAACCCGATCAGCCAGGGAACAAAGTTCGACCCCGACGGAGATTATGTGCGACACTATGTACCAGAGCTCGCGCGACTTCCGACGGAGGACCTGCATGCACCGTGGCTGGCCTCCCGCGAGACGCTCTCGAGAGCCGGTGTGACGCTTGGCGTTACCTACCCCTTCCCCGTCGTCGACCACGCGGCCGCTCGCGACCGCGCCATGGCGGCCTTCCAGTCACTCCAGGACGCCGCCTAACCGGTTCGTCGTCGCCACCAAGGGATATCCATGCGCATCGCCATCGTCGGCACCGGCATCTCCGGAAACGTTGCCGCCTATCTCCTCAACCGCCATCACCACATCACGGTGTATGAGCGCGACCTTCGGCCGGGCGGCCACAGCCATACGATCGATATCGACCATGGCGGCAGGCGGATCGCGGTCGACACGGGCTTCATCGTCTACAACGAGGTGAATTATCCGGGGCTGACGGCGCTTTTCGGCCATCTCGGGGTCGAGACGAAGTATTCCGACATGGGTTTTTCCGTGTCGCTCGACGATGGCCGTTTTGAATGGGCCGGGCGGGAGACGGACGTGTTCAGTGGCCTCTTTGCACAGCGCCGCAACATCCTCAATCCGCTGCATCTCAAGATGCTCGCTGACATCCTGCGGTTCCAGAAGATGGCGCGGGCCGATCTCGCCGCCGACTGTTTCGAGGGCCGTTCGCTCGGCGACTGGTTTGCCTGGCGCAGGATCTCGCGCCGTGTGCAGAACCAGTACGTCATCCCGATGGGCGCCGCGATCTGGTCGACGCCCGTGTCCAAAATGCTGGAGTTTCCGGCGAAAAGCTTCTTCTCCTTCTGCGAGAACCACGCGCTCCTGCAATGGAACCGTCCGCGCTGGCGCACCGTCGAGGGCGGCAGCCGCATGTATGTCGAGAAGATGATCCGCACCTATCGCGACCGCCTGCGCCTTGGAGCCTCGGTCGTGCGGATCGAGCGGTCGCCGACCGGGGTCACAATCCAGGACAGCCTCGGACACACGGATCGCTACGACGCCGTGGTGATCGCCGCCCATTCCGATCAGGCCCTCGCCATGCTCGGCGATCCGAGTCCGCAGGAGGAGGCGATCCTGGGTGCGGTCGGCTATCGCCCGAACTCGGTCTACGTGCATTGCGACCCGAAGCTGATGCCGCGCCGACGCGCCGCCTGGACGTCGTGGAACTATCTCGCGACCTCGCGTTCGACGGGCCTCGAGGACATTGCGGTGACCTACTGGATGAATGCTCTGCAGGGCATCGACCGGACACGCCCGATCTTCGTCAGCCTCAATCCGCCGGAGGAACCGAACCCGGATCTCACCTTCGCGCGCGTGGAGGCGATGCATCCCCAGTTTGACGCGGCCGCCATGGACGCACAGACCAAGCTCCATCAGATCCAGGGACGCAACCGAACCTGGTACGCGGGTGCGTGGACCGGTCACGGCTTCCATGAGGACGGCCTGCGGTCGGGCGTAACCGTCGCGGAATCGCTCGGTGCGTCGATCCCGTGGCGCGACAGCGACGACATCGGTCTGGTTGTGGCGGCGGAATGAGCGAGCCCCTGTTTCCCGCGCCGGACGGCATCGCGCAGCTCTATGACGGCAAGGTGATGCATGCCCGGCTCAAGCCGGTCGGCCATCGTTTCACCTATCGTGTCGCCTCGGTGCTGGTCGATCTCGATCATCTGCCGCGCCTCGGCACGCTGTCGCGGCTGATCTCGCACAACCGCTTCAACCTGTTCTCGGTCCATGACCGCGATCTCGGGTCGAAGGACGCGACGTCACCGCGCGCCTGGCTCGATCAGCTTCTCACCGAGGCCGGGGTCGCGCTCGGTGGCGGGCGGATTCTCGTCCTGACCTACCCACGCGTGCTCGGCTATGTGTTCAACCCGCTCTCGGTCTACTGGTGCTACGATAAAGCGGGCGCACTCGCGGCAGTCGTGTACGAGGTGAGCAACACGTTTGGAGATCGGCATACCTATGTCGCGCCGGTAAGGCCCGAAGAACTCGGCCCCGAAGGACTGAAGCAGGCCCGCGACAAGGTGTTCTATGTCTCACCGTTTCTCGACATGGGAATGCGGTACCATTTCCGCCTCCGACCGCCCGGTGAAACCGTCGCTGTTCGCATTCTGGAGACCGACGGCGACGGGCCAATTCTCGCAGCGACCTTCAATGGCACCCGCAAGCCCTTGACGACCGGCGATTTGCTGCGAACATTCATGCGCCTACCGTTCCTGACGATCAAGATCATGGCCGGGATCCATTATGAGGCAGCCAAACTCTGGCTGAAGGGTATCCGGTTCCATAGCCGTCCCGAGCCTCCGGCCCTCGCCAGTTTCGGCGATCGGCCTGGCCGGGCGGTGGGCTCGTGATCCGGATCGGACGGGCGACAAGAACGAGCGCGGTTGAAGCGCCGAAAGCGGGGTTTGGGTGCAGGGTGTTGCAATGAGTCAATCGATGACAGCTGATGCAGGTCCGGTCACGGTAACGCGGGACAATTCGCGGGCCGTGCTTACCGGCATACCCGCACTGGTGCGGCGCGCCTTCGACGTGGCGCTGCGGATCCAGCGTGGCTCGATCATCGTCGTGGTGCCGGATGGCCGTCGCTTCGTCTTCAAGGGCCATCAGCCGGGCCCGGAAGGCACGCTGATCATCCGCGACTATGCCTTTGCGCGGCGCTTCGCACTCGGTGGCGGCATCGGTTTCGCCGAGTCCTACATCCGCGGTGAATGGGACAGCCCGGACGTGACGGCCTTCCTCGCGGTTTTCTCGGCCAATCACGAGGCGATCTCGACGCTCCTCGGCAACAACCCGATCGCGCGGCTGTGGCAGAACTTCCGCCATTGGATGAACCGCAACACGAAGACCGGCTCGCGTCGCAACATCCACGCGCATTACGATCTCGGCAACGCGTTCTATTCGAAGTGGCTCGACCGGACGATGACCTATTCGTCGGCGATGTACGAGCCGCACGACAATGACCTGTCCAGTGCGCAGACCCGCAAGTACCGGGCTCTCGCGGAGCGGATCCAGGTCGGCCCGAACGATCATGTGCTCGAGATCGGCTGCGGCTGGGGCGGATTTGCCGAGTTCGTGGCGAAGGAATACGGCGCGCGCGTCACCGGCCTCACGATCTCGACCGAGCAGTACAAATTCGCCAGGCAGCGCATCCAGGATGCGGGACTTTCCGACAAGGTCGAGTTCAAGCTGCAGGACTATCGCGACGAAACCGGCGTCTACGACAAGATCGCCTCGATCGAGATGTTCGAGGCCGTTGGTCGGGAGTACTGGCTGACCTATTTCCGTCAGATCCGCGACAGGCTTCGCCCGGGCGGCCGGGCGGGCCTTCAGGTTATCACCATTCGTGAGCACCTGTTCGACGATTACGTGCGCGAGCAGGATTTCATTCGCCGCTACATCTTCCCCGGCGGAATGCTGCCCACCCCGACGATCATGAAGGATCTCGGCGCCAAGGTCGGCGTGCCGCTCGTGCATGATCGCGCCTTCGGTCTCGACTACGCCCGCACGGTCGCCGAGTGGCGCGAGCGCTTCCTCAAGGCCTGGCCGTCGCTGACGCCGCTGGGCTTCGACGAACGGTTCCGTCGGATCTGGCAGTATTATCTGCACTATTGCGAGGCCGGTTTCCGCGCCGGCACGATCGACGTTCGGCAGATGATCTTCGCCAAACAGGCCTGAGCGGCTTAACCCAAACTTCCGGCCCGTGCTATGGCCTCGGGCCGGGATCATCCTCAGGCCGAACGGAGGCGATGATGGCGCCATCCCCCTACCTCGTCTCCACCGCCTGGCTGCAGGAACGGCTCGGCGACCCATCCATCGCGATCGTCGACGGGTCGTGGCATCTGCCGCCGACGGGGCGAAGCGGGCGGCAGGAATATGCCGACGGCCACATTCCGGGCGCCGTCTTCTTCGACATCGATCTCGTTGCGGATCGGTCGAGTGGCCTGCCCCACATGCTGCCCTCGGCCGAGGCCTTTGCCGAGGCCGTCGGCGCGCTCGGCATTTCGGATGAAAAGACGATCGTCGTCTATGACGGTTCCGGGCTCTTTTCTGCCCCGCGCGTCTGGTGGACGTTCCGGCATTTCGGAGCCGCATCGGTTTTCATCCTCGATGGCGGCTTCCCGGCCTGGCGCGCTGAAGGTCGCCCCGTCGAACAGGGGATCCCGGCGCTGCGTCCGGCCGTCTTCCGCACCAAGGTGCTGGATCGCGGCGTCGCCTCGGTCGAGGATGTCCGGACCGCCCTCGCCTCGGCACGGGCGCAGATCGTCGACGCCCGGCCCGCCGACCGTTTTCGCGGTGAGGCACCGGAACCGCGTCCGGGTGTGCGGTCCGGGCATATGCCGGGCTCGCTCAACCTGCCGTTTCCAGCCGTGGTCAAGGATGGGCGGCTGGCGGATCCGACGACGATCACGGCGGCCTTCGAGGCTGCGGGTGTCGACCTCGACAAGCCGGTGATCACGAGTTGCGGCTCGGGCGTTTCGGCTGCCATCCTCGCGCTGGCGCTCGACAGCGTCGGCAAGCCGGTCGAGGCGATCTATGACGGTTCGTGGGCCGAATGGGGCTCGCGCACCGATCTTCCGATCAAGACGGGCGGCTGATACCCGCGCGCAGATGCCGCCTTCCCGGCGGCCATCCGCCTGCGCTATGGACGGGTGCATGACACGGACAACTCCGATCGCGGTCGTAGGCGCCGGCCCTGCCGGTCTCACCGCCGCCCTGCTGCTTGCTCGCGCCGGCCATCGGGTCACCTTGATCGGTCCGAAGGCCGTCGCACCCGATTCCCGCACGACCGCCCTGCTCGGTCCGACCGTCCGCGCTCTTGACGAGGCCGGCGTCTGGGCATCCGCCAAGGACAAGGCGGCGGCGCTGCGCATCATGCGTATCGCGGATGCGACGAAGCGTTTGTGGCGCGCGCCACCGGTGAGCTTCGACAGCGCCGAGATGAAGCTTGAGGCGTTCGGATGGAACATTGCCAATGTTGATCTGAACAAATCACTCGAAGAAGCGATCGCAACTAATCAGAATATTGAGCGAATTACGGCTCCCGCTCGTGTGACCGAGATCAACGGGGATGCCGTGTTGATCGATGTCGACGGCGGCGATCCGCTTGAGGCGCGCCTCGTCGTCGCGGCGGACGGACGTGGCTCGAAGGTTCGCGAGGCGGCCGGCATCGGCACGCGAAGCTGGACCTATCCGCAGACGGCCGTGACCCTCTCTTTCAGTCATACGCGGCCGCACCACGACATTTCGACGGAGTTTCACACCGAAACCGGTCCTTTCACCTTCGTTCCCCTGCCCGGCCAGCGGTCCAGCCTGGTCTGGCTCGTTCGACCGGAGGAAGCCGAGAGGTTGATGGCGATGAGCCATGAGGCGCTCGGGCTCGAGGTCGAGCGGCGCGCCCAGTCGATGCTCGGCAAAATATCGATCGAACCGGGACGGGCTGCCTTGCCGATGTCGGCCATGAACGCCGACACCATGGCGAAGAACCGGGTCGCCCTCGTCGGTGAGACCGGCCATGTCTTCCCGCCGATCGGGGCACAGGGTTTCAATCTGACGATGCGGGACGTGCTGGATCTGGTGCGCCATGTCGAGGGCGCCGACGATCCCGGAGCCCCCTCGGTGCTCGCCGCCTACGGCGCGTCGCGCCAGGGTGACGTGGTCGGGCGCACGACCATGGTCGACGTCATCAACCGCTCTCTCCTGTCGGAGTTGCTGCCAATCCAGGGCGCGCGCGGCCTCGGGCTTTACCTGCTCGATCGGATCGGCCCCCTGCGCCGTCTTGCGATGCGTGAGGGGCTCGCCGCGCGCGGCTGAGGTCACCACAGATCGGCCGGCACCCAGCCATGGGCAAAGCCGTAAAGCAGCGCCGTCACGGTGAAAACCGAGACGATCGTGCCGATCAGCACCATGGATGAGGCCTGCCGAACCCAGACGTCATATTGCTGGGCGATGACGAAGACGTTGAGCGCCGGTGGCAGGGCCGCCATCAGCATCGCAGCCTGCACCCAGACGGGATCGAAATCGCCGAAGGTCGACAGCAGCACCAGCACGAGCAGAGGGTGCACGACGAGCTTGATCAGGACGAGATGCGGCACTTCCGCGACGAGACCGTTCGCCGGCCGCAGCGCGATCACGACGCCCATGGTGAACAGAGCGCAGGGCGCGGCTGCCCCCTTCAGCCAGGTCAGCATCGTGTCGATGGGCCCAGGCACGACGAACCCGACGAGAGCAGCCGCGACGCCGATCAGCGTGGCGATGATGAAGGGGTGGGTGAACACGCCCTTGACGATCTGCAGCACCATGGCGGTGGCGCTGGTGCCGCCACGACCGGCGATGCCCATCAGGAGCGGCGCCAGCGTGAAGAGGAGCGCGTTGTCGAACGCGAAGATCAGGGCTGTCGGCGCAGAGGCGCCCGCGCCCAGCGCCGCGACAGTGAGGCCCGGACCCATATATCCGATGTTCGAATAGGCGCCGGCGATCGCCTGGAGCGTCGCCTCCGGAATGGCGCGCGACAGAAGGAGACGGGCAATCGCGTAGGCGAGACAGAAGACGATCAGCGTCGACAGCGTGGTCGCGGCAATGAAGCGCCATTCGGTCAGTTTCTCGATCGGTGTCGCGGCGACGAGTTTGAAGAACAAGGCCGGCAGAGCGACATAGACGATGAAGAACTGCATCCAGGCGAGCCCCTGCTCCGGACGTTTCCCCCATCGGCCGCACAGATAGCCGAGCAGGATCAGTCCGAAGAACGGCGCCGTCAGCCCAAGAATCGCCGCCATGTTCGAAGGCCCGCTGATGTCATCGCTCGTGGGCCGACCAAAGCCAGCGTCTCCTGCCGCGCTCTGTCGGTCTCCACCGATTTGCCGAAGCCGTCGTGGTCGATTAGCGTCGATGGCGCAAGTCTTTCGGCGCGATCACGCGGATTTTTGCCAAAGTTCCGTCGCGTTTTATAGGATTACCGGTAAGGTCAGACCGGGTTCGAGCCCGGCCGACGAGACCCCAGCCACACAGGTGGCACGGAACTGGAGGATCAATGCTGCAGCGGCGCGCAAAGTTCGGCATCGGCGATATCGTCCGCCACCGGATCTTTCCGTTTCGCGGGGTGATCTTCGATATCGATGCGAAATTCTCGAACACCGAGGAATGGTGGCTCGCGATCCCCGAGGAGATCCGTCCGATCAAGGACCAGCCGTTCTACCATCTCTACGCGGAGAACGCCGAAACCGAGTACGTCGCCTACGTGTCCGAACAGAACCTGCTTCCGGACACATCGGGGCTGCCATTCCGCCATCAGGAGGTCGCCGAGAATTTCATTCTCGACGACACCGGGCGCTACCGACCGAAAACGGTCCAGGTCAACTGAAACCGACCGACTGGACGAGCCCGTTTGTGGCGGCTTCTTACTGCGCCTTGCTCGTGTCGAGCTTCTCGAGCGCTTCCTTGGCCTTCTTTTCCATCTGCTCGCGGAGCTGCTGCTGCTCGGCTTGAACAGCCTTCGGGTCGACCGGCTTGCCGTCATAGGCCTTGGCGAAGCCAGCGAGCTGGAACGGGAACACCACGCCGCGCGCCTGCACGTTCAGCGCCTGAAGGTTCAGCATCTTGCCCTTCTTCATCAGGGCGAGCTGGGCGTCGCTGATTTCGGTCTCGACGAGGCAGACATTGGGGAAACACACGGAATAGCGCGCCGGGATCGGCGGCTGCTGGTCCACAATGACGCGCACACCCGGCTGGATCTGCATGCCCGGCGGGATCGCCATGATGAGGAGGCGCTTGCCCGACTTGTCTTCACGCAGCGCCACCGAGGCGAGCGTCTGGCCGGTCTCGGCGCGCAGATCGCGCGAGGTCTGGCAGATGTCCTTCTTCGTCTGCGGATCGGCTGCGCACAGCTTCACCCAGTCCGGCTGCGGACCGGCGAGGGCCGGCATCGCATTGCCCTGACCACCGCCCGCGGGTGCTGCCTTCGCGGGCGCTTCGGCGGCGGGCTGCTGCTCCTGCGCGAACGCGGATGACACGAGACTGAGGCCGGCGGCGGCCGTGATCGCGAGTAGGCGCAAAGACATCGACGAGTTCCCCGTAGCTGGCGCGATTCCGCACCTTACGCGCGTCCTTCGCCACCAATCGTGGCGGCACCATGACGCTCGTTTGCGGTGCATAGCGCAATGGACAGAATGTTTCCAGCGCCCCGACACCCGTCCGACATGGTAATCTCCCGCGATGTTGCGAATCATGGTTGCCGTGGAAACCCGATGAGTCGAATGCGCCCGCATCGTGAGCTTTTCGGTCATCTTGTCGGACTTCTGTTCGTCGGTTTTTTCTGCCTGATCGCGTCGACCGCCGACGCGACCGCCGAGCCCCGCCCCTCGATCGCCATGCACGGCGTGCCGGCGCTGCCCGACGATTTCACCGCGTTCCCCTACGTCAATCCCGAAGCGCCCAAAGGCGGACGGATCGTCTATGCGGTGCAGGGCACATATGACAGCGTCAATCCCTTCATCGTGAAGGGCGTCAGCGCCTCCGGGGTGAATACGCTCGTCTTCGAGACAGTGATGCGCCGTTCGGCCGACGAGCCCTTCACCTTCTATCCGCTGATCGCGCAATCGATCGAAACACCGGAGGATCGCAGCTTCGTCACGTTCCGGGTCAATCCTGCCGCCCGCTTTTCAGACGGGAAGCCCGTGACGGCGCAGGACATCGCCTTCTCCTTCGATCTCCTGAAGACCAAGGGACGCCCGAACACGCGTCAGTCCTACGCCAAGGTCGCGAAGGTCGAGGTCGCGGATGATCTGACCATCCGCTTCGATCTTGCCGGATCGAACGATCGGGAACTGCCGCTGATCATCGCCACCATGCCGGTGCTGCCGCGCCATGCGATCGACCCGGCAACCTTCGAGGAGTCGACCCTGAAGCCGATGGTCGGTTCAGGACCTTATCGCCTGACCGAGGTCGACCCAGGAAAAAGCGTGACCTACACCAGAAATCCTGACTGGTGGGGCGCGAACCTGCCGTCAAACCGTGGCCTGTTCAACTTCGACAGCATTCGCTTCGACTACTATCGCGACGCCAACTCGATGTTCGAGGCGTTCAAAACCGGCGGCTACGACGTGCGGATTGAAGCCGACGCAACGCGCTGGGCGACGCAGTATGATTTCCCGGCGTTGCAGGATGGGCGGGTGATCAAGGAGGCGATCCGCAACGGGCTGCCCAAGGGCATGAACGCCTTCGTGTTCAACACGCGCCGGCCGATCTTCGAACAGCGCGCGGTACGCGAGGCGATCAGCCTCATGTTCGACTTCGAATGGACCAACAAGAACCTGTTCTTCGGGCTCTATGCCCGTACCGGCAGCTTTTTCGAGGGCTCGGAGCTCGCATCGACCGGGCGCCCGGCGGACGAAGCCGAGCGGTCTCTCCTGTCGGCGTTTCCCGATGCGGTAGCCCCCGAAATCATGGACGGAACGTGGAAGCCCGCGGTCAGCGACGGCTCTGGCCGTGACCGCATCCTGGCGCGCAAGGCCGTGGCGCTGCTGCGTAGCGCTGGATTTGCCGTGAAGGACGGTGCGATGCGCTCGGCCGACGGCACGCCGCTCGCCTTCGAGGTCATGGTCAAGACCAAGGAACAGGAGCGGCTCGCGCTCAACTTTGCCGAGGGACTCAAGCTGATCGGAATCAAGGCCGAGATCCGCCTCGTCGACGATGTCCAGTACCAGAAGCGGCTCCAGACCTTCGACTACGACATGATCCAGGCCTTCTGGCCGGCATCCCTGTCGCCGGGCAATGAACAGAATTTCCGGTGGAGCACGACGGCGGCGGGTGCCGAGGGCAGCTTCAACTTCGCCGGCGTACGCAATCCCGCGGTCGATGCCATGATCAACGCCGTGCTCGCGGCGACAACCCGGGACAGCTTCGTGTCGGCGGTCCGGGCGCTCGATCGGGTGCTTCTGTCCGGGCACTACGTGGTGCCGCTCTACAACGCCCCGGACGTCTGGATGGCACGGTGGGCGACCATCGGCCGACCCGAAAAGCCCGCCCTGACCGGCGCCGTCACCGATTCCTTCTGGCGTGCTGCTCCCTGAGAGCCGAACGATGATGAGAGACGAACGATGATCATCGCCCACAAGCCTCGCTCCGACGCCGACCGCGTGACCATCGATCAGCTGATCCGTCACAATGCGCAGCGAACGCCGCATCGCATGGCGCTGTCGGACTCGGCCCATCGTGGCCGTTGGGGCGGCGGCGAGGCGCGGCGCCTCACTTGGTCCGAGGTCGAGATCGCGACGAACGCGATGGCGCAGCAGCTCAACGTGCTGGGGCTTCCGCCGGATTCGACCGTGGCGCTGCAGCTCGGGGCCTCCGTCGACGCCGTCGTCGTCATTCTCGGGTGCCTCAAGGCCGGGCTCGTACCGGTGATGCTGCCGGTTACCTGGCGCAATGCCGAGGCGTCGGCGGCGATCGACAGGGTGGGCGCCAAGGCGATCATCGCCGACTGCCGGATCGGCGGCTGGCAGGCGGCGGAACGGCTGTGCGAGGTGGCGGCCGAGAACTTCGCGATCCGTTTCGTCTGCTCGGTCGGCGGCATGCCGCCGGACGGCGTCGTCGCGCTCGACGGCGCCTTCAGCGTGTCGGAGGCCGAAGCCCCGCCGCGCGCGCCCCGCAGCGGCAATGCGGCCGAGCATGTGGCCATCGTCACCTTCGACGTCGGGCCGATGGGACCGTTTCCCGTCGCGCGCAGCCACAATGAATGGCTGACCGCCGGGCTCGCCGCGCTGACGGAGCTCCGTCTGTCGCGCGACAGTGTGCTGCTCTCGACCCTGGCGCTGACGAACCTTCCGGGCATCGGCGCCGTCCTGATCCCGTGGCTGATGGCCGGATGTCGTCTCGCGCTTCATTCCGTGTTCGATCGCCACGAGTTTTCTGACCAGATCGTGCGAGAGGATGCGAGCCATCTCGCGCTGCCGGCGACCGTTGCCGCTGCCGCTATCGCTGACGGCGTCATCGACGACCATCCGACGATTGAGCGACTTCTCGCCGTCGCGCGGTTCGGCACCAGCGCTGACCTCAGGATGTCGGGCAAGGCGGCGCTGTCGCGGCTCGTCGTGTTCGGTGAACTCGGATACGTCGCTGGATGTGAGGAGATCGGGATGGTGCCGGCCGGCCCCGTCACGGCACCGCTCGACGTACCGGACGGCGTTCAGGTGATCGAGACGACCGTGTCGCAGGGCGTGCTGGCGGTGCGCGGCGGCATGACCCCGCAGTCGGGTTTCCCCGGCGATGACCGCGGTGGCTCGCGCTATCCCATCGGCGCGGGCGACTGGGTCGCGACAGGCTATCCTACCTCGCTCGACGGGGATCTGATCGCGTGCGCCGGCACGCGGCGGGACGTGATCACCCTTGGCGGCCAGTCGATCGCCATCGCACAGACCGAGAGCCTCTACGCCGATGCGCCGGGCTTCCTGTCGGTCGGCGTCCGCGGCGAGGCGCATCCGATCCTCGGCGAGATGCTCGTGCTCGAGGCGATGCCGGAGGACGCCGCGAATGTGAGCGCGGTGACGCTCGCGATGCATGCGGAAGAGAAGCAGGCCTCGCCGCTGAAGCAGTCCGCCGAGGCGCGGATCGGTGATCGCCGGCGCGTTGGGGCGCTCGCCGGGGCGGCCTGAGATCAGGCCGCCTGCTTGGCCTCGGCGATGCGGGCGAGCGCGCGCAGGATGACGGTGCAGCCCTTGAGCCGTTCGTCCGGCGTTTCGAAATCGCGCGTGAAGACGATCCGCATGTCGGGGCGCACCTTCGCGAAGGAGCCCTGCTCCGCGACATAACGCACGAGGCCCGTCGGGTTGGCGAAGGCGTTGTCGCGGAACGAAACCACGACGCCCTTCGGCCCGGCATCGACCTTCTCGACATTGGCGCGGCGGCACAACGCCTTGATCGCCATCAGCTTGAGCAATTGCTGCACCTCGACCGGCGGCTCACCGAACCGGTCGATGAGCTCGGCGCCAAACGCCTCGATCTCCGCGTCGGTCTCGAAGGTCGAGAGCCGGCGATAGAGCGTCAGTCGCAGGGCGAGATCCGGCACATAGGTCTCGGGGATCATCACGGGCGTGCCGATGGTGATGGTCGGTGACCATTGCTCCTCGACATCCGCTTCGCTGCCGCCGGCCTTCAGCGAAGCGACCGCCTCTTCGAGCATCTGCTGGTATAGCTCGTAGCCGACTTCCTTGATGTGGCCGGACTGCTCGTCTCCGAGCAGATTGCCGGCGCCACGGATGTCGAGGTCGTGGCTCGCGAGCTGGAAGCCCGCGCCGAGCGTGTCGAGCGACTGCAGCACCTTCAGTCGACGATCGGCATTGGGCGTGATCGGCTTGTTCGCCGGCAGCGTGAACAGCGCATAGGCGCGCGTCTTCGAGCGGCCGACACGGCCGCGAAGCTGGTAGAGCTGCGCGAGACCGAACATGTCGGCGCGCCAGACGATCAGCGTGTTCGCCGAGGGAATGTCGAGGCCGGATTCGACGATCGTCGTCGAAAGCAGGATGTCGTATTTGCCCTCGTAGAAGGCGGTGATGACGTCCTCGAGCTGCCCCGCCGCCATTTGGCCATGCCCGATGCCGACCTTGGCTTCCGGCACGTGTTCGTCGAGGAAAGCTTTGGCGTCGGCGATATCCTCGATGCGCGGCACGACAAAAAAGGCCTGCCCGCCGCGATAGCGCTCACGCAGCAGCGCCTCGCGCAGGATCAGCGGATCGAAGGGCGTCACGAAGGTGCGCACCGTCAGGCGGTCGATCGGCGCGGTCGCAATGATCGACAGTTCGCGCACGCCCGTCAAAGCGAGCTGCAGCGTCCTCGGGATCGGCGTCGCGGTCAGGGTGAGAACATGCACCTCGGCGCGCAGCTGTTTCAGCCGCTCCTTGTGCGCGACACCGAAATGCTGCTCCTCGTCGACGATCAGCAGGCCGAGATCCTTGAAGGCGATCTGCTTCGACAAGAGCGCATGGGTGCCGACCACGATGTCGACCTGGCCATTGGCGAGCCCGATCTTCGTCTGGCGGCTCTCCTCGGCTCCGACGAAGCGCGACAGATGCCCGACGCGCACCGGCAGGCCCTTGAAGCGCTCGGCGAAGGTCTTGAAGTGCTGGCGCGCGAGCAGCGTCGTCGGCACGACGACCGCGACCTGCTGGCCGGACATGGCGGCGGCGAAGGCGGCGCGCAGTGCCACCTCGGTCTTGCCGAACCCGACATCACCGCACACGAGCCGGTCCATCGGCCGTCCGGCCGCGAGATCGGCAAGCGTGTCGTCGATCGCGCGCTGCTGGTCCTCCGTCTCCTCATAGGGGAACCGGGCGCAGAACTCGTCATAGGCCCCTTCCGGCGCGATCGCTTTCGGCGCCTGCCGAAGGGCCCGCGCCGCTGCGATCTTGATGAGCTCACCCGCCATCTCGCGGATGCGCTTCTTCATCCGCGCCTTGCGCTCCTGCCAGCCGCGTCCGCCGAGCCGATCGAGCGGCGTCTCGGTATCCTCGGACCCGTAGCGCGACAGAAGCTCGAGGTTCTCGACCGGCAGGAACAGCTTGTCACCGCCGGCGTAGTGCAGTTCGAGGCAGTCATGCGGCGCACCGGCCGCCGTCACCGTCTTCAGTCCGACAAAGCGGCCGATGCCGTGATCGACGTGGACGACGACATCGCCCGGCGACAGGGCCGCGACCTCGGTGAGGAAGTCCTGCGCGCGTTTGCGCCGGGTCGACCGCCGGACGAGCCGGTCGCCGAGGACGTCCTGCTCGGAGATGACCGTGAGTTCGTCGGTCTCGAAACCCTGCTCGACCGGCAGGACCGCGAGCGCGATCTCATTGCGCGGCAGCGCCATGGCGGCGGCAAAGTCGCGCACCACTTTCGCCTGGGTGAGCCCGTGATCGGCAAGAACGCCGGCGAGGCGGTCGCGCGAGCCTTCGGTCCATCCCGCGAAGAGCACGCGCTTGCCCGCCCCGATCCGCTCGCGCGCATGGCGCACGACCGCGTCGAACACGTTGACGTCGTCCATTGCCCGCTCGGCGGCAAAGCTGCGGCCAAGCCGCCCCCCGAGATCGACCTGCGACCGGTCCGCGCTGTCGGGCGTGGCATAGGGCGACACGCGGGCGACGGCCGCGGCGGCGAGCCTGTCACGCCATTCGGTTGGCTTGAGGTACAGCCGATCCGGCGTCAGCGGCTTGTAGGCAGCTCCCTCGCCCGGGCGCTCCATGCCCTCCTTGCGGGCATCGTAATGGTCCTGGATGAGTGCCAGTCGCTCGCCCGCGGCATCCTCCGCCATCGGGTCGAGCACCACCGGCACGTCGGCGCAATAGTCGAACAGCGTGTCGAGCCGCTCGTGGAACAGCGGCAGCCAGTGCTCCAGCCCCGCGAAGCGCCGCCCTTCCGAAATCGCGTCATAGAGCGCGTCGCCGCGCGTCTGCGCGCCGAACAGCGTGAGGTAGGCCTGGCGAAATCGGCGGATCGTCTCGGTGGTGAGCTGCACCTCGCTCATCGGCACGAGGTCGATGAAGCGAAGCTGCGAGGCGGTGCGCTGCGTCTCTGGATCGAAAGCGCGGATCGACTCGACCGTATCGCCGAAGAAGTCGAGCCGGATCGGCAGCGGCAGGCCCGGCGGATAGAGGTCGAGAATGCCGCCGCGCACGGCATATTCGCCGGTCTCGCGAACGGTCGAGGTGCGCAGAAAGCCGTTGTTCTCGAGCCAGCCGGAGAGGCGATCCATGCTGAGCGCATTGCCGGGTGCAAACGACAGCGCCTGATCGACCATCAGCGACCGGGCCGGCACGCGCTGCGTCGCCGCATTCACGGTGGTGAGGAGGATGCGCGGGCGGTCCCCACCGCGGGACGTTGCGAGCCGCGCGAGCGTCGTCATGCGGCGGGCGACGACCGCGGCGTTGGGCGAGACGCGGTCATAGGGCTGGCAGTCCCAGGCCGGGAAGCTCAGGACTTCGATCTCGGGTCCGAAAAAGCCGAGTGCCGCCTCCATCGCCGCCGATCGCGGTCCGTCACGAGCGATGTGCATCAGCACGGCCGGCCGATCACGCAGGCGCGCCGTCAGTGCCCGCGCGATGTCGGCAAGCGCGAGCGCGTCGAGCCCGTCGGGCGTCTGGGCGAGGGTGAGATGCCCGCCCTGCGCGAGGATGTCGGCTGCTTTCATGTCTCAGGCAAACCGTGGCGTGGCGTGGGTGTGGAAGGCCCGCAGCCGATGAAAGACCGGCTGGTCATACGGCGCGGGAACCGGCGCGGATCCGGTGAGCCAGGCGTAGACGTCCTGATCGGGCACGTCGAGCAACGCTTCCAGTGCGTCGAGATCAGCCTCGCTGCAGGCGGCGATTTCAGCATCACAGAACGCGCCGAGAATCAGGTCCATCTCGCGCATCCCGCGATGCCACGCGCGAAAGAGCACTCGCTTGCGGCGCGGGTCGAGAGCGGCGGAAGGGAGGGTCGTGCCGGACATGCGCAATCCCGGTGAATGGATGGACCGTGGCTATAGGGAAAATCGCCCGGCAGTGAAACCCGGTAGCACGCCTCATCGTGACAATTGCGAACCCTCGCGGCCATTGCCGCAGAAGGGGCAGCGGCGTAGCATGCGCATGCGGGCCAACGGGGAGATCTGACCATGCGTTTCGTCTTGTCGACCATTGCAGTGTCGCTTGCCTTGGCCCTCGGCGCGCCAGGCGCCGCTTTCGCGGCTGGTACCGAGCCCGAACTAACGCCCGCGCCGGCGACGGCGCCAGCCGCCGCGGAATGCACCGAAGCCGACAAGTCGAAGTGCCCGCAGCCAGCGGCGGCCGAGTGCAAGGAAGAGGACAAGTCCAAGTGCCCGCAGCCGGCAGCCGTCGAGTGCAAGGAGGCCGACAAGTCCAAGTGCCCGCCGGCCGCGACCGAGCAGAAAAAGGAAGGCTTCCTGCGGGACTATCGCGCCGCCGTCGCGATGATCGATGCGGGCCAGTATGAAGAGGCGCTCATCGCCATGCGCGCGCTCGACGACGGGACATCGGCCGACGTGGTCAACTATATCGGCTTCATCCATCGCAAGCTCGGCAAGATGGCCGAGGCGCAGATGTATTACGAGGCCGCACTCCACATGCAGCCGAACCATCGCGGCGCGCTCGAATACTACGGTGAGTGGTTCGTGATGATGGGCCGCCTCGACAAGGCGCATGAGCACCTGTCGCGCATCGCCTCGCTCTACGGCGCCGACACCAAGGAATATGCGGCGCTTGCCAAGATGATCCAGGACGCCGAGAAGTCCTGACCGATCGGCTCCAACCGTTCATCCCGCCGCCGGCTGCCGTGGCCGGCGGCTCTTTTTTGTAGCAGACCGCATGCCGTCACGTTTCGAACGCATCGCCTTCGTCGCCAGCGCCACCGCTCCCGCGCGCAAGGCGCGTCGCGCCCTCGTGCAGCGCTATGGCGAGGTGGGTTTCGACGAGGCCGACGTCGTGGTGGCGCTGGGCGGTGACGGCCTGATGCTGCAGACGCTGCATCGTGCGATGGGCACCGGGCGGCCGATCTTCGGCATGAATCGCGGCTCGGTCGGCTTCCTGATGAACGAGTTTCAGGAGGACGATCTTCTGGAGCGTCTGGCGCGCGCGGAGCGCAGCGTCACCCATCCCCTGTCCATGGTCGCCCACATGGCGGACGGCCACACCAGACAGGCCTTCGCGATCAACGAGGTCTCGCTGCTGCGCAGTTCGTTCCAGGCGGCAAAGCTGCGCCTTCTGGTCGACGACAAGCCGCGCCTCGACCCGCTGATCTGCGACGGCGTTCTCGTCGCGACGCCTGCGGGGTCGACCGCCTACAACCTGTCGGTCAACGGGCCCATCCTGCCCCTCGACGCGCCGCTGCTCGCCCTCACGCCGATCTCGCCTTTCCGTCCGCGACGCTGGCGAGGCGCCATCCTGCCGCAATCGGCGCGCGTGGCGATCGAGGTGCTGGAGCCGGGCAAACGGCCGGTCAATGCGGTCGCCGACCATACCGAAGTGCGCTCGGTACGGCGTGTCGACATCGCGATGGACCGCAACATCGCGCTCGTCATGCTGCATGATCCAGGCCATTCGCTCGACGAGCGGATCTTGCGCGAGCAGTTCAACTGGTGATCCTGCGCTCGCCGCCATCCGCCGCGCCAAGGAGCCGCTGACGATGCACGAACCCCTCGCCTCGCCGCTCGCCGTCACTCCGCTCGGGGACGGCGTCCTACGCCTGACGCTCAACAAGCCCGACCGGCGCAACAGCCTGTCGGAAGCGATGATGGCGGCGCTGGCGGAGACGCTCGACGCCGTCCGCTCCGATCCGACCGTCCGTGTCTGTATCCTCGCGGCGAACGGTCCGGCCTTCTGCGCCGGCCATGACCTGAAGGAATTGTCGGCGCGGCGGTCGGATCCGGATCGCGGTCGCGCCTATTTCACCGACATCATGCAGCGCTGCTCGCGGCTGATGCAGGCGATCGTGCGTCTGCCGCAGCCGGTGATCGCCGAGATCGACGGCGTCGCGACCGCCGCCGGCTGCCAGCTCGTCGCAAGCTGCGACCTCGCCTACGCGTCGACGCATGCTCGCTTCGCCACGCCCGGCGTGAACATCGGTCTGTTCTGCTCGACACCGATGGTCGCGCTGTCGCGCAACCTGTCCAACAAGCACGCCATGGAAATGCTGCTCTCGGGCGACATGATCACGGCGAGCGAGGCGGAGCGGTTCGGCCTGATCAACCGTGCCGTCGCGCCCGACCGCCTCGCCGAGCAAACCCTCGCCATGGCGCGCACCATCGCGTCGAAGTCAGCCCTGACGGTGAAGATCGGCAAGGAAGCCTTCTATCGTCAGCGCGAGATGGCGCTGTCGGATGCCTATGACTACGCCGCCACGGTGATGGTGGAGAACATGCTGGCCCGCGACGCTGAGGAAGGCATCGGTGCCTTTCTCGAAAAGCGCCCGCCGCGCTGGGAGGACCGCTGATGAACCACGACAGCTACACGGACGCCTATATCCACGACATCCTCAACAGCGTGAAGACGGTTGCCATCGTCGGCGCTTCCGCAAACGAGGCGCGACCGAGCTTCTTCGTCGTGAAGTATCTGTCGCAGCGTGGCTACACCGTGTTTCCGATCAATCCGGGGCTCGCGGGCAAGACCATCGTCGACCTGCCGGTCTACGCCTCGCTGCAGGACATTCCCCAGCCGATCGACATGGTCGACATCTTCCGCAACTCCGAGGCCGCCGGCGCCATCGTCGACGAGGCCCTCGCGCTCGAGCCGCGCCCAAAGGTGATCTGGATGCAGCTCACCGTCCGCAATGACGAGGCCGCCGCGCGGGCGGAAGCCCTCGGCGTGAAGGTCGTGATGAACCGGTGCCCCAAGATCGAGTTCGGCCGGCTGTCGGGCGAGATCGGCTGGGCCGGCGTCAATTCCCGGACGATCTCGTCGAAGCGGCTCCAGCGAGACAACACCGGCTTCCAGCGCCTCGGCCTGCGGCCGGGACGGTCGTGATATGGCATGAATTGACGACGAACGTTTCGTTCGTTAAAACGAACACCTGAAAACAAGCCCACAGGAGAGGCGCGCCCATGTCCAACGATCGAGTTCCGGGTTTTTCCACGCTCGCCATCCATGCGGGCGCCCAGCCTGACCCGACCACCGGCGCGCGCGCGACGCCGATCTACCAGACGACTTCCTTCGTGTTCGACGATGTCGACCACGCCGCGTCGCTCTTCGGCCTGCAGGCCTTCGGCAACATCTACACGCGCATCACCAACCCGACCACGGCGGTGCTGGAAGAGCGCGTCGCGGCCCTCGAGGGTGGTACGGCCGCGCTCGGCGTCGCCTCGGGCCATGCGGCCGAATTCCTCGTCTTCCACACGCTGCTGCAGCCGGGTGACGAGTTCATCGCCTCGCGCAAGCTCTATGGCGGCTCGATCAACCAGTTCAACCACTCCTACAAGTCGTTCAACTGGAACGTCGTCTGGGCCGATCCGGATGATCTGTCGAGCTTCGAGCGCGCGGTCACGCCGAAGACCAAGGCGATTTTCATCGAATCGATCGCCAATCCGGGCGGCGTGATCACCGACATCGCCGGCATCGCGGCCATCGCCAAGAAGGCGGGCGTGCCGCTGATCGTCGACAACACCCTCGCCTCCCCCTACCTGACGCGCCCGTTCGAGCATGGCGCCGACATCGTCGTCCATTCGCTGACGAAGTTCCTCGGCGGTCACGGCAACTCGATCGGCGGCGTCATCGTCGACGGCGGCAAGTTCGACTGGCTGAGCTCCGGCCGCTACCCGATGCTCTCCTCTCCGCGGCCGGAATACAACGGCATCGTCATCGGCGAGACGTTTGGCAACTTCGCCTTCGCCATCGCCTGCCGCGTGCTCGGCCTGCGCGATCTCGGCCCGGCCCTGTCGCCGTTCAATGCCTTCCAGATCCTCACCGGCATCGAGACGCTGCCGCTGCGCATGCAGCGCCATTCGGACAACGCGCTTGCCGTCGCGAGCTATCTCGCGAGCCATCCGGCCGTGTCCTGGGTGTCCTATCCGGGCCTGCCGGGCGACAAGTACCATGATCTCGCCCGCAAATACTGCCCGAAGGGCGCCGGCGCCGTCTTCACCTTCGGCCTCAAGGGCGGCTATGCGGCGGGCATCAAGCTCGTCTCCGAGACGAAGCTGTTCTCGCATCTCGCCAATGTCGGCGACACGCGCTCGCTGATCATCCATCCGGCGTCGACCACCCACCGCCAGCTCACCGATGCGCAGAAGACGACGGCCGGCGCCGGCCCGGAAGTGGTGCGTCTGTCGGTCGGCATCGAGGACGCCGCCGACATCATCGCCGATCTCGAGCAGGCGCTCGCGACGGTCTGACGCAGAACGAAACGCCGTCTTCTCAAACGCCGGCCCTCGTGGCCGGCGTTTTCGTGTGGCACGAAAGGACAGGTTCCGCCCGGCGATCAAAGCGCCTATATGCTGTGCGGTATCGAGGACCGTCGATGATCGCGGAGAAACGCGCGTGCCTGGTCAACCTGCTTCAACCGTGATGCCGTCATCGATCGATGCCACCATCGAGATGCTCGCCGCCGCCGATTACGTGGCGGGGCGCGATCTCGCGACGGTGCTTTTCCTTGCGCTTCGCATGGGTCGACCGCTGTTCCTCGAAGGCGAGGCCGGTGTCGGCAAGACTGAAATCGCCAAGGTTCTAGCGCGCGCGCTCGATCGTCCACTGATCCGCCTGCAATGCTATGAGGGCCTCGACATCGCGTCCGCGGTCTATGAGTGGAACACCATGGCGCAGATGGTCGAGATCCGGCTCGCGGAAGCGGCCGGGTCGGTCGATCGCGGGGCGTTGGGCCGTGAGGTTTTTTCGGAGCGCTTCCTCAATCAGCGCCCGATCCTGCGGGCGGTGAACCCCGCTGATGGCCGCGCGCCGGTGCTTCTGATCGACGAACTCGACCGGACGGATGAGGCGTTCGAGGCCTATCTGCTCGAGGTGCTGTCCGACTTCCAGGTGACGATCCCGGAGCTTGGCACGATCAAGGCCAAGGAAGCGCCGATCGTCATCCTGACATCGAACCGCACCCGCGAGATCCACGACGCGCTGAAACGGCGCTGCCTCTACCACTGGGTCGACTATCCGACCGCAGAGCGTGAGCTCGAGATCCTGCGTCGCAAGGCGCCCAAGGCGCCGGCGCGGCTGTCGCGCGAGGTCGTCGGTTTCGTGCAGGCGATCCGCCGCGAAGACCTGTTCAAGGCGCCGGGCGTCGCCGAGACGATCGACTGGGCGACCGCCCTCACCGAACTTGACGCGGTTGCGCTCGATCCGGCGCTGGTCTCCGACACCCTCGGCGTCCTTTTGAAGTACCAGGACGACATCGCCCGCATGGCGGGGTCAGAAGCCAAGCGCGTGCTGGATTCGGTGCGGGCAGATCTGAAAGCCGCGGAGTGAGCGGCGATGATCGGTCGCACGCGGCCGGAACGGAGGATCGCGGGATGAGCGAACCATCCGGCAAGCTCGTCGAGAACGTCATCTACTTCGCCCGATGCCTGCGCGAGGCCGGCCTGCCCGTCGGGCCGGCGACTGTGCTCGACGCGGTTGCGGCGCTTGAAAGCGGCGGCATCGGCTCACGCGAGGATTTTTACTGGACGCTCCACGCGGTCTTCGTGAAGAAGCACGAGCATTCGGTGCTGTTTTCCCAGGCCTTCGCGATTTTCTGGCGCAAGCGCGCGCTGATGGAAAAGATGATCACGATGCTGTCGCCCGTGGCGATCGACAAGTCGCAGAAGAAGACGAAACCCGAGACCGGCGCGACCCGCATCCACGACGCCTTTTTCAAGCAGCCGAACAACCCGGCACCGCAGCCGGATCAGGTCGTCGAGCTCGACGCCCGCTTCACGATGTCGGACCGCGAGATCCTCAAGGACAAGGATTTTGCGCAGATGACGGCGGCCGAGATCGCCGTCGCCAAGCGGCAGATGGCGCAGCTTCGCCTGCCGCTCGACGAGGTTCTGACGCGGCGGCTCGCGCCGGGCGATGGTCGCGCGGTCGACCTGCGCGCGACCCTGCGCGCCGCGATGCGCACCGGCGGGCAGCTCGTCGACATCCGCTTCAAGGCACCGCAGGAGCGTCATCCGCCGATCGTCGCCCTGTGCGACATTTCAGGCTCGATGGCGGATTACTCGCGCCTGTTTCTCCACTTCCTCCACGCCGTCTCCGAACAGGGACGCCGCGTGCACGGCTTCGTCTTCGCCACCCGGCTCACCAACATCACGCGGGCGCTCAGGGCGCGCGACCCGGACGATGCACTGTCGGCCTGTTCCCATCTCGTCAAGGACTGGGACGGCGGCACGCGCATCTCGCACTGCATCGAGCGTTTCAACAAGGACTGGTCGCGGCGGGTGTTGGGGCAAGGCGCCATCGTCCTGATGATCACGGACGGTCTCGAGCGGCACGTCGACGACGACCTCGCCGCGCAGATGGACCGCCTGCACCGCTCGTGCCGCCGCCTCGTCTGGCTCAACCCGCTGCTGCGATACGAGGCCTTCGAGGCGAAGGCCGCCGGCATCAAGGCGATGCTGCCGCATGTTGATGAATTCCGGACGATCCACAATCTAAGGAGCATGGCGGATCTCGTCGTCGCGCTCGGCAGGCCGGCCGGCGCCGACACCGATCCCAAGGCATGGCTGCGCAGGGCGGCCTGACCGTCGACACAGGAGCGGACAATGGACCTTTCATCGGAGAGCGAAATCCTCTCGCATGCGGAAGCGTGGCTGTCGGCCGGCAAGGGCGTCGCCATCGCGACCGTCGTCGAGACCTGGGGCTCGGCGCCGCGTCCGGTCGGCTCCCATCTCGTCATCGACGAGGACGGGAACTTCCTCGGCTCGGTCTCGGGCGGATGCGTCGAGGGGGCCGTCGTCACCGAGGCCATGGACGTGATCGAAACCGGCGCACCGCGCCTGCTCTCCTTCGGCGTCGCCGATGAAACCGCCTGGCGGGTCGGCCTGTCCTGCGGCGGCAAGATCGCCGTCTATGTCGAGAAGGTGGGCTGAGGCATGAAGGTCGAGACCCTCAAGACGATGAACGCGGCGCGACGCGCGCGGCAGGCGCTCCTCCTCGTCACCGACATCGCGACAGGCGCCGAGCGGCTCGTCACGCCTGACGCCATTGCCGCCGATCCGCTCGCCCCCGAACTCGCCGAGCTCCTGCGCAAGGGCAAATCGGCCATGATCGAGCGCGACGGGGCAAAGTCCTTCGTCACCGTGCATGTGCCACCAGTGAAGCTCGTCATGATCGGCGCCGTCCACATCAGCCAGGCGCTGTGCCCGCTCGCCGCAATGGTGGGCTTCGAGCCGGTGATCATCGACCCGCGCACGGCCTTCGCGACACCGGAGCGCTTTCCCGGCGTCCAGGTGATCGCCGAATGGCCAGACGTTGCGCTGCCGGCGCTCGGTGTCGACCGCTACACGGCTTTCGTCGCGCTGACCCATGATCCCAAGATCGACGATCCGGCACTGGACCACGCCCTGGCGCGCGACTGCTTCTACATCGGCGCGCTGGGTTCGCGGAAAACCCACGCCAAGCGGGTCGAACGCCTTCTGGCCGCCGGGCACTCGGAAGCAGCGATCGCGCGGATCAAGGCACCGATCGGGCTCGACATCGGCGCGATCTCGCCGGCTGAAATCGCGCTCTCGATCGCCGCGGAGATCACCGCCGCGCTCCGCCTCGAAAGCGGGGAGAAGAAAGCGCGGGCGGCCTGATGTTCTTCGGTTCGGTCGCGATCGAGGAAGCGGCAGGCGGCGTCGCCGTCCACTCCATCCGTGTCGGTGAGTTCGTCCTGAAGAAGGGCACCCGCATCGGCGAGGGCGAAATCGCGGCCCTGCGCGCCGCAGGCGTCGCGACGCTCGTCATCGCGCGGACCGACGCGGAGGATGTTGGCGAGGACGCGGCCGCCGCCCACCTCGCCGGCCTTGTTGCGGGCGCCGGCGTGCGCGTCGACGACGCCTTCACCGGTCGCGCCAACCTGTTCGCTGATCGCGCCGGCGTTCTGCTGGTCGACACGGCCGGCGTCGATCGCCTGAACGCGGTCGACGAGGCGGTGACCTTCGCGACGCTGCCGGCCTTTCGAGCGGTGCAGCCGGGCGAGATGATCGGGACCGTGAAGATCATTCCCTTCGCCGTCCCAAGCCGGACGATCGAGGCGGCGAGCGCGACGACCACGGCGCCGCTGATCTCCGTCGCCGCCTTCCAGCCGCTCAAGGTGGGCGTCGTGTCGACCGTGCTGCCCGGCCTGAAGGACAGCGTGATCGCGAAGACGCTGAAGGCTCTCGCCGATCGTCTGGCGCCGGCCGGCGCGACGATCGTGGCGGAGCGGCGTGTCCCGCATGATCCGCAGGCCCTGCAGGCCGCGCTCGCCGTACTGAAGGCCGAGGGTGCGCAGATGCTGATCGTGTTCGGCGCCTCCGCCATCGCCGATCGGCGCGATGTCATCCCGGCGGCGATCGAGGCCGCCGGCGGGCGGATCGACCATTTCGGCATGCCGGTCGATCCCGGAAACCTGCTGCTGGTCGGTGCGATCGATGCGGTCCCGGTGCTGGGCGCGCCAGGCTGCGCCCGCTCGCCGAAGGAGAACGGTTTTGACTGGGTGTTGCAGCGCCTGCTCGCCGGCATTCCGGTCAGTCGGGCGGACATCACGCGCATGGGGGTCGGCGGGCTCTTGATGGAGATCGTCACACGCCCGCAGCCGCGCGCCACCCCGGCGGAACCGGAGCGTCCGAACCTCGCCGTGCTCGTCCTCGCTGCCGGTCGGTCAACGCGAATGGGCGGCCCGAACAAGCTGCTGCAGGACTGGGGCGGCCAGCCGATCGTGCGCACCAGTGTCGAGAATGCGATGCGATCCGGCGTTGGGCCGGTTCACGTGGTCACCGGCCATCAGGCCGACGAGGTGCGCGCGGCGCTGGCCGGCCTCGATGTGCTCTATGTCCACAACGCGGACTTCGCGGCGGGCCTGTCGACCTCGGTGCGTGCCGGGATCGCGGCGCTGCCGGCCTCCGTCGACGGTGTCGTCGTCTGTCTCGGCGACATGCCCGGCGTTGATGCCGCCGTGATCCGGCGCCTGGTCGACGCGTTCCAGCCGACGGCCGGCGCCGTCGCCGTGATGCCGAGCTATGACGGCCAGCGCGGCAACCCTATCGTCTGGGCGCGACGCTTCTTCCCCGATCTCCTGCGGCTCGATGGCGACACCGGCGCCCGCGCGCTGCTGCGCAGCTTCGCCGAAGGCGTGGTCGAGGTGCCGGTCGATGCAAAGACCGTAACTTTCGACGTCGACACGCCGGAGGATCTCGCGGCGCTCTCGGCCCAGAAGCGGCCGGTCTGAGGCCGCGCGCTGGGCTACTGAAGGCTGACGTCGATCACTCCGGGGATTGCCTTGATCGCACCGGCGACGAGCGGTGAGACGTTGAACCGGCCCGGCAGTTTCAGCTCGACCTCGCGACGGCCGCCGTCGAGCTGCAGGACCAGCAGCACCTCGCCCTCGCCGCGCGCGCTGAGACGCTTGGCGACGCTGTCGAGCGCCTTTTCCTCGCGCAGGAACACCTTGATGCCGCGCTGCGTGCGCGCCGCGGCGGCATCGAGCCGCTCGGCGCCGGTGATGCGGAGCCGGACGTCGTCGCCTTCGAGATTGGCCTGGACGGTGAGCAGAACCGGTGTCCCTGGCTCGAGGAGGTCGCGGTACTGGGCGAGCCCCTCCGCGAACAGGATTGCCTCATACTGTCCGGATGAATCCGACAGCATGACGATGCCCATCTTGTTGCCGGTGCGGGTCTTGCGCTCGGTTCGCGTCAGCACCGTCGCGGCCAGACGACCAGCCGATGCTCCCTGCCGGACCTTCTGGGCGAACGCGAGATAGGGTGGGATCTGCCACTTCTCGAGGATCGGCCGATAGGCGTCGAGCGGATGGCCGGAGAGGAAGAACCCGACCGCGTCGAACTCGCGTTGCAGGATCTCGGTCGGCTCCCATGGGTCGACGTGCGGAAACCGGATCGGCTCGGCCGCCCCGCCACCGAGACCGAAGATGTCGGCTTGACCGTGCTGCTTCTCCTCCTGCGTGCGGTGGGCGAGCGCAAGCATGGTCTCGATCGCCGCAAAAGCCCGTGCGCGATTACCCTCGAGGCTGTCGAAGGCGCCGGCCGAGACGAGGCTTTCGAGCATGCGCTTGTTGATCGCCTTGACGTCGATCCGGCGGGCGAACTCGGCGATGTCGAAGAAGGGCTCGGAGCCTCGCGTCTCGACGAGACGCTGCATGGCGGCAATGCCGACGCCCTTGATGGCGCCAAGGGCATAACGGATCGCGCCGTCATGCACCTCGAAATTCGCGCCGGACCGGTTCACGTCCGGCGGCTCGACCTTGATGCCGAGACGCCGCGCCTCAAGACGGAACTCCGCCAGTTTGTCGGTGTTCGACATGTCGAGCGCCATCGACGCCGCCAGGAACTCGACCGGGAAATTCGCCTTCAGATAGGCCGTCTGATAGGCGACGAGCGCATAGGCGGCGGCATGGCTCTTGTTGAAGCCGTAATCCGCGAACTTGGCGAGATAGTCGAAGATCTCGTCGGCCTTCGCCTTGGCGGTGCCGCGCTCCACCGCGCCCGAGACGAAGCGGGCGCGCTGGGCGTCCATCTCCGCCTTGATCTTCTTGCCCATGGCGCGGCGCAACATGTCGGCCTCGCCCAGCGAGTAGCCCGACAGGATCTGCGCGATCTGCATCACCTGTTCCTGGTAGATGATGACGCCGTAGGTCTCCTTTAGCGCCGGCTCGAGCGCCGGCAGCATGTAGTCGGGTTCCTCCTGCCCGTTCTTGCGGGCATTGTAGACGGGGATGTTCGCCATCGGGCCCGGACGGTAGAGCGCGACGAGGGCGATGATGTCCTCGAAGCGGTCGGCCTTCATGTCGACCAGGGCCTTGCGCATGCCCGCACTTTCCAGCTGGAACACGCCCACCGTCTCGCCGCGCCCGAGCATCTCGTAGGTTCGCTTATCGTCGAGCGGCAGCCGCGACAGGTCGAGCTCGATACCGCGCTGGCGCAGGAACGCCACGGCACGCGTGAGCACGGTGAGGGTCTTCAATCCGAGGAAGTCGAACTTCACGAGGCCGGCCGGCTCGACCCATTTCATGTTGAACTGCGTCGCCGGCATCGGCATCGCGGTTTTGGGATCGTGATAGAGCGGCACCAGTTCGACCAGCGGCCGGTCGCCGATGACGACGCCGGCGGCGTGCGTCGAGGCGTGTCGATAGAGCCCTTCCAGCTTCTGCGCGATGGTCAGCATGCGGTCGACGATCTCGTCCTGCGCCGCAGCCTCCCGCAGGCGCGGCTCGTCGGCGATCGCCTTGTCGAGCGTGACGGGATTCGCGGGGTTCTGCGGCACGAGCTTGCAGAGCTTGTCGACCTGGCCATAGGGCATTGCCAGCACGCGACCGACGTCGCGCATCACGCCGCGCGCCTGCAGCGAACCGAAGGTGATGATCTGCGCCACACGGTCCTCGCCGTAGCGCTCCTGCACGTAGCGGATCACCTCGTCGCGCCGGTCCTGGCAGAAGTCGATGTCGAAGTCCGGCATCGAGATACGCTCGGGGTTGAGGAAGCGCTCGAACAGAAGGCCGAACCGCAGCGGATCGAGGTCGGTGATCGTCAGCGCCCAGGCGACGACGGAGCCCGCACCCGAACCGCGGCCCGGACCTACCGGAATGTCCATCGCCTTGGCATGCTTGATGAAGTCCGACACGATCAGGAAGTAGCCGGGAAACTTCATGCGCTCGATGATCGACAGCTCGAAATCGAGGCGCGCCTCATAGTCGGATCGGCTCGCGCCCGGTGCGAGACCATGGGCGTCGAGGCGCATGGCGAGACCCGCCGTCGCCTGACGCCGGAGCTCTGCCGCCTCGTCGACGGGCTCAGCCGACTCGCCCACGGAAAAGCGCGGCAGGATCGGCTTGCGGGTGCGGACACGGAAGGCGGAGCGGCGCGCGATCTCGATGGTGGACGCCAGCGCCTCGGGCAGATCGGCGAACAGCGCGACCATTTCCGAGCGGGTCTTGAAGCAATGCTCCGGCGTCACGCGCCGTCGGTCCGTCTCCGAGACGAGCCGCCCCTCGGCAATGGCGAGCAGCGCGTCATGCGCCTCGAAATCCGAGCGCTTGCCGAAATAGACCTCGTTGGTCGCGACGAGCGGCACGCCGCGCGCATAGGCGAGCGCGACCAGGCCCGGCTCGATCCGCCGTTCCTCGTCGAGGCCATGGCGCTGCAGCTCGATGTAGAGGCGATCACCGAACAGGCGCTCGAACTGCCTGAGCCGCCCTTCGGCGAGATCGTCCTGACCCTCGCCCAGCGCCGCGTCCAGCGGTCCGGACGGTCCGCCTGTCAACAGGAACAGCCCGTCCGACCATTGCTCCAAGGCCGCAAGAGCGATCGCCGGCTCCGTCAGCGCGGCGCCGTCGAGAAAGGCGGCTGAGGTCAGCCGCATCAGGTTGCGATAGCCGGCCTCGTTCTGCGCCAGAAGCGTGACGCGGGGCATCCGCCGCAGATGGGCCGCGCGCCGGTCGACGCCCTCACCGCGATCGGCGCAATCGATCGCCAGCGACAGACCGACGATCGGCTGGATGCCGGCGCCCGCCATCTTCTCGGAGAACTCCAGCGCTCCGAAAAGATTGTTGGTGTCGGTGATCGCGACCGCCGGCATGGCGTCCGCCTTGGCGAGGTCCGCGATCTTGCCGACCTTCATCGCTCCCTCGAGCAATGAATAGGACGACTTCACGTTCAGATGGACGAACCCGGGATCGCCTGCCGCCACGCGCTGATTCCCCCTTCATGACGGGTCCTGCGTAGCATGTCTGACACCGCGTTTCGCCAGCCTCAGGCAGGGTCGGGCGAGGTCATGCCCTGGGGTCTACAGGAGACCCCGTACGCCTGTGGATAACTGTGGAAAACCTGTGGTCAAAGTCCGCTGGCGAAGCTCGTCCAGACCGCGAGCATGGACAAAAACAGGACCATCGACAGCAATGCGGCGATTTCTTCGGCTACCCTCGTAAGCATTTTGCCCTCCCATCGCGTTATGATCCTATTATGTTCGGTTTTTGTTCTCCGTCAATCTAACGTGCGTTCGTGAACGGCCGTTGTGCCTAATTTGTTCTTAATCCGTGTGACGGCCCTGTCATAAATCAGGCGGCGGTAAGCCAGAAAGGCAGGCCTGACGGGGCTCCGCGACGACCCGATTTCAGTGCAGGCGGCGTGCTTTCTTGCGAGGCTTGGCGAGGCTTCTCGCGAGCATGTCGGCGGTGACGCCGTCATCGCGCAGCGACAGGCGGAGGCCGGCGAACCGCGCGACCTCCCCTTTCAGGTCGAGCGCCATCTCCGCGCGCTCCTCATCTTCCAGACCGGTCGCTGCATAGCGGTCGGCGGCCGCCGCCATGTCGGCATAGGCGAGCGCGGCGGGCATGGTCCGGAACAGCGTGCAGTCGTCGGACCTGATCTCGCCGGTCTCGATGTCCCTGCCCTGCACCATGTAGCCATCCGGTTCCGCAACGACCTCGAAAACGCGAACGGAGCCTTCGGCAGCGGCAATCAACATGAATCGGATCCGGCAATGAACGTCGACAGGTCGACTGGACGACACCTTCACGCAACAGCGTTAATGCGAGGTAACCATGTTTTCCGCGATGCGTCGGGCGGCGGTCAGATCACGCCGATTTGACGCAGTTCGCGCTGGAGATCGGTCGGCAGATCGTCGCCTCCCGTCGTCGTGAGGAAATCGGGCGGCGCATCGGCGGGCTCGAGGTAGCGCCATCCCTGAAACGGCCCACGCGGACGCGGATGCACCCTTGTCACCACCGGCTCCAGCACGATGTCGCAGCGCCCGATGCCGTCCGCACCGACGGTCGCGCGCAGATTGAGGATACGCTGCCGACAGTTGAGCTGACCGCGAATGACCCAGTAGAGCGAGCCACCGTCCAGGATCTCCTCGCGCCGCTTCGGCGACATGCGCGTGGTATGGACCTGTTCACCGTCAATGCGCAGGCATTCGGCGATCCAGGCCTCAAGATCCTCGATCGATTCCGCTCCGACGCAAAGCTTGATCAGGTGCAGCGCCACGTCACGTCGCTCCCAGCTTTACTGCGCCGCTCAACCGGCCATGGTCGGTTCGAGACGGGCGGCTGCATCCCATTCCCGCCAGGCGGGCGTCGCCATCACCGCGTCCATATAGGCACGCGCCACGGGCGAGACCTCGATGGCATAGGCATGGAACCGGTTCACAACCGGCGCGAACATGGCGTCGGCATTGCCGAAACGAGCGCCGAAGAGGAAGTCGCCACCCGTTCCGAACCGCGCGCGGCACTCCGTCCAGATCGCGACGATCCGCGCCACATTCGCCCGCACCTCCGGCGACAGCTCGATCGCCTGCGGCTCGCGCGCCATGTCCATCGGGCACGCCATGCGCAGGGGCGCGAAGCCGGCATGCATCTCGGCCGAGACGGCCCGCGCCATGGCGCGCGCACGGGGATCTTCCGGCCAAAGCGCCGGCGCACGCTCGGCGGCATATTCGAGGATCGCGATTGATTCCGGGATGACGAGATCGCCGTCGACGAGCACGGGCACCTTCCCGGTCGGCGACACCTGCGCGATGGCCGCCGCTGTATCGGGCCGACGCAGCCAGACCATCTCCTCCTCGAAGGGGATGCCGGCCGTCCTTAGCGCGATCCACGGACGCAGCGACCAAGACGAATACCGCTTGTTGCCGATGTAGAGCTTCATGACGTGCCTCACTTCTTCTCGACCTCGGCGACCGGTCCGCCGGCAGCTTTCCAGGCCGTGAAACCGCCGGTGACATGCGCGACCGGGGCGAGACCCATGTGCTTCGCCGTCTGCGCCGCGAGCGCGGACCGCCAGCCGCTGCCGCAGAAGAACACGAAGGTCTTGTCCTGCGCGAAGACCGGCTTGTGATAGGGGCTCTCGGGATCGAGCCAGAATTCCAGCATCCCGCGCGGGCAATGGAACGACCCGGGGATCGTGCCTTCCCGGCTGAGTTCGCGGGGATCGCGCAGGTCGACGAAGACATAATCGTCATTGCCGAGAAGGCCGACGGCACGCGGCGCGGGGACGTTGTCGATCTCCGCCTCGGCTGCGGCAACCAGCGCCTTGTAGCCGGTCGTGATGGTCTGGGGCATGGCCTTGGTCCTCGTCATGCTGCTCGCCAGCGCTTGTCGGAGAGTTTGGCGGCGCTTGCAAGTTTCGCCGGCATGAATTCACTTGATGAAAGACCCGGCCTGTGGCGAACGCACAGTGATGAATGACGTGATTCTCGGCTTCACTCCGCTCGATCTCATCGCCGCCGGCTGTTTTGTCGCGGCCTGGATGGGCTATGGCCTGATCGTCGAGCGCACGGGCCTCAAGGCGCGGACGCTCAACGCGCGGATGGACGCCTACCGCCACGAGTGGATGGTGCGGATGATCGAACGCGAGAACCGCATCGTCGACACGACGATCATGGCCTCGCTCCAGAACGGCACCGCCTTCTTCGCCTCGACCTCGCTGATCGCGATCGGCGGTTCGCTCTCGCTGCTGCGATCGACCGACGAGGTCATCCAGATCTTCGCCGCCCTGCCCTTTGCGACGCAGACGGCGCGGGCGGCATGGGAGATCAAGGTGATCGGGCTTGCCGTGATCTTCGCCTACGCCTTTTTCAAGTTTTCCTGGGCCTACCGGATCATGAACTACGCAGCGATCCTGATCGGCACGGCGCCGATCTCGCGCGACAGGACCGACCCTGAAGCGATCGCCGCCGCTCAGCGCGCGGCGCGGATGAACACGGTCGCCGGGCGCCATTTCAACCGCGGCCAGCGCGCCTTCTTCTTCGCGCTCGGCTATCTCGGCTGGTTCGTCAGCCCGACCGTCTTCATGATCTCGACGCTCGCGATCCTGCTGGTGATGGCGCGCCGTCAGCTCGCCTCCGATTCGCTCTCCGCCCTGGATCCGCCTGCCCCATGACCGACCCTGCCGAGATCGAAGAGACCATCCTGCGCCTCGCGGGCGAGCGCGGGCCCGACAAGACCATCTGCCCATCCGAGGCCGCGCGGGCGCTCGTCGGCTCGGACGTCGACGCATGGGGCCCGTTGATGCAGCCGCTCAAGCGCGTCGCCATGCGCATGGCGCGTGAGGGCCGGATCGTGCTCTACCGCAAGGGCAAGAGCATCTCGCCGGATGACCTGCGTGGCATCTACCGGATCGGCGTACCCCGCCACGACTGACGCGGCTGGCGCTCCCCGCCGGTCAGGGGCCTACGAAGGCGCGCCATTGGGCCTCGGTGCCGAAAAAGGCGTTGCGATCGACATCGCCGGTCACGCCGGGCACCGTTCCGGTCGCGGTGTATTGCCAGAAATGCCAGTTGCGGTCGGTGTACTTGGTCGAAGGGTGACCGGCGACCGAGCGCAGCCAGAACTGATGGCCCGGAAAGTGCCCGACCAGAACCTCACGATGAAAGTCGACCGTCGTGTAGATGATTGGCCGCTTGCCGTAATGCGCCTCGAGAGCGTCAAGGAAGGTGCGCATGTCGGCGAGAATTTCGTCCGCCGGCGGCTTCTTCGTGCAGGTTGGCGAATGGCCGTTCCATTCCATGTCGAGGACCGGCGGCAGGGCATCCGGCGCGACCGGGACCTTCGACTTGAACCATGCGATCTGATCTTCGACCGGCCGGCAGAAATAGTAGAAGTGATAGGCGCCGGTCGGAATCCCCGCGGCCCGAGCGCCAGTCCAGTTCGTGAGAAACATGTCGTCGGCGTGGTTGCCGCCCTCGGTCGCCTTCAGATAGGCGAAGCGCACACCCCCCGACGCGACGGTCGGCCAGTCGATGTCACCCTGATACTTCGAGACGTCGATCCCGTGGATCGGGAAGTCCTGCGGTTCCGGCAGTGACGGCTCGAAGCTGCTGCACGCCGCGACAAGGAGCGCGACGGCGGCGGCGATGGTGATCGATCGTGTCGTGCGAAGGACCGGAATGCACATGGTGCCAAGCCTTGCGGGATTCCCTCCCCCTTGGCAACCGGCTCAGGCGGACAGCGCGATTGGTTCCGCTCCGTCAATGAAGCGCGCGAAGTCGTGGGCCGACATGGGGCGGGCGAAATGATAGCCCTGCATCTCGTGGCAGCCCGCCGCCTGCAGGAAACGGTGCTGGTCGCGTGTCTCGACCCCTTCCGCGACCATGGTCATGCCGAGGGCGCGACCGAGACTGATGATCGCCTGCACGATGGTCGCCGCCTCGGCCTCGCTCTCCAGCGTGTCGACAAAGGTGCGGTCGATCTTGAGCTTGTTGAACGGGAAGCGCTTCAGGTAGGCGAGGCTCGAATAACCCGTGCCGAAATCGTCGAGCGCCACGCCGACGCCGAGCGCCTGAAGCTCCTTGATGACCGCGAGCGCCTCCTCGGCCCGCTCGATCAGCACGCCCTCGGTGATCTCGAGAACGAGGCGATGGGCGGGCAGCCCTGAGCGGGCGAGCGCCATGGCGACCGTCGTGACGATGCCCTTGGCGCGCATCTGAACCGGCGACATGTTCACCGAGACGTAGCCGACATCCCATTCCTTCGCTTCGATACAGGCGCGCTCGAGAGCCCAGGCGCCGAGCTGTGTGATGTATCCCGTCTCTTCCGCGATCGGGATGAATTCGTCCGGTGAAATCGCGCCGCGCACCGGCGACGTCCATCGCAACAATGCCTCGACACCAACGACGATGCGCCCGTCGGCGGAAAAGATCGGCTGATAGGCGAGGCTGAACTCGTTCGTCAGCAGCGCGGAGCGCATGTCGCGTTCCATGTAGCGACGATACTGGACGCTGCGCTCCATCTCGGGCTCGAAGACGAGGGCCTGACCGCGGCCCCGTTTCTTGGCGGCATAAAGGGCGATGTCCGCGCGGCGTTGGAGGTCGACCGGCTCGCGCCCGTGCGCCGGCGCCGTCGCGATGCCGACGCTCGCGCCGATGGACAGCGATACACCCTGAACGACCATCATCCGCTGGACCGCCCGCACGATGCGGTGGGCGAGCGCCTCGGCGGTTCCGATCCCCATATCCGGAAGCAGCACGGCGAATTCGTCACCGCCAAGACGCGCCACAAGCCCCTGTTCCAGCACCGTCTCGCGGATGCGGGTGCCGACGGTGACGAGCAGATCGTCACCGGCATGGTGTCCGAGCGCGTCGTTGACCTCCTTGAAGCCGTCGAGGTCGATGTACAGGATGCTCAGGGTCGGCACCGTGTCCGCCGCGATGCGGGTTGCGAGCGTTTCCTGGAACTGCGCCCGATTGGCGAGGCCGGTGAGGTTGTCATGGGTGGCCTCGATACGGGCGCGACGCTCACGCTCGACGAGGCGCTGATTGGAGCGGTCGATCGAGGCGCCGGTGTAGAACGCGATGCAGATCAGTGCCGCCGACAGGAGGCCGAAGACGGGCGCAGCCGTCAGGAAGGCCGACGTGACCATGTCCGTCCGCTGCCAGGCGATCCAGCCGATCGTCGCGCCGTCCGAGGACATCAGCGGGATCCCGGTCGATGCGTTGTCCGGCGGGATGGCCTGGAAACGCATCTCCTCGAGGCTGTGCATCCGCGCGATGAGGCTGATCATCCGCAGATCGATCTGGTCGAGCAGGATGACGAAACGTCCGACGGTCGCTTTATCCAGCTGGTTGGCACGGCTGACGACCGCGGCCGCCGCGATCATCGGCTTGCCGTCATAGAGGAGAAAATCGGTCGCCCCTGACCCACCGCCTTCGATCGCGGCCGAGGCCGTGGCGGTCCAGGTCGGGTTCACGACATTGATGACGCCGGTCCGTTCGCGGAAACCGGTGAGAAACTGCGCAACCGATGACGGCAGAAGGGTCTGACCATCGAAACGCTGCGGAAACTGGGTGATGATGCGATAATCGCGATCAAGCAGGAACGCGAAATCGTGGCGCATGGCCGAGGTACCCGTCGGCCAGAGCAGCCGCGCCGCGGCATTGGTGGCGGCGTTTCCGGTATTGTCGACATAGATCGCCGCGAGATCGGTCGCCTCACGGCTGACCTTGTCGGCAAACAACGCGCGGTGCTCGGCCAAAGCGAGTCTGACGGCGTCCACCTGCCCGCGAGCCTTGGCCTCGTCCGCCGCTTGGGCGACGAGGCTAGCGACCGCCGCAACGACGGCCAGGATGATGACGATCACGCCCCCCATCACCAGGGCAAAGGACCAACCCTTGATCGGTTTCGTAGACGTCATCCACCGCGCTGCCCGACACTTCCTGCGCGGCATCGCTAGTGGACCGACCTTAAGGTCAGATGGAGAAGCTTGTCTTCGCGTACTCTACAACCATTCGATTGAAGATCATGGCTACCAACGCGCTAACGGTCTGCGAGATCGGGGCGCCTTGCCGTCAGGTGTCGCCCTGTGATCGATCACGACAGGGCGAACCACCAACTCCCGATGCCAAGAAAGGCGAAGAAGCCGACGACATCGGTGACGGTGGTGACGAACACACCGGAGGACACCGCCGGATCCGCTTTCAACCTGTGAAGCGTGATGGGGATCAGTATGCCGCCCAAAGCGCCGGCAACAAGATTCACGACCATGGCGAGGCCGATCACAACTCCAAGTCCGATCTGCTGAAACCACAGCGCGGCGATTGTGCCCGTGAGGATCGCAAAGCCGATCCCGTTGAGAAGGCCAACGGCAGCCTCTCGAAACACGACACGATAGAGGTTGGCGTTCATCAGATCGCGGGTGGCGAGCGCCCGGACGGCGACGGTCATGGTCTGCGTCGCTGCATTGCCACCCTGGCTTGCGACGATCGGCGCGAGCACGGCGAGCGCCACCATCTGCTCCAGCTGAGCCTCGAACAGACCGAGCACCGAGGCCGCGACGAACGCCGTGATCAGGTTGACGAAGAGCCAGCCGAACCGCGAGCGCGTCGTGGTGAGGATCGAGTCCGAGATTTCCTCGTCGCCCTTGACGCCGCCCAGCGCCTTGAGGTCGGCGTCGGCCTCCTGATCGATGACGTCGACGATGTCGTCGACCGTCAGCGTGCCGACCAGACGCCCGGCTTCATCGATGACGGCCGCCGAAGCGAGGTTGTAGCGCTGGAACCGCCGTGCCACCTCGCCCTGGTCGTCGAGCGCCTTCACCGCGTGATGCGCCTCCGACACGATCGCCTCGATCTTGACCGGGCGCTTGTTGCGCAGCAGCCGATCGAGCGGCACGGCACCCAGCAGACGGTGGCCGGCATCGACGACATAGACCTCGTAGAACGTGTCCGGCAGGTCTTCGGTGTCGCGCATGTGGTCGATCGTCTGCCCGACCGTCCAGAACGGCGGCACGGCGATGACCTCGCTCTGCATCAGGCGGCCAGCCGAGTCCTCCGGATAATCCAGCGCGCGCTCGATGACCGCACGATCGACCGCCGGCATCCGCTCGAGGATTTCCTCCTGCTCGTCCTCGTCGAGGCCTTCGAGCAGCGAGACGGCGTCGTCGGAGTCGAGATCCTTGATGCCTTCGACGACGGTACCCGTGTCGAGTTCGTCGAGAATCTCGACACGCTCGGTCTCGTCGAGCTCGTTGAGCGCGGCGAAGTCGAAGTGTGGGCCCATCAGCTCGATCAGGAGCGGACGGTCGTCGGAGTGCAGGCTCTTGAGCAGGTCCGCGAGGTCGGCCTCGTGCAGGTCGCCGACCAGTTCGGTCAGCCTCGCCTCACTTTTGGAGGAGATCGCGTCCTCGACGCGCGCCAGGAACTCGGCCCGGATCTCCCCATCCTCATCGCGGAAGGGCACGACCGGGCTTGATTCGAGGGCGTCGGCCATCGCGGTCCTTCCGGGTGTGGGGATATCGGGCTTCGGCCTGCGTTGTAGGCACTCGAAGCCGAGAACGGCAAGGAAAAACGACCCCGTTCCAGGGCGCGCGACGAGCTGTGCCGCACAGACTACCGGAAAGCAAAACGGCGCCACTAGGGCGCCGTCTGAAGCCGAAGCTCGAAAATGGTGCGGTCAAGAGGACTCGAACCTCCACTGGTTGCCCAACTAGCACCTCAAGCTAGCGCGTCTACCAATTCCGCCATGACCGCGGGGTGCCGGGCTTGTCGCCCGAAGCGGCGCTCCGTCTAACAGATCGATCCGGGGTGGACAAGCCGAAACCTTATGCCGCGAGCGCCTCGGGCCGCTTGATCAATTCACGCACCTCGACGGCGATCCGGTTGCCGTTGACGGACACGCTGCCCATCGCCACCGGGAGACCGTTGGCGACGATCAGGACGTCGTCGTCCTCCGTCGTGTCCAGTTCGATGACGGCACCGCGACCCATGCGAAGGAGCTGATGGATCGGCATGATCGTCGAACCGAGGAAGACAGAAATCTCGACGGGAACAGAATCAATGATAGGCATGTGGCGTCCAAACCCTGACCTGCATCAGGTCAACACTGGAAGGTGAACGGGTGGTTAACGCACGCGATGGGTTGTCGATCGAATTCCGGGCGAGCGACGATCAGCCCCCCGTGGAGTGGGTCACGACAGACGGCACGGTCGACTATCTCTCGGCCCTCGCCGAGATGGAGGCGCGCGCCGAGGCAATCGCCGAGGGACGCGCCGGGGAGCGGGTCTGGCTTCTCGAACACCCGCCGATCTACACCGCCGGGACATCGGCCCGCGACGCCGATCTGGTCGATCCGGAGCGCTTTCCGGTCTATCACACCGGTCGCGGCGGCCAGTTCACCTATCACGGTCCGCGCCAGCGCATCGCCTATGTCATGCTCGACCTCAAGCGCCGGCGCCCGGACGTGCGGGCCTTCGTCGCGGCGCTGGAAGCCTGGCTGATCGACACGCTGTGGCGTTTCTCCGTACGCGGCGAGCGACGCGAGGATCGGGTTGGCGTGTGGGTCCGTCGCCCTGATCGTGGCGCGGCGGCAGAGGACAAGATCGCAGCGATCGGCATCCGAATGCGCCGATGGGTGTCGTTCCACGGCCTCGCGCTTAATGTCGAACCGGATCTCGACCATTTCTCCGGCATCATTCCCTGCGGTGTGCGGGACCATGGCGTCACCAGCCTCGTCGATCTCGGGCTGCCGGTGACGATGACGGATGTCGACATGGCGCTGCGGGCGAGTTTCGAGCCGATCTTCGGCCCGACGCGCGACGTCCGCTGCTGACGAAGCCCCGTCAGAGCCGGCCTGTCGCGCCGCGCATCTTGTCGGCGAGCCCTCCGCCGATGCGCCGGTAGAGCGCCGAGGCGATCTGCTGATCCTTGCTGCAGAGCGTCCGCAGCTTCGTCTGGTCGAGCGCGAGAACACGCACCTCGCCATCGGCGACCACGGTCGCCGTCGCGGGCGATCCCATGGCAAAGGAGATGTCGCCGATGAAATTGCCGGGACCGACATGCGCAACGACCTGATCGCGCACCCGGACTTCCGTCAGACCGTCGCAGACGAAGGTCAGATCCTGCACGGCCTCACCCTCGCGGGTGATGACGTCGCCACCGGAAAGGGTGCGCCAGGCCCCCGTGCGCAGCAGCTGCGCGATCTGCGCCTTGTCGAGTTCCTTCATCAGCGGCGCCAGGAACGCCTTCTGGTCGGCGGTCAGCTTCAGGCTCAAGCGATCCCGGATCAGGGCCGCGAGCATGACGATGTTGATCAGGATGAAGACCGAATCCCAGAAAATGCTGGTCCATAGACCGGAGCCGGAGATGACGAAGTAGAGAATCTCGAGCGCGAGACCGATGACCGCGGCGATCCGAAGCCAGAAGATGCTGGTCAGAAGATAGGAAATGCCGATGACGATGTAGGCGACGTGCCCCGGCACGTCCGACCACGAAAAGTGTATGCCGAAGACGTCCAAGCTCTGTCCCAGTTCTGCGCCACGACGGCAGGGTCGCACGCGCCCGAGAGCCCGACCGACCTTTCTTCACACTACGAGCGAACTCTACGCTGCAAGATCTTGATACGGCTTTGTTTCAGCCGCTTGTTCCCTGCGCGATCGGCGGCTGGAAGGCGTAGCCCATGTCCCAGGGGAAATAGATCCATGTGTCCTGGCTGACCTCGGTCACGAAGGTGTCGACCAGCGGGCGCCCGGCCGGTTTCGCATAGACGGTCGCCAGATGGGCCTTGGGGAGCCGGTCACGCACCACCTTTGCCGTCTTCCCGGTGTCGACGAGATCATCCACCACCAGAACGCCGGCGCCGCCGTTGACGGCGAGATGATCGTCGACGTCCTTGAGCACCTGGAGGCCGCCCTGAGACGTGTAGTCGTGATAGCTCGCGATGCAGACCGTCTCGATCAGACGGATGCCGAGTTCACGTGAGATGATTGCCGCGGGCACCAGACCGCCACGCGTGATGCACACGATCGCGCTGAACGGCCCTGCCCCGGACAGGCGCCACGCCAGTGCCCGGGCATCGCGGTGAAACTGATCCCAGGAGACGGGAAATGCCTTGTCGGGCAGGGTCGAGACCATGGCTTTGCTCCGCGAGAACCTGTGGTGCGCTGATGGCGCTTCTTGGCAGGCGTGGCAAGCCCTTTCGCACGGCCTGTCGGCGCTGTCCGCATCATTGCTTCTGGAACTCGAACAGCTTTCGCAGGATGCCCGGCGCGATGCCCGAGAGCGGATTGACGGTGAGGGTCGGGCTGGAGATCGGGCCGGCGACGCGGAAGGTGATCGCGAATAACCCACCATACTGTCCCCCCGCGAGGAGGATGCCGAGGATCGGGATCTGCCCGAACAGGTTGTTGAGCGCGTAGGCGGGCACGAATGTCCCCGTGATGTTCAATGTCTCGGAAGCGTAATTGACCTCGCCGCTGATGCTCGCGCCCACTTCCGGGCCCCAGATCACGCCATCATCGATGGCGAGCCGCTTCGGCGTGCGGGAGAAGGCGAGCCGCAACTTGGTGAAGCGGGCGTCAGCCTGGCCGCCAACGCGCGGAAGGAGCGTGCCGCCTTTCTCGCCACTGTTGGGCACGGCGCGCGCGCTCGAGAAGAACTGCGCGATTGCCGGTTCTCCCCTCACCGCGAAATCGCGCATGAAGACGACTCCGGTCGCGGAATTGAGGTCAGGCGTTATGCGGGCGTCGATCCGCCCACCTCGCACCTTGCTGTAGTAGTTGAGGAACCGCAGCAGCGCGCCGGCATCGGCGGACGTGACCTGGATGAGCGGCGCCCCGCCGTCACCGGTACCGAGATCGACGCTCGCCGGCGCATCGCCGAGCTGACCGGTGGCGGACAAGCGCCGAATGACTCCCGCGTCGACCGACAAGTCAAGACGCAGCCCGTCGATCATCTCGTCGTTGAAGCCACGCGCCTGTTTCAGCGACAGGCTCAACGCGGCGCTGTTGCTGGCCGACCCTCCCCGAAGCAGCGTCCTTAGCGCGCCGCGCACATCGAGCATGTCGCCTTTCACGTCGATCTTCGGACCACGGTCGCCGACCGTGATCTCGACCCTGGCGTCATCGCCCGGCTGCACGCGGAACGGCGACAGGTTCACCTTGGTCGGCTGACCGTCCGCGGCGAAGCTCGCCTCGCCACGAATGTCGACGGTTCCGGATTGGAGGACGATGTTCTCGATCTTCGCGCCACCGTCAGGCGACATCAGCAGGCGGAAGGTCAACGTTGCCGGCTTCCCTGCGGCCTTTTGCCAGCCGGGGACGAAATCGTCGATCTTCGTTTTCGCCAGATCGACCTTGACGTCGACTCCCGTCGACGGATCCCCTTCCGACAGGTCGACCTCGGCAGTGAAGGGACCGGCGATCTTCTCCCTGTGCGGAAAGCCGATTTTGGTGCGCACCGCGTCATCGACAGTCAGAGCCAGAGTGAAGGATGACGGCTTGTCACCTGCACGCTCGAAGTCGACTGTGGCCGGAACGCCGGCGAAACGACCGGTTCCCTCGATTGCGACACGGGCGGGCGTCAGATCGACGGTCAACGCTAGATTGTCGAGCGTCGCACCATGGGTATTGACGGTCATTTTCTCGACGGTCCCGGTAACCTGGAAGTCGAGATCAGAGAATGCAGGCTGGTCAACCAGCGGCGCGTCGATCCGGATGTCGAGGACGGTAGTCCCGTTTATCTTGGTTGGATCGAAAGCCATTTCCTTCGTCGCGCTCGCGAGCGGCTCGAGGCGCATGAGCGTCGCGACACCTCGTGCCGGGCCACTCATCCGGAAGGAGGCCGTGGTGCGGGGCGGGTCGTCCTCGAGATTCGGGATCGAGAATGTGCCGTTGCTGATCGCCATGACGTCGTCGCCCGCCGCGACTTCGGCGCTGTCGAGCGTGACCGTGAAAGTCCGCCCCGTTGCAACGGCAACAGCCTTCGCCCTGGTGAAGGGGGGCATGGTGCTGATCATCGAAACGGTCGTGTCCTCGAACTCCAGCCGCCCGTCGACCGCATCATCCGGCAGGGCGGGTACGACACCATCGACCGGCGAGAGTGCGTCGAGCGGGATGGCGATCTTGAGGGTCGCGGCTTCGACCCGACCTCCGGTAACATTGGTCGCGAACCACTCGCGGGCGTCGACCGCCGCGAAGAACGGCCAGAATCGCTTGAAGGCCGACACCGGCATTGAAGTGCCGACAAACCGCAACCCAATCCCCGGCGCCTTCGGTCCGAAGGTCATCGACCCCTGAACCTCGAGACCGGCAACCGGACCGGTGAAGCTCGCACGGTCGAGCCCGATCAACCGGTTCGCCGGATCGTAATGCGCGACGATCGTCGCGCCGTCGAGAAGCAGGGGTGGCTCGCTGTCACGCGGCCCGGCAAGGGTCAGGGGGCCTGCTTCGAGAGCCATCCGCCAGATCGCGCCGTCGTCGACGGAAATGTCCGCGGGCGGGATGATGCGGCCGCTGAACTGGACGGCCCCCGCGCCCGCCCGCAGCCCCAACCGCTCGACAACGATGTCGTCACCCGCATACTTCAGATCGACCGTCGCCTCGTCATAGGTGAAGGGCGTCGATCGGGGGCCGACGCGCCACGTACCGCCATCGCTGTGCAGCGAGAGGCTGCCGGTCAGCACCTCGCCGGCCGCATCGATGCGCGCCGTCCCGACGCCGTTGATGCCGCCGCTGATGTCGGGCGGCGGTCCGCTCGGCGTGAGGCCGAGCCCAAAGACGCGCGGCGAGAGGTCCCGGCCGTTGATTTCGACGTAACGCGATCCGTCGTCGCGCACATCGCTCGTGAGCGTCAGGCGCGAACTGCCGTCGCTTGTCGCGACCACGGACAGTCCGCCGGGTGCGCCGGTGCGCCGGACAGTGAGATCGAACGGGTCGAAAACCTGGCTCGATTGGGTCGCGACACTGTCGAGCAGAACGATCACGTCAGTGGCGCGGAACTCGGCAATGGTCGGCACGGCAGCCATCGCCGAATCGAAGGCCGCCAGAACGATGCCGAGCCCCTGCGCGCGCGTCGCATCCGGCAGTGGCGCGTCGCGAATGGAAATGTGCCCATCGGGAAGACGCGCCAAGGCGATTCGTGGTCCCCGCAATTCGACGGATCGCGGCGTGAAGGTTCCGCGCACGAGATCCATCAGATCGATCGCGATGTGGATCGACACAGCCGAGAAGAACGGCTTGCCGCCGTCGCGAGCGAGAGAGGGCTCGTCGAGGACCACGGCAAGTGACCCATCGTGACGCTCGATCGCCACATCCGCGAGGCTGAACGCCATGCCCGGCGGCATTTTTCGCCCGACTTCATGCAAAACCGCATCGGCCATGAAGGGAACCGCGACCGGACCTTGCGATACGCGCAGGGCGAAAATCGCGACCATGACGATGACGGCTGCGGCAATGAATCCGATCACCGAGGCGATGCGGCGCACCACCTTCCCCCGCCGACGCGGATGCGCGTCGAGGAGGTCCGCCGCACCGTTGCGGTGCGACGACGTCTCCGCGCCATCCGTGATGTCGGTGTTGTGATCGTTCATGCCACCATTCTTTTCAGTTTCCCTGCACGAGTCGACACCGCGCCCGGGCCGCCCCATGTAAACCCGGTCGGGTGCGCCACCGCCCTGCGCGGTTGGATTGCACCACGCATCAGATTGAGCCGAAAGGAAGGCATATGTCAGGATTGTCGATCGGAGCCCCCGCCCCGGATTTCACTCTCCCCACGGATGGCGGGGGTTCGGTGTCGCTCTCGGCGCTGAAGGGCCGCAAGGTTGTCGTCTATTTCTACCCGAAGGCGGACACGCCCGGATGCACCATTGAGGCCAAGGACTTTTCCGCCCGCAAGGCCGAGTTCAACGCAGCCGACACCGAAATCATCGGCGTGTCTGCCGATCCGGTGAAGGCGCAGGACAAGTTCAAGGCCAAGTACGACCTGTCGATCACGCTCGCCTCGGATGAAACGCAGGCGATGCTGGCTGCCTATGGCGTGTGGGTCGAAAAGAGCATGTACGGCAAGAAGTATATGGGCATCGAGCGCACGACGGTGCTGATCGACCGCAACGGCGCCGTTGCCCGTGTCTGGCCGAAGGTGAAGGTGGAAGGTCACACCGACGAAGTGCTGGCGGCTGCCAAAGCGCTCTGAGCAGAGGGTCGGATCGGCCGTGTTCGCAAAGGATTAACCTTAACCAATTCAGAATGCGCCCCGTGGTATCGCGCC
This sequence comes from Labrys sp. (in: a-proteobacteria), assembly GCA_046344875.1. Taxonomy (GTDB): domain Bacteria; phylum Pseudomonadota; class Alphaproteobacteria; order Rhizobiales; family Labraceae; genus Labrys. Next base: position 7,655 of record JBKDKQ010000028.1, on the reverse strand, counting down.
TTACGCGGTACTTGGGGGCGTGAATGACCGAGACCATCAAGCCGGTTCGACCGTTCGGGCAGCGAGGTGCCGCGCATCGCATCATCATCGATCGCGGCTCCTCCGTCAGTCATGTGACCTTGCCGTCCTGGGGCCTGAAGGCCCTCTCGGCCGCCTCCGGCCTTGTATTGCTCTGGGCAGTGTCGACGACGGCCTATCTCGTTTACGGCAGCCTGTTCCCGACCGATCCGCAGAAGAAACACGCGGAGGTCACCAGCGCCTATGAAGATCACATCGACGCGCTTCGGGCGCAGGTCGAAGAGCTGAAGACACGCTCGATCGTCGAGCGTTCCACCTTCGAGGACAAGGTCGAGGCCATCCTGAAGCGGCAGGCAACGCTCGAGACGAAAGCCGGCATGATCCAGTCTCTGGATGCCATGGCCGACACCATCGGTCTGCGCGATTCGCAGGAACCGCTCGACGGTGAGGATGAGGTTCCCGTCGCGGATGAGCCGTCACAGCCCCCCACCGACGCAATCACCATCACGACCACCGACGGCAAGCAGGCATCTTTGGGCGGGCTGGGTTTTCTGGCTCCCGCGAAAGACCGGAACGCCCTCGAGGCGCGTCTCGCGCAGGTCGAAAGCGCCATCGCCGCGATGGAAGCGCGCCAGGGCGAGGACATCGCCCAGCTCGGCGTCGCGATCCGCACGAAAGCCGACGAGATCCGCAGCGTTCTCGCCGATCTCGGAGTCGACGTGGCGCGTCTCGGTTCTGCGGACGACGGCAAGGCCACGGGCGGCCCGTTCATCCCCTATACGGCCGGCACGGCGCTCAGCTTCGACGATCAGGCCGAGGCCGTCCGGTCGGCGATCGCGGAAGTGGAGACGCTCAAGCGCGCGGTCGAGACCGTGCCGCTTCGCCGACCGTTCAAGTCGGCGGCGATCACCTCCGGTTTCGGCTATCGCCGCGATCCGTTTCTCGGCGCTGCCGCCATGCATGCCGGGGTCGACTTTCGTCAGGATTACGGGGCGCCGGTTCGCGCCACCGCCGGCGGCACCGTGACGGAGGCGTCCTTCGTCGGCGGTTACGGCAACATGGTCGAGATCGACCATGGCAATGGGCTGTCGACGCGGTTCGGCCATCTCGCCTCGATTGCGGTCGCCATCGGTGATCGGGTCGAGATCGGCAGCATGCTGGGCACTGTCGGTTCAACCGGCCGCTCGACCGGCCCGCATCTGCATTACGAAACGCGCGTTGACGGCCGACCGGTCGACCCGATGCGCTTCCTGCGCGCCGGCCGGCGGATCGGCGTCTGACCGGTCAGGGGAACAGGGCGATCTGATCGATCCCGAGCGTTTCCGGGAACCCGCACATCGCATTCATGTTCTGGATCGCCTGCCCCGACGCGCCCTTCACCAGATTGTCGAGCGTCGCGATGATGATCGCCCGGCCCGGGCTACGGTCCGCCGCGACGCCGATATGCGTCATGTTGGATCCGCGCACATGCCGGCTCTGCGGCGTGGAGCCGAACGGCAGCACGTGGACGAAGGGTTCGCGCTCATAGGCCTTGGCGAGGATCCCGGCGAGGTCCGCCGGCGTGCGGCCACCCTTCAGCCTGACATAGATGGTGGAGAGGATCCCGCGGTTCATCGGCACGAGGTGGGGCGTGAAGGTCGGCGTGACCGTGCGCTTTGCCGCGATCGAGAACTGCTCGTCGAGTTCGGCCATGTGGCGATGATGGCCGACCCCGTAGGCGTGAAAACCCTCCGAGACCTCGGTGAAGAGGTTCGCTTCCTTCGCCGAGCGCCCGGCACCCGACACCCCCGATTTCGCGTCGATGACGATGGCGTCCGGATCGATCGCCCGGGCCTTGAGAAGCGGCAGCACGGCAAGCTGTGCGCAGGTGGTGTAGCAGCCCGGATTGGCCACGAGCCGCGCCTTGCGGACCGCCTTGCGATAGACCTCGGTGAGCCCGTAGACGGCCTCGTTCTGCAGTTCCAGCGCCTGTTGCTCGTGGCCGTACCACTTCGCGTAGGCCGCGCTGTCGGCAAGGCGGAAGTCGGCGGACAGGTCGACGACCTTCATGTCCGGACGGGCCGCGAACAGCGCCTTGATCACGGGCTGCGTCGTGGCATGCGGCAGCGCGCAGAAAACGAGGTCGACGTCCACGCCGCTCCAGTCCGACGGGATCGGCACGAGGGTGGGCAGAGCGAAGGGCGCGAACTGCGGAAACACGTCCGCCATCGCGCGGCCGGCCTTGGAGTCGGCGGTCAGAAGCGTGATCTCGACACGCGGATGACGCAGCAGCAGGCGCACGAGCTCGGATCCGGTGTAACCGGACGCACCCAGAATCCCGACCTTGAGCTTTCCTGCCATGACGGCCTCCTGCCTTTGTGCCTGCGGCGTTAGCGCAAGGCACCGGCCTTCGCAACCGGATGAACCCGTTCGGGCGCGCGGACGCGGCGAGCAGGACGGATGGTCCTCCGGTCAGGGAATGGTGTTTTCAGAGGCTTTCCTTGACCTGTGCCCGGCGCTTGTGTATCAGCGCGGCTTCCGTTTCGGCCGGGGGCTGAAGGGACGGCCATGGCTTCATGGCAGGGGCTTCGCGCCCCGGCGTTCCGGTGTCTCCGCTCTCTGGGACATCCTCGACGGCCTGCAGGGGCACGAGGGGCTTCGCGCCGGGCGGATGAACGTAACCTAAGGACAGGCCTCATGCCACATTACGAGCATGTATTCCTGGCCCGCCAGGACGTGACCTCGCAGCAGGTCGAAGCCATGACCGCCCAGTACAAGGGCGTGATCGAGGCTCATGGCGGGTCGGTTGGTAAGACCGAGTATTGGGGCGTTAAGTCGCTTCAGTACCGCATCAAGAAGAACCGCAAGGCGCATTTCACGCTCCTCAACGTCACGGCGCCGCACGCCGCGATCGCCGAGGTCGAGCGTCAGATGTCGATTTCGGAAGACGTGATCCGCTTCATGACCATCCGCGTCGAAGAGCTCGAGGAAGGCCAGTCGGCCATGCTCCGCAAGAGCGACCGCGATGATCGTCGCGACGATGATCGCGGCTTCGGGTATGGCGGTGGCCGTCCGGGCGGCCGTGGTCCGTCGAGCGATCGCCCGCGCCGCGACCGCTTCGAGCGTGACGGCGGCGACGCCGAAACCGTGGAGGAGTGATCATGGGTTCCGCACCGGCTCGTCGCCCCTTCTTCCGTCGTCGCAAGACCTGCCCGTTCTCGGGCGCGAATGCGCCGAAGATCGACTACAAGGACGTCAAGCTCCTGCAGCGCTACATCTCCGAGCGCGGCAAGATCGTCCCGTCCCGCATCACGGCGGTGTCCGCCAAGAAGCAGCGTGAGCTCGCCCAGGCGATCAAGCGCGCGCGCTTCCTTGGCCTCCTGCCCTACGTGATCGGCTGATTGTCTGCGGCGGGGGTTTAGGCCCCCGCCTCTCCACCTCCTCGGTCAACCGCCATGATGGCGGTCATGGTTGGGGTGCCATTCTGGGCGCCTCTAACCGCGAAAGCGGGACAGCTCGACGATGCTCGGCATTGTGCTCACTGGTCTGGTCGCCGGCCTTGCCTCGGCGCTGCTCTACGCGACGGTCGTCGCGGGCAGCCCGATCGCGATCGTCCTGTTCTATGCCGCCCCCCTCCCCCTCATGATCGCCGGCCTCGGCTGGAACCACCGTGCCGCCATCGTCGGTGGCGTGGTTGCCTCGGCCTTCATGGCGACCGCGATGACGCCCGTTTCGGCGATCGTCTACATCGTGTCGGTCGCCGCGCCCGCCTGGGTCCTGTCCTATCTCGCGCTGCTCGGTCGGCGGGAGGGTGAACAGGTCGTCGAGTGGCTGCCGACCGGCCAGCTCGTGATGGCCGCGGCGATGATGTCCGGCGCCATGGGCGTTCTCGGCGTCATTTCGCTCGGCCCCAGCCTCGAGGCCTTCTGGTCGGTGATCCGCGCCGGCGTCGAGCTGATGCTGCGGGCGCAGTTCGGCATTCCGGAAACGCAACCGCTGGTGATTCCGGACGTTGTGGACACCGATGCCTTCATCGCGACCTTTGCGACGCTGGTGCCGCCGGTCGTCATCCTCTTCTACACCCTGACGCTTCTCTTCAATCTCTGGCTCGCGGCACGGGTCGCGCAGCGTTCCGGCCGCCTGCTGCGTCCCTGGTCGGACTTCTCGACCCTCGACCTGCCGCGCTGGGCTGTGCCGGCCTTCGTGGCGAGCGCCATCGCCGCCATGGCACCGGGCCATCTCGGCCTGTTCGCGGAATTGTTCGCGGCCTCCCTGCTGCTCGCCTTCACGCTGCTCGGCTTTGCCGTGATCCACGACATCACACGGGGCCTCGCGGCTCGCGGACTGATCCTCGGCGGCGTTTACTTCGCCGCCTTCGCGATGGGTTGGCCGCTCTTCGTCGCTGCCGGCCTCGGTCTGGCCGAGCGCTTCGTCCGACTTCGCGACCGCTTCGCCGCGCGTCGCTCCTCGCCTCCCACCATGAACAACGACTGAAAGGAGAAGACCCATGGAAGTCATTCTGCTCGAACGCATCGCCAAGCTCGGCCAGATGGGCGACGTCGTGAAGGTTCGCGACGGCTATGCCCGCAACTACCTGCTGCCGAACGCCAAGGCCCTGCGCGCGACCAAGGCGAACCGCGAGCGCTTCGAGAACGAGCGTTCGCAGCTCGAGGCCCGCAACCTCGAAATGCGCAAGGAAGCCGAAGCGGTCGCCGCGCGGATCAACGGCAAGAGCTTCTCGATCATCCGCCAGGCGGGTGAAACCGGCCAGCTCTACGGCTCGGTGTCGGCGCGCGACATTTCCGAGACCGCGACGGCCGAGGGCGTGTCGATCGCCCGCTCGCAGGTCGTGCTCAACACGCCGATCAAGACGATCGGCCTGCACACGGTCGTGATCCAGCTTCATCCCGAGGTCGACGCCAAGGTCACCGTCAACGTCGCCCGCTCGCCGGAAGAGGCCGAGCGCCAGATGCGTGGCGAGGATCTGTCGCGTCGCCAGGACGATTATGACGACGAAGAGGACTATGCGAACCCCGAGGACGTCGAGATCCCCGGCGTTCCCGGCACCGGTCCGCAGCCGGAGTAAGGTTGTCGCCCAACGGAATGGGGAAAGGCGTCGGCGATGGCCGGCGCCTTTTCCTTTTGGCGGCAGCAGCGCGCCTGTGAATAGCGGGCATGGCCAATGAGCGCTTTCACGCGACTCGGCGCGCGCGCTAGAATGCGGCCATGACAGCGACGATCTCCACTTTGCCGGTCCCGGGCGCCGGACAAGGCCCTGCGTTTCGACAGGCTCCCCACAACATCGAGGCCGAACAGGCGCTGCTCGGCGCCGTTCTGGTCAACAACGAGGCGTTCTATCGCGTCTCCGACTTCCTTCTGGCACAGCATTTCTATGATCCGCTGCATCAGAAGATCTTCGAAATCATCTCGACCCTGATCCGCAGCGGCAAGATCGCGACGCCGGTCACGCTGAAGACCTTCATCCCGGCTGATCAGGATCTGGGTGGCCTTACTGTGGCGCAATACCTTGCCCGGCTGGCGACCGAGGCGACGACGGTGATCAACGCCGCCGATTACGGCCGCATGGTCTATGATCTGGCGCTGCGCCGGGCGCTCATCGTGATCGGCGAGGACGTCGTCAACACCGCCTTCGACGCCGCCGCCGACAGCAGACCCTCCGATCAGATCGAGGCCGCGGAAAAACGCCTCTACGAACTCGCCGAGCGCGGCCGCTACGAGGGTGGCTTCGCCAAGTTCTCGTCATCGATCAAGCTCGCGATCGACATGGCCTCCGCCGCCTTCCAGCGCGATGGCCACCTGTCGGGCCTCGCGACCGGCCTCGATGATCTCGACCGGATGATGGGCGGCCTGCAGAAGTCCGACCTGGTCATCCTCGCGGGACGTCCGGGCATGGGCAAGACGTCGCTCGCGACGAACATCGCCTTCAATGTGGCGAAGGCCTATCGCCACGAGGTGCTGCCCGACGGCACGCCCAAGGCGGTGGATGGCGGCGTTGTCGGCTTCTTCTCACTGGAAATGTCCGCCGAACAGCTCGCGACCCGTGTCATCGCCGAGCAGGCCGGCGTGCCCTCCTACAAGATCCGGCGCGGCGACATGCTCGAGGAGGAGTTCACGAAACTTGTGGTGGCCGCGCAGGACATGCATGCGGCACCGCTCTTCATCGACGACACGGGCGGCATCTCGATCGCCCAGTTGACCGCCCGCGCCCGTCGCCTCAAGCGCCAGCACGGGCTCGATCTCCTCGTCGTCGACTATATCCAGCTCATCACGGGATCCTCGAAGCGCGGCAATGAGAACCGCGTGCAGGAGATCACGGAAATCACCACCGGCCTCAAGGCGCTGGCGAAGGAGCTGAACGTCCCGATCATCGGGCTCTCACAGCTCTCGCGTCAGGTCGAATCCCGCGACGACAAGCGGCCGCAGCTCTCGGACCTCCGCGAGTCCGGCTCGATTGAACAGGACGCTGACGTCGTGATGTTCGTCTATCGCGAGGAGTACTACCTGAAGAATCGGCAACCAAAGGTAGGCACCGAAGAACACCTAAAATGGCAGGATGAGATGAACGCGATCGCCGGCCGTGCCGAGATCATCATCGGCAAGCAGCGCCACGGGCCGACCGGCACCGTCGAGGTTCAGTTCGACGCGGACGTGACCCGCTTCTCGAACCTTGCGCGGGTCGAACACCTGCCGGATCGGATGTGACCAGACGGCCCGGTCAGTGCTTGTCGGTCAGCGCCTTCGCCTGATCGATCCAGCGGTCGCGAGCCACGCGGCCGGGAAACTTGAGGTATTCCTCGATCCATTCGGCTTCCTGCGGCGTCCAGGCGGCGATCTGGTCGAAATGGTACACGCCGAAATCGTTGAGGATCGCCTCAAGCTTTGGACCGATTCCCCCGATCGCCTTCAGGTTGTCCGGCTTTCCGCCGCGCGCACCGGCAAGGCCAGCCGGGCGCGTCTTCCGGTTCCCGGACGCATGCTCGATGCCATCCTGCTCTTCCATGACAGGCTGGAACGGCAGGCGGGCCTCGGCGGAAGCCACCGCGTCAGGCGCGGCAGCCGATGCCAGATCCTCGATTGTCGATTGCACGATCAACGGGACCTGCGGAACATCATCGACAGCGGAGTCGTGTCGCACCGGCGCCGGCTGTGCGGCGGCATCCGACGCCGGTGCGACAACCGTGATCGGCTCTACTGGAGCCCCCCACGGTACTTCTTTCAGGGTAGATGGCGTGGGTGCAGCTTCAAGGCCGCGCGCCACCAACCCCTGTATTCCCATCAAGATGCCCATGCCGAGCGAGGCGTAGCCGGCTGCGACCGCGCCTCCGATCAGCGTCGGAGCCATGAATGCCGCAAGCAATTCCGCGCTGGGCTTGGAGGCCGGCGGGACGTTCCAGGACGGAGAGAAAGGCCAAACATTCATATCGACCGACCCAGACATTGCCGTCCCCCAATCGCGGTGCAAAATGAATTGTGCGGTGCAGCATAACCCAATCGCGGCGAAGGGCAATCCCCTGCTTTTGTCGACGTTCTTGGAATGCATAGGCTGCTAAAGCAGGAGAGACGCTGATCGGGCGATTTCAGCGCCTGTCTCGCAAACTCCGCGGTGAAGGTACGTTTGGTCAATCGCTATACTAGGG
>JBKDKQ010000027.1:0-11720 GCA_046344875.1 Labrys sp. (in: a-proteobacteria) | reverse complement strand
CCTCCGCCTGCTTCAGCACGAAGGCGATCTGCGCCTCCGTGAACTTCGATGCCTTCATGGAACTCTCCTTGTCCCGATCTCGGGATCATAAGTGGAAAATTCCAGTTCCGATTGGCCCAATTTTTTGGGAGCACGTCAGGGTTTGAAGCGCTACCCGATTACCGCGAACGCCAAGGAGATCGTTGCGCTCAAGGCCGACGTCTCCAACGACATCGCCGGGCGCAAGGTATTCGCCGAAGCGCGCACCGACATCGCCCAGATCAAGGCGACGCTTGCCGAGTTCCGAGAACGCATCGACCGCCTCGAAAGCCACGAGGATGGGCGCAAGCACGCCTGATCCGCCGCTCTCAACCCCAACTGCAACCAGACACAAAGCCCGCCCCTCCGGCGGGCTTCGTCGTTTCAGGAGGTCGCCATGCTGCCCGCCCAATACCGATGGCTCAAAGCCGAGCCCGGCCCGCGCATGATCGTCGAGGCGATGAAAGAGTACGGCACGCTCGAAGCGCCGGGCGAAGCCGACAATCCCAAGATCATCGGCTGGCAAGACGAACTCGAGGCCGCCGGTCTCGGTCGCGTCTATGCCGGCGTCTATCGGCACGACGCGATCCCGTGGTGCGGCCTGTTCATGGCGATTGTCGCCCACCGCGCCAACATCGAACGCCGCCCCGAGCGCAATCCGCCGCGCCTCTATCTCTCGGCGCTCGAAGGGACGTCCTTCGGCGTCTCAGTTCCGAAGGGTGCCGCAGCGCTCGGCGACGTGCTCGTCTTCAAGCGCAAGGGCGGCGGGCATGTCGGCCTCTATGTCGGCCACGACGCTTCGGCCTTCCACGTTCTTGGCGGCAATCAACAGAACCGCGTCTCGATCACCCGGCTGTCGCGCAACCGGCTCGTGGCGGTGCGCCGCCCGACCTATCGCGCCCAGCCCGAGAACGTCCGCCCGACCCCTCTCGCTGCGAGCGGAAGCCTCTCCTTCAACGAGGCCTGATCCAACCCAACCAAGGAGATTTCCATGAACACCGTTCTTCAGTTCGGTGCGGGCTACCGCACCTACATCATCGCCGCCGTGCTCGTTCTCGTCGTCGCTGTCGAGAAGGGCCTCGGCATCGATATTCCGGGCGTCGATGTCGGGTCCGACTGGCTCACCCATGTCCTCGCCGCGCTCGGCCTCGGTACCCTTCGCGCCGGGATCACCGGGGCGAACAAGTGACCGCTTGGTTCGGCGGCGCGTTTTCCGTGCGCCACGCCGACGCCCCGGGGCGATCGTCAGCTTAAGAGGACCAATAGCTGGCGTTGCAGGGCTTTCATGTCATGAAGGCTCCGCTTAGACGCCAAGTCTCTTTTGATTAATTGAGCAGCAATCAACAAGCACAGCTGGTAAAACGGCTCTGGTCAGAAACGGAGTCTGAACGCCTGCACAACGAGAAGGGTGTTGTTGGAAACATTGACGGAACCTGACAAAGCCAACATGGTTCCAAGCATGATGACACTCTCGAGCCCCTATGCGGGGCTTTTGAACGCGTTGGCCGTGTTTCCGACCACAAGGCCTAGTGCCGGTTCGTGGACCATTCCAGCACTGGCGAAGCAGGCAGCTTCTCTTACGGAGCGTGCGCTCAGCGCGGTGTTAGTTCAGCAGCCTCCCGCCTGCGGGAGCGGGTGACCACCATGGCATCCCAACCGGAACGCCTCGCTCGCACGATCGGACTGTCCCATGCGGTGCTCTATGGGCTGGGCATCACCATCGGTGTCGGGATCTACGTACTGGTTGGTCTAGCCGCAGGCCGCGCGGGCGCACATGCGCCCTTGGCATTTCTGGTCGCCGCGTTGGTGATGGGCTTTTCGGCGGCAACCTTCGCCGAGTTGGGCACACGGTTGCCGGTCGCGGCCAGTGAGGCGGCTTATGTAGAGGAAGCCTTCCGGCGAAAGCGCCTCGCGTTGGCGGTCGGATTGCTCAGCATTGCCACATCCACGGTTTCTGCCGCCACGATAGCTGTTGGCGCGTCAGGTTATGTCAGCGTCTTCCTGCCGCTCTCACAACCGCTACTCATCGTCGGCATCGTCCTCGTGCTCGGCGCGATGGCGACGCGCGCGACGCTCCAGTCCGTCAGCGTCGCCGGCGTGATGACGTTGATCGAGGTTGGAGGGCTTTCCGTCATCATCGTGGCGGGGCTGGTTACCCTCGATCTCGCCCCTTCTCTGGCCGTCATTGTTCCGAGCGTTGGCGACGGGTCAGCTTGGGCTGGCGTCGCCTCCACGGCACTGCTTGCGGTTTTCGCCTTCATCGGGTTCGAGCATCTGGTCAACATCTCCGAGGAGATGAAGGACCAGCGCTGCACTTTGCCCCGCGCCCTGTTCATCACCCTTGGACTGACGACACTTTGCTATGTCCTCGTCGTGCTGATCGCGGTGACTGCGGTGCCGCCTGCCGAACTGGCTGCCTCGCCTGCGCCGCTCGCGCTTGTGTTCGAGCGGCTGACGGGATGGCCACTGTGGCTGATGAGCGCGGTTGCCGTGGCTGCGACGCTTAATGGTGTGCTTGTCAACATGATCATCATTGCCCGGGTGCTTTATGGCCTGGCCGATCGCGGACAGTTGCCGGCCGTTCTTGCGAGAGTCGACGAGACGAGCCGCGCCCCCGTGATGGCGACGCTCGCCGGCGTCGGCGCCATCCTTGTGCTGTCCCTTGCAGTGCCGCTTGCGGGCCTAGCCGACATTGCATCGACCGGAACACTGCTCGTGTTCGTGATCATCAACGTCGCGCTGATCGCGATCAAACGCCGGGAAGCGTTGCCTCCGCCGAACATCTTTGTGTGCCCAGTCTGGGTCCCCTATGCTGGTTCCCTGGCGAGCGCGGCACTGCTGTGTGCCGATCTTTGGGGCCGCATCTGACCCCACCAACCGACGCTTGCCCCCATCGTCGCGCTGGTCATCGCCGCCGCAGCCATCTTCGCGGCTGGCCATCAGAGGGCAACTACCGCCTCAAGCGCTCTGCCAATCGCAAGCGCGTTCCCGCTAGGTCGGCGTACAACAAGGCCAGTGGCGACAGCCGACCCTTTGGCTGAACCGAATCCAGCCATCAGAAGGCGAAAGCGTGACAGCTCGTCACAAGTCATCGACTTTACGCAGCAACCTGGCCGGAGATTACGCCGCCCCTGATACATAGCTGCCGGGCGCAGGGCAAAGCGGGGCAAGGCCTTTGTCCGGTGCACCCGTTGCAGGCGCGTTCACCAGACCTCCGCCCTGCGCTGCCAGCCATTCCGCCCAAACGGGCCACCAGGATCCGGGCACGGGTTCGGACTGGGCGAGCCAGCCGTCGGGGCCAACATAGAGCGCACCCGCCGGTCGGTGCGAAATGCGATAGTGCCTGCCCTTATGCCCCGACTCGCTGAGGATGCCGGTATTGTGACCGCCCTTGGTCAACACGAAGGTCAGGTCGCAGTCGGTGAAGAGCTGGGTCTTGTAGACCGACCGCCAGGGCGCGATATGGTCTGTCTCAGTGCCGACCACGAACAGCGGTACGGACAGGTCCTTTAGTGCGATTACCCGGCCTTCGACCGCGAACCGTCCGGCCGTCAGCCGGTTTTCCAGAAACAGTCCGCGCAGGTACTGCGAATGCATGCGTGCGGGCATCCGGGTGGTGTCGGAAAGCCAGACGCCGATGTCGGTCGGCACATCCTCGCGCCCTAGAAAATAGCGGTGGACAGCGCGGGTCCAGATCAGGTCCTCGGCCCGGATCGCCGCAAAGGCGCGGGCCATCTGCGGCCGGTCGAGATAACCTTGTTCCCACATCAGGTCTTCCAGAAAGGCGATCTGGCTTTCGTCGAGGAACAGGAGGAGTTCGCCCGCCTCTGCAAAATCGACCTGCGCTGCCATCAGCGTGACCGAGGCCAGCCGGTTATCGCCGTCGCGCGCCATCGTCGCCGCCGCAATCGCCAGGATCGTGCCGCCAAGGCAGTAGCCGACAGCCTGCACTGGCGTGTCGGGCACGATCGTCGTCACGGCATCCAGCGCCGCAAGGACACCCCGCTTTCGGTAATCGTCAAGCGTCAGGTCGCGGTGCTCGGCCCTTGGGTTGATCCAGGAGATCATGAAGACGGTGAAACCCTGCCGGACGAGGTAGCGCACCATCGAGTTTTCGGGCGAGAGATCGAGGATATAGTACTTCATGATCCAGGCCGGAACGATCAGGATCGGCCGGGCATGCACCTGCGGCGTTTGCGGGGTGTACTGGATCAGCTCCATAAGGCCGTTGCGAAAGACCACCTGGCCCGGAGTGCACGCCAGATCCTCGCCGATGCGGTGGCCTTCGGGCGGTGGATCGTGGCGGTTCGTGAGGGTCTTGACCGCATGGTCGAAAAAGTGCGTGGCGCCTTCGGTTAGGTTGCGGCCGCCAGTCTTGACCGTCTCGGCAATGATCTCGGGATTGAGCAGCGGCTGGTTCGAGGGCGACAGCACGTCCAGCGTCTGACGCGCGAGGAACCGGGTGCGGTCCGCGTCCTCGGGGCGCAGGCCGCGCATCGGTTCGGTGGCATGGTCCCACCAGTCCTGCATGGCCAGGAACCCCTGCTGCCACAGTTGGAACGGAAAGCTCTGCCAGCCGGGATGGGCAAATCGCTTGTCGTAGGGCTTGGGCGCGAAGGGCGGTGGGCCGGTCGAGCGGGCCGCCGCTGCCATGACCGTAAGAAAATTCTGCCGGGCATGTTCGGCCAGTTCCATCTGACGGCCCGGCGAGCGGGCCAGATGCTGCGCCCAGTCGCTCCAGGCCTCGATGAACGCATGCGGCGAGACCCCGCCGCTCAGCCGTGCCAGGGTGCCGCGCAGTGCACGGTCGAGACTGTCTGACGCAGGGTCCTGCGGCCCCGATTTCGGGGGTGGGACAACGGCAGGCAATTGCACCGGCTGTTCGGGTGCGACGGCCAATCGAGCGGGAGGCGGCTTTGGCTTCGGTGGTCGTGTCATGACTTCAACCCCAGTCTGATCTGCTTCTCTATTTCGATCAGCGCGAAGAAAGCGGCGCCGATGCCGACGATCATAAGGCCGTCGAACAGAGGAACCGCGACAGTCCCCAGCACGGCCTGTAGGGGCGGAAGATAGGTGACGGCGAACTGGGCGGCGGTGATGAGGGTGACCACGGTCCAGACCACGCGGGTCCCGCGTGCGGCGGCCCAGGTCAGCGAGGTGCTGTGGATGTTGCGGATGAAAAAGAGGTGGAAGATCTCCAGCACGACCAGCGTGTTCATCGCCATGGTCTGCGCCAGCGCCAGCGGGTAGCCCTTGTCGATGGCATAGGTGAAGACGCCGAAGACCGCCGCCAGGAAGAGGGTCGCGACCAGGATCACATGCCAGACCAGTTCGCCCGAAAGGATCGGCGCATGGCGCGCGCGTGGCGGACGGGCCATGGTTCCGGTCTCGGTCGGCTCGAAGGCGAGCGCCAGTCCCAGGGTGATCGCGGTGATCAGGTTCACCCAGAGGATCTGCACCGCCGTCACCGGCAGGGCCAGGCCCAGTAGCAAGGCAAGAACGATCACCATGGACTCGCCGGCATTGGTGGGCAGGGTCCAGCTGATCACCTTCTTGAGGTTGTCCCAAACCGTCCGCCCTTCGCGCACGGCCGCGGCGATGGAGGCGAAGTTATCGTCGGCCAGCACCAGATCGGCAGCCTCCTTGGCGGCCTCCGACCCTTTCAGCCCCATGGCGATGCCGGCATCCGCACGCTTCAGCGCGGGCGCGTCGTTCACCCCGTCGCCGGTCATGGCTACCGACAGGCCGTGCGATTGCAGCGCAGTGACCAGACGCAACTTGTGTTCGGGGCTGGTGCGGGCAAAGACGTTGGTTCCCACCACCTCCAGTGCGAGTTGCGCGTCGTCCAGCTTGTCGAGGTCATGGCCGGTCAGCACGCGTTCGGGGTTTTCCAGCCCTATCTGGAGCGCGATGGCGGCGGCGGTGCCGGCATGATCGCCAGTGATCATCTTGACGCGGATTCCGGCTGCACGGCATTCGGAGACAGCGGCAATGGCTTCGGGACGAGGCGGGTCGATCAGGCCAACGAGGCCGAGGAAGCTCAGTCCGCCCTCCAGCGCCTTTGCATCAATCCGGTCGCCTGCCTCGGCCCGTTCGGCCAGCGCCAGAACGCGCAAGCCCTGCCTCGCCAGCGATTCGGCCAAGTCGTGCCAGTGATGCATATCGATGCCACCGCACATCCGCAGCACGCGTTCCGGCGCGCCCTTCACATGGGTCACGCGTCCCTGCGAACCCTCGGTCAGCACGGCCATGAATCGATGACGGCTGTCGAAGGGGATGGCGTCCAGACGGCGGGCGGTGTGATCGCCCGCAACCTTGCTCGAAAAGGCCTGAAGCGCGCCTTCCATCGGGTCGCCTTCGACGCTCCAGTTGCCGTCCTTGTGGTGCAGATGGGCGTCGTTGCACCGCGCCGCGGCCCGGGCGAGCGCTGCCAGATCACCGGACGGCGTGATTGCCCCTTCGGGCGTATAGCCGTCGCCCTCAATTGCAAACGTACCATCCGCCGTCTGGGCCACGGCCACGACCATCTCGTTGCGGGTCAGGGTGCCGGTCTTGTCGGTGCAGATAACCGAGACCGAGCCGATGGCCTCGATCGCGGGCAGGCGGCGGATGATGGCATTCCTCCGCGCCATGGCCTGCACGCCGATGGCCAGCGTGATGGTCATCACCGCCGGCAGCCCCTCGGGGATCGCCGCCACCGCCACACCGACCACCGCCATGAAAAGGTCGGCAAAGGGCATGTGGCCGACGAAATAGCCATAGACCAGCAGCAGCGCGGCGCAGAGCAAGATGAGGAAGGACAGCCAGCGCGCGAAGTGGTCCATCTGCGCGACAAGCGGCGTGGTCAGTTGCTCGACCCCGGCAAGAAGCCCGCCGATCCGCCCGATCTCGGTGCCCGAGCCCGTGGCCACCACCAGCCCCCGCGCCGTGCCCTGGGTGACAAGTGTGCCGGACCAGAGCATCGAGCGACGGTCGCCTAGCGCGGCATCCACTGCCACGGGATTTGTCCCCTTCTCCACCGGAACGGATTCACCCGTGAGGATCGCCTCCTGCGCTGCCAGTCCCCGCGCTTCCAGCACGCGCAGATCGGCGGGCACCTTGTCGCCCGCCTCAAGCAGAACGACGTCCCCGGGCACGAGGTCCGCCCCGTCCAGCGACACGCGGTGCCCGTCGCGCAAAGTGGCGGCCTTGGGCGCCAGCATGTTTCGGATCGCGGCCATCGCTGCCTCGGCCTTGCCCTCCTGGACAAAGCCGATCACCGCATTGGCGAGAACGACCGCCAGGATCACCCCGGTATCGACCCAGTGCTGCAAGGCCGCGGTCACCGCCGCCGCGCCAAGCAGCACGTAGATCAGCACGTTGTGGAACTGGAGCAGGAACCGCAGCACCGGCCCGCGTCCCCGCACTTCGGGCAGGCGGTTCGGGCCATGCGCGGCCAGCTGCCGCGCCGCCTCGGGCGAAGTCAGGCCTTCCGGCGTCGTTTTCAGCGATGCAAGGCAGTCTGCGGCTGGGCTGGCGTGCGGGTTGGTCAGCGTTTTCATCGCGCCGTGTAGCCGCCGTCGATGACGATCTCGGCCCCGGTCACGAACTTCGCCTCGTTCGATGCCAGCCAGACCACCGCCCAGGCGATATCGTCGGGTTCGCCCATGTTGCCGATCGGATGCGCGGCCCCGGCTGCGGCCTTTGCCGCCTCAAGATCGGGGGCGGTGGCGCGCAGGTGGTTTTCCACCATCGGCGTCCAGATGTAGGCTGGATGGATCGAGTTCACGCGGATCTTCTCGGGCGCATAGGTGATCGCGTCGTTCTTCGACATCAGCCGGACTGCGCCTTTCGAGGCATGGTAAGGCGCGATGCCACCGACGCCGATCAGCCCCGCGATCGAGGACAGATTGATAATCGACCCGCCGCCGGCGGCGCGCAGATGTGGGATCGCGTGTTTGGTACCGAAGAAAACGCCTTTCACGTTCACCGCCTGCACCCGATCCCACTCTGCTTCGCTCACCTCATCGGTGGGCTTTGGGCTGCCCGAGATGCCGGCGTTGTTGACCATCACCTGAAGCCCCCCTAAGCGGGCGGCGGCGGCGTCGATGGCGGACTTGAGGGCGGTCTCGTCCGAAACATCGACAGGCCAGAAATCGACCTCATGGCCGTTGGCGGTCAGTTCGGACGCCAGAGTCCGTCCCTCGACCTCCAGCACGTCAAAGATGGCGATCTTCGCGCCTTCCTCAGCCATGCGGATTGCACAGGCGCGGCCGATGCCGACGGCACCGCCGGTCACGATGGTGGTCTTGCCTGCGAGTCGGTTCATGGCCAGTCTCCTCTTGGGGGTGGTCGGATGATCTCGGGTGCGAACAGGAAAAATACGACCTGAGAGAGCCGCTTCACCCATCCTCGTTCGGTCGGGCCTTGGCCGCCGTCCCGCCTTTCTCGCGCGACGCAGTCTCGCGGGCCTTGAGGAAACGCTCTAAATCGGTGTCGGCGATACGCCAGCCCTTGCCGATGTCGATGGCGCGAAGCTCGCCCGACTTGATCCAGTGGCGCACGGTCGCCTCGGCAACCTCCAACCGTTCCGCAACCCCTTGCACGGTCTGATACCGGTCGTGCGGCATGAACCGATCCCTAATGTTGATAACCGTGAAGAATAGCAGCGTTTGGTCCGCTTTGATTGACCTGGATCAATTTCACTTCAGTTTTCGCAATGTAGATTGCGGTCGCTATTCGATACCTTGAGAGGCCCGTCCTCGGGCATTGGGTGACGAATGCAAACAGGAGCAATCACATGCCAGCCCGCCTCGCATTCATGCCCTTGGGTACCTATCCCGAAGTGATCGCGGATGATACGATTCTAGCCGCCGCTGGTTTCTCAGCCGCTCTTGGATTCGAGCTTCATGTCAGGGCATACTCCGTCGATATTCCACAAGTGTACTCGCCGATGGGAGGGTTTCTTCTAGATGTCCCCGGGTTGTTCTTGGCCGCCGAGGAAAAGAGCAAGGCAGAATGCCTGCGGGTGAAGGCTCTCCTTGAAGGTTCAACCGAGAAACGCGCGAGCTTGGAATTTTCTTCTCGCCAGGTTCAGGTGGGTGCTGTGCTCGATATTGCTACCGCCGAGGCTCGGTACTACGACCTTTTGGTGCTTCCGTGGTCTGATGGCACCGTCCTAGCGCAAGACATGGCCGAGGCCGTTGTATTCGGCTCTGGCCGCCCGGCAATACTTGTACCGCCCTCGGCACGTCCCGCTAGTATCGACCACATCGCGATTGCCTGGGACGCAAGTCGCGTTGCCGCCCGCGCCCTTGGCGATGCCCTATCGCTTCTGCCCGCGGGTGGTCGCGTGTCGGTGCTGACGGTTCAAGACGAAAAACCACTGAGTGGATCCGATGTTGCCGGGTCACTTGCGTCTTCGCTGGAAAGGCGAGGGTTCAAGGCCAAGCCGTACAGCATCACTATCGGTGGCAAGACCATTGCTGAGGCCTTGCAGGAAGCGGCCTTGGCAGAGGGCGCTCAGCTCCTGGCGATGGGAGGCTTCGGTCATTCCCGCATGCGTGACTTCGTGCTGGGTGGCGCGACCAAGGGCGTTCTCGCTGATTTAAGGCTCCCGACTTTGCTGTCGCACTGAAGAGATACAGCGGCGAACAGCTATGAGCTGAAACAAGTGGTTGATCTCATCATGATTCAACCCGACCAAATCTCGCCCCCCGTCAGATCGGATTCATGTTTTCACAGCTGAGGAGAAGGTCATGAGCATCCTTGTCGCTGTCGATTTGTCCGAACGTTCGGACATTGCTATTTCGCGTGCTGCCGCGATCGCGCGGCAGCTCAAGGCTCCGCTCCGGGTTATTCACGTCGTCGATTCTGATCTTGCCGACACGATCCGCGGGCAGGTGGTAGAGGCCGCCCGCGGCACGATCACGGCAAGGCTCGCCAAGCTCGGCATCGAGGCGCATGTCGATGTTCGAGCAGGCAGCCTACGCAGCGACGTCGCCCAGTACGCCTTCGACTGCTCCGCGCGCCTTCTGGTCGTCGGAGATCACGACGCGCGCAAGGACGGCTTCTTCAGTTTTCGTGAAACATCCGCGACGCGGATCATGCGGTCGAGCCCCATTCCCGTGCTCGTAGTGCGCACTGCTTCCGCTGAACCGTACCGCGACGTCGTGGTCGGCGTGGACTTCTCGATCTACTCTCGATCCGCCATCCGGCACGCGCGGGAATTCGCCCCGGCAGCGAAGCTCCATCTCGTCCATGCCTACGTGGTGCCGTTCCGCATCAGGCTTGGATCACCAGAGTACGTCGCCGAACTAGAAGCCACCGCACAGCGTAACCTCGCGGGCTTCCTCGCTCGCGACATGCAGACGATCCTAGAGCGAGCCGATCTCCGCCCGGCTGAGCCAGATATGGTCGAACAGGAATGTCTTTGCGGCATGCCCTATGAAGTTATCGTTGCCGCCGTCCAGCGCCACCAGGCGGACTTGCTGGTCGTCGGTACCCATGGGGCAGGTGGTGTGGAACGGGCGATCTGGGGCAGCGTCGCCACCGCTCTCATCGAGTCGCCGCCCTGCGATCTCATGATCGTCCATGAAATCTAGGTTCGGCAGCTTCGTGATAGCCAGTGGAGGCAAGCTGAATTGCAGCCCGCGTACATGGCGATGCTCCACCGCCTCTGTAAGATGGCGTTCAAGTATGAAAATTCGCTAAGAAGGCCTGACATTGCAGGGCCGCTTGCGTTCTTGTTGGAAAGACTATCTTTCATGGTCCCGTCACGTTTCACCAGCCTCGGTCGCAGGGTTTTTGACAAGGCCAGACCGGCCCCCTCGGCCTCTACTCCGAATCTCGCATAACTGCGTTAACCGGCGCAGGGACCGGAGCAGAAGTCTCGCATCAGGTTTCCAACCCTCCACTGGCGTAACCAGCGGAACCGGCTGGGCCGCGGTCACGCCGAAGCAATGAGATAAACGCGCCACGTTGATTTGCATCGCAGCTACCCTTCAGTTTTTACCGTCCAGCACAGCGATAAAGTCTCTCAAGTCGCGCAGAAGTTCCGAGAAGCGGCGCCGTTCCGCGATGTGCTCGGCGGACAGGTGTTGCGACCCGTGTCACGCCGTCGCTGGCGGAAACACCCGTATCCTGTCCCACCGCAAGCCCGAGCGTGGGCGCTGTGGTGGCGTTATCAAGGTTGATCGTGAACGGTGCAAAGAAGCCGGTATTGCCGGCACGATCGACGGCAGTCCCGGAGATGTTCAGTACCTGTCCACTGCTGGGTGTCACCGAGAAATTCACGCCGATGGCAGCGGATGCCGTGATCGAAAAGCGCCCGAACTCATCCGCGTTGGCAAAGCCGATTTCGCCGCCGCTAGCGATGCTCGCGTTGAGCCACCTCAGCGTTACGGCGGCGAATGGTTCGGTTGTCCCCTCGAAACGCGGAAGGCGGTTGGCGGTGACGTCGTCGTCTTGGGAAAAGCCGCTGTCGAACGCCGCCGGCAGGTCGATCGTGCCTGCAGAAACGGTTCGATCGACTCGGACGTCAACGGGCGTCGAGGCGATCCTCTGGCCTTGTGCATCGATCGTGCTCGCAACGAACTGGTAGTCCCCCTCCGGGATGAGCAGGCTTGTCATCCCGTTGACCCTGAGAGCCCATGCGCCGCTGGCGTCGGCCTGCGCGAAGCCGACAGTTCGGGTCGGCGAGCCGAACCCATCAGGCGGCAAAT
>JBKDKQ010000026.1:0-75639 GCA_046344875.1 Labrys sp. (in: a-proteobacteria) | reverse complement strand
TGGCCTTGCGAAACCATCACGTCGACCTGTCTCAGCTTCGCAACGATCTCTTCGGGCTTGTGGCGCTTTCTCGGCATTGTCGGTCCTCCTTCTGTCCAAAGACATACCTCAGGGTGGACCATTTCAATGGGGGTGGATCACGGCGCCGAGGATTTCGAGGATTCGGCCGTCCGTCTCACCGAGATCATGGAGGCCTATCTGTGAGCAGCGCGCTGTTCGAAGGCAGCTATCTCGGCGACGGCAGCCGACTCGCGCCCGATGCCCGGCTCGAATGCGGCGTGTGCTGGCACGTCTATGATCCGGCGATCGGTGATCCGGTCTGGCAGATCCCGCCTGGGACGCCCTTCGCGGACCTGCCCGATCACTGGGCCTGCCCCGACTGTGCCTCGTCGAAGACACGCTTCATGGTCGTCGACGACCCGACGGCGACGACCGAGCCCGATCCGCTCGCGGCGGCGACGCGCCTGCTGGACGGCTACCGCGCGGTCGAGGAGAGGATGGCGGGCCTCCCGATCCACAATCCACGCCTGACGGTCGATACGCTCGGTTTCCGGCGGATCGGCGCCGGTGTGGCGGGCGTGGTGATCACGCCCTGGATGATGTCGATCGTCCACATTCCCGATGTGCCACTGGCGCGGCCGGGCGATTCGCTCGATCGCGCCTTCCCGTCGGGCGTCTTTCCTTTCGTCGCCGGAGACCTTCCCGGTTTCGGCGCCGTCGAGACCTGCTCCCTGTTCTCACCGATGGACGAATTCGTCGATATGGAAGCGGCGCGCCTGGCCGCCGAGGCCGCCGTCGACGGCCTCTTCGCGGCGCCGGAACCGGCGGTGCCGGCACCGGTGACGCCGACCCCCGTCGATCGGCGCGGCCTCCTCTTCGGACGGGGTGCCGCATGACTCACCCGCTCGCCGGCAACCAGCTGAGGATCCGTATCCGCGCGGACGCGGAGAGGATCGTCGCTGCGCGGCTGGAGCGCCGGACGGTGTCGGTTGCGCGGCTCATGGTCGGACGGCCGGTCGGGGAGATTCCTGGCCTCGTCGCCTCCCTTCTGCCGATCTGCGCCGCGTCTCATCGGGCCGCGGCGATGGGCGCGATCGAAACGGCGGCGGCGTGTCCGCCCCAGGCGATCGAGGCGCGGGCCGTGGCCGTTCTCGGCGAGCGGGTCGCGAACGGTGTCTGGCGGCTCGGCCTCGACCTCCCCTCCTCCCTCGGCCTGCCCCGTCTGCCCGCCCCTGTCCTCGCGGCACGCGATGCCGCGCGCACCCTCACCGGGGACCGCATCACGGCGGGCAATGCGCTCGCTGCGCTTGCCGGCGCCCTCGCGGATGTGGCCGCGATCGTGGACGATGCCTACGATGCGGCAGCCCGTTTCCCCTCCGCCTCGGGGCTCGAGGAACTCGCCCGGCGCGCGGCGGACGATCCACGGCATGCGCTCGATAGCCTTCGCTCCGTCCTCGCCGGAACCGCCGATCCGGCACCCCATGCCGGCCTCGACGGAATGGTGACGACCTCGCGCGGCGCCCTCGACCACCGGTGCATGATCGCTGACGGGATCGCGACCGACTGGTCGATCCACACGCCGACCGACCGGATCGCAGCGCCCGACGGCCCGATCGCCGGTGCCCTCGTCGGCCTGCCGCACGGCGGCCGGCCCTTCGAGGCGGCGCGGATCGTCACCGCCCTGCACGACCCCTGCGAGGACGTCGCCATTCTTCTCGAGGACGACGCCCATGCATGAGGTCTCGTTGTGTGAGGGCATCGTGTCGATCGTCGAGGCCGCTCGCCGGCAGCACGGGTTTGAGCGGGCAACGGCGATCCGGCTCGAGCTCGGCCCGCTCTGCCATGTCGACGAAGGGGTGCTGCGCTTCGCCTTTCCGTCGGTCGCCCGTGGCACCGCCGCGGCTGACGCCGCGCTCCTCGTCGAGGTGCCTCCGGCGCGGGCCTGGTGCGCGGATTGCGCGGAGAGCGTGACGATCACCCGACGCGGCGAGGCCTGCCCGCACTGTGGCGGCGCTCGCCTGATCGTGCAGTCGGGCGAGGAAATGCGTGTCAAGGATGTGGAGGTTGCCTGATGTGCGCGGTGTGCGGATGCGGAACGGGCGAAGTTCGGATCGAAGGCGCGGCGGCGGCGCAGGCCAATGGGCACGCCCATCACCATGGCCATGCTCATGGTCATCATGGCGATCACGACCATCATCATGATCACGAGCATGATCATCATCATGACCACCACCACGGTCATGGCGCGCATCACCATCACGCGCATGCGTCGGATGGCACGCTGAAGGTCGTTACGCCGCGCAGTCTCATCGCGATCGAGAAGGACATTCTGGCCGGCAACGACGTGATTGCCGCCCGCAACCGCGCGCTCTTCGCGGCGGCGGGGATCCTCGCGCTCAACTTCGTGTCAAGCCCGGGGTCGGGCAAGACGAGCCTCCTCGTCGCCACCCTCAAACGCCTTGCCGGAAAGCTTCCGATGGGGGTCGTCGAGGGTGATCAGGAGACGTCGGCCGATGCCGACCGGATCCGCGCCACGGGCGTTCCGGCAATTCAGGTCAACACCGGCAAGGGCTGCCATCTCGACGCCGCCATGGTGGACCATGCGTTCGGGCACCTGCCGATGCCGACCGGCGGCATTCTCTTCATCGAAAACGTCGGCAACCTCGTCTGCCCGGCCGGCTTCGATCTCGGCGAAGCACACAAGGTGGTCGTCGCCTCCGTCACGGAGGGCGAAGACAAGCCCCTGAAATACCCCAACATGTTCGCGGCGGCCGATCTCATGGTCGTCACCAAGACCGACCTCGCCCCCCATTGCGACGTGGACGTGGCGAAGTTCATCGACAATGCACGCAGGATCAATCCGCGGATCGGCGCCGTGAAGGTCTCGGTCAAGACGGGCGAAGGGATGGACCAATGGATCGCGTGGCTCGACGCCGCCCGGGCGATGAGGGCGGTGGCGGCCTGACGCCACCGGTCTCGGCCCTCTTCGACACCGCGACGGCGCGGGCGCGGCTGCACGTCACCGGCATCGTACAGGGCGTCGGCTTCCGGCCTTTCGTCCATCGCATCGCCCAAGAGCTCGGCCTCGCCGGCGTCGTGATGAACGATGGCGAGGGTGTCGTGATCGACCTCCATGGCCCCGCGATCGCCGCCTTCCGCCGGCGGCTTCTCAACGAGGCGCCACCGCTTGCACGGATCGAGCGCATCACCGTGCTGCCGCTCGATGGCCCGGCGCCGCCCGACTTTCGGATCGCGGCGACGCAGGCGCGGACGGCACGCGGGGCGGCGATCCCGGCCGACATCGCACCCTGCCCGGCCTGCCTCGCCGAGACGCGGGATCCCAAAGACCGTCGCTTCGGCTACGCTTTCACCTCCTGCACCGATTGCGGCCCCCGTTACACCATCACCCGCGCCCTGCCCTTCGACCGGGCGATGACCGCGATGGCGCCCTTCGGCCTGTGCGCGGCCTGCGAGGCGGAGTATCGCGACCCGTCCTCGCGCCGCTTTCATGCGCAGACCAATTGCTGCCCGGCCTGCGGCCCGCGCCTCAGCCACACCATCGCGGACATCGCCGCCGTGATCGGCGACGGTGGCATCGTCGCGCTCAAGGGTCTCGGCGGCTATCACCTCGCCTGCGATGCGCGCAGCGACGCCGCCGTGGCGCGGCTGCGCCAGCGCAAGCGCCGTGACGCGAAACCCTTTGCCGTGATGGTCGGCGACAGCGCGACGGCCCGGCGGATCGCCGTGGTCGACGCCCTATCTGCCGAGGCGCTCGCGGCCCCCTCGCGCCCGATCATGATCCTCGATCGGCGGACGGATGCCGACCCGGCCGACCTGCCCTGCGACGCCGTGTCGGGCGACCTGTCGACGCTTGGTGTCATGCTGCCCTCCTCTCTGGTGCAGGCTCTCCTGTTCGATGCCCTGCCGCCGGGCAGTGTCCTCGTCATGACCAGCGGCAATCTGTCGGGCGAGCCGGTGATCATCGACGACCGGGCGGCGAAGGAGGCGTATGTCGGCCTCGCCGATCTCATCGTGACGCATGACCGCGCCATCCTCGCGCGCGCCGACGACAGCGTGGTGCGGCCGATGGCGGGCGCGGCAAGGCTTGTGCGGCGCGGCCGGGGCATGGCGCCCTCGGCGATCCGTCTGCGCCGCGACGGTCCGGACGTGCTGGCGCTCGGCGCGCATCTCAAGGCGGCGGCCTGCGTGCTCGCCGGCCGCGACGCCGTTCTCACCCCGCATGTCGGCGATCTCGATCACCCCGCCACCGTCGATGCGCTCGAGGGTGCCGTCGATCATCTGCTCCGCCTGACCGGCGTCAAACCGGTCGCGGTCGCCCATGACTGGCACCCGGATTTCGCGTCGACCCGCCTTGCCGAGCGGCTGGCGGATCGCCTCGGGCTGCGCCGTATCGGCGTGCAGCATCATCACGCCCATGCGCTGGCCGTGGCGGCGGAGCATCAGCTCGAGGGATCCTTCATCGCCATCGCGCTCGACGGTTTCGGGCTTGGGGAGCGGCGCGAGGCATGGGGCGGCGAGATCATCGACGTCATGGGCGCGCGGTTTAACCGGATCGCCCACCTTGCCGATCTCGCTGAGCCCGGCGGCGACATCGCCGCGCGGGAGCCCTGGCGGATCGCCGCCGCGCTCCTGTCGCAGCTCGGGCGCGGCGCGGAGATCACGCGGCGCTTCGTCGACGAGGCGTCGGCCGCTCCGCTCGCGCGTGCCTTGTCCGCCGGCCTCACCGTCCCGACGACGAGCAGCGCCGGCCGCTGGTTCGACGCGGCGGCGGCGCTCCTCGGCGTCGCGCGGCGCAACCGCTTCGAGGGCGAGGCCGCGATGCGGCTCGAGGGCCTCGTCACCCGGCCGACACCGATGGCGGACGGGTGGCGCCTCGTCGACGGAGCGATCGACCTCACGGCCCTCGCGCTCGCCCTCGCGGACGAACCGGATCCCGCGCGCGGGGCCGATCTCTTCCACGGCACTCTGATCGAGGCGCTGGCCGTGACAGCGATCACCGCAGCACGCAAGGCGGGCCGCAGCGGCATCGTCCTGTGCGGCGGCTGCTTCCTCAATCGTCATCTGGTGGAGGGCCTGACCGACCGCCTCGCCGCCGCCGGACTAACCGTTTTCGCCGCCCGACAGGCGCCCGCCAATGATGGCGGGCTGGCTCTCGGTCAGGCTGTCGCCGCACGGCTCATCATGGAAGGAGCTTGAGATGTGTCTGGCCATCCCAGCCGAAATCATCGCTCTCGCCGATCCCGGCCGGGCGGTTGTCTCGGTCAACGGCATCCGCCGCACCGTCAATGTCGAACTCACCCCGCAGGCCCGCCCAGGTGACTATGTCGTCCTCCATGTCGGCTATGCGCTGGGCGTGATCGACGAGGCAGAAGCCCTGCGCACGCTGGCGCAGCTCGAGGCCGAAGGCGCCCTGGCCGATCCGTTCGAAGACAAGGAGATCGCAGCATGAAGCACCTCTCCGAATATCGTGACGCCGACCGCGCCCGCACCATCGCCGCGGCCATCGCGCGCGAGGCGCTGCCCGAGCGGCGCTATCGCATCATGGAATTCTGCGGCGGACACACGCATGCGATCTTTCGCTACGGTTTGCAGGATCTGCTGCCGGCTAATGTCGAGATGGTGCACGGGCCGGGCTGCCCTGTCTGTGTGCTGCCGGTCGGCCGGCTCGACATGGCGATGCGCATCGCCGAGCAGCCGGGCGTGATCCTCGCTACCTATGGCGACATGCTGCGGGTGCCGGGCGTCAAGGGTCGCTCGCTGTTGAAGGCCAAGGCGGATGGCGCCGACATCCGGATGGTCTATTCGGCGGCCGATGCGGTGGCGATCGCCGCGCAGAATCCGGACCGGGAAGTCGTCTTCCTCGCGATCGGCTTCGAGACGACGACCCCTCCGACGGCGCTGGCGCTGCGCGAGGCGAAGGCGCGCGGCCTCACCAATTTCTCCGCTTTCGTCAATCACGTGCTGACGCCGGCCGCGCTCGCCGCAATCCTCGGCAACAAGAGCGAGGCCGAGCTCGTCGAGATCGACGGCATTCTCGGCCCCTCCCACGTCTCGGTCGTGACCGGATACGAACCCTACGAGTTCGCCACCAAGGCCTATGGACGGCCGGTCGTGATCGCGGGCTTCGAGCCGGTCGACGTGCTGCAGTCGATCCTGATGGTGGTGCGCCAGCTCAATGAGGGGCGCTGCGAGGTCGAGAACCAGTATATCCGCGCCGTCGGTCCCGGCGGCAACGCGCTCGCCCAGGCGCTGACGCAGTCCATGTTCGAGGAGCGCAACGCCTTCGAGTGGCGCGGGCTCGGCTGGATTCCGCATTCCGCCCTCAAGCTCAGGCCGGAATGGTCGGCTTTCGACGCCGAGGTGAAGTTCGGGGTGGCCTATCGCTCGCTGCCGGAGACCAAGTCCTGCGAGTGCCCGGCGATCCTTCGCGGCCAGAAAAAGCCGATGGACTGCAAGCTGTTCGGCAAGGCCTGCACGCCGGAAACGCCGCTCGGCGCCTGCATGGTGTTGGCCGAAGGATCGTGCGCCGCCTACTACACCTATGGCCGGTTCCGGGAGGAGGCAGCATGAACGTCATCCCGCTGGCGAAGGCGCGCGTGGCCGTGCGTGGCGAGAACCGGATTGAGATGAGCCATGGCGCCGGTGGCCGCGCCATGGGGCGGTTGATCGCGGAGGTGTTCCACGCGGCCTTCGACAACGACGCGCTCAGGCGCGGCGAGGATCAGGCAGTCGTCGACGTCCCGGTCGGGCGGCTCGCCCTGTCGACGGACACTTTTGTCGTCTCGCCGCTGTTCTTCCCCGGCAGCGACATCGGCGCCCTGGCCGTGAACGGCACCGTCAACGACGTGGCGATGAGTGGTGCGACGCCGCTCTACCTCACCGCCGGTTTCGTCATCGAGGAGGGTTTCCCGATCGAGGACCTGCGCCGCATCGCCCAGTCCATGGCGCGGGCGGCGCGGGAGGCGGGCGTCACCATCGTCACCGGCGACACCAAGGTGGTCGAGCGGGGCAAGGGCGACGGCGTCTTCATCAACACGGCCGGCGTCGGAGTCCTGCCCGCCGGCGTCGATCTCGGCGCCCATCGCATCGAGCCGGGCGACGCCATTCTGGTTTCCGGCACCATGGGCGACCATGGCGTCGCGATCATGGCGCATCGGGCCGGACTGCAATTCGAGACGACGATCGAGAGCGACTGCGCGCCGCTGAACGGCCTGATCGCGGGGCTTCTGGCGAGCGGCGCGCGCGTGAAGGCGCTGCGCGATCCGACGCGCGGCGGGCTCGCCGCGACGCTGAACGAGTTCGCCGATCAGGCCGGGCTCGGGATCGTCGTTGATGAGGCGTCGATCCCGGTGAAGCCGGAGGTGTTCGGCGCCTGCGAACTGCTTGGGCTTGATCCGATGAACGTCGCCAATGAAGGCAAACTCGTCGCGGTCGTCGCGGCGGAGGATGCCGATCGGGCGCTGGCCGCCCTGCGCGCCCATCCGCTCGGACACGACGCGGCGATCATCGGCAAAGCGCAGGCAGATGCCCATCATTTCGTCACCATGCGCACTCGCATCGGCGGCTCGCGCATGGTGGATTGGTTGTCAGGTGATCCGCTGCCGCGGATCTGTTGAGGAAACGCCGCGGCGGCGCCCGGCACAGGAGGAGACAAGGCGATGTCGACATTCATGAGAACTCTGGGGCTCGGTGCGGTGCTGACCCTGCTGCCGGGTCTGGCCCTGGCGCATACCGGCCATGGCGATGCCGCCGGCTTCGCCCATGGCTTCATGCATCCGCTCGGCGTGCTCGATCACCTGCTCGCCATGGTGACGGTCGGCCTCTTTGCCGCCGCGCTCGGCGGGCGCGCGCTTTGGGCGGTGCCGGCGAGTTTCGTCGCGATGATGCTCGTCGGCGGTGCGCTCGGCATGGCCGGGCTCGCCATGCCCTTCGTCGAGAATGCGATCCTGCTCTCGGTGATCGCGCTCGGCGCCGTGGTGGCGCTCAACATGGCGCCGCCCGTGCTCGTCTCGGTCGCGATCGTCGGCTTCTTCGCCCTCTTCCACGGCCATGCGCATGGCGCGGAGATGCCAGCCGGCGCCTCGGGGCTCGGCTATGCGGCGGGCTTCGTGCTGGCAACGAGCCTCCTGCATGCGGCGGGCCTCGTGGCCGGTCTCGGCTTCTCGCGCTTCGGCGATCGCCTCGCCCGCCTTGCCGGCGGCGCGGTGACGGTCGCGGGCCTCGGCCTCGCCAGCGGTCTGATCTGATCCTGTGCCGAAAGGGCGCGGCGCGGCTTTGACCCGCGTCGCGTCAGCTTCGCACGCTCGAGCGTGCCGGCAGCAGGCCGTTCGGTCGCACGAGCAGGACCGCGATGACGAGGCCGAGCGCGATCGCGTCGCGAAAGGGCTGGGCGGCGTCAGGCAGGCTCGCCTGGAGGCCGACCTCGATCGCACCGAGCAGAAACCCGCCCGCGACCGCGCCGACCAGGCTGCCGAGCCCGCCGAGCACGACGGCGATGAAGGCTTTCAGCACCGGCACGAAGCCCATCAGCGGATCGACGGAGCCGCGCTGGGCCACCCAGAGCATGGCGGCGATGGCGGCAAGAAACCCGGCGACCGCAAAGGCAGTTGCGATCACGCGGTTGGCTGGATAGCCGACCGCCCGCAGCATCTGGAAATCATCGGCCGCGGCCCGCATGGCCCGGCCGGCGATCGTTGAGCGCAGGAAGATCACGAGGGCGATCAGCGCGACGGCCGTGACCCCGATCGAGATCAGCGGCGTGACGCCGACGATGACCGGCCCGACCGCGATGCTGGAGGACAGCCAGGCCGGCAGGACCACCGCCTGCACCCGCGCGGAAATTCCGTTCTGGAGCAGGACCTTGACGATCTCGCTCACGGCGAAGCTCGTGATCAGCAAGGTGGTGACGTCCGCGCCGCGCAGGGGACGGAAGGCGATCCGCTCCATCGCGAGCGAGGCGATGAGCGCCGCCGCGATGGCGAAGGCGACGACGCCCGCCAGCGGAAACGACAGCGTCAGCGCGAACAGCGCACCGTACCCCGCGATCGTCATCACCTCGCCATGGGCGAAGTTGATCAGCCCCACGATCGCGAAGACGACCGCGAGGCCAAGCGCCAGCAGCGCGTAGATGCTACCGAGGCTTGCCGCATTGACCATCTGTTGCAGAACGATGTCCACGCGCTTCCCCTAACCGGCCAGATAGGTTGCCTTGGCGACGCCGCTCTCCGCCACCTCGCGCGCCGTGCCCTCGGCGACGATCCGCCCGCTGGCGAGCACCGCGGCGCGATCGGCGATCGCGAGCGACTGGTGGACGTTCTGCTCGACCAGCAGGATCGTCAGACCCTCGGCGCGAAGCCCGGCGACGAGCGTGAACACCTCCGCGATCAGCTTGGGCGCGAGACCGAGCGACGGCTCGTCGAGGAGCAGGAGGCGCGGGCGCGCCATCAGCACGCGGGCGATGGCAAGCATCTGCTGTTCGCCGCCGGACAGGAGCCCGGCGCGCTGGCGCCGTCGCTCGCCGAGGATGGGAAAGCGGCGATACTGCTCGTCGGCTCGCTCAGCCAGAGAACCGCCGGTCGCATGCACCGCGCCGCCGATCAGCAGATTCTCCTCGACCGTGAGGCTCGAGAACACCCGCCGCCCCTCCGGCGACAGACCGATGCCGAGGCGCGCGATCGCTTCCGGCGCGAGTTTCTCGGTCACGGTCCCATCCATGCGGATCTCACCGGCGCTCGGGCGCACGAGGCCCATCACGGCATTGATCGTGGTCGATTTTCCCGCCCCGTTCGCGCCGAGAAGCGTCGTGATGGTTCCAGCCTCGAGCGACAGGTCGATGCCGCGCACGGCCTCGACCGGGCCGTAGGCAACCTTCAGCGCGCGGATGGTGAGAAGCGGCATCGGCGGGGACCGGATGCCGGCCCGGCGTGAACCGGGCCGGCGCCTTTCGCGTCAGGGCTTCGGCATCGTGGCGACGTCCGGCAGGACGCGCTTGATGAGAACCTTCTGGCCTTTCTCGATACGGCACAGAGCCACCGAGCGCAGCGGCATCCGGTCCGTTCCCTTGAAGGTGTAGGACGACATGGCGCCCGGCACATTGTCGAGATTGGCGAGCCCGTCACGCACCGCCTTCGGGTCGATCGAGTTCGCCGCGCGGATGGCGTTGTCGATCATGTAGGCCATGTCGTAGCCGTTCACATGATAGTTGGTATCGGCCGGCGTGCCGGTCTTCGCCTGAAACGCCTTGTTGAACTGGTCGTGCTTGTCGCCCGGCTCGGCGAAGCCACCGGATGTGTGGATCACGCCCTCGACGAGTTCGCCGAGCGCGCGCACGGTCGGCGTGTCGCAGACGTCGGCGCCCATCACCTGCGTCGTCAGGCCGGCGCTGCGGACGGCCTTGAGGAAGGCCGGGAAATCCGGTTCCCAGGCCGAGGTCATGATCACGTCGGGCGCCGGCGACAGGCCCTTGATCGTCGTGACGATCGCCGAGAAATCGGGCTGGTTCATCGTGAAGCTGCCCTCGCCGACGATGCTGCCGCCCGCCGACTTGAACACCTCGCCGAAATATTCCGGTCCTTTCAGCGTGTAGGAGCTGTCGGGCGACTTGAGGAGATAGGCGGCCTTGAGGCCCATCGCGGCGGCATAGGCACCGAGCACCGCCATCTGCTGGTTGTCGGCCGGATAGCTGCCGAAGACGAAATCCCCGACGCTTGTGAGGATCGGCGCGGTGCCGGCGAGCGTCATCGTGGGAATGCCGGCGCTCTGGGTGATCTGGCCGGCGGCCATGGTCGGGTCACCGTCGGCCGGGGTGATGATGAAGCGCGCGCCTTCCTGCACCAGTTCCTGAACCGCCTGCACGGTCTGGGCGGTGTCGGAGCGGGTCTCCTTGAGAATGAGCTTGGCCGGGTACTTGCCGGCAAAGCCGCCGGCGGCGTTGATCTCGTCGATGCCGAACTGGAATCCGGCGAGCGCAGGCTGGTCGAACGGGGCGAGGCCGCCGGTCTGGGCCGAGGCGACACCGACGATGAACTCCTCGGCGGCGACGGCCGACCCCGAGCGCAGCACGGCCGGTGCGGCGATGATGGCGGCGGCGCCCTGCAGCAAACGGCGGCGGGAAAGCGAATGTCTGGTCATGGCATGCTCCTCTGGTGGCGATGGGTGGTGGTGGCGCTGGGCTGAAGGCACGGGGTCGTCGGATCAGGCGGCATGGGCAACCTCGCCGCCGATATAGGCTTCGATGACGGCAGGGTCCGCGCGAACCTTGTCGGGACTGCCGGTCGCGATGATCCGGCCGCGATCGAGCACGATGATGTCGGTCGACAGGCTCATGACGAAGGGCAGGTCGTGGTCGATGAGGAGAATCGCGAGCCCACGCTGGGCGGCGATGCGTTCGAGCCGCTCGCGCAGATCCTCGGTTTCGGCAGGGTTCATGCCCGCAGCCGGCTCGTCGAGGAGAAGAAGCCGTGGCCGCATGGCGAGAGCGCGCGCGATCTCGAGCCGCCGGCGCGGGCCGTAGGACAGGGAGCCGGCCGCCTGATCGAACGCGGAGCCGAGATCCAGAGCCGCAAGCTCGCGCTCGGCAAGCGCAAACGCCTCGGCGCGCGGCACGCCGGTCGCAAGCGCCGCGACGACGACGTTTTCACCGACGCTCAGGCGATCGAAGATGCGGATGTTCTGAAAGGTGCGCGCGACACCAAGCCGTGCGATGGCTGCCGCGTCGAGTCGGCCGAAGGCGGTTTCGCCGAGGCCGATGCGCCCCGTCGTCGGCGTGACATGACCCGTGATGAGGTTCACGAGCGTCGTCTTGCCGGCGCCGTTCGGGCCGATCAGGCCGGTGATCCTGCCGCCGTCGATGCGGCAGGTGATGTCGTCGACTGCGACAATGCCGTCATAGCGCTTCGAGACCGACCGCAGATCAAGCGCCGCATTGGCATGCACAACCGGTGCCGACGCCGTCGCGCGGCGGCGCACGAAGCGCGGCAGCGGAATGCCGATCTCGCTCCAGCCGAAGAGACCCCGGGGCCGCACGAGCAGCATCACCAGAATGCCAAGGCCGACGCCGAGCTGGCCGATCCCGAGCAAGGCCGGCGTCGTGATCGGCCCGATGGTGACGCCGGTCTCGAAGATGCGCAGCACTTCGATGAGGATGCTGACCCCAAACACGCCGACGACCGCGCCGGTCACCCCGAAAAGACCGCCGAGGATCGCCATGGCGACCAGAAAGAAGGTGAGGTCGAAATAGAAGGTACGGGGTGAGAAGGCGCCGAGGAAATGCCCGAACAGCGCACCACCGACGGCGCAGAGCATGGCCGAGACCACCCAGGCGGTCAGCCTCGGCGTCAGAGGGTCGACGCCGCAGGCGACCGCACCCGCCTCGTTGTCGCGCAACGCCCGCGAAAAAAGGCCCTGCCGGCTCTCCTTGAACCAGCAGGCGACGATGATCGCGACGACGAAGACCGTCAGCGCCACGGCAAGCGTCGTGAAGCGCGGGACGCCGTAGAAGGTCTGGTTGCCTCGGGTGAAGTCGCGGGCGCCCGACAGGATCGAATAGGCGATGATCAGGAAGCCGAGCGAGGCGATCGAGGCGGACGACCCGCGTAGCCGGTTGATCGGCCAGCCGGTGACGAGACCAAGTACTCCGGCGCTCGCCGCGACGACGAGAAGTGAGGCGACGAGACCGAGTTCATGCCCGGCGAGCCAGCCCGGCAGGGCCGGCAGCGCGGTGCGCTGAAGGACGGCCGGCATGGTGAGGATCCCGGACAGATAGGCTCCGAAACCGACGAAGCCGGCATGACCGAAGGAGATGATCCCGGTATTGCCGCTATAGGCCGACAGCCCGAGCACGCAGACGCCGTAGATGGCGATCAGCGTCGCGAGCCGCTCGCCCTGCGGGCCGAGCACGATGGCAAAGCCAAGGCACAGGAGAACGACGCCGGCCGACAAGGCGATCGCGGTCGACGCGGCCTGCTCGAAGCCCCGCAGCTCTGCCGTTCGCAGCCACCCGCTCCCCTGCCCGACGACGGCGCCCTCAGCCATGCGCGTGCCCCCGCGCGTCGCGGCCGATGGCGTGGAGCCCGCTCACGAGGGCGTCACGGAAAACCTGCGCAAGCGCCTCGGCCGCCGCCCGCGTCGCCACGCGGTCCTGCCGGAACTCGACCTGGACATGGTGCAGCCCGTGGCGGATCGCGTGCGTGGTCGTTGAATAGTCTTCGGCAGGCGCGAGGTCATAGGGCTCGTTGTCGCCGACACACATGCCCGGCACGGCCCGCAGCGCTGCAAGGACCGGATCGGTGAGCCGTCGGTCAGGGCCCGAGGACAGCGCGATCTCCCACGGCCGGAAAGTGCCGCGCATGCGGTCCGTCATCGAGTGGATCGACACGATGATCGGCGAGGCGCCGCTTCCCAACCGAGGTGCCAGAACCGCTTCGATCGCGGCATGGTAGGGCATGAACCAGGCATCGCGCCGCGCCTGGCGGGCGGTGTCGGACAGGCCGGCATTACCCGGAATGGGCGTCTCGTCGCTGACGAGGGGAATGGACGAAGGGTCGTCGAGATAGCGGTTGCAGTCGATGACGAGGCGCGAAACGCCCGACAGGATCGCCGGCGCGTCGAGCTGCGCCGAAAGATAGGTCGCGATGTCGGCCGCACCGATGTCCCACCCGATGTGCCGGGACAGTTCCTGCGTGGTGAGCCCGAGATCAGCCAGCGCCGGCGGCACAGTTCGGCTGGCATGGTCGCAGGTGATCACGATGTTTGCCGAACCCTCCGGCCGCAGCACGCGGAACGGCGCCGGTTCCTCGCCGACCGGGTGTGCCTCATGGGTCGATGTTTGTGCCGCGGATGCCATTGCGGGCAGATTAGGCTGCTGTTAACGTCCGTCAAGTGGTGTTACCAAATAGCCGGTTTTTGCTGGATCCGTAGTACCTGTTCCATGACCGACCGTCCGCCTTTCACCGAGCGCGTGCGTCGCGCCGCGAAGGATCTGGCGCCTGCCGAGGCGAAGGTCGCGCGGGTGCTGACGTCCTCGGGCCTCGTTGCCGGTCTCGACACCGTCGCTTCGCTCGCCGATCGGGCGGGCGTGTCGGGCCCGACCGTCATGCGCTTTGCCGCAAAACTCGGTTTCGAGAGCTATCAGGACCTTCAGCGCGAGATCCGCGCCGAACTCGAGGAGCGCCAGACCTCGCCACTCGCCCTGTTCGGGCAGAGCGCCCATGCCGGAGACGCCTTCGATCGCGATCGCGGCGTGCTGGCCGGCATCGTCGCGGCGAGCCTTGAGAAGCTGTCGCGCGAGGACGTCGATCGGGCGGCAACCCTGATCGCGGATGCGCGCCGCACGGTCTTCACCACCGGCGGGCGTTTCACCGGTCTTCTCGCCGACATGCTCTATCTGCACCTCGACCAGTTGCGCGGCGATGTTCACCGTCTGCAGGACGGGCTGCAGTCGCGCGAGGACCAGCTCCTGCGCATCAACCGGCGCAGCCTCCTCCTCGTGTTCGACGTGCGCCGCTACGAGGCGCGGACGGTGGAGATCGCGGCTCAGGCGCGGGCGCGCGGTGCGACGATCATCGCCTTCACCGACCCCTGGGGATCGCCGGCCGCGAGCCATGCCGACATCGTGCTGTCGGCGGATGTGCGCTGGACGTCGATGTTCGACTCGATGGTCCCGATGTCGGCGCTCTGCGAGATGGTCATCGCAGCCGTGGTGGACAAGCTTGGCGCGGCAGGGCGTCGGCGGATGGCGGAGCTCGAGGGGCTTCGCGTCGGCTATGAATGGACGGCCCGAAGGCCAATGGAGGATGGGAGCAGTGATGTCTGACCGGAACGCATCGCGCGACGTCGCCTATCTGTGCTGGAGCGATTATGTCGGCATCACCCGCTGTCGTGGCGTGCCGGCCGCGGACGTGCGGAAACGCCTGGCCAAAGGGCTCGGCTGGGCGGTCGCCGGGCAGGCGCTGACGCCGTTCGACGACATTGCCGACAATCCCTGGGGACCGATGACCGAAGTGCGGCAGACGCCGCAGCCCGAAACCGAAATTCGCCTCGACCAATGGCCGGACGCCCCGCCCTTTCACCTGCTCCTGTGCGACAGCAACACCAATGACGGCCGGAACTGGGAGTGCTGCACGCGCGGCTTCATGAAGGCCGCCCTCGCCGATTTCGAGGCGGAGACGGGGCTGCGCTTCATGGCGGCCTTCGAGCACGAATTCCTGCTGACCGGTCCGGACCTGCCGAAGCCTGCCTGCTTCTCGCTGGAGTCGATGCGCGTCGTCGCGCCGTTCATCGGTGATCTCGCCCAGGCACTCGAGGCGGCGGGGCTCGAGCCGCAGACGATCGAGCCGGAATACGGCGTCAACCAGTACGAGATCTCGACCGCGCCGGCGATCGGGACGATGGCGGGCGACCGTGCGATCCTCGTGCGCGAGGTGATCCGCGAGGTGGCACGCCGGAGCGGCCTGCGGGCGAGTTTCTCGCCCAAACCCTCGCCGCAGGGTGTGGGCAATGGCGCGCATGTCCATTTCAGTTTCCTCGACAAGGCCGGTGGAAACGCGTCCTTCGATCCGAAGGGCACGGCGGAGGCTGCGGCGGTCGCGCAGCACTTCATCGCCGGCGTGGTGCGGCTGCTGCCGGCCATCTGCGCGCTTCTGGCACCGAGCCCGGTCTCCTACTATCGGCTCGGCCCGCATCACTGGTCCTGCGGCTATGCGAGCTTCGGGGTGCAGAACCGTGAAGCGGCGGTGCGGATCTGTCCCGCGCCGGAAGCCGATCCGGCCAGGCGCCGCAGCGGCTTCAACATGGAAGTGCGCGCCCCGGATGCCACGGCGAGCCCCTACATGGTCGTCGGCGCCATCGTGCGCGCGGGTCTCGAAGGGATCCGCGAGAAATGGCCCCTGCCCTCCCCGGTCGAAAGCGATCCGAGCGAGCTGACACCCGCCATGATGCGCAGGCTCGGCGTCGTGCCGCTGCCTTCCTCGCTCGGTGAGGCGCTCGACCGGCTCGAGGCGGAAAAGCGGGTTCGCTCCTGGATGTCGCCGACCTTCCTGTCCTCCTATGTCGCCGTCAAACGCAAGGAGATCGCGATGATGGACGGTCTGTCGGCCGACGCGATCTGCACGAGGTACCGTGATGTCTACTGATCTCCTCCACTCCATCCCCCTGATCGACCACCATTGCCATGGCATCACGGCGAACGACCTCGACTATGTCGATTTCCAGAAGCTGATCTCGGAAAGCTACCGGCCGCCGCCGGAGGGCACGCATGAGTTTCTGAAGCCCGTCGGCCTCGCCATCCGCCGCTTCTGCGCGCCGGTCCTCGGCCTCGAAAAGGGAGCGAGTGGCGAAGCCTATGTCGAGCGGCGTCTGGCTCTCGGTGCAGCGGAGGTGAACCGCCGCCTGATGCGATCCTGCGGGCTGTCGGACCTGATCATCGACACCGGCCACCGCGCCGGCATGATCCTCGACGTGCCTGGAATGGCAGATGTGGCGGCGGTGCCTGCGCATGAGGTGCTTCGCATCGAGGCCCTGGCGGAAGAGATCGCTCGCGGCGGCGTCTCCGCCGACGAATTCGCCGACCGGTTCACGCAGACGCTCGTTGCGCGCAGTGCGTCGGTCGTGGGGCTGAAGACGATCGTCGCCTACCGGACGACCTTCGCGATCGACTATTCACGGCCGACCAAGGCGGCTGTCGCGGCGGCGGCCGGTGCCTGGATGAAATCGGCGGAGCAGACCGGACGCTGGCGGCTCGCCGATGCCACCGTCATCCGCCACCTCCTCTGGTCGGCGGGCGAGGTCTGCCGCGACCGGCGCTTTCCGTTGCAGGTACATGTCGGGGTCGGCGACGCCGACATCTTGATGCATGCCTGCGACCCGACCCACTTCACCCCCTTCATCGCGACACTCGACGAATGGGACGTGCCAGTGACGCTGCTGCACTGCTTCCCCTTCATGCGGGAGGCATGCTGGCTGTCTGAGGTGTTCTGCAACGTCTATTACGATGTCGGCTTCACGCTGAACTTCGCGGCGCCGCAGTCGGAAACGATCCTCGCCGAAGCGCTCGAGATGGGTAAGTTCTCGAAGATGCTGTACTCGTCTGACGCGTTCGCACTGCCCGAACTCTACTATCTCGGGGCCTTCCTGTTTCGTCGCGGCCTGCAGCGCGTACTCGATCGCTGGATCGCTGATGATTTCTGCTCCGCCGCCGACGCCGAGGAGATCATCACCCTCATCGCCAGTCGCAACACCCGGCGGATCTATCCGGTGTGACCGGTCACACCGCCCGCTGCTCCTCGCCGGGCAGCGGGGCGACGGTCGCCAAATCGCTGGATGCAGGGTAGTCTTCCGAGCCTGAGGTGTGATGGGAGCGACAGATCGATGGCAGTTGGGATCAGCCAGACGGTCGCGGTCGTCGGGCACTTCTGCACCCTTTGCTGCCTGATGGCGGCTCCCGGAGCCTCCGCTTTCGAGCAGCAGGGGTTTCGATCGGGGATGTCCTTTGCCGAGGCGACCGCGGCGGCGCGGGAGATGGGCCGCCACCTCTTCCCCAGCAAGACCGAACCCGGCGTCTACTATGTTGGTGAGGAGACCATCACCGGCATCAACATGTCCTTTTGCCAGGACAAGCTCTTCGCGCTCAACACGCATATCCCCGGCGGGGTCGACGCCTTTGCCGAAACCGTCGGCGGCATGATCGCGACCT
The DNA here is from genome assembly GCA_046344875.1 of Labrys sp. (in: a-proteobacteria). Taxonomy (GTDB): domain Bacteria; phylum Pseudomonadota; class Alphaproteobacteria; order Rhizobiales; family Labraceae; genus Labrys. The sequence continues at coordinate 57,929 of JBKDKQ010000026.1, read as the reverse complement.
TCGGGCAGCCTGTCGTGGCATCCAAGACGCGCGCCGGCGAGGACGGCCGCGTCTCGACGGTCCATGCGACCTGGCGTCATTCAAACGGCGAGGAGACCTCGGTCGCGCTGATCAGCTACGCCGGCACGATCGCGGTCTCCATCGGCGACAGCGCCCACAGGAACCTGTGCGAACAGGCACCCTAGTCTGCCGGTTTTGGCGTCCGCATCTTCGCGTATGCCCCTCCCATGCGTGTCGGGCGGCGCCGACGATCGTTCAACTTGTCAGGGAATTGTAAGGGATTTGGCGATCTAATCACGGCGGTATTTTGTTCTTGTGGTGTCCGATTCGGTCGGCCCCATCACATGTGAAATGCGTCCATCGCCGTCCTCGATCGATCGTCTCCGCCAGGGTCATTCCGCCGACAGTTTCAGGTTCGACATGATGCGACTGATCAAACCCTCGACGCATGCGGTCAGCACCATGATCGACGTGTGCATTCTGGCCGAGGAGGAGTTCGCGCGTCACTGCAATGAGGCCGATCCCTTCTTCTTCGAGATCCTCTGCAGCCTCGCGACAGTCTTTTACGCCAAGGAGCGGTTGGGCGACGCGGTTACGGACGATCGGGTCGAGGAAGAGTTCATCATCGGCATGCGGCGCTTTTGCGTGCGCCATCTCCTTGACCACCCCTCGATCCGTGGGGCGACCCATGCGCAGGTGGTGAGCGAGCATTTCGACCAATGCGTCAGCGCATCGCTGAACTTCTATCACATGCTTCAGAACGAGAGCGACGTGGAGGCCGCCTTCTACGCCTGGATCCGGTCGATCTACTCGGGCGACGACCGCAACGATGTCATCTGCGGCGCGCTGTTCCAGAGCTTCCTGTGCATCATCCGCGGCATGGAGAACCCGGTCGAACCGGGGATCGAGCGCGTGATGCCGCATTCGCCGATCCACATCCAGTAAAGCGCCGCAACACACTCGCCTTGGTGTCCCCAAGAGCGCGGTGCCAAGCGGATCAGAGCGGCACGCAGGTTTTCCCGCGCAGGATGTCCAACGTCGCTTCGAGCTTGTGTGCGTGCCGGTGATGCATGGCAACCGCCGCATGGACGAGGGCGCGAAGGTCCGCAGGGCTCGCTTGATCGGGCCGAAAAACTGGCAAGACCACCGGCTCACCCTGGTCTTCCGGACGGACGTCGGCGCATGCCATCGCCCAACCGGCGAACATCCGACGCTTTATCGGGATGACCTCTCTAACGATGACTTGCTCATGGCGACTATCAATACGGATGATATCCATCAGCGCCTCGACCAGATCGCTTGACCCTTCGAGCACTTGAACGAAGAAACCCTCTATCCGCACCAGCCCGCCGGTAATGTCCAGATTCCGGTTGTGTGTCCGGCTTACCATGAGAATCTTTCGCAGTTCGCGGGTCTCGTCGGCGTCTCCGGACTGGATCAGCGACCGCGAGACATAGACAAGGCTGACAAGATCGAATCTTCGGCTGTCTGCGCCCAAGTCGCTTCCGGCGGAAGACCCCTTCTGTTCGTGGATGTCAGGCCCTGATGCGGTCATGTCGGCGGGCGCCGGATGAGACGCCGGGATCGTCACCTGTCGGATGCGACGGACAAGCAAAGCCGGGCGCGACCATCCGTCGAAGACCATGTCGAACGGCCGAACCCCACCGGAGAAGTCTTCGATCGTCGGTCTCGCACTCCACATGAACACGGGTCTCACCACGCCAAGGCCGGCCTCGATGCGGGCACGGAGCGCTGTAGCCGCATCGCGCGTCCGCTCGGTGATGACAATCACCTTCGGACTTTCCCGAAAGCGCAATGCCTCAAGGGCCTCGGCATCGCAGGCTTGCGCGCCTTGCAGCCCATACTCAGTCAAGCGTTTGATAAGTGCGTTCGCGACCGCCAGCGGCCCGACTACCACAACCGATGTGCCCACGACAGGATGTCCCTTTCTTCAACTGTAAGCGGATGGGCACGAAAAGCTCTACTAGAACGAGAGTATCACAAGACCCAACGACAGCAAAATGTTTTATGGGTATTTTTCTACCGTTATCCGGCCGATCTCTTTGATGCCCTCATGGGATTGATCCTGCCGTGCCGTCGCGATTATCAAGTGGGACATACCCCGACGACACCGGATCCGGTTAGGCGCGGTCCTCGCCGCCCCTCTCTCTTGCACTGGTCCTTGTATGACAGTCTACGAGCGCCTTGGCCTGCTACCGCTGATCAACGCCAAAGGGCCGGCGACGCGGCTTTCCGGAGGCATCATGCGGCCGGAAGTTGCCGCCGCCATGGTCGAGGCGTCGCAGATCTGCGTCGACATGGCGGAGCTTCAGGCGATCGCGTCGGCCCGGATCGCGGCGGTTACCGGGGCGGAAGCGGGCTATGTGGCATCCGGTGCCGCCGCCTGCCTGACGCTTGCAACTGCCGCCTGCATGACCGGCCTCGATCCAGGCGCCATGAGCCGGTTGCCGGATACGCGTGGGCTCCGGAACGAGGTCGTCATCGTTCGCAGCCAGCGCAATTTCTACGATCACGCGGTGAGAGCGGCCGGCGCCCGTCTCGTCGAGGTTGGCCTTCCGGACCGCTATGCCGGCGCCGGCGTCCGCGATGCCGAGCGATGGGAGATTGAGGACGCGATCACAGAACGGACGGCGGCGGCCTTCTATGTCGCGGATCCATCGGCACAACCCTCCTTGCCGGAGGTGGCGGCGGCCGCGCATGCGCGAGGCGTGCCCGTGATCGTGGATGCCGCGGCGCAATTGCCGCCACAGACCAATCTTCGCCGGTTCATCGCCGAGGGCGCCGACCTCGTCGCCTTTTCCGGCGGCAAGGTGATCGGCGGTCCCCAGGCGAGCGGTTTTCTGTGCGGGCGCCGGGATCTGATCATGGCCGCAGCCCTCCAGCATCTCGATCTCGACATCTTCTGGGATTTCTGGGATCCGCCGCCCACCCTCATCGACAAGCACCGCCTGCGTGGCCTGCCGCACACGGGAGTGGGACGCGGCTGCAAGGTCGGCAAAGAGGAGGTCGTAGGACTGCTTACGGCACTCGATCTCTTCATCGCCGAGGGCGACGCGGCGCGCCACGCGCGATGGCTCATGGCCGCGCGCGAGATCGCGGAGGCATTGCACGGGTGCACGGGCGTCGAGGCGGCCTTAATCGGAGCCGACACGTCCGATGCTGTACCTGTCGCGCGGATCACGCTGCGTTCGCCGGCTCCGGACGCGCGAACTGTGCTGGCCCGGCTTCAATCCGCTCGCCCCTCGGTTCATCTTGACCCGACCCTTCGTGACAGCGGCGTGCTGGTCGCGAACCCGATCTGCCTGCGTGACGGCGAAGCCCGTTTGGTCGGTGCAGCAATCCGTTCAGCGGTAAGGGGAGCATGAACGGGCTCACCACTGGGGGCTTTCATTGGCATTCATGCAGAAATTCTACAGCGGAAGACTGTTAAAGTCGCGATTTCGCGACACCGATATCGACTAAAGTTGTACATCCATCCCTGTGAAACTTGCCGAACTGCAATTGCAACCGTCAATCACCGGCGCTATCGCTCTTCGACTGCGCCGACCTTCGACCGGATTTTATGCCATTGAGCCAGACCAGCCAGACAGTCGACCCCATCATCGGGCGCGACGTGCGCGATCTGCGCAAAGCGAAGGGCTTGACGATCACCCGTCTCGCGGAACTCACAGGGCTCTCAACGGGTTACCTCAGCGAGATCGAGCGTGGTGTCTCCGTCCCCTCGGAGCGCGCCCTGTCCTGGATCGCGACGGCCCTCAAAGTCACGCCGGACTGGTTTCGCAAACTCGCGCCCGGAGCCGATGGCGCGAACGACGACATCGTCGTGCGCGCCGGCTCGCACCGCGCGATCATGTTTCAGAGCGGCATGCGGGAGGATCTGCTGACGCCTGGCCTTGGCGGCCGACTGGAACTGACGCGCACCACCATTCCGCCGGGATCGGACAGCGGCGCCAACTCCCGGTCACATGTCGGTGAGGAAGCCGGGTTCGTGCTCAACGGCGAAACTGACGCTCTGGATCAATGATCGCAAGCTGGTGCTGCGGCCGGGCGACAGTTTCGCCTTCGACTCGCGCGAACCGCACCGCGTCGCCAATCTCGGAACCGTCGATGCCGTAATCATCTGGGCGCAGACACCGCCCCTGATCTAGGTCATCACCTTCCGGGCTCTTGAATATCGCGCCCGCCACTGCCAGTTTTGTTGCAGCGCAACATTCCCGGATATCCGCCGCGCGCGTCTTATCCGCACCCTGGCAAGGAGAAGGCGATGTCACTCAAGGGACGGACGGCTGTCGTCACGGGCTCGACCTCCGGCATTGGCCTTGCCATGGCGCGGGCGTTCGCGGCGGAGGGCGCCAACATCCTGCTCAACGGCCTAGGGGATGCCGACGCCATCGAGGCGACGCGCAGGGCGATCGAGACGGAATTCGGCGTCAGGGCGCTCTACTCGGCCGCCAACATGCTCAAGCCCGACGAGATCGCCGGGATGGTCGCTCTGGCCGAAAAGGAATTCGGCTCGGTCGACATCCTCGTCAACAATGCCGGCATCCAGCATGTCTCGCCGATCGAGGATTTCCCGCCCGAGAAGTGGGACCAGATCATCGCGATCAACCTCACAGCCGCCTTCCATGCGGTCCGGGCGGCCGTTCCGGGCATGAAGACGCGGCGCTGGGGGCGCATCATCAACACCGCCTCCGCCCATTCGCTCGTCGCCTCGCCGTTCAAGTCGGCCTATGTCTCGGCGAAGCACGGACTGCTCGGCTTCACCAAGACCATCGCGCTCGAACTCGCGACCTTCGGCGTGACGGCGAACTGCATCTCGCCCGGCTATGTCTGGACGCCGCTCGTCGAAAAGCAGATCCCGGATACGATGCAGGCTCGCGGCCTCACCCGCGAACAGGTGATCAACGACGTGCTTCTCGCCGCCCAGCCGACGAAGCAGTTCGTCACCGTCGAGCAGGTCGCGGCGGTTGCGCTCTATCTCGCGTCGGATGCCGCCGCCCAGGTGACCGGCACCAACATCTCGATCGACGGCGGCTGGACGGCGCAGTGACGCAGGACAAGACGGCGCGCAAACGCGTCAATCTCGCGCTGCAGGGCGGCGGCGCCCACGGCGCCTTCACCTGGGGCGTCCTCGACGCCTTCCTCTCCGACGGACGTCTCGAAATCGACGGCATTTCCGGAACGTCCGCCGGGGCCATGAACGCCGCGATCATGACCTGCGGCCTCTCCTCGGGGAGCGCCGACCGGGCGCGCGACAAGCTCGCCGCTTTCTGGAAGGCCGTCAGCGTCGACGGCGAACTCGCCGCGCCGCAGCGTGCGCTGTTTGATCTGTTCCTCAGCGCCTGGCAGGTACCGGGCACCGCGAACAACTGGCTCAACCTCACGAGCCTGATTCCGGCGCCGACCGCCTTCAATCCGCTCGACATCAACCCGCTGCGCGATGTCGTTGAACGGCATATCGATTTCCCGACGCTTCGCGGCTTCGACGCGGTCAAGCTGTTCGTGGCGGCGACCAACGTCCACACCGGCAAGGTCCGCGTCTTCCGGCGCGACGAACTCACCGCCGACATGCTGATGGCGTCGGCTGCGCTGCCGACCCTGTTCCGCGCGGTCGAGGTCGAGGGCGAGCCCTATTGGGATGGCGGATACATGGGCAATCCGGTCCTGTTTCCGCTCTTCACCGAGACAGAGACGGCCGACATCATCCTCATCCAGATCAATCCCATCCGCCGCGACGAGGTGCCGACTTCGGCGCGCGACATTGCGGAGCGGGTGAACGAGATCACCTTCAACGCGTCGCTCCTGCACGAACTGCGCGCGATCGACTTCGTACGCCGCCTGATCGATCAGGGGCGGCTGTCGGACACGCATTACAAGCGGATCCGTCTGCACCGTGTGGAGGCCGACAAGGCTCTGGCGGGCTTCGGCGCCTCGTCGAAGCTGCAGGCCGACTGGGACTTCTTCCAGGAACTGCACAGACGCGGCAAGGAAGCCGGACGACGGTTCCTCACCAACCATTTCGGGATGATCGGCGTCGAGGGGACGCTTGATCTGAGGGAACAACTCGCCTGACGACCGGTTGATCCGCCACGTCGTGTCAGTCGTGGTGGAAAACCTCCTGCATCGGCGCCCACCACTCACCGCGAGCGCGCGAGGCAAACGGCGCCTGCATCGGATCGCAGATCTTCCACCAGTCATGCATGACGGGATCGGCGTCGAGCATTGCCGCATCGGCCGCGAAATCCGTGCCGTGATACTCCCAGTACGCAAACATCAGGTTCTCGGGCTCGCGCAGGAAGATCGAGTAGTTGCGGATGTTGGCACGCGTCAAAAGGTCGAGGATGTGCGGCCAGACCGCCGCATGCACCCGCTTGTATTCGCTGATGTGTTCCGGCCGCACCCCGATGACGAAGCCCATACGCTGCATTGTGTGTCTCCTTCCCTGTTGTTCCAGATCCTCGCAGGCGCGGCAGCGCGTCAGACGACCGTCTCGCCGCCGTCGACCACGAGGATCTGGCCGGTGACGTAGGACGAGCGATCCGAGCACAGGAACAGGATCGATTCGGCGATCTCTTCCACGCTCGCCCAGCGTCCCAACGGCACCTTGTCGCGGATGTACCCCTCGATCGCCGCGCGCCCGCCCATCTGGCGAATGAAGGGCTCGTTGAACGGCGTGTCCACCCAGCCGGGGCACAGCGCGTTCACGCGGATTCCAAAGCGTGCATAGTCACCCGCCATCTGTCGCGTCATGGCGATGACCGCGTGCTTCGTCGTCGTGTAGGCGATCATCTCACGGTCATAGAGCACGCCCGAGGACGAGGAGGTGTTGAGAATGACGCCCCTGCCCTGCTCCTTCATCACCGGCATGACCAGGCGCGCCGCGATGAAGTGCGCGCGGACGTTCAGGCTCCACGATCGGTCGAACCCCTCCGGCGTCACCTGTTCGAGATTGCCCTCGACCTGCACGCCGGCATGGTTGTGAAGGATGTCGATGCGGCCGTAGCGATCCCAGACGTCGGAGACCATCGTCTCGAGCGCATGGTCGTCGGTGACGTCGAGCGGTATGGCTTCGGCGCGTCCTCCGGCGTTGCGGATGTCGCGCAGCGTCTCATGGGCCCCGACCTCGTTGCGGTCGACGATCACCACTGTCGCTCCCTCGCGCGCGAGAATGGCGGCACCGGCGCGGCCGATGCCGGATCCGGCGCCGGTGACGATGGCGATGCGGTCCTTGAGGATCATGCGGGTCTCCAGTGGGTCAGGACGGGGTCTTGCTGTCGCGCAGCAGCAAGCGCGCGATCAGGATGAGGGCGAGCGAGGCGACGAGCACCAGCGTCGCTATGGCGTTCACCTCGGGCGTCACGCCGCGTCGGATCGAGGCGAAGACGTAGATCGGCAGCGTGCTTTTCGACCCGGCGACGAAGAAGGCGACGATGAAGTCGTCGAAGGAAAAGGTGAAGGCGAGCAAAAAGCCAGCTGCGACCGCCGGAAAGATCTGCGGCAGCACGATCTGGCGGAAGGTCGTGAACGGCGTCGCATAGAGATCGCTCGACGCCTCGACAATGTCGCGCCCGAGACCCGCAAGCCGCGCCTTGACAATCATGGTCACGAGGGCGAGCGAAAAGAGCCCGTGCGCCGCGATGATCGACGCGTAGCCGAGCCCGGCCTTCGGGGGGTTCTCCCCCGGCCAGAGCGAGGCCAGAACCGGATTGATGATCCCGAAGACCTCGACCAGCGCCACGAGGGTGGCGATGCCGATCACCACGCCGGGGACGACGATCGCCGCCGCGAACAGACCGTCGAACACGGCCCGCATCCGCGAACCCAGCCGCTCGAGACCGATCGCGGCCATGGTGCCGAAGACGGCGGCGAGCGCGGCGCTGGTGAAGGCGATGATCAAGCTGTCGATCAGCGCCGCTGTCAGGAAGGGGTTCGCGAGAGCCTTGCCGTACCATTGCAGCGAGAAGCCGGTGAAGTCGCTCGCATGGCGCCCGGCATTGAAGGAGAACAGCACGACGAGCGCGATCGGCGCGTAGAGGAACAGGTAGACCGCGACCACGAGCGCCCGCATCACACGAGATCCACCCGCCGCGTGCCGGCAATGCGCGCGGTGATGCGCATGGTCACGAGCAGGACGATCACGACCACGACCACCAGCGTCACCGCAATCGCCGAGCCGAAGGGCCAGTTGCGCGACTGGAGGAAGAGATCAACCAGCGCGTTGCCGATGAAGAAGACCTTGCCGCCGCCGAGGAGCTGCGGGATCAGGTACTCGCCAAGCAGCAGGATGGTGACGAGCGCCACGCCCGTCATGACGCCGGGCAGCGAGAGCGGCAGGGTGACGCCGAAGAAGGTCGCGATCGGCCGCGCACCCAGATCCGCCGAGGCCTCAAGAAGCCGGCGATCGAGCTTTTCGAGGCTGACATAGATCGGCATGATCATCAGCGGCAAATAGCCGTAGACGATCCCCACCAGCACGGCACCCGGCGTGTTGAGAAAGCGCAGATCCTCGAAACCGATCATGGCGAGCAGGTTCGGCAGGCCGCGCGATCCAAGTATATACATCCATGCATAGGTTCGCACGAGAAGGCTCGTCCAGAACGGCACGACGATCAGCGAAACGAGGATCAGCCGGTAGCGTGGGTTGGAGCGGACCGCGAGATAGTACGCGACTGGATAGGCGACCAGCAGGCAGAGAACACTGCCGACGGGGGCCAGCACCATGGTGTTCCAGAACGCGGTCGCCCGCGAGCCCAGATTGGCATACTGCGCGAGGGTGAAGGATGGCTGGTAGCCCCCCTCCGGTGCCCGCTCTCCGAAGGAAAAGACAAGAATCGCGATGAAGGGCAGCACGAGGAAGACGATCAGCCACAGCGCCGCCGGCCCGACGAGCAACGCCGTGACCAACCGCCGCCGTCTGTCGGCCTCGCCCTGCATGAAGCTCTCCTCGCCCCGATGCTGACGGGACGGAGCGCCCGGCGGCGCCCCGTCCCGGTCCTCATGCGTTTAGGCCGACTTGAACCGGGCCATGAGTTCGGCGCGGCCTGGATCGGTCAGCGTCACGGCGGCGCCGAATTCGAGGTTCGAGAGCAGCGCCTCCTCGGGATAGAGGATCTTGTTCTCGAGGAACTCCTTGGGCAGCAGCGCGCTGACGCGCGCATCGGTGGACGGCGCGCCGTTGGCGAGGTGTTCCTTCACCGCATTCTGCGGATCCATGAGATAGTTGAGCAGCGCATAGCCGGCTGCCTTGTTCGGCGCATCCTTCGGGATCGCGTAAAAGTCCGTCCAGATCTCGCCACCGTCCGAACCGAGCATGTAGGCGATTTCGGGAATGTCGCGGTGCAGCTGCGCCCCGTCATTCGTCCAGCACATGGTCACCCAGGCGTCATTGGCGCGCATCGCCGGCTGGTAGTCCGACGAGATGGCGAAGAGGCCGGGCTTGACTTTGATCAGAAGCTCCTCGGCTTTCGCGAGTTCGTCGGGCTTGATCGAGTTGAAGGAGAACCCGAGCGAGCGCAGCGCGCTGCCGATCGTGGTGAGCTGATAGTCATGCACCATGATGCGCCCCTTCGCCTCGCCCAGCGCGCTATCGAAGAACTCCTTCCAAGAGGTCATGGGCTTGGCGAGTTTGGCCGTGTTCTGCGCGAAACCCGTGGTGCCCCAGTTCTTCGGCAGGGCGTAGGTGACACCGTCGACCGCACCTTCGGACGTAAACCGCTTCGACTGCGACGCGGCGTCATAGTTCGCGAGTTTCGCCATATCGAGCGGATCGATCAGTCCGAGCTTGGCGTAGGTCGAGATCGTGTAGTTCGTCGGAACGAACAGGTCCCAGCCCGAGGCGCCGGCCTGGAGCTTGGCCAGCATCTCCTCGTTCGAGCCGAACACGTTCACCTCGACCGCGACGCCGGTCTTCGCGGTAAAGTTCTCGAAGGTCTGCGGATCGTGGTAGTTCGGCCAGGTGGCGATCGACATCTTCGTGCCGAGATCCTCGGCGAAGGCCGGCGTCGTGAAGCTGCCGACCTCGCGCGCGAGCACCGTCGCGGCGAGCCCCAGACCGGTGACGCCAAGGAAATGGCGTCGCGTGACGGAACCGCGCTTGAGACGCATGAGTTCGTCCATGAATGCGGTCGGCGTGATCGGCAGACCATCGCGGTAGGATTTGCTCATCGACTTCTCCCCTTCAGTTGTCGGTTTCCCAGTGCGGTCGTCAGCCAGACGGCGGTGCTGGAAACACCGTTGCGGATCCGGGATCCCATGACAGTGCGACCTGCTCGCCCGGCTCAAACAGATCGCTGTGTCCCGTCATCTGATGGTCGGCCGCGACGAGGAGATCCCCGACGCCCGCGACCTTCACGGCATATTCGGCGGTTGACCCGAGAAAGATCCGGTTCGTCACCGTGCCGCGCAGGGCGGCATCAGCCGATGCCGACAGCCTGCGGATGTCGATCGCCTCCGGCCGGACGGTGAGCATGGCCCGCGCGCCCACCTCGAGCGGGTGGCGCAGATGCGCGTCGACGGCGGCGCCGTTCCCCAGCTGCGCGCGGCACGTGCCCTCGCCCGTGCCGTCGACCGCGACCGCGATCATGTTGGTCTTGCCGACGAAATCGGCGACGAACAGATCCGCCGGCCGATCATAGACCTCCTGTGGCGCCGCCATCTGCACGATCCGGCCCGCATTCATGACGCAGACGAGATCGCTCATCGACAGGGCTTCTTCCTGATCATGGGTGACGAGCACGAAGGTGATGCCGAGATCGCGCTGGAGCGACTGCAGCTCGATCTGCATGGCGACCCGCAGCTTCTTGTCGAGCGCTGCGAGCGGCTCGTCGAGCAGCAGCACGGCCGGCCGGTTGACGAGGGCACGGGCCAGCGCGACGCGCTGCTGCTGACCGCCCGAGAGTTCGTGGATGCGCCGCGCCCCATAGCCGGACAGCCGCACCATTTCGAGCGCCTCGCCGACCCGCGACGCGATCTCGGCCTCGCTCAGACGCGGCCGCACCTGTCGAAGCCCGTAGGCGATGTTGCGCTGGACGTCGAAATGCGGAAACAGCGCGTAGTGCTGAAACACCATGTTCACCGGCCGCCGATAGGCCGGGACCCCGGCCATCGAGGCGCCGCGGATCAGAACATCGCCCTCGCTCGGCTGCTCGAAGCCGCCGATCATGCGCAGGCAGGTCGTCTTGCCGCAGCCCGATGGTCCCAGAAGCGCGATGAAGGCGCCGCGCGGCACGGCAAAACTGACATCCGAAACCGCCGTGACGGCCCCATACCGCTTGGTGACCGACCGGAACTCGATGTCAGGCTCACGGGACGCGACCAAAGCGGCTATCCACTTCCACCGTTTCGAAAGGCCCGCGCACCCGGCACCCCCTGCCGGGCCTGCGCCCTCGATCACAGAAGGCTAGCGTGAATAAATCCGTCTGTCTCTCCGCGCAGACCCGACGTTAGCACCTTTTCGATCGCATCGACCGTCTCGAAGGTCAGCACCGGTTTCGCGCGGGCCAGCGCCTCGGGCGCGGTGTAACCCCAGGCTACGGCACCAAAGTCGATGCCCGCGTCGCGTGCAGCATCGGCGTCACGGATCTCGTCACCGATCAGGAGCGCCTCGCGTGGCGACACGCGGAGGTCGCGGACGAGCCGGCGGAGCTTCTTCGCCTTGCCGAACAGCGAAACACCACAGGAAAAACGCGCGATGAGACCGGCGGTCTCGGGACCGAGGACGGTCCTGATCGTCGTCTCCGCATTCGAACTCACGACCGCGATCGTGTACCCCTGCCGGGCGAGCGCTGCCAGTGTCTCCCGAACGCCCGGAAACGGTCTGAGCGTCGCCGCGTCGCGGGAAGCAAGCGCTCGGAGGTGACGGGCGATCATCGGCGCCTTCCACAGTGGTACGCCGAGCTCGTCCATGATGCTGCGCGCATCGAGCAAGCGCAACCGCGCGACGTCGTTCTCGCCCACCCGGCGAAAGCCGTAGCGATCCGCGACATCATTGAGAATGCTCGCGAACCACGGAAAGGTATCGGCGAGCGTGCCGTCGAAATCGAAGATCAGGACGCGGTACGTCATGGGCGCTGCAGCCGCTCGGACCAATCGGTCAGCGGACAGATGTGTACCGCTTGACGCGACACTTTGCCTTGTGCGCGCAAACCCCTATAAGGGCCTCTCCCGATCGGGGCTCCCATGGCCCGGGACCGGCCGGTTCCGGATCGGTCGTGACACGTTTGGCGATTGGTTTTCATGGCGATTGTCTACGTCCTCAACGGACCCAACCTCAACATGCTCGGTGTCCGGGAGCCGTCGATCTATGGCGGCCTCGACCTCGCCGGCATCGAGGCGCTGGTCCGGGCGCGGGGCGAAGCGCTCGGTTTTGCCATCGAATTCCGGCAGACCAACCATGAGGGACAGTTCGTCGACTGGATCCATGAGGCCTATCATCGCAAAGCCGTGGGCCTCGTCCTCAATCCCGGCGCGCTGACGCACACGTCGATTGCCGTGCACGACGCCATCCGGGCCTCGGGGCTGCCGGCGATCGAGGTCCATCTGTCGAACGTCTTCGCCCGCGAAGCGTTTCGCCACCACTCCTACGTGTCCCCGGTGGCGAAGGGGGTGATTTGCGGTTTCGGCCCCAAAGGATATGAACTGGCACTCGAGGCCTTGGCCGCGAGCGCCGCGCACTAGTCGCAAGAGAGGCCGGACCGAGCCGGCCCAGGAAAACAGGGTTGAGCATGTCTCGAACGAAATCGCCCATCGACGCGGAAGCCATTCGCGAACTCGCGCGCGTCCTCACCGAAACGGACCTGACGGAGATCGAGATCCAGCAGGCCGATCTGCGCATCCGCGTCGCCCGGCAGATCCAGGTGAGCGCCCATGTGCCGGTCGCGGCTCCGATGGCGATCGCGCCTCAGCCCCAGGTGGCAGCAGCGCCGGCGCCGGCCGCGTCGGCACCGGCGGTGGCTGACAATGTCGACGATCATCCGGGCGCCCTGAAGTCGCCGATGGTCGGAACCGTCTCTCTCGGCCCGGCGCCCGGCGCGAAGCCGTTCATCGAGATCGGCGCCAAGGTCAACCAGGGCGATCGTGTCCTGATCGTCGAGGCGATGAAGACCTTTAACGACATTCTCGCGCCGCGCTCTGGAACGGTCACGCGCGTGCTGGTCGAGGACAAGAACCCGGTCGAGTACGGCCAGGCTCTGATGATCATCGAGTGAGCCGAATGTTCGACAAGATCCTGATCGCCAATCGCGGTGAGATCGCCCTTCGCGTGCTGCGGGCCTGCAAGGAACTCGGCATCGCGACGGTGGCCGTGCATTCGACGGCGGACGCGGACGCGATGCACGTCAAGCTCGCCGACGAGAGCGTGTGTATCGGCCCGCCGCCGGCGCGCGAAAGCTATCTCAACATTCCGGCGCTGATCGCCGCCTGCGAGATCACCGGCGCCGAGGCGGTTCATCCGGGCTACGGGTTCCTGTCGGAGAACGCGCGTTTCGCCGAAATCCTCGATCAGCACGGCATCGCCTTCATCGGCCCCAAGGCCGAGCACATCCGCATGATGGGCGACAAGATCGAAGCCAAGCGCACGGCCAAGCGCCTCGGCATTCCCTGCGTTCCGGGTTCGGAAGGCGGCGTCGACAATGACGACGAGGCCGCGCGGATCGCTGCGGATATTGGCTATCCCGTACTCGTGAAGGCTGCCGCCGGTGGCGGTGGACGCGGCATGAAGGTCGCCCGCACGGCGGCCGACCTGTCGGACGCGCTGGCGACGGCGCGCGCGGAAGCCCGCGCCGCCTTCGGCGACGATGCCGTCTATCTCGAAAAATATCTCGAGAAACCGCGCCACATCGAACTCCAGATCCTTGGCGACGGCCAGGGCAACGCGATCCATCTCGGCGAGCGCGATTGCTCGCTGCAGCGCCGGCATCAGAAGGTGTGGGAGGAAGGCCCCTCGCCCGCCCTCAACGCCGCGCAGCGCACGCGCATTGGCGACATCGTCGCCAAGGCGATGATCGACCTCGGCTATGTCGGCGCGGGAACGATCGAGTTCCTGTACGAGAATGGCGAGTTCTACTTCATCGAGATGAACACGCGCATCCAGGTCGAGCACCCGGTGACGGAGATGATCACGGGCATCGATCTCGTGAACGAGCAGATCAAGATCGCGGCAGGCTCGCCGCTGTCGATCCGTCAGTCGGACATCGTCATCGAGGGGCATGCGATCGAGTGCCGCGTCAATGCCGAGCATCCCGCGACCTTCCGGCCGTCTCCGGGCCTCATCAAGTACTTCCATCCGCCGGGCGGGCTCGGCGTGCGCGTCGATTCCGCCGTCTACCAGGGCTACAAGATCCCGCCCTTCTACGACTCGCTCGTCGGCAAGCTGATCGTTCACGGGCGGACCCGGACTGAATGCCTGATGCGCCTGCGCCGTTCGCTCGACGAGTTCGTCGTCGACGGCATCGACACGACGCTGCCGCTGTTCCGGACGCTGGTGCGCAACCAGGACATTCAGAACGGCCTCTATGACATCCATTGGCTGGAAAAGTTCCTCGCCGCGGGTGGCATGGACGGTGACGGGGCCTGAGCCGGTCGCGATTGAGGTGCCGGTGCGCATCGTGGCGGCAGTCTGCACTTGCGCGAAAGGCAATCCGGTGGCTTCGTGGTCGGCATGACGTCACCGTCCCGATCAACGGTCGCCATCACGCCGCAGGTGCTGCTGAAGGCCTATGCCTGCGGCATCTTTCCCATGGCGGAGAGCGCGGACGATCCGGGCCTGTTCTGGATCGAGCCGGAGGTTCGCGGCATCATTCCGCTCGACGGGCTCGTGGTGTCTCGCCGGCTCGCACGGACGGTGCGGTCGGATCGCTTCAAGGTCGTGGCGGACGTTGATTTCGACGCGGTGATCGACGCCTGCGCCCGGTCAGCACCGGGGCGGCGCACGACATGGATCAACCAGCGGATCCGCATGCTGTACCGTGAGCTCTTCGACATCGGCCATTGCCACACGGTCGAGGTCTATCAGGGCGACGTGCTCGTCGGCGGCCTTTACGGCGTCGATCTCGGTGCCGCCTTTTTCGGCGAGAGCATGTTCCACACCGCGACCGACGCTTCAAAAGTCGCGCTCGTGCATCTCGTCGCCCGGCTGCGGGCCGGGCGTTACCGTCTTCTCGACACGCAGTTCACCACCCCCCATCTCGTCAGCCTCGGCGCCGTCGACGTGCCGCGCCGGCGTTATCAGGACCTTCTGGAGACAGCCTTGCAGGATCGGGCGGAGTTTTATGCGGTGCCGCGGGACAGGGCCCTCGACGGAGCGGAGGCGCTCAGCCTCGCGGGCGCCGGTGAGGTGGACCCATGAGCCGCCCTCCCCGGTTTCGCGGCCAGCGCCATGAGGCACCCCGGCGCGCCAGCGACATCGACACGGTGGTGCTCTACGGCTGGCATCCGGTCCGCGAGGCCCTGTCGAACCCGGCACGACGGATCCGCCGGCTGGTCGCGACCGAGAACGGCATCCGGCGGCTGCGCGAGGACAAGGTGCCGATCGTGATCGAGCCGGAACTCGTCCGCCCGGACGCGATCGATCGGCTGCTGACACCCGACGCGGTCCATCAGGGCCTCTATGTCGAGGCCGATCCGCTCGATGCGCCGACTTTCGGTGATCTCGACGGAAACGACATCGTGCTGGTGCTCGATCAGGTCACGGATCCGCACAATGTCGGCGCGATCATCCGCAGCGCCGCCGCCTTCTCGATCGCCGCCGTCATCACGACCGAACGCCATTCGCCGTCGGCGACCGGCGTGCTCGCGAAATCCGCCTCCGGCGGGCTCGAACATGTGCCGCTCGTCTTCGTGAAGAACCTCGGCGACACGCTCGAAGAGCTCGGTGAAAACGGTGTCCTGCGGATCGGTCTCGATTCGGACGGCGACGCGGATCTGGCCAAGACCGCGATCCGCGGCCCGCTCGCCCTCGTCGTCGGCGCAGAGGGCAAGGGGCTCAGACAGCGCACGCGCCAGCTGTGCGACCACCTCGCGCGGCTCGACATGCCGGGCGCGATCCGCAGCCTCAATGTCTCGAACGCGACGGCGCTCGCCCTCTACATCGCCCGGCAGAGCGTTCCGCCCGCGTGACACTTGCAAGAATCGATGTGAGAACATCAACATAACCTATTGAAATATATTTCTTTTGTTTCGTTGTTTTCGCGATGATCCGAATTCTTCGGATTGAACGTGCCGTCTGCCGAAGCCGGCTGATCCACGGCCTTTACCGCGCCTCGGCGGTCGTCGGGTTGGGCAAGTCGGTGTAGGGGCAGACGTCGTCCTCGAACGGGACATGGCGGCGTCGGAAGGATGATCCGTCGACGACTTCAGGTCGACTGATGCGATCCATGCGGAAGCGACGGAAGTCGTCGCGGGACGGGTCAAAGGCGACGAGGTACCAAAGAGGCGGCAGAATGAGCATCGCTTGCGGTTCGACGAGGCGACCGGTCACAGCACCGGCCGCATCACGGTACTGAAACGTCATGAGGTTTTGCTGGAGGAAGGCCGTCTCGAAACATCCCAGCAGGTCGGCATCCGCCGTACCCACGGTCGAGACGTCCTGCCTCGGCGACAGCTGACCGACATAGAGACAGCCGATCAACCGGCGCAGGTCCCGCACCTTCTCGGCGGACAGCCCCCGCTCGATCTTGGCAAGCCCCTGATCGGCGAGACCGGCGAACGGCAAAGACCGCGCCGCGCGCATGGCCGCTACACTGATCAGCAGCGCAAAGACCTCTGTGACCGACAGCCTGGTCGTCGTCTGCATCGAGTGCGGATCGAGCTGGACCCCACCTCCGCGACCGCTTTCGGAATGAATGACGAAGCCTTCGTCCCTGAGCGCGATGATGTCGCGCAGGATCGTCCGTCGCGAAGCGCCGACTGAGGTGGCCAATCCGTCCACCGTGGCGCTGCCGTTTCGACGCAGCAGACGGATAATCGCATCTCGCCTTCGGCGCACATCCATGGCTGGAGACTACCACATTTGGTGCCAGTTTTTGGCACTGATTTGGGTGACCCCTTTCTCGTGCCTCTCGCACGAAAGGAAACAGACCATGTCATCACAGCCGCCGCACGCGATCGATGCCGCCAAGCCCCTCATCGTCAATCCGCACGGCCTGCACGACCCGACGCCACACGGCTACAGCACCGTCGTGATTTCGAGGCCGGACGCCCGGCTCGCCTTCGTCTCCGGTCAAGGCGGCCACGATGAGCGGGGGCAGCTGTCACCCGACTTCGGCGCACAGGTCACCCAGGCCTATGCCAATCTCGCGGCCGTCATCGATGCGATCGGGGCGAGGCCAGACCAGGTCGTGAAGCTCACCGTCCTCGTGGTGGATCACGACATGTCGAAACTCGGCGTCCTGACCGAGAATGTCGTGCGGATGTTCGGGAAAGCCTTGCCGGCCCAGACACTCGTGCCGGTTCCCAAACTCGCCGTCGACAGCATGCTGTTCGAGGTCGAGGCGATCGTCCAACTGGCATGAACGGGCGCCGCAGCCGCGTGTCCGGTGTCGCTGACCTGCGGCACCAGACCGTGGGCGGCGACGTGCAACCCTCCTTCCCCTATCCGGCTGATCCACCGGCACGCCAAACCCAAAGATGAGATCGATGCAAGACCGGCCGCAATCTTCGTGCATAATCCCGATCGCCAACGGGGATCGTGGAAGGGGCGGTCATGCGTCTCGGCATCATCTCGGACATTCATGCCAATCGCGAGGCGCTCGATGCGGTGCTGGCTCATCTGGAGCGGCGCGGAATTGATCGGCTCGTGTGTCTCGGCGACATCGTGGGCTATGGCGCGGATCCCGGCTACTGCGTCGACCGCCTCACCGAGCGCGCGGCGACCGGCGCCATCCTGATCCGCGGCAATCATGACCATGCGATCGGCACGCCGTCGGAGCGGATGAACCCGGTCGCGACCGCGGCGATCGACTGGACGCGGGATCAGCTCTCACCAGCCCAGAAGGTCTTTCTGGCAGCACTGCCCTACACGGCCGTGATCGGTGAGACACTCTTCGTCCACGCCAATGCCTGGGCACCGGAGGATTGGGGCTATGTCGTCAGCCCGCGCGAGGCCGAGCGCAGCATGGACCGCACCGACGCGCGGATCACGCTGTGCGGCCATACGCACGTGCCGGCGCTGTATCACTGCGCGCCGATGAAGCCCGCCGTCCATTTCCAGCCGGTGACCGGGGTGGAAACGCCGCTGACGTCGGTGATGCGCTGGCTGGCGGTCATCGGCGCGGTCGGCCAGCCGCGCGATGGACAGGCGTCGGCCGCGGCCGCCATTCTTGACCTCGATCAGCGCCGGCTCACCTTCGAGCGCGTAGCCTATGACACGGAGCGGGCGGCCCAGAAGATTCTCGCAGCCGGATTGCCGGAGGGATTGGCCGCTCGCCTGTTGAAGGGGCGATAGGCATGCGGGCAATCGCGAGCATTGGCGAGACCATCGACGGCTTTCTGTTGACCGGACGACTGCATGCGGGCGGCATGGCGGCGATCTGGCGCGTTGAGCACGACGTCCATCCGGGTCCGCTCGTCATGAAGCTGCCGCTGATCCTCGATGGCGACGATCCGGCCATGATCGTGAGCTTCGAGGTCGAGGACATGATCCTCCAGCGTCTCGGCGGGCGTCACGTGCCGCGCTTCGTTGCCTCGAGCGGCCTGGCGCAGCGGCCCTATCTCGTCATGGAGGAAATCAGGGGGCAGAGCCTCGAGGCGCTGGCGGCCAATGGGCCTCTCCCTGCGAGCGAGGACGCCCGGATCGGCGCGGCGCTGGCGACCGCCCTGCATGATCTTCACCGCCAGCACGTCACCCATCTCGACGTGAAACCGGGCAATGTCCTGATGACGGCCGATGGCACCGCCGTGCTAATCGATTTCGGCCTGTCGCGACACGACCAGCTCCCCGATCTCCTTGCGGAGGAGACACGCCTGCCGATCGGCACCGGCGCCTTCATCGCCCCGGAACAGCTCGTCGGTGTCCGCGGTGATCTGCGCAGCGACATTTTCGCGACCGGCGTCGTGCTCTACCGCCTGCTCACCGGCCGCCTGCCGTTCGGCGACGTCGAGGGGCGCGCCATGCGCCGAAGACTGTGGCGTGATCCCGTGCCACCATCCGCTCTCGTGCCGGATTGTCCGCCGGCGCTTCAGGAGATCATCCTGCGCTGTCTCGAGGTCGACGCGGGTCGGCGGCACCAGACGGCCGCGCAGCTCGCCTATGATCTTCGCCACCTCGACGCCGTCACGCTCACAGCGCGCGCGGCGCGCATGTCGCGCGACGGCATCGCCACCGTGCTGCGTCGCCGTCTGGCCGCAGGCGGCTTCAGGCCCTCGCTACCAGCATCGACGCCCGTCGCGGGGCGCCTCTCCACCGCTCCGCTGATCGCCGTGGCGGTCGATCTCGCCGAAGGACAGGCGGCTTTGGCCGAGGCGCTGCGAACGACGGTCCGGCGCCAACTCCAGCTGGAACCCGACGCACGGCTGACCTGTCTCAACGTGCTTAAGGTGTCACGGCTGGGGCTCGACCAGATGATCGACGAGGATGGTCGCAGCCTGCACATGCAGCGGCTCATCGAATTGCGGCATTGGGCTGAATCGCTCGGCGTGCCGAGCGACCGCGTCACCCACCACGTGCTCGAAGCACCGGATGCGGCGGAGGCCCTGATCGCCCACGCCAAGCGCAACCATGTCGATCACGTGATCATGGGCGCGCGCGCGGCCTCCCCCTATCGCCGCTACCTCGGCAGCGTGTCGGCGCGGGTGGTGGCCGAGACGCCGTGCTCGATCACGATCGTCCGGCTGCGAACGCCGGACGACGAGCGGGAGGATGCCGCGATCAGCGAGCCGGTGCCCGCTGCTTGAATGGCGGTCAGTTGCCGGCCTGGATCTCGGCGACGGCCTGCGCCATCAGCTCGTCCATGGTGCGGCGGATCTGATGGTCGGACTGCTCGACACCACCGGCGGTCAGGTCTGCCATGACCTTACGCACGACGTCCTCGTCACCGGCTTCCTCGAAGTCCGCCATCACGACGGACTTGGCATAGGCCGCCGCGTCATCGCCGGTCTTCCCGAGCTTTTCAGCCGCCCACAGGCCCAGGAGCTTGTTGCGGCGCGCGGTCGCCTTGAAGCGAAGCTCCTCGTCGTGGGCGAACTTCTTCTCGAAGCCTTCCTGGCGCTTGTCGAACGTGCTCATGAAACGTTTCCTGTTGTGTCGAGCGGAGTCGCTGTTGCATATAGGCGCGGAATCCCCAAATCAACAAAGCGCAAACACAGGCCTTGGCCGTTGATTGGTTGGGGTTGGATGGAGCCAGCGCGTCACGTCGTTGTGCGGACGCACTCGATCGGCTACGGTGCCGGTGGAGATCGGGCAGTCCATGTTCGAATCGACCGACGCTGGCTCGTGAACCCGGTCAGGAGACACGGCCTCTGATGGATTTTCTCAAACCACGGTACATTCCGATGAACCGCCGCCGCCGAATTTATGAAGGCAAGGCGAAGGTCCTCTATGAGGGACCCGAGCCCGGAACGCTGATCCAGCATTTCAAGGATGATGCGACCGCCTTCAACGCCAAGAAGCACGAGGTGATCGACGGCAAGGGCGTGCTGAACAATCGCATCTCCGAGTACATCTTCCAGAACCTCAACGACATCGGGGTGCCGACGCACTTCATTCGGCGCATGAACATGCGTGAGCAGCTCATCCGCGAGGTCGAGATCATTCCGCTCGAGGTCGTGGTCCGCAACGTCGCGGCCGGCTCGATCGCCCAGCGCCTCGGGCTGGAGGAAGGCACGCAGCTGCCGCGCTCGATCATCGAGTTCTATTACAAGAACGACGCGCTGGGCGATCCGATGGTGTCGGAAGAGCACATCACGGCCTTCGGCTGGGCGACGCCGCCGGAGATCGACGACATCATGGCGCTCGCGATCCGGGTGAACGACTTTCTGACCGGCCTGTTCCTCGGCGTCGGCATCCGTCTCGTCGATTTCAAGATCGAGACCGGACGTCTGTGGGAAGGCGAGATGATGCGGATCGTCCTCGCCGACGAGATCTCGCCCGATAACTGCCGGCTGTGGGACATCAAGTCGAACGACAAGCTCGACAAGGACCGTTTCCGCCGCGACATGGGTGGGCTTCTCGAAGCTTACACGGAAGTCGCCCGCCGCCTCGGCATCATGAACGAGATGGACAACTCGCCGACGGCGCGGGGGCCGAAGCTCGTCCAGTAATGCCGACGCGCCTGTCGCTCGCCTTCTCGCATCGCTTCAGGCCCGTGCTGCGGCTGGCAGCGCGGGCCTCGTTCATTGGCGGACTGGTTCTTGGCTGCCTTGCCGTCGTCAGCGTCTCGGGATGCAGCAGCATCGAGACGATCATGGCGATCGAGCCGCCCGACGAGGGGTGGCAGACGTTGCCGGTCGACGACCTTCTGAGCCGCGACAGCGTGACGATCACGAGCCTCGTCTTCTGCCGACGCAGCCAGTGCGGCGACGACATCGCCATCGCATCGTTCAACGTCAGCGGTCGCGATGCCGCCCAGCTCGAGGCGGCGCTTGAAGACCCGACCCTCCTGAAGCGCGTCATCGACAAGGCGGAACCCGTGGCGGCGACGCCGAGGGCCGGCATGAACCAGGCGAAGGCGTCCCTCCCCCGCGCCGTGGTTGCCGTCGAGCGAATCCGTCACGAGGGTTGGCGCGGAGTCAGTGTGAGCATTGAGGGCGGGACGAAACAGCGCCATGCCCATGGCGTGATCTACGCGAAACGCGAGCGCGGCACGCTGCGGACCGTCCTCGTCGTCGCCGGCGACCGCACAACCGCAGATCGCTTCGCGCTCGAAGCCCTGAACTAGCTCACTCCGGCGCGGCCAAACATGCGCCCTTCGCCAGTATCAAACGATTTAGCTTTGCAGTCCGAGAGGAGTGGCGGTGGCATTTTCTGGTCGCGTTCTTGATTCGCTGTTCCCCTTCCGGATGCGAAAAGAAGGACTGAGGCCGTGCAACAGGGCAAGCGCATCCTGGTTGTCGATGATGACGAGCAGCAGATCAGGCTGTTCTCGATCTTTCTTGAACTCTCGGGCGTCGCGGACGTCGTCTGCATCACGGCAAAGAGCATTGATGACGCCGTGAAGGGCATCCTGGCCGAAGCACCGTCCATCGTGTTTCTGGACAACCGGATCCCGCCCTACTCCGATTTCCGCGAAGGGCTCGATCAGATCCGGACCGCGGGCTACACCGGCCCCGTCATCGTTCATTCCGCGAGCGTCGACGAGCCTGTGTTCCGCGATGCGGGACGGCTCGGGGTCGCTTCCGTCGTCGACAAAAGGTCGATCCGCGGCAATACGCTGAAAGCGCTGATCGAGGCCTATGCCTGAGCCCGCGACGAGGTCTCAGCAGCTCGCCTGCCCGCAGCGGCGCATCGAGTCGATCTTTTCGACGAGCGAATCATAGCCGACGGCGCCGACGACGACCTCATCGCCGATCACATAGCTCGGCGTGCCGGAAATGCCGAGCGTGTCGCCAAGTCTGAGCGAGTCCGTCAGTGAGGCGCGGACGCTCTTGCCCTCGATCGCGGCGTTGATCTTTTCGATGTCCGCGCCGACCTCGCGCGCGACCGCGAGCGCACGGTCCTTGCCGACCGGGCCCCGCGTGCCGAGGAGCTTCTTGTGGAACTCGAAATAGGCGTCGCCCTTCAACTGCTCGCGCAGGGCGACCGCGACCGCCGCTGCCTCGATCGAGCCCGGGCCGAGCACCGGATAGTCCTTCAGCACCACGCGGATGTTCTTGTCGGTCTCGATCAGGCGGACGATGTCGGCGAGGCCACGCTTGCAGTAGCCGCAATTGTAATCGAAAAACTCGACCAGCGTGATGTCGCCCTTGGGATTGCCGAGCACGACGTCCGTCGGCGTGTTGTAGATGGCGTCCTTGCTCTCCGTGACGGCTTTCTTCTGGAGGTCCGCCTGTTCCTGGGCGCGCTTGGCCTGGAGTGCGTTGAGCGCTTCCTCCAGAACCTCGGGGTTCTTGATCAGATAGTCGCGAATGATCGCCTCGATCGCGGGGCGGTCGACCTCCGCCGCCAGCACGCGCGGCGTCGTGAGGGCAATCGCCGACATTGCAACGAAGACCAGGGCAACAAGACGGGCGATCACGGCAAACCCCACGTGAAAACGACACAGGCGCTCTGTGATAGGTGTCGCCACCGGGCACGTCAAACCGAACCGCTTCACGCTTTCGCGACGCATCAGCGCGGCAGCAGCCAGGCACCGACGACAAGCACGGCGATGGCGCCGGCCAGACCGATAGCCACGGATCGACCCGTCGCGAGATAGAGGCCGAGCCCGACGACCAGCGAGCCGAGCCGCAACAGGACCGGCGTCTCCGCGAGAATGCCCGTCGGGTAGAGTGTCAGGCGGATGACGACCGCCGCGATCAGCGTCGTCGCTACGGCCTTGACCAGCCGGAAAACGAGTGACCCTTCGTCGATGCGCGTCGCAACGACCGCGCCGAGAAAGCGCCAGGCGTCGGAGACGATCGCGGCGGCGACCACAATCAGAACGAAGGTCCAGCTGCCGTCGCCGATCATGCCGGGCGTGACCGATCGAGGGAGAGCCCTATGGCAAAGGCGATCAACCCACCCACGATCCCGGTGATCAGGAGATCCCAATCACCAAGGCCGATGAGCGGTGCCGTCTCATGGACGATCGGCAGCAGGACGATGCCGAGTGCCATGGCGATCTTCTCGTCGGGTCGACGCGCGGCTTTCTCCGTCAGAAGCAGGAACGAGGCCGGCGTGAGCATCAGAAGCGCCACGGCGAGCGGAAACGGCAGGGCACCGGCGATGTACCAGCCGAGCGCCGCGAAGGCCATGGACGAGCCGACCAGGATCGCCGACACCGCGAAGAAGAAGGTCGGCCGCTGGTCGCGGGCGATGTCGTGGAGATGCAGGAAGCCGAGGATCCACCCCGTCTGGGCAACGAAATGACTCGCGATCAGCGATTGCCACAGCCGCATCCGCGGCGAGCGCATCAGCGGGAGGATCGAGCACACCATCGGCAGGAGCCTGATCGAGGAGATCGACACGGCCGCAAGTGCGGCGCCGGTGCCGATGCCCGTCGAGAGCGCGCCGATCAGGATGACCTGAGCCGGCAGCGCCCAGATCACGACGGTGATGAAGACGACCTCGAAAAGGGAGAGCCCAGCGCCATGCGCAAAGGCGCCGAACCCGATCTGGGACCCTGCGAGCGACAGGCCCGCAACACCTGCCGTCGCCCGCAACGCGGTCCAGATCGTCGCCCTGCGGTCCGACAAGCGCGATCGCTCAGTCGGTCTTCAGCGGCACCTTCGGCACCGACCCGCGCTTCGACGTGGGCGCCGGCAGCGCCGGCACCTTCGCCTTCTTCGGCGCCGATGGCTTGCGGCGCGCGGGCTTCTTCTTCGCCTCGACGACCACCCGCTCCGGCTTCGGCGCGGTCGGCCCGTCGGGGTACTCGAACCCGATCACCTTGGTACCGGCTTCGTTCGTCGTGACCACGACCCGGACCGCGCCGCCATTCTTCAGCTTTCCGAACAGCACCTCATCGGCAAGCGGCGTCTTGATGGTCTGCTGGATCAGGCGACCCATCGGCCGCGCGCCCATCAGCTCGTCATAACCGTTCGCCACCAGCCAGGTGCGGGCGTCATCGGTGAGTTCGATCGTGACCGTCCGGTCGGCAAGCTGCGCCTCGAGCTGCAGGACGAACTTGTCGACGACCTGCTGCACGATCTGCGGCGACAGATGCGAGAACGGAATGATCGCATCGAGACGATTGCGGAACTCCGGCGTGAACAGCTTGTTGATCGCCTCCACATCGTCGCCGACGCGCTTCGACTGGGTGAAGCCGAACGCCGACTTCTGCAGATCGGCCGCGCCCGCATTGGTCGTCATGATCAGGATGACGTTGCGGAAATCGACCGACTTGCCGTTGTGATCCGTCAGCTTGCCGTGGTCCATCACCTGCAGAAGGATGTTGAACAGGTCCGGGTGCGCCTTCTCGATCTCGTCGAGCAGCAGCACGCTGTGCGGGTTCTGGTCGATGCCGTCCGTCAGCAGGCCGCCCTGGTCGAAGCCGACATAGCCCGGAGGCGCGCCGATCAGGCGGCTGACCGTGTGACGCTCCATGTATTCGGACATATCGAAGCGCAGCAGCGGCACGCCCAGGATCTGGGCGAGCTGCTTGGCGACCTCGGTCTTGCCGACGCCGGTCGGGCCGGAGAACAGATAGTTCCCGATCGGCTTTTCCGGATCGCGCAGGCCGGCGCGGGCGAGCTTGATCGCCGCCGACAACTGGTCGATGGCGCTGTCCTGCCCGTAGACCACGCGCTTGAGGTTGAGCTGCAGGTTCTTGAGCATCTCCGTGTCGTCCTTCGACACGGATTTGGGCGGAATGCGCGCCATGGTGGCGATCGTCGCCTCGATTTCCTTCACGCCGATCGTCTTCTTGCGCCGGCTTTCCGGTAGCAGCATCTGCGAGGCACCGGTTTCGTCGATCACGTCGATCGCCTTGTCGGGCAGCTTGCGGTCATTGATGTACTTGGCCGCCAGTTCCACCGCCGCCTTGATGGCGTCGTTGGTGTAGCGCAACTTGTGGAACTCCTCGTAATAGGGCTTCAGCCCCTTGAGGATCTCGATCGTGTCGGGGATCGTCGGCTCGTTGACGTCGATCTTCTGGAAGCGACGCACCAGCGCACGATCCTTCTCGAAGTACTGCCGGTACTCCTTATAGGTCGTCGAGCCGATGCAGCGCAGCGCGCCCGCGGCAAGCGCCGGCTTGAGGAGGTTCGAGGCATCCATCGCGCCGCCGGAGGTCGCGCCGGCGCCGATCACGGTGTGGATCTCGTCGATGAACAGGATCGCGCCCGGATAGGCCTCGATCTCCTTCACCACCTGCTTGAGCCGCTCCTCGAAGTCGCCGCGATAGCGTGTGCCGGCGAGCAGCGTGCCCATGTCGAGCGCGAAGACGGTCGCACCACGCAGCACTTCCGGCACGTCGCCGGTGGTGATGCGGCGGGCAAGCCCCTCCGCGATCGCGGTCTTGCCGACGCCAGGATCGCCGACGAAGAGCGGATTATTCTTCTGGCGGCGGCACAGCACCTGGATGGTGCGCGTGATCTCGGAATCCCGCCCGATCAGCGGGTCGATCTTGCCGTCCTTGGCCTTCTTGTTGAGGTTGACGCAGTAGGCCTCGAGCGCGTCCTGCTTCTTCTTCGCGCCGTCCTCGCCCTGGCTCTGGCTGGACTTCTGCTGTTCCTGCTCCGGCTCGTCGGCGCCGCGGGCGGGCTTTGATTCCGACATGCCGGCGCGCTTGGCGATGCCGTGCGAAATGTAGTTCACGGCGTCGTACCGCGTCATGTCCTGCTCCTGCAGGAAATAGGCGGCATGGCTCTCGCGCTCGGCGAAGATCGCGACGAGTACGTTCGCGCCGGTCACTTCCTCGCGGCCGGATGACTGAACGTGGATCACCGCGCGCTGGATGACGCGCTGGAAGCCGGCGGTCGGCTTGGCGTCCTCGCGCGAGTCGCTGATCAGATTGTCGAGTTCGGTGTCGATGTACTCGGTCAGATTGCGGCGCAACAGGTCGAGATCGACATTGCAGGCCCGCATCACCGCGGCGGAGTCCGAGTCCTCGATCAGGGCCAGCAGCAGATGCTCGAGGGTCGAATACTCGTGCTTTCGCTGGTTCGCGGCGGCAAGTGCCCGATGCAGCGTCTGTTCAAGCTGGCGGGAAAAGGATGGCACGATGGACCCTCACTTCTTTTCCATGACGCATTGCAGCGGATGCTGATGCTTCTTCGCAAAATCCATGACCTGGGTGACCTTGGTCTCGGCCACCTCATAGGTGTAGGTGCCGCACTCGCCGACGCCGTTGTGGTGCACATGAAGCATGATCTGCGTGGCCTCGTCGCGCGACTTGTTGAAGAAGCGCTCGAGCACATGGATCACGAATTCCATGGGCGTGTAGTCGTCATTGAGCAGCAGGACGCGATACAAAGGCGGCCGCTTGACCTGCGGCTTCGTCTTCGCGATCACCGCCGTTCCGAGACCGTCATTGCCCGACGGATTTCGGGGCTCGCGCGCCATGCTGACGATCACGCTATCGATCGCGGCAGGCACACAAGAGGGGCTCGGCAGGGGCATGGCGCGTTGGACAACCTCGGTGTGGCGCGACGCAGCAGCCGCGCTCCCCTAATCTATAAACGCAAATGCCGTTCCGCCAGATCATAGTTCGTCGCAATAATGCCGAAGTTTGAGGCGGCTGCCCGCGGACCGATCGGTGCCTCAACGGTGCAATGCTTGCGGTACCGTTGCCTCACCCCTCCCCGAGGCGCGGGCTTGGTCGGTCCGCAACCATCGGCACACCGTCGAGCACGATGGGCGAACGCACGCTCGGGATCGTTCCGCCGGCCGCGGCAGCCGACGCCAGATCGACACGCATGCCGCGCGCGATCGCCTGCGGATCGGCGAAGGCCTCGGCAACCGAGTTGATCGGTCCTGCCGGCACGCCTGCCGCCTCGAGCCTGGCCAGAAGCATCACCTTCGGCCACCCCGACGTCAGCTCAGCGATGCGCGCGCACAAGACAGCCCGGTTCGTCACACGCGCGGCATTGCTGGCATAATCCGGATGGGTCGCGAGATCAGGTTCGCCGAGGATGGCCATCAGCTTGCCGAACTGGCCGTCATTGCCGCTCGCGATGATGATGTGGCCATCGGCGACGGGAAAAACCTGGTACGGCACGATGTTGGGATGGGCGTTGCCCATGCGCCGGGGCGATTTGCCCGAAACGAGATAGTTCATCGCCTGATTGGCGAGAACGGCGAGCTGGGTGTCGAAGAGAGCCATGTCGACGTGCCCGCCGAGCCCGGTCATGTCGCGCCGGCGCAGCGCCGCGAGGATGCCAACGGCACCATAGATCCCGGTCATGATATCGGTCAGCGCCACGCCGATCTTCTGCGGCTCGCCGGCAGGATCACCTGTCAGGTCCATGATGCCGCCCATGCCCTGGACGAGGAAATCATAGCCCGCGCGCGGCGCGTAGGGTCCGTCCTGCCCGAACCCCGTGATCGAGAGCATGACGAGACGCGGGTTCACCGCGGCAAGACTCGCATGGTCGAGGCCGTATTTCTTCAGGCCGCCGACCTTGAAGTTTTCCAGCACCACATCCGCCTCGGCGGCGAGCGCGCGGACCGTCTCGGCGCCCTCAGGCTTTTCGAAGTCGATCGCGATCGAGCGCTTGCCGCGATTGCAGCTGTGGAAATAGGCAGCGTCTAGGTGACCGCCGTCGGCTGCCGGCACAAAGGGCGGGCCCCAGCTGCGCGTGTCGTCCCCCTGCCCCGGCCGCTCGATCTTGATGACCTCGGCGCCGAGATCGGCAAGCAACTGCCCGGTCCAGGGGCCGGCGAGAATGCGGGCGAGTTCGAGAACGCGGATGCCATGAAGCGGTTTTGGGGGATCGGCGCGCGGCAGATCCGCGATGGGCGTCCACATGTCGGCGGGCCTTAAAGAGGAACGGGCCGACAAGCCTTAGACCCGGATCAGGCCTCGCTCAACCCGGCGGCAAAGCGTTTCCAGTTGGCGACGTAGTGCGCCGCCGAGGCGAGCAGGCGCGCCACCGCCTCCGCGTCGAGCACCCGGATCGCCTTTGCCGGCGCCCCGACGATCAGAGAATGATCCGGGAACACCTTGCCCTCCGTGACGAGCGCATTGGCGCCGACGAGGCAGCCGCGCCCGATCCGGGCGTTGTTGAGCACCGTCGCGCCCATGCCGATCAAGGAGCCGTCGCCGATCCGGCAGCCGTGCAGGATCGCCTTGTGGCCGATGGTGCAATCGTCTCCGATGATGAGCGGGCAGCCGGCATCGGAATGGAGCACAGCCCCATCCTGAATGTTCGTGCGGGCGCCGATCGTGATGGGCTCGTTGTCACAGCGGATGACGGCGTTGAACCAAACGCTCGCATCCTCACCGAAGCGAATGTCGCCCATCACCTGCGCGCCGGGCGCGAGGAAAAAGCGACCATCCGCCGGCAGAGTGGGCGACAGGCCGTCGAGCGAATAGAGCGGCATGGTGCCGCCTCCCTAGCGCGAGGCGATGGAGAGAAGTTCGACCGCCACCGTGCCCGACATCAGGCTCCAGAAACAGGCGATGATCGTGGCAGCCATGGCGTATTCGAAGCGGCGCTTCTCGATGCGCCGGCCGCGAATGGTGTTGCGCATGATGATGAAGGGAGCGCCGAAGGTGAGGAGCGGCACGGCGGCAAGCGCTGCCGTGGTGCGGCCCTCCAGAAGCCGGAAACTCAGGGGCTTCGCGGCAAAAGCCTGATAGGCGCTCGCCAGAAGCCCGGCGATGGCGAAGCCCAGAGCCAGTGCGTAGAAATTGGCCAGGGATGCATCCGACATAGCGCGCCTCGCCCCAACGGTTTCGTTAAGGAACCGTTAAACGAGACGCTCCACTTCGCAACTCGGAACGTTAAAGACGGTTAACGTCAGCCCTGGTCCTCGAGGTCGAAATCGAGGATCGCCATGTGGAAATCATAGGAGGTCTCGCCATCCTCCTTGTCCTCGGAGATGACGCCGATCGCCTCTTCGCCGATATAGACCTCGGCGGAGTCCGTCTTGCGCGGCCGCGCGACGACGCGGATCTGGGCATTGCCGAAGGTTCGGCGCAGATAGCCCTCGAGCCGCTGCATGTCTTTCTTGTCCATGACACACCTGCATTCGTGAAACGGGTGGAGCCTTGCCACGGCCGGACGTGCGCCGCAAGACGGCGTACGCCGCGCGCTTGTCGCATCGCAAACCAATGGGAAAAGGGCGGTCGCAGCCGCCCCTCGCGCTCACAGGCCGAGCGTGTCGTCGATGATCTGATCCATCGACCGGGCCGGTTCCGCGCAGCCGGCCGCGCCGATGATCCGCGCCGGAACGCCGGCGACCGTGGTGTTGTGCGGCACTTCCTTAAGCACCACCGAGCCCGCGGCGATGCGCGCGCAATGGCCGATCTCGATGTTGCCCAGAACCTTGGCGCCTGCGCCGATCATCACGCCTCTGCGGATCTTCGGATGACGGTCGCCGGTCTCCTTGCCCGTGCCACCGAGCGTCACGCCCTGCAGGATCGACACGTCATCATCAATGACCGCGGTCTCGCCGATGACAATGCCGGTCGCGTGGTCGAAGAACAGGCCGCGACCCATCCGCACCGCTGGATTGATGTCGCACTGGAACACGACCGACGAGCGGCTTTGCAGATACATCGCAAAATCCTTGCGCCCGGCCGCCAGCAGCCAATGTGCGAGCCGATGCGTCTGAATCGCGTGGAAACCCTTGAAGTAAAGCAGCGGCTCGATGAAGCGGGAGGCCGCCGGATCGCGATCGACGACCGCCGCCATGTCGGCGCGGAAGGCGTCCGCGATCGAGGGATCGCTCTCGAGCGCCTGCGTGTAGGCATGGACGATCAGAGTCGCCGGCACGTCGGGATGATCAAGACGCGAAGCGATCCGCTGGATGACCGCCGATTCGAGCGAGGAGAACTGGAGGATGTTGGCGAACAGAAAGCTCGAGAGCTGCGGCTCGGACCGCATCACGGCCTCCGCCTCCTCGCGCACCCGGGTCCACACGGGATCCACGACATTCAGACCATGATGCACGGCACGCAGGGCCTGGTTCATGATGTCCTCCCGGGCAAAGCCTCAGATTCGAAAGTAGCGTCGGCGACCCGATCATTCAACCGGACCGCGATCCGGTGATGCTTTTAGGATTTTAAGAATCGCTGAAGGGATGTGATGCAAGAAGGGAAAACACGCAATGAGGAGGCTGCGATGCGCCTTTCCGTCAAGCGGACGATCAAGTCCGGCCTGATCGGCGGCAAGAAGTTCGAGATCTTCGCGAAGGTGGTCAGCGATCAGGATCTCGTCGCCGTCTTCAAGCCCTATGCCGACGAGCCCGTTCTCGCCTATAAGTCCGGCTTCTCGGACAAGCCGATCGCGCTTCGCCGCAGCGAACTTCTCAAGGGGTACAAGTTCGCCGCGCCCAGCATGAACGAGCTGATCGAGTTCGAGGACAATCTGAAGCTGGCGATCCAGCACATGAAGCGCATGCTGGAGATCATCGAGACCGGCGATGGCGAGGTCTTCATCGAACCCTGAGAAATCGATCGGCCGAACCATCGCGCATGGCGCGATCCGGACCTATCAACTCACGCTCTCCGCCCTCATCGGACGCCGGTGCCGCTATCTGCCAACCTGCTCGGAGTACACGGACGACGCCATCATGGCCCATGGCGTATGGCCGGGTGCCTGGATCGGTCTCGCCAGGATCTGTCGGTGCAATCCTTTCGGCGGCTCGGGTTTTGACCCGGCGCCAAGGACATTGCCGCCGGATTCGAGCTGGTATAGACCGTGGCGCTACGGACACTGGCGAACGCCGGTCTGTGAAGCGGTGGAGATGGATCCCCCGCCACCCCCTGAACGCTAGCGCTTACCTGCTTCGTTGGCAGGAGTGAGCAAGGAGAAGGCAATGCCTGTTTTGACTTTCCCCGACGGCAACCAGCGCAGTTTCGACGACGGCTCCACCGGAAGGAGCGTCGCGGAGTCGATCTCGAAGTCGCTCGCCAAGAAGGCGATCGCGATGAAGCTCGACGGCGTGCTGAGCGACCTCGCCGACCCGATCGAGCGTGACGCCCGCATCGAGATCGTGACGCGCGACAGCCCCGAGGCGCTCGAACTGATCCGCCACGATGCCGCGCATGTCATGGCGGAAGCCGTGCAGACGCTCTTCCCCGGCACGCAGGTCACCATAGGCCCGGTGATCGAGAACGGCTTCTATTACGACTTCTTCCGCAACGAGCCCTTCTCGCTCGATGATTTCGCCGCGATCGAAGCGGAAATGCGCAAGATCGTCGCGCGCAACGCTCCCTTCACCAAGCAGGTCTGGTCACGCGACAAGGCCCGGCAGGTTTTTGCCGACAAGGGCGAGGCCTTCAAGGTCGAGCTCGTCGATGCCATCCCGCCCGGTGATGACCTGAAGATCTACGCGCAGGGCGACTGGTTCGACCTCTGCCGTGGCCCGCACATGGTGTCGACCGGGCAGGTCGGCACCGCCTTCAAGCTGATGAAGGTCGCCGGCGCCTACTGGCGGGGCGACAGCAACAATCCGATGCTGACGCGCATCTACGCCACCGCATGGCGGACGCAGGAAGAGCTCGACGCCTATCTCAAGCAGCTCGAGGAGGCGGAAAAGCGCGATCACCGCAAGCTCGGACGCGAGATGGACCTCTTCCACTTCCAGGAAGAGGGACCGGGCGTGGTGTTCTGGCACGCCAAGGGCTGGACGCTGTTCCAGGACCTGATTTCCTACATGCGTCGCCGGCTGCGCACCCTCGACTACAACGAGGTGAATGCGCCGCAGGTGCTCGACAAGTCGCTGTGGGAAACCTCGGGCCACTGGGGCTGGTACAAGGAAAACATGTTCGCGGTGACGTCGGCTGGCGACGACACCGATGACGAGCGCGTTTTCGCCCTCAAGCCAATGAACTGCCCGGGTCATGTGCAGATCTTCAAGCATGGCTTGAAGTCTTATCGCGATCTCCCTCTCCGGCTTGCGGAATTCGGCGCGGTGCATCGCTACGAACCGTCCGGCGCCCTGCACGGCCTGATGCGCGTGCGCGGCTTCACACAGGACGATGCGCACGTCTTCTGCACGCCCGAGCAGATGGCCGACGAGTGCCTGAAGATCAACGACCTGATCCTCACGACCTATGCCGATTTCGGCTTCGACGAGATCGTCGTGAAGCTGTCGACGAGGCCGGAAAAGCGCGTCGGCACCGATGCGATGTGGGACGAGGCCGAAAGCGTGATGATGAAGGTGCTCGACCAGATCGCCGCGCAATCGGGGGGTCGGATCAAGACCGGCATCAATCCGGGCGAAGGCGCCTTCTACGGCCCCAAGTTCGAGTATGTGCTGCGCGACGCCATCGGTCGCGACTGGCAGTGCGGCACGACGCAGGTCGACTTCAACCTGCCGGAACGCTTCGGCGCGTTCTATATCGACGCCGCCGGCGAGAAGAAGACGCCGGTCATGATCCACCGCGCGATCTGCGGCTCGATGGAGCGCTTCACCGGCATCCTGATCGAGAACTTCGCCGGCCATTTCCCGCTCTGGCTGTCGCCGGTGCAGGCGATGGTGTGCACGATCACGGGCGAAGCGGACGAGTATGCGCAGGAGACACTGCGCCTGCTGCGCCGCGCGGGCCTGCGGGCGGAAGCCGATCTTCGCAACGAGAAGATCAACTACAAGGTCCGCGAACACTCGCTCGCCAAGACGCCGGTCCTCGTCGTCGTCGGCAAGAAGGAAGCGGCGGAACGGACGGTTTCGCTGCGCCGTCTCGGTTCGCAGGACCAGTCGATGATGAGCCTGGACGACGCGATCGCGACACTCGTCGCGGAAGCGACGCCGCCGGACGTGCGCCGGTCCTGATCGGACGGGCCTTACGGGTCACGGCCGGCGCCGTGGCCCGCTCGGCTCATCCTGCCGGATCGGTCAGCGGTCCGTCTCCATGCGGGCGTTGACGGCCTCGATGGCGCCCTCCCCCGGAGACGTCTCGAGCGTCATCACCGGCAGGATCGCGCGCAGATGGTCGTGGTGGCTGCGTACGCCATATTCCAGGTCTGAGAGATAGAAGCCGTCGAACGAAGGTGATTTCAGCGCTTCGTTCGACCACTCCGTCAGTTGCACGTCCTCGGCCTGGGTATCGCGGTCGATGCGAAGGGTCAGATATCGGGCCAGGCGCTGCTCCCGGGTCTCGTCGGGATAGCGATAGACGATCCCACGCAAGAGCGTCCTGTCGGTTGACAGCGGAAACTCCTGATAGAACTGCATGGTCACCGGCGTGACCGCGATGACAGTGTTGGGAAACAGCCCCCAATAGACCCAGGCCTCCTGCAGGTCCGGCGGCAGATGGGCGGGCTTTGGCACCATCTTCAGATAGTTCTTGACGCTCCAGCGCCGCCCCGAGCGGCCGGCAGTCGTCGCGAAGGAGCGGCTCACGCCGTCGACGAAAGGCTCGTCGTGGTAGCTTGGCCCATAGAGATCCTGCAGTGCCGGATGGGCCATGGCGACGTGGTAGCCCTCATTGTCGACATCGCGCACCGACTTCCAGTTCACGTCAGACACCTGCGTCCACATGCCGGCCTCTGTCGGGACCATGGTTTCGAGGCGATAGGCGGCAATCTCGTCCGCGAACGGCCGCATGAGTTCGGCGACGGACGGCTGCGGGCCCGGCTCGAGACGGATGAAGATCAGACCGTTCCAGATCTCGGTCTCGATGGACTTGAGGCCGAACTCGTTCCTGTCGAGCGGTGGGAAGGTTTTTGGCCGCGCCGCGCCGCGCAGCGTGCCGTCGAGATTGTAGACCCAGCCATGAAACGGACAGACAAGCGCCCCCCGGCAGCTCCCCTTCTCCTCGGTGACGACCCGTGATCCCCGATGCCGGCACATGTTGAGGAAGGCACGAACCACGCCATCCTGCCCGCGCACCGCAAAAGCCCGCTCCCCGACGATGTCGAGCGAGAGATAGTCGCCCGGTTGAGGCACGTCGGACACGTGTCCGATGATCTGCCAGTGCCGACGGAAGACGAGGCGCTTCTCGAGCTCCAGCAGGTCCGCGCTGTGATAGGTCCAACCCGGAAGGCCACGACGATCCCAATCGGCAGGCCGGGAAAACTCTCGATCCGACAGCGGCTTGTTCATGGCTGCGGCGCTCGCTTTATTTGAATGATTATTCAGTATAGCCCGTGTTTCATTTAAAACACAAGGGCTTAGCGTCCATCATCGATCCGGGAGACCCTCTTGGGCGCGGCAGAACCCCGTCGCGCAAGGCGGCTCCGCTGGCAAAAAAGGACGTGATCTCAGAAGGCGATCGCCTTGAAACGACGCGTCTGTTCGGTCAGCGCGATCTCGGATGGCAGGCGTTCCATGGATGAGGCTCCATAGAAGCCGTGGCAGTTGGTCGTGTTGCGCAACACGTACTCGGCATCCTCCGGCTGCGAGACCGGCCCGCCATGGACGAGAACCAGCACGTCCTTGCGCACCTTGAGCGCGGCCTCGGCCCAGGCCTCGACCAGCGCCGGACAGTCCTTCAGCTTCAGCGCCGTCTCCGCACCAATCGATCCGCCGGTCGTCAGGCCCAGATGGCAGACGATGATGTCGGCCCCGGCTTTCGTCATCGCCGCCGCTTCCTCCGCATTGAACACATAGGGCGTCGTCAGCATGTCCTTGCCATGCGCCAGGGCGACGAGATCGATCTCCTGGCTGTAGGACATTCCCGTTTCCTCGAGATTGGCACGGAAAACGCCATCGATCAGGCCGACGGTTGGAAAGTTCTGGATGCCGGAAAACCCGATCGCCTTGAGGTCGTCCAGAAACTTGTCGAAGTGGCAGAACGGGTCCGTGCCGTTCACCCCGGCCAGAACCGGTGTGCGGCGGGTGACGGGCAGCACCTCGCGTGCCATGTCGACGACGATCTCATTGGCGTTGCCATAGGCGAGAAGGCCAGCGAGCGAGCCGCGCCCGGCCATGCGATAGCGGCCGGAATTGTAGATCACGATCAGATCGATGCCGCCCGCCTCCTCGCATTTCGCCGACAGACCGGTGCCGGCCCCCCCGCCGACGATCGGCACGCGTCGGGCCTTCATGTCCTGGAACTTCTCCATCAGGGCGCGACGTTCGAAGCGGGGCACGGTTGGATCCTCCGGCGGGTATCGACGCACAAGGCCAATCATCTTTGACCCCGATGTGCAAGCGTCCGGGGAGGAATGCGACCTGCTCTTGCAATGCGCGGCCGCGTCGCCAAGTCTGCACCACCCGGTTACTCAGGCGATCCTCCATGACGCTGCATTTCCCCTTCGACAACAGCTATGCGCGGATGCCGGCCGGGTTCTTCGCCCATGTACGCCCGCACGCCGCCACGGCCCCTGCCCTGATCGCACTGAACGTGCCGCTGGCGCGCCAGCTCGGCCTCGACCCCGAGGCTTTGGCGGGCCCGGAGGGTGTCGCCGTCCTTTCCGGCGCGGCCGTGCCCGACGGCGCGCAGCCGATCGCGCTCGCCTATGCAGGCCATCAGTTCGGCCAGTTCGTGCCGCAGCTTGGTGATGGGCGCGCCATTCTGCTCGGTGAAATCGTCGACCGCGACGGAAACCGCCGCGACATCCAGTTGAAGGGCGCGGGGCAGACGCCCTATTCCAGACGCGGCGACGGGCGCGCGGCGCTGGGACCGGTGCTGCGGGAATACATCGTCAGCGAGGCGATGGCGGCGCTCGGCGTTCCGACGACGCGGGCGCTCGCCGCCGTGACGACGGGCGAAGCGGTGATCCGCGAGACGATCCTGCCCGGCGCCGTCGTCACCCGGGTCGCGGCGAGCCACATTCGCGTCGGCACCTTCCAGTTCTTCGCCGCGCGCGGGCAGACCGATGCCCTCGCAGCCCTTCTCGACCACGCGATCGCGCGGCACTACCCGGACGTCACCGAAAGCGATGACCGCGCGCTTGCCTTTCTGGACGCCGTGATCGAACGGCAGGCCCATCTCATCGCCCGATGGCTGACGATCGGCTTCATCCATGGCGTGATGAACACCGACAACATGGCGATCTCCGGCGAGACCATTGATTATGGACCCTGCGCCTTCATGGACGCGTACGACCCGGCCAAGGTGTTTTCCTCGATCGACCAGTTCGGGCGCTATGCCTATGCGAACCAGCCGCGCATCGCGCAATGGAACCTGGCGCGGCTGGCCGAGACGCTGCTGCCCCTGATGCCGGGTGAGCCGGACGCCGCGCTCCGGCGGGCCGAGGAAGCCGTCGGGCACTTCGCTCCCCGTTTCCAGGCCGCCTACAGCGCCGGGATGCGTGCGAAGATCGGCCTCGCCGACACGGCGGACGAGGACGATGCGCTCGTGCAGGACCTCCTCGACCGAATGGCCGCGAACGCCGCCGACTTCACCCTTACCTTCCGCGGTCTGTGTGCGGCGGCCGAAGACGCGTCAGCAGATGAGACCGTCCGCGTCCTGTTCAAGGAGCCTGCATTCTACGATGAATGGGCGGTGCGCTGGCATGCGCGGCTTGCTCGCGAGACGGTTTCTGCGACCGAGCGCCGGGCCAGAATGGAGACTGTCAACCCGGCGATCATACCGCGAAACCATCGCATCGAAGAGGTGATCGAAGCGGCGGTAAATGAGAACGACTTCGCACCCTTCCATCGCCTGAACGCCGCCCTCGCCGATCCCTTTGCCGATGATCCGCGGCATATCGCCTTTTGCGCTCCTCCGACCGAAAGCGAGCGCGTTCTGCGCACTTTCTGCGGTACTTAAGCGATTTATACAGATCGATTTTGCTATTGCGGGAGTGGTGTCGAATTGTCATCAACCGGACTGGTTGCATTTTCAACTATCCGATCTTATACGGTGTCTTGGTACCTTTTTGTTAAGAAATCGGTCACTAGTATAACTGCGCACGGATGTGAAAAACGCGCTGCGGTAGGACTGATCGGGGCCCATCCGACCCGCACTTCATCGGTTGCCACCAGCCAACGGCTCGCCGCCGACCACACTACGCCCCCCAGAAAGAGTTCGGGTTGCCATGAAGTTTCCCTTCTCGTTCAAGGCACGGGAGTCCGATGCCGTTCTCGCGGCGCTCGATCGCTCGCTCGCCATCATCGAGTTCACGCCCGAGGGTACGATCCTCACCGCAAACGCCAACTTCCTCGCCGCGATGGGATATCAACTGTCGGAGATCCAGGGCAAACATCACTCGATATTCGTCGAGGCCTCCTATCGGGATTCGGCCGCCTACACCGAGTTCTGGGCCAAGCTGCGCCGTGGCGACTATCAAGCCGCGCAGTACAAGCGACTGAGCAAGGGCGGCCGCGAAGTATGGATCGAGGCGTCCTATAATCCGGTCCTCGGCCGGGACGGGAAGCCCTTCAAGATCGTCAAGTTCGCAACAGACATCACCGAACGCACGCGCGAATTCGCGGATCTGCGCGGTCAGGTCGACGCCATCAACAAGTCGAGTGCAGTGATCAGCTTCGATCTCGACGGCAAGGTGCTCGACGCGAACGCGAACTTCCTGACGACGCTCGGCTATTCGCTCGGGGAGATCCGCGGGCGTCATCATTCGATGTTCGTCGGTGAGGAATACGCGCGCACCAGCGAGTATCGCGCCTTCTGGGAGGCGCTGCGCCGCGGCGAGTTTCAGGCCGGCCAATATCGACGTGTCGGCAAAGGCGGGAAGGAAGTCTGGATCGAGGCCTCCTACAACCCGATCCTCACACCCGATGGAAGGCCCTACAAGGTGGTCAAGTTCGCCACCGACATCACCAAGCAGATCGCGCTGATGACGAGCCTTCAGTCGCTGATCAACCAGAACTTCGGCGAGATCGAGAATGCGGTCAGCCGCTCCAATGCCGAGGCAAGCTCAGCCGCCCATGCGGCGTCCGATGCGTCGGGCACGGTGCAGACTCTGGCCTCGGGTGCCGAGGAACTCGCGGCGTCGGTCGCCGAGATCGCCGAGAGCATGTCGCGCTCGCGCATTGCGACGGACAGCGCCTTCAAGGAGACCGAAGTCGCCGATGCGGCGACCGGCAGGCTCGTCAGCGCCGCCAAATCGATGGGCGGCATCGTCAGCCTGATCCAGGAGATCGCCGGACAGATCAACCTCCTCGCCCTCAACGCCACGATCGAATCGGCGCGCGCCGGCGAGGCCGGTCGCGGCTTTGCGGTCGTCGCGAGCGAAGTGAAGAACCTCGCCAATCAGGCAGGCAAGGCGACGGAGCAGATCTCGCGCGAGATCGATGGGATCCAGGCCATCTCCTCTGAAGTTGTGGGTGCCCTCGACAGCATCCGCAACGCCGTCGACACGGTGCGCGGCTTTGTCAGCGCCACCGCGACGGCGGTCGAGGAGCAGAGCGCGGTCACGCGCAGCATGTCGTCCAGTATGCATGGCGCGGCCGAGGCGGTGGGGTCGATTTCCCGCAACGTGTCGGACATCGGCGCTGCCGTGACACAGATCGCGTCGTCGGTTGCCACGACGAAGGAAGCCGCGCGGGTTCTTGCGCGGTGACCATGCGCACTGGCTGTCTGCTCATGAACCGCGCCGTCGAAGCGGCGCGGCCCAGCGTCACGCATAGCGGAAGACGAACAGCACCCAGATGATCGCGAGCGCCAGTCCGCCCCACAGAGGGGTCCCGTAGATGCCGAGCCAGGCGAGGAAGACGAAGGCACTGCCGAGATGCGACATGAACAGTCGGTCGCCGCGTGTCGTGTCGAGACCGAAAATACCGCGGCGCGGATCGCTCCCGGGCCGATAGTATTCCCACACGCCCATCACTGCGATCGAACCGAAGATGTAGACGAAGAACAGGGCTGTCGGCCAGGTCCAGGCCATCCAGTCGACGAGAGCGGTTCCTTCCACGGTTGCGGTCCCCTGCTCAAACGCGGCCCAGGGCGAAGCCCTTGGCGATGTAATTGCGGACGAAATAGATGACGATGGCGCCCGGCACGATCGTCAGCGCACCCGCCGCAGCCAGCAGGCCGAGCTCGTAGCCCGACGTACTCGCCGTCTTCGTCATGGCCGCCGCGATGGGCTTCGCCTCGACCGCCGTCAGCGTCTTGGCGAGCAGAAGCTCGACCCACGAGAACATGAAGCAGAAGAAGGCCGCCACACCGATGCCAGCCGAAATCGTCGGCACGAAGATCTTGATGAAGAAGGCCGGGAACGAGTAGCCGTCGACATAGGCGGTCTCATCCAACTCCTTCGGCACCCCCGACATGAAGCCCTCAAGGATCCACACCGCCAGCGGGATGTTAAACAGAGTGTGGGCCAGCGCGACCGCGAGATGCGTGTCGAACAGACCGACCGCCGAATAGAGCTGCAGGAACGGCAGCGCGAACACCGCCGGCGGCGCCATGCGGTTCGACAAGAGCCAGAAGAACAGGTGCTTGTCGCCGAGGAACCGGTAGCGCGAGAAGGCATAGGCCGCCGGCAGCGCCACGGCGACCGACAGCACGGTGTTGATCCCGACATAGATCAGCGAATGGACATAGCCCATGTACCAGCTCGGATCTGTCAGGATCGTGATGTAGTTCTCGAGTGTGAAGCGATGCGGGTAGAGCGAGAAACCGCCTAGAATCTCGTTGGTCGTCTTGAACGACATGTTCAAGAGCCAATAGATCGGCAACATCAGGAAGACGATGTAGACCAGAACGATGATGGAGCGCTTTTTCATCACTTGGCCTCGTTCCGCATCATGAGCGTGTAGAACAGCCAGCTCAGGAGAAGAATGATCAGGAAGTAGATGATCGACATGGCCGCCGCAGGACCGAGGTCGAACTGGCCGAGTGCGATCTTGACGAGGTCGATCGACAGGAAGGTCGTCGAGTTGCCCGGCCCGCCGCCGGTCAGCACCACCACTTCCGTGTAGATCATGAAGCTGTCCATGAAGCGCAGCAGCACGGCGATGGTCAGCACATGCTTCAGCTTGGGCAGCTGGATGTAGCGGAAAACGGCCCAGGGGCGCGCGCCATCGACCTTCGCCGCCTGATAGTACGCATCCGGGATCGAGACGAGACCGGCGTAGCACAGGAGCGCGACGAGCGAGGTCCAGTGCCAGACGTCCATGAGAACCACGGTGAACCAGGCCCCGAGCGGCTGTCGGGTGTAGTTGTAGTGGATTCCAAGCCCGTTGATCATCTTGCCCAAAAGGCCGATGTCCGGCAGGGCAAAGATGTTCCACATGGCGCCGACGACGTTCCATGGAATGAGCAGCGGCAAGGCCATGAGCACAAGGCACACCGACACCCACGGCCCTTTGCGCGGCATCGACAGCGCGATGATCAGGCCGAGCGGGATCTGGATGGCAAGGACGAGACCGGTGAAGAGGAGCTGACGACCGAGCGCCGCATGGAAACGCTCCGATCGCATCACCTGCTCGAACCACTGCACGCCTGCCCAGAAGAACACGTTGTCGCCGAACGTCTCCTGCACGGAGAAGTTCACGACCGTCATCAACGGGATCAGCGCGTTGAACGCGACAAGGAGGAAGACAGGGAGGACGAGGAACCAGGCCCGCTGGTTGACGATCTTGTTCACGACCGGCCCCCCACCATCCAGCCATCCTGGTAGATCTGCGTCCGTGACGCCTCGAAGGCGAGATGCGCCCTGCCCTCCGGGATCGAGGCCCCCTCGGGCACCAGGAGCTTGATGCTGCGGTCGGCCGCGCGCGTCTCGACGATGCGGTAGCGCCCGGCATCTGCGACCTTCACCACATCCGCCGGGATACCCGACGGCGCGAAGGAAACGAATTCCGGGCGCACGCCGATTTCGAGCTTGCCGGAGGCCGTTCCCGGCGCCGTGTTCCCGGTCGCAATCGGCAGTCCGGCGAAGAATGCGCGGCCATCGCGCACTTCGCAGGGCAGGACGTTCATGCCCGGCGATCCGATGAAATGCCCCACGAAGGTGTGGCGCGGCATCTCGAACAGCTCGATCGGCGTCCCGGTCTGCACGACCTCGCCCGCATTCATCACCACGACCTGATCGGCGAAGGTGAGCGCCTCGGTCTGGTCATGGGTCACGTAGATCATGGTGCGGTTGATGCGCTGATGCAGTTCCTTCAGTTTGGAGCGCAACTGCCACTTCAGATGCGGATCGATCACCGTCAGCGGCTCGTCGAACATGATGACGTTGACGTCGGAACGAACCAGGCCGCGACCGAGCGAGATCTTCTGCTTGCCGTCGGCGGTGAGACCGGATGCGCGGTTGCGCAGCGTCTTCGACAGATCGAGCATTTCCGCGATCGTCTTGACGCGTTTGTCGATCTCGTCCTCGGGCACCCGTCGATTGCGAAGCGGAAAGGCCAGATTGTCGTAGACGGTCATGGTGTCATAGATGACCGGGAACTGGAAAACCTGAGCGATGTTGCGCTCTTCGGGCGAGGTGCGCGACACGTCCTTGCCGTCGAACAGGATCGCGCCCTCGGTCGGGACCAGAAGACCTGAGATGAGGTTCAGGAGCGTCGTCTTCCCGCATCCCGACGGTCCAAGCAGCGCATAGGCGCCGCCATCCAGCCAGTCGAGCGACAGGCGCTTCAGGGCAAAATCCTCATCGCGCGTCGGCTTGGCGAGATAGCTGTGGCGCAGGTTCTGGAGCGTGATCTTGGCCATCAGGCGATCAACTCATCATTGGCCCCGAAAAAGAGGCTCTGGTCGATATCAACGTGAAGCTCGGCCGTGGTGCCGACCTCGAGCGGATGAATGCCGTGGGACTGCGATACCCAGGTCCGACCCCCGACATCGACATGGATGACGGTTTCAGAACCGGACAGCTCGGTCACCAGCACACGCCCGCTGAATCGGCCCGACGTCCCGCCGGGCGCTGTCGGCGAGATGTGGTGCGGGCGGATGCCGATCGTGTACCGACCATCGGGAAGCCCGGCGCCGACCCGACCGGTCGGCCAACGGACGCCGTCCAGAAGAATGATCGCGTCGCCCCTTTTCTCGATCGGAGCCGTGTTGATCGGCGGATCGGCGAAGACCTGCGCGGTCTCGAGGTCGCGGGGACGACGATAGACCGAAGCGGTCGGGCCGAACTGCGTCACGCGCCCTTCGTTCAGCGTCGCGGTCTTTCCGCCGAAAAGGAGCGCCTCGGACGGCTCGGTGGTCGCGTAGACGACGATCGCCTGGCGCCCGGCGAAGAGCTTCGGCAGTTCGTCGCGCAGTTCCTCGCGCAGCTTGTAGTCGAGATTGGCGAGCGGCTCGTCGAGGAGGATGATGTCGGAATCCTTGACCAGCGCGCGGGCAATGGCGGTGCGCTGCTGCTGGCCACCCGACAATTCGCTGGGGCGCCGGTTGAGCATCGGCGTCAGGCGCAGGAGATCGGCCGCCTGCTTCACGCGCTTGTCGATCTCGGCGGCGGACATGCGCGCCACCCGCAGCGGCGAGGCGATGTTGTCGTAGACGGAAAAGTTCGGGTAGTTGATGAACTGCTGATAGACCATCGACACGTTCCGCTTCTGGATCGGAACATGGGTCACGTCCTGGCCGCAAAACCGTACGGTGCCGGATGACGGTTTCTGGATGCCGGCGATCAGCTGCATCAGCGTGGTTTTCCCGGACAGCGTCGTACCAAGCAGGATGTTGAAGGATCCCGGCTCGAAGGTCAGGGTCGTCTCGTGGATATGCGTCTCGCCGCCCACGCGTTTGGTGATCTGGTGCAATTCGAGCGACATGGCGCGAAAATCACTTTCCGGTGCCGAACGGACGGACAGTTTGGGGAGTGGATGAGAGGCAAACGGGGCGCGTTTGAAGCGCGCCCCGCTCAACCTCAGGCAAGCAGTCTTACTGCTGCCAGCGCTTGACGATGTCCTCGTAGGCCATCGTCACGCCCTGCGGCTTCTCGTTCTCGAGCTTCGCCTTCGGGCCATCTTCCTTGCCGAGCCATTCCGCCGGATCCTTCTCGGCGTTCAGACGCGGGCCGCAGCCGCCATACGTCTTGTTCGCTTCGTCGGCAGCCTGCATGCGGGCCATCACCTGGTCCATTTCGCCAGCGAGACGGTCCATGGCCTCCTGCGGCGTGAAGGCGCCGGAGTTCACGTCACCGATCTGCTGCCACCAGAGCTGGGCGAGCTTCGGATAGTCAGGCACGTTGATGCCGGTCGGCGTCCACATCACGCGGTCCGGCGAGCGATAGAACTCGATGAGACCGCCGAGCTTCGGCGCGCGATCGGTGAAGTGCTGATGACGAACCGTGCTGTCGCGGATGAAGGTCAGA
This sequence comes from Labrys sp. (in: a-proteobacteria), assembly GCA_046344875.1. Lineage (GTDB taxonomy): Bacteria > Pseudomonadota > Alphaproteobacteria > Rhizobiales > Labraceae > Labrys. Next base: position 14,054 of record JBKDKQ010000026.1, on the reverse strand, counting down.
CCGACATCGCTCTTCTTGACGTCGACGGTCTTCGAGACGACGAACTGGGCATAGAGCCAGGCAGCCTTGCGACGATCAACCGGCGTCGAGTTGAACAGCGTCCAGGAGCCGGCGTCCTGATAGCCGAGCTTCATGCCGTCCTGCCAGTAGGAGCCCTTCGGCGACGGAGCCATGCGCCAGAGCGGGTTGCCCTGGTCATCGACCGTGTTGTTGCCTTCCGACTTCGGAGCCACCATCGAGGCGGTGAACGCCGTGTACCAGAAGATCTGCTGGGCAACGTTGCCCTGCGCGAGAGCCGGCAGCGACTGATAGAAGTCGTAGTCGGCCGCACCCGGAGGCGCGTACTTGCGCAGCCACTCGTCCCACTTGGCGATCGCGTAGACCGAAGCCGGGCCGTTGGTCTCGCCGCCGCGGGTCACCGAGGCGCCCGACGGATTGCACGAGTCCTTCTCCATGCGGATGCCCCATTCGTCGATCGGGCGGCCGTTCGGCAGACCCTTCGACGAGGCGCCGGCCATGGAGAGCCAGGCGTCGGTCATGCGCCAGCCGAGGTCGGGGGCGCGCTTGCCGTAGTCCATGTGGCCATAGATGCGGACGCCGTCGATCTCCTTGACTTCCTCGGAGAAGAACTGGGCGATGTCCTCGTAGGCCGACCAGTTGACCGGAACGCCGAGCTCATAGCCGTACTTGGCCTTGAACTTTTCCTTCAGGTCGGCGCGGTCGAACCAGTCCTTGCGGAACCAGTAGAGGTTGGCGAACTGCTGGTCGGGCAGCTGCCACAGCTTGCCATCCGGGCCGGTGGTGAACGACTTGCCGATGAAGTCGTCGATGTCGAGCATCGGATTGGTGACGTCCTTGCCCTCGCCGGCCATCCAGTCCGTGAGGTTGGTCGCCGACTGCAGGCGCGAATGCGTGCCGATGAGGTCGGAGTCGTTGATGTAGGCGTCGTACAGATTGCGGTTGGTCTGCATCTGCGTCTGAACGGCCTGCACCACTTCGCCCTCGCCGAGGAGCTGGTGGTTCACCTTGATGCCGGTGATTTCCTCGAAGGCCTTGGTGAGAACCTGCGATTCATAGGTGTGGGTCGGAATCGTTTCCGACAGCACGTTGATTTCCATGCCCTTGAAGGGCGCGGCAGCGTTGATGAACCATTCCATTTCCTTCATCTGCTCTTCCTTGGAGAGCGCAGAAGGCTGGAACTCGCTTTCAATCCACTTCTTAGCGGCTTCCATATCTGCGAAAGCCGGGCTGGACAGAGCCAGCAGCACCGCGGCCGCCGCCGTGGTGCGAAGCATCCTCTTCATCGAGTTTCCTCCCAATTCGATGCGGACCCCTTTTCGCGGGATCTGATACGACTATCAAACGAAACAAAACGAACGTCAACAGGCAAACTTCCGAAAATTGTGCGACGCACAATTGCGCTTTGCGAAAGAAAACGAAACATTTGTTCGCTTGCAGGAACACGCGTTCTGCCGTCATACTCGGTGGTCCGACTGTCAGACGGATGGCCGCCCCATGCCTATCCTCACCCCGCGCCAGCAGCAGATTCTGACCCTCGCCCGTCAGATCGGCAGTGTCCATGTCGACGACCTCGCCATTCGCTTTGGCGTCACGCCGCAGACAATCCGAAAGGATCTCAACGAGTTATGCGACGGTCGCCTGCTCGCGCGCACCCATGGCGGCGCAATGCTGTCATCGGGTGTCGAGAACGTCGCCTACGAGGCACGACGCCAGCTCGCGGCCAATGCGAAGGTTGTGATCGGACAGCGCGCCGCCGAAATCATCCCCAACAACTGCTCGCTTTTCATCAACATCGGCACGACGACGGAGGAGGTCGCCCGATCGCTGGTGCAGCACGAGGGCCTGCTCGTCATCACCAACAACATTCATGTCGCTTCGATTCTGATGCCGTGTCCGAAGATCGACGTGATTCTCGCCGGCGGAATGCTGCGCAAAAGCGATGGCGGTATCGTCGGCGAAGCGGCGGTCGATTTCATCACCCAGTTCAAGGTCGACCACGCCGTGATCGGTGCCTCTGCGATCGATGACGACGGGGCGATGCTCGATTTCGATTACCGCGAGGTGCGGGTCGCCAAGGCGATCATGAGCAATGCGCGCCGCGTCATCCTGGTGAGCGACGCGATGAAGTTCACCCGCTCGGCTCCAGTGAGGATCGGACATCTTGCCGATGTCGACGTGTTCGTCACCGATCGACCGCCGCCCGAGCCGATCGTCGATCTGTGCCGGCAGACCGGTGTGCAACTCGAGATCGCCGAAACGGGCGACATCGAGCCCATCGAAGACGCCGCGCAATAGGGCCCGCGACGGGCTAGCCGCGACCCGTTACGGGGATCAGCGCTCCGTTGACCGCCTCGGCCTCGTCCGACGCCAGGAACCGAATGACGGCTGCGAGCTGTTCCGGCCGGACCCAACGGGTTACGTCGGCCTTCGGCATGGCGGCGCGATTCTCAGGCGTGTCGATGATTGAGGGCAAGATGCAGTTCACGGTCACGCCATGGCGGCCGTTTTCAGCAGCGAGCGCCTCGGTCAGCCGCAAAACCGCTCCCTTGGCACTGATGTAGGCGCCCATGTCGGCGGCCCCTTTCTGGGCGGACGCCGCGCCAATCGTGATGATCCGGCCAAAACCCTGATCGATCATCCCCGGCAGGCTCGCCTTGACGGCGGTCAGCAGGGTCTGGACATTGAGCGCCATCATCTGCGCCAGCGCCCCCTCCCCGATCTCATGGGCCTTCTCACCCATCCGGAACCCGCCCGCCGTCGCGACGAGCGCACCGATCCCACCAACACGCGCGACGGCCTCCATCAAGGCCGGAACCGCGACCGGTTCCCGGGTCAGATCGACGGCCACGCGCACACGATCCGTGCTGTCCTCCGGAAAGGCGCTTTCGAGGGCGTCCATGTGGGCGCCGACGAGCACCAGTGGACGCCCTTCGCCGGCGAAAGCGGCGGCGACGGCACGTCCGAGGTTGCCGGCGGCACCGGTGATCATCACGGCACGCGGCCGCTTCGGTGTCGGATCGCTCATGGTGGTGTCTCCTTCCCCGCCATAGGTCGCGCGGCCTGATCCGACGTCAAGGATTCCCGGAGAGCGGCTCGGTCTCGACCGCAGTCGCGGCGTCCGGGTCAATCGCACCGCTCGCGTCGGGGGTCGAGCCCGTGATCGGCGGGCCGGCATCGGGGTCGATACGTCGGCTTTTCTGGCCGAGCAGGATCATGGCATCCGGCAGTTCGGCCGTGAGCACGAAGGGGATGCCGTCATAGGTCGCCGGGAAGTCGATCCAGTGCATGGTCATGACATCGGGTTTGCGCATCTCCCCCGCTCGTGGATCGAACCGGATGGCGATGCGCTGCACCGAGGCCTCCGCCACCTCGGACGGAATGGCGACGGACGGGACGCCCCCGCTCAGCCGGACGCGCGGAGGTTCCGAAACGAGAGCCCCCGCCGGTTTGAACTGCGCTTCGTCCACGACGGCCTCGAGCAGGACCGGCGCCTTTGGCAGCGCGCCGTAGGTCAAACGCAGCGTCGATGTCGCGACATCCGCCACGTCGATCGTGCCCTCGACGATCAGGCGGCACCCGGAGGGCTCGTCGGAAAGCCGTGCCTGCCATTGGGCCTCTCCCACCATGACCCTCTTGCTTGGATCGGCGCCGCCCTCACGTTGCAGCAGCCCGGCCCGCAAGGTGAAACGATCGGGCGGGATCGTGAAGCCGAGCCGCGAACACGGATCCTCATTCGTCGCTGCGACGGCCGTCGGCATCGGCTTCGATGAGCCCACCTGCTCCACAACCTTGTCCGTGCCACGCAGCGCCGGCTTTTCGAGCGGCTGAAAGCCGACAGCCATGCGATCAGCCAGCGCGTCCCGGGAGAACCGCGTCGCACTGTCGGATGGTTGGTCGGTTCCGATCCGATCCCGGGTGAGCAAGGACAGGTCCGGCGGAACGAGCGGACGCAACTCGGCCTTGCTGTCGGTTGACGCCGCACGACCGTCGCCGTCCGCCGTCTTCGTCGCCGGGGTGCGGTTCACCACCAGCAGCGTCGCAACCGCGCAGAAGGCAAGAAAGCCCGCAATGCCGATCAGACGAAGGAAAAACGACCACATCCGGTCAGACCTCTGAAGGCATCGATGGCTGCGGCACCGGTGAGAACGGGTCGACGATCGTTGCCCGCCGATCGCCCGTGGCCGGCAACGGGTATAGCGGAGTATCCATCACCGTAACGCCCGCAGCGGGGTCGAAAAAGGGGTGTCCTCGTTGCGGCTCCCCTTTGTGAACAGGCCAAATTGTGCCAAACGCATCGCCGACACCGCTTGGTGCACACTGCGCGGCTGGCGGCGGACCCTCGCGGTCCGGCCAGCCCCGCTCATCGTCGTCCGGGAATATCCATGCCGTCCGCCCGCCCGTCGTCCCAGCATTTCGTGCTCGGTGCCCTTCTGGTCTTCGCATCAGCCCTCACCTGGAGCTTCGGCGGATCGCTCGCAAGATCGCTGACCGTCACCGACAGTTGGACGATCGTATTCTGGCGCTCGCTGTTCGCCGCAGCCTTCCTCATCGGCTTCATGGTCGCGCGCGACGGTGCGGCCGGCACGGTGGCGCTGTTTCGCGGCATGGGTGTGCCGGGTGTTTCGGTCGGGCTGTGCTTTGCCATCGCCTCGATGGCCTTCATCGTCGCGCTGACCCACACGACCGTCGCGAACATCCTGCTGATCCAGGCCGGCGTGCCGCTGATCGCGGCGCTGATGGCATGGGCCTTTTTCCGCGAGACGCCGCAGACCGCGACCTGGATCGCCATCGCCGCCGTGATCGCCGGCATCGCGATCATGGTGTCGGATTCGCTCGGCGGCGCCGGCTCCCTGATCGGCAATGCACTCGCCCTGTTGATCGCCGTCTCCTTCGCCTCGGCGACCGTCATCACCCGCCGGTTCTCGCATGTGCGCATGATGCCGGCGTGCTGCTTCGGCACGCTGGTCGCCGTCGCGGTCGCCTCGCAGCTCGCGGGATCCTTCGCCATCTCGACCGCCGACGTCATCATCCTGATCGCGTTCGGCGCCTTCAATCTCGGTCTCGGCATGGCCTTCTTCGTCACCGGCGTCCGCCTGATCCCGGCCAGCATCGCCGCCCTGATCGGCGCTTCCGAGCCGGTGCTCGGACCATTCTGGGTCTGGCTGACCCATGGCGAGACGCCGTCGGTGCAGACGGTGATCGGCGGTGCCGTGGTGCTCGTCGCGCTCGTCGCGCACATCCTGTGGCAGATCCGGCGGCAGCGTCAGGAAACGGGCCTCAGCCAGGCCGTCTGACGGCCGGATTGTAAGACATTTCGGCTGAAGCCGGTTGCCAAAGGCCGCCGGCCCCGTACAAGTGTGGGCGGCCGGCTAACGACCGGCGGATCGTCGTTTGGGCCGGGCGTGTCATGGAAACCATTCTCGAAATCGCGGATCTGAAGCGGCTGGCGCGCAAGCGCGTGCCGAAAATGTTCTTCGACTATGCCGATTCCGGCGCCTATACGGAATCGACCTACCGCGCCAACGAGGACGATTTCCGCAAGATCAAGCTGCGCCAGCGCGTGATGGTCGACATGACCAATCGTTCGCTCGCGACAACCATGGTGGGACAGCCGGTCTCGATGCCTGTGGCGCTCGCGCCGACCGGTATGACCGGCATGCAGCATGCCGACGGCGAAATGCTGGCGGCCCGGGCGGCGGAAGCCTTTGGCGTGCCCTTCACGCTCTCGACCATGAGCATCTGCTCGATCGAGGACGTCGCGTCTGTCACAAAGAAGCCGTTCTGGTTCCAGCTCTACGTCATGAACGATCGCGACTTCGTGCAGCGGCTCATCGATCGCGCCAAGGCGGCCAAGTGTTCGGCGCTCGTCCTGACGGTCGACCTGCAGATCCTCGGCCAGCGCCACAAGGACGTCCGCAACGGCCTCTCGGCGCCGCCGCGCATGACGCTGCCCAACATCATCGACATGGCCCGCCGACCCGCCTGGTGCATGGGCATGCTCGGCACGCAGCGCCGCACCTTCCGCAACATTGTCGGGCACGCCAAGGGCGTCGGCGACATCTCCTCGCTGATGGCCTGGACGAACGAGCAGTTCGACCCGAAGCTGAACTGGAAGGACGTCGCCTGGATCAAGGAGCGCTGGGGTGGCCCGCTGATCCTGAAGGGCATTCTCGACGCCGAGGACGCCCGCATGGCGCTGTCGACCGGGGCCGACGCGATCATCGTGTCCAACCATGGCGGCCGCCAGCTCGACGGGGCTCCGAGTTCGATTTCCGTGCTGCCCCGCATCGTCGATGCCGTCGGCGACAAGGTCGAGGTCCATCTCGACGGCGGCATCCGCTCCGGCCAGGACGTGCTGAAGGCGCTGTGCCTCGGCGCGAAAGGCACCTATATCGGCCGCCCCTTCCTCTACGGTCTCGGCGCGATGGGTGAAGCCGGCGTGACGAAAGCGCTCGAGATCATCCGCAAGGAGCTCGACACGACGCTCGCGTTGTGTGGCAAGCGCCTCGTCACCGAACTCGGTCGCGACATCATCCACGAGTCGCCGTTCTGATCGACGTCCGCTGGGTGACGCAGCGGCCGGAGGGGGAGACACCATGACCGCGCCGCTCGACAAGCCGATATGGCACGCACTCTCCACCCGCCATGCCGCGCTCGCCGAAGGCACGGCACGGGCGAAGCGCTATCCGGGCAGCATCAGTCCCTTCGCGAGCCTTTCCGACGACACGGATGAAAGCCTCGCCGAGCTCGCGGATCTGATACGGGGCGGATCGACCGCCGTGCTTCTGGAGGGCGAGCCCGTTCGGTTCTCGCCGGCCTTCACCATCGACAAGCGGGCGGATGGCGTGCAGATGGTCGCGGACGGCCCCTGCCCCGTGATCACCGATCCGCGGATCGTTCCGCTCGGCTGGGACGATGCGCAGGCGATGCACGATCTCGCCCAGCTGACGAAGCCCGGCCCCTTCACCCTCGAGGCGCTGCGCCTCGGCCGCTTCTGGAGGATCAGGCTCGACGGCCGCCTCGTCGCGATGGCCGGCGAACGTCTCGCGGTACCGGGCATGACGGAGATCAGCGGCGTATGCACCCATCCCGATTGCCGCGGACAGGGGCTCGGGCGCGTGATGTCGGCCTATGTGGCGGGCGAGATCACAACCCGTGGCGAGCAGCCTTTCCTGCACGCCTGGACGACGAACAAAGTCGCGATCGATCTCTACGCTTCGCTCGGCTTCCGCTTGCGCCGGACCGTCGAGGTGGCGATTGTTCGCGTGGTGTGAAACGTCCCCGATCGAGAGGCACGGAATGATCCGGATCGAAAGGGCCGAGGACAGCCGCGCCTTCGCCGACGTCATGCGGCTCCTCGACATCATGGCACCATGGGATGTCGAGATGTCGCGGCCGCTCGGCTTCACGGAAGAGGAGATCCTCTCTGCCTTTTATGGCGAGAGTGCCGAAAGTCTCGCAATCACATGGGGTTCGACCGATGCGATGATGCTTCTTGCCAGGGAGGGCGACCGGGCGCTCGGTTGCGTGGCACTTCGCATCGATGGCCCCATCGGCAAGATCGACCGCTTCTTCGTCGACCCGGCCGCCCGCGGTCGCGGGATCGGCGGCAGGCTTCTGGACACCGCGATCGCGATCCTCGAAGAGCGCGGCGCAACGCGCGTGCGCCTGTTGACCGCCACCTTCATGCACGCCGCCCACGCTCTCTACCGGTCCCGCGGCTTCGTCCTGTGCGAACCCTTCGAGGACGTCGGCGAACGCCTTCTGCCGAGCACCCTGTTCATGGAACGCCCGGGCCCGCCATGAGCGGGCACAGCGCCCCCCGAACATTGCCCGCCGCGCCGACCGCCGGCACATGACGGACGAAAGCCCCGCCATCCCCGCGTCAATCGACCCCGGACAGGACCTTGACAACCCCCGCCCGCTCGAACAATAAGCGCGCGGTCCTGACGACAGGGCGTGGCGGGGTAGCTCAGCTGGTTAGAGCAGCGGAATCATAATCCGCGTGTCGGGGGTTCAAGTCCCTCTCCCGCTACCAAATTTCCTTATAATATCAATGACATAGATTTGAGCGCTGTTTTCGCTCAAACTCTTGAGTTCCACATGGGTGCCAAGACGCGTGTGTATGGTCGGACCGTGCCGGCGCGCGATTTGCTCGTTGATGCTCTCGGCAGTGTCCAAGTCGGCGTTTACTGCCAACGGTCTGGGAACTTACCGGCTTGAGCTAAGGCGCCGCGCATTGTGACGAGCTTTACGCCGTCGCCCGCCGCTTCCCCAACCTTCCGGGGCAAAACCAACGCCGGAAACGGACTCAGAACTGGATAAATCTTCGGGGGCAACGTCAGTTCTCGCACCGTGTCCCCGTCTCAACTCGCCCGACCGGCATTTGCGGTGGCCTGCTAGCGATTTGCACGACGTCAGACGGGCCTGACGATGCCGCTGGAGACGACAGGCAAAGGCCGACCGAGGCGCATCGCATCGTCAAGATCGCCACCGTCCACAGGATGTTCTGGTCATTGCCGCCGGTACATCTGGCAGACACATCAGAGCGGTATGAACGATTTCCCACTCATCCGCGCGCTGAGTGCTGCCCGAACCCGGCAGGCCGACACGAAGCGTCGGTCACACAATCCCGCCGCCAACGGTGGCTTGATGAGGGCGCCGGGCGGCAACGGACTGCCGGTAGCCGCTTGAGCGGTAACAGGCGATCGGATCGATCGCGCCGCCGGCGCGGCGGCGCGCCTCGGCGAGGATGGGATCGACATCTGTCCGATACGCCGCCTTCAGCGTTTCGGAGGCCATCAGGGCGTCATTGGCCTCCTGATACGCAGCGAGTGCGTCGCGATCGACAAGGAGCGCCTTGGCATAGGCTCTGCGGATCTCGTCCGCCGAGCGCATCAGGCTTTCGATCGGATCGGTCACATTGTGCGACTGGTCGATCATGTGGGCCGGGGCAAAGCCCGCGTCCGTGCCTTCAGCGTCCACCAACTCGTTGAAGACCAGGAACAACCGAAACGGATCGACCGATCCGGCGTCGAGATCATCATCGCCATATTTTGAATCGTTGAAATGGAACCCGCCCAGGCGTCGGAACTGCACCAGCCGCGCGACGATCATCTCAATGTTGACGTTGGGCGCATGGTGACCGAGATCGACAAGGCAGTGCGCTTTTGGCCCCAGCGCGGTCGCGGCGAGATAGCTCGAGCCCCAATCCTGGACGACCGTCGCATAAAAGGCCGGCTCATACATCTTGTGCTCGATCAGCAAACGCCAGTTATCCGGCAACGCGGCATAGATCGATTGCATCGCGTCGAGGTACCGCTCGAAGGCCCGACGCAGATGGCTCTGCCCGGGGAAGTTCGCTCCGTCACCGATCCATACCGTGAGTGCGGTCGACCCGATCGCGCGCCCGATTTCGATGCACTCGACATTGTGAGCGATGGCTTGCGCGCGCACGGCGGGGTCCGGATGAGAGAGCGAGCCGAATTTGTACGACAGCGGCTGGTCCGGCTGATCCTGAAAGGTGTTGGAATTCATCGCGTCGAAGCTGAGGCCCAGCGCCGCCGCCTTGTCACGCAGGGCGGCAGGGTCGGCCTTGTCCCAGGGGATATGCAGCGACACGCGCGGTGTCGCCCGCCCCAGCGTCTGGATCACACCGCAATCATCCAACTTCTCCAAGATGCCGCGCGGCTCGCCCACGCCCGGAAAGCGGGCGAAGCGCGTGCCGCCGGTTCCAACGCCCCAGGAAGGCACCGCAACGGTGAAAGCCATGACACGCTGGGTCAGGTCCTCGATATGGACGCCGCGTCTCGCGAGGCGAAGCGCCAGCGCTTCATAATCTGCCGACAGAGCATCACGACGCGCCCTGTTGTGTTCGTCGATCTTGTGCTGCCATTCTTCACGATCGACCATGAGGCACCTTTACGAGACGGGGTTGTGAGCGGACGGAGCCTGAAAAGCGTCGCAGCGAACCGGTCGAAGGGCAGGACGTCGCTGAAAACCCGACATCCTGTCTTGTTCCCCCAGACTTTTGGCCTGAATGGCTGCGGCGACGATCATCCGCTCACAGACCATCCCGGGTTCGCCGCCATTCCGGGATGGAAGCCAGGACCGCGTACCCATCAGCGCGTAAAGCTCTGGGCGTTGCCGGCATCGACATTCACGATATTGCCGGTCGACTTCGCGGAAAGATCGGACGCGAAGAAATAGACCGCCTCGGCAATGTCCTCGGGAAAGACCGATCGCTTGAGCATCGAGCGCTTGCGATAATGCTCTTCCAGGTCATCAGGCGACATGTTGTAGGCGGCGGCGCGCTGCTCACGCCATTCGCCCGTCCAGATCTTCGAGCCGCGCAGCACGGCATCGGGATTGACCGTGTTGACCCGGATGCCAGCTTCCGCGCCTTCCAGAGCCAGGCAACGGGCCAGGTGGATCTCTGCCGCTTTCGCCGTGCAATAGGCTGACGCATTGGGCGATGCAGCCAGGCCATTCTTGGAGGCGATGAAGACGACGGAGCCGCCCAGCGCCTGGTTGCGCATCAGGCGGAAGGCTTCGCGCGAGACGAGGAAGTAACCCTTGGCGAGAATGTTGATGTTGCGGTCCCACATCGCGACGCTCGTCTCCTCGATCGGCGCTGAAGACGAGATCCCGGCATTGGAGACAAGAATGTCGAGCCCGCCAAACGCGCCGACGGCTGCAGCAAAGCCGTCGGCGACGGCTACTTCGTCCGTCACGTCGAAGCGGACAGTGCGAACCACGTCCGCGCCGAAAACGCGCACGAAGGCTGCCTCGGTCTCGTCCAGCGCGGTCTGATCAATATCCGCCAGAACCACACAGGCTCCTTCGGACAAGAGCTTGCCCGCAATCGCCCGCCCAATGCCGCCTGCTCCCCCTGTTACCAGCGCGATACGACCAGCAAGCGATTTGGGTTTCGGCATGCGCGCAAGTTTGGCTTCCTCAAGAAGCCAGTATTCAATGTCGAACGCTTCTTGCTCGTGCAGCCCGACATAGCGGTCGACCGTGCTCGCGCCGCGCATCACGTTGATCGCGTTGACATAGAACTCGCCTGCGATGCGCGCAGTCGCCTTGTCACGCGCAAAACTGATCATCCCGACGCCGGGCACAAGATAAATGACCGCGTTTGGATCCCGGATCGCGGGCGAGTTATCCCGCCGGCAGCGTTGGTAATAGGCGCGATAATCATCGCGGTAGGCCGCGATTGCACCAGAGAGCCCCTTCACCACGGCGTCAAGGTTCTCGGCTCCCGGATCAAGATCGACAACAAGTGGCCGAATCTTCGTGCGAAGGAAATGATCGGGGCAGGATGTCCCCTGTGCCGCCAATGAGCGAAGATGCGCCGAATTGACAAATTCGAGCACGGCCGCGCTGTCGTCGAAATGGCCGACCTTCTTTTCGTCGGCGGCGATCAGCGCACGGATAGCCGGCATCAGGCGGGCCGCAATCGATCGCCGCGCCGCAGGCTCAAGCGCCACTCTGTCCGCACCACCAAAGGCCGCGCCGGCAACCTCGTGCGCGGCGAAAAAGTCGATCGCCCTGTTGATGATCGACAGCGTCGTCTCGTAGCAATCCTTCGCGCTGTCGCCCCAGGTGAACAGACCATGGCTTTCGAGAACAACGCCTTTCGCCTGCGGGTTATGCTCGGCAAAGCGCGACAGTTGGAGCCCAAGTTCGAAACCAGGCCGCCGCCATGGCAGCCAGCCGATCTCGTTGCCGTAGATCGTTTTCGTCAGCACCTCGCTGCTGGCCGTCGCGGCAATGGCGATTACCGCGTCCGGATGCATGTGGTCGACGTGCCGGTAAGGCAGATAGGCATGCAGCGGCGTATCGATAGAGGCGGCCCGCGGGTTAAGGTCGAAGGTGCAATGTGGCAGGTAGCCGACCATTTCATCTTCATGGTCGGGACCGCGATAACGCCCCTTCAGACGCTCGATGCGATCGAGATAGAGCGTGGCGAAGCCGTCGAGCTTCATCGATCCCACATCGCCGCCGGACCCCTTGACCCAGAGCACGGTGACATCCTCGCCCGTGAGCGGATCCGCATGAACAATCTTGGCGGATGTGTTGCCGCCACCGAAATTGGTTATGCGTTTGTCAGATCCCAGGAGATTCGAGCGGTAGAGAAGGAGGCTCGGTTCATCAAACGTGGCGGCCAGTTCTTCGTCCCACCGGCTCTCCAGTCGCTCGCCCGCGCGCGCCTGCACCATCAGTCGACTCCCTACAGGCCATCTTCACGTTTAGTGGCCGCACTCTTGCGGACACCGCGACGCGAACGGCCTTCCCAATCTCACATCACCGTCTGTATGCCGCGCCAAAACCGTCACTGTCAATCACCAAGCATCATTTTTGGTCATTTTGCATCGCATCATGACATATTTTGATTTTATCTGATTGACATCTGATCAAATCGAACGCTACCAAAGCAGGAAGGACCTCACGATGCATGAACTTGAAAGACAAAGGCTGATTTTGAGCGCCGTGCAGGAGCGCCCAGTCATCACCATTCAGAACCTGGTGGATATGACGGGCGCGTCAGAGGCAACGATCCGGCGTGACATTGCCGATCTCGCCCTGCGCGGACTGCTCAGAAAAGTGCGCGGCGGTGCAGAATCGTTGCGCCCGCAGCCGATTGGCACGCTGGCGGCGCGGCCCTTCCATATCGATGAGACGATCAATATCGCCCAAAAACGAGCGATTGCCCGCGAAGCCGTGAAACTCTGCGAGGACGGAGACGCCATCATCATCAATGGCGGAACGACCACGTTCCAGATGGTTCACTTTCTCAACGGCCTGCGGCTGCAGGTCCTGACAAACTCGTTCCCGATTGCAGAACATCTGGTCAAACATTCAAAATGCACGGTCGTTTTGCCCGCGGGCGCGATCTATCGCGAACAAAACATCATTCTGTCGCCCTTTGAGAGCGACGGCATCGCCCATTTCTCGGCGCGGCGCTTCTTCATGGGCGCGCGCGGTGTGTCCTCGCTCGGGATCATGGAGCAGGACAGCCTGATCATTCAGTCAGAGCAGCGTCTCATGCGGCAGGCTGATGAGCTCGTGCTGATGGTCGACAGCTCGAAGTTTCGAAACCGCTCAAGCCTGATCCTCTGCCCGCTGAACCGCGCATCCACGATCGTCACCGACGAGGGCATCCCGGATGAAGCGCGGCGGATGATCGAGGACGCGGGCATCACACTGATCATCGCTGCGCAAAAGCACGACGTGGCGGGAGAGGAATCGACGGCGGTCGCCTGAGGTTTCGCCCAAGAGGTGTGCCTTGGCTGGTCGGCGGCGGTGTTAACGGGAATATCCAGGGAGGATTTTCATGTCCCGTATTCGCAGACTGGCCGTTGCAACGGCCGCAGCACTGACTTTGGCGACGGCTCCTGCCAGCGCCGAGACCGTCAAGATCGCCCTCGTCGTCAAGGCGCTGGGCATCGGCTTCTTCGAAGCCGCCAACAAGGGTGCACAGGAGGCTGCCAAGGAACTGGGCAATGTCGAGGTCATCTATACCGGCCCGACCAGTACGACCGCGGAAGGACAGATCGAGGTGATCAACGCGCTGATCGCCCAAAAGGTCAACGCGATCGCCATTTCAGCCAATGACAAGGATGCGCTCGTTCCAGCTCTGAAGAAGGCGCAGGAACGCGGCATCACCGTCATTTCCTGGGATTCGGGTGTCGCGCCGGAAGGCCGTTCCATGCACCTTAATCCCTCCTCAAACGCGCTCATCGGCAATATGTGCGTGAAGATGGCGGCCGATAATCTGCCGGACGGCAAGGGCGAGGTCGCGATCCTGTCTGCCGCCGCGACCGCCACGAACCAGAATATCTGGATCGAGGAAATGAAAAAGGTCCTGCCGAACTACCCCGGCGTGATGATCGGCCCCCATCGAGTGGTCCGGTTGGAATGTTAGTGCATGGCCGGTCGTAGGGCCAGCGCGGGCGGCGTAGCGGGTCGGGGTGGCGAAGCCGACCGCGCGGGGTTTGCCGGGATGAAGACTTCGGGCGCGGGCGGCT
>JBKDKQ010000025.1:0-2343 GCA_046344875.1 Labrys sp. (in: a-proteobacteria) | reverse complement strand
CGAGCGAGTTGTGCGAGGCTCTCGGTGTCTCGCGTGGCGGGTTCTACGACTGGCTGAAGCGGCCTGAGAGCCAGCGCAGTCGCGACAACCGACATCTCACGGTGCAGGTTCGGGCGAGCTTCGAGGAGAGCGATCGGACGTACGGCAGCCCGCGCGTCTGGCGTGATCTTCGCGCCCTGGGTTATCGCTGCGGCGTGCACCGCGTTGCACGGCTCATGCTTGCTGCGGGCCTGCAGGCCCGCAGCAAGCGGCGCCGACTGCCGTTCGATCATGGTTTGCGCCCCGAGCACGCGATCGCGCCCAACCTGCTCGATAGGCAGTTCGAAGCGACAGCACCGAACCAACGTTGGGTCGCGGACTTCACGTACATCTGGACGCACGAGGGCTGGCTGTACTTCGCGGTGGTGCTCGATCTGTTCTCGCGACGTATCGTCGGATGGTCGATGAGCAGCCAGATGACATCGCAGCTCGTGACCGATGCACTGATGATGGCGCTGTGGCGACGTGGTCGACCCCAGGAACTGATGCATCACTCGGACCAGGGCAGCCAGTACGCCAGCGAGCAGTTCCAGAAGCTGATGGCCGACAACGGCGTCGTCTGCTCGATGAGCCGATCCGGCAACGTCTGGGACAACGCCGCCATGGAAAGCTTCTTCTCATCCCTGAAGACCGAGCGGACCAGGGGTAAGGTTTACCGGACGCGTGACGAGGCGCGTGCGGACGTGTTCGATTACATCGAGAGGTTCTACAATGCTGTCCGACGGCACTCGACCATCGGCTACGTCAGCCCGATTGAGTTCGAACGGAAGGTGGGATTAGCTTAACTGCGTGTCCACGAAACCGGCAGCAGGCCAGTCGCCGGATCGCCCATGAAGCCGCCGCGAAAATCGATCAGCGTGTAGAGTTCGCGGATTGTGGGAACGCGCCAATCGGAATAGCTGCCGAGGCGGCTTTGGCGGGCGTAGGCTGCCGTTTCCGCAAAGACCATCGGCGCGCTCGGGGCCTTGGCCCATTGCAGGCCAGTCACCCGCTCGCTGACGGTGCCGTCCCCATTGTCACGATAGATGGCGAGGTGGCCGGGATGCGCCGCATCTTGCCCCGCGAGTGGCAGGCCGCGCGTCGGGCAGGTGATCGCCTCGCCGGTCAGCGCATAGCACCGGTCCTGCCCGGTGGAGATGACGGGCGACCGCGCTTGCAACGGCGCGCCTGCCTGCCCGAGACGCGGCATCAGGCCAACCAGCAGCACAAGCACCACCGCGCCGAAACGAGCCATCATGGCGCTTCTCCCAGAACATCTGCGTTTCAGTGCGGGGCCCAGGCCCCAATTGAGGCCGGGGTCCGCGTTGTCGACACGCGAAAAGTCACTTCGTTAGAGGGGGCGCGGACGGGCCGATAGGGGTCACAATTCGAACATTTATTACAACTGCGGCTCTACACGCATACGGCAATGGGCGGTCCAGCCTCCGGCACTCCGCTCCGCAGCGGCACCCCCGAGCAGTGCTGTGCTCCGAAGGCGAGTCGGGCGCTGGGGTTGATCGGGACGCCTGCGGTTCACGATGAGTCCCCAGAGGTGGACGCCGACAATGTCGACTTCGATGGGGGCGCAAACATCGCCGCGCTGACGAGAGCGGTGACGGCCCTGGGCGAGAAGCGGCTCGTCTGCGCCAGCAGCCAGTTCACGAGCCCCACGATGCGCGTCGGGCTCTTGCCGTCGAGCGCGCGGAGACACGCCTGCACCACCGCGTCCACGGGGAGCGGCATCTTGAACACCGCCGTCGAGCGAACGCCCGCGCCCATCGCGTCGATGAAGGGCGTCTCGACCGGGCCCGGACACACAGCGGCGACGTGCAACCCGCGCCCGCGGTACTCGGCCCACAAGGCCTCGGTGAACGACAGTACGAAGGCCTTCGTGGCCCCGTAGGCCGACATGTACGGCGACGGCTGGAACGCCACCGTTGAGGCCACATTGAGGATCGCGCCGCGACGCGCGAGCAGCGACGGTGCGAACAGACGTGTCAGCTCTGTCAGCGCGACGACGTTCACCTGCAGCATCGCGGAAAGGTGGGCGGGGTCCTCGTTCTCGAACGGCCCGTAGAAGCCAAAGCCCGCGTTGTTCACCAGCGTGTCCACCGGCAAGCCGCGCCGTTCGACCTCGTCGAACAACCTCTTCGCCGCGCCAGGGCCCGCGAGGTCCGCCGGCAGTACGGTCGCCCGGCCTCCCGCGCTCTCGATACGCGCCGCGAGGGCCGTCAGCCGATCCACCGAGCGCGCCACAAGCACCACGTGCGTGCCCTGCGCCGCCATCGCCAACGCCAGTGCCTCGCCAATGCCGGACGAGGCACC
>JBKDKQ010000024.1:0-267138 GCA_046344875.1 Labrys sp. (in: a-proteobacteria) | reverse complement strand
CTGGTCGGCGACGACGCCGACCTCGGAGCGGGTCTCGCCGAGGCGGAGCATGGTCTTCACGAAGTTCTTGCCGAAGGGGCTGTAGACCCAGGCGGTGCGCAGGATGGCGTGGTCGGGGTTCGCGGCGGCGACGGCGATCTCGCCGGCGCGCTTGGTGCGGCCATAGGCGGAGAGGGGATTGACGGGGTCATCCTCGCGATAGGGCCGGTCGAGGGTGCCGTCGAAGACGTAGTCGGTGGACAGATGCAGGACGGGCAGGCCGTGGTCGGCGGCGGCGCGGGCGAGAAGGCCGGGCGCCGTGGCGTTGATCGCGAGCGCCGCCTGCTCCTCGCTCTCGGCGAGATCGACGGCGGTGAAGGCTGCGGCGCTGATGACGGCGTCGGGCCGATGATCAGCGATCGCGGTGGCGAACGCCCTGGCGAGGGTATCCGCATCGGCGGCGAGGTCGACCTCGGGGCGGGCGAGGGGAAGGACGACATGGCCGGCTGCCGCCGCACGCTCGGCGAGCGCGAGGGCGACCTGCCCGGCGCGGCCGGTGACGAGCAGGCGCAGGGGTGCGGCCGTCGATCCGGCGTCGCTCATCGTCGCGCTCATCGTCGCGCTCATCGCGGGGCTCCGCCGTCGGGGCCGAAGCAGACGGGGAGGTCGGCGAGGCGGGGATGGGTCCTGTCCTTGGCGGAGAGGGTGGGTCCGCCGGGGGGCAGGGGCCAGGCGATGGCGAGGGCGGGATCGTCGAAGGCGAGGCCGCGATCATGCTCGGGGGAATAGAGGTCGGTGACCTTGTAGACGACCTCGGTGTCGGGCTCGAGGGTGACGAAGCCATGGGCGCAGCCGACGGGGACGAGGAGCTGGCGGCCATTGCTGGCGGAGAGCTCGACGGCGACGTGGCGGCCGAAGGTGGGGCTGCCATGGCGGATGTCGACGGCGACGTCGAGGATGCTGCCACGGATGACGCGCACGAGCTTGGCCTGGGCGCGCGGGTGGAGCTGGAAGTGCAGGCCGCGCAGGGTGCCGACGGTCGCGGAGAGGGAATGGTTGTCCTGGACGAACTCGAGATCGATGCCGTGGTCGCGGAAGGTCGCGCGGTTATAGGTCTCGACGAAGAAGCCGCGCGCATCGCCGTGGCGGCGCGGCGTGAAGATCACGACGCCGGCGAGCGCGGTCGGCGCGAAGAGGGAAGCCGGAGCGGGCGCGGCGGGAGCGGCCGGCGCGGGCTGGGCGGTGTTGGCTGCGGCGCTGTTCATCGTGCAGGAACCTCGTGCAAGACTGTCGGGCAAGGATGTCGGGCAAGGACTTCGGGCAAGACTGTCGGGCAGGGCGCCATTCTCCGGCGTGGGGTGCCCAGGGAAGGTGCCGGGAGACGCGGCTCAGCCGAGGCCGAGGCGCTCGCCGCGATAGACGCCGGAGCGGATGTCCTGCCACCAGCTGCGATTGTCGAGATACCAGCGCACGGTCCTGCGCAGGCCCGTGTCGAAGGTCTCCTTCGGCGTCCAGCCGAGCTCGCGGCCGATCTTGTCGGCGTCGATGGCATAGCGCGCATCATGGCCGGGCCGGTCCTTGACATAGGTGATGAGGCGCTCGCGCGGGCCAGCTGGATCGGGCGCCATCTCGTCGAGGAGGGCGCAGATGCGGCGCACGACGTCGAGATTGGTCATCTCGTTATGGCCGCCGATGTTGTAGGTCTCGCCCGGCACGCCGCGCTCGGCGACGCTGATCAGGGCGTCGGCATGGTCGTCGACATAGAGCCAGTCGCGGATGTTGAGGCCGGAGCCGTAGACCGGCAGGGGCCGCCCCTCGAGGCCGTTGATGATCATCAGTGGGATGAGTTTTTCGGGGAAGTGATAGGGCCCGTAATTGTTGGAGCAGTTGGTGACGAGGGTGGGCAGGCCATAGGTGTGGTGCCAGGCGCGCACCAGATGGTCGGAACTGGCCTTGGAGGCGGAATAGGGCGAGGTCGGCGCATAGGCCGTGGTCTCGGTGAAGAAGCCGTCCGGGCCGAGCGAGCCATAGACCTCGTCGGTGGAGATGTGGTGGAAGCGAAAGGCCTCGCGCGCCGCCCCCTCCGGCAGGGCGCGCCAGTGGCGGAGCGCTGCCTGGAGCAGGACATAGGTGCCGACGATGTTGGTGCGGATGAAGTCGTCCGGCCCGTCGATCGAGCGATCGACATGGCTTTCGGCGGCGAGATGCATCACGACATCGGGCTTCGCCGCCTCGAACACGCCGCGCACGGCCTCCGCATCGGCGATGTCGACCCGCTCGAGCGAAAAGCGCGGATCATTCGACACCGGCGCGAGCGAGGCGAGGTTGCCCGCATAGGTCAGCTTGTCCAAAACCACCACACGATGCCCCGTCTCCCGGATCAGCTTGCGAACAACCGCAGACCCGATGAACCCCGCACCACCCGTCACAACAACCGTCTTCCCAGACACCACAAAAACTCCTCCGCCCGTCATCGCGAGCCGCTGTGCGTGATCGTTGCCATGAGCATATCGCAGCGCCGACGGCTTGCCGAATAATCTACGTGCCGTGTCCGGAATACCGGAGAACGCCCTTCTATCCGGTGACGTCGCCTCCACATTGCAGCACCTCAATGCCGATTATGGGAAACAGAAAAATAACGAGTTGCTGCGACGGTTCTTACCGACCGTCAAACCGACGATCGCTGCCGTCAGTACTGCGTCCGTGGGCAACAGAGTCATGGTTCCGACCGCCACTCAATCGATTCTGTCGCTCGCGACCGGTTCCGCCAGGCGCGAACTCGTCGCGACCGCCGTGATCAGCGCGATCATCAATCTTCTGATGCTGACCGGTCCGCTCTTCATGCTGCAGGTCTATGACCGCGTGCTGAACAGCCGCAGCGAGGCGACGCTCGTCGCCCTGACCCTCCTCATCGTCATTCTCTTCGCCTTCATGGCCTATCTTGATGGCCTGCGTGCCCGCGTTCTGGCGCGGGTCGGCCTCAAGACGGACCGGCATTTGCGGGCCGCGGTCTTCGACGCCATGGTCGACGATTATCGCTCGCGCCGCGCCGAACATGACGGCCAGCAGGCGGTGCGCGATCTCGACGCCGTCCGCTCCTTCCTCGGCGGGCCGGGCCCGACGGTTTTCTTCGATCTACCCTGGATGCCGCTCTATCTCGGCGCCGTCTTTCTTTTGCATCCGCTTCTGGGGCTTCTGGCGGTCGCCGGCGCCATGGTCGTGATCGTCCTCACCATCGTCACCGACATCGTCTCGAAGGGCCCGGCCAAACGCGCCTCCTCGACGGCCGGCTATCGCAACAGTCTCACCGACGGCGCGCTGCGCAATGTCGAGGCGATGCATGCACTCGGCATGACCGGCACGATCCGCGAACGCTGGATGGCGGCCCATGCCGCCACCTCGGTCGAGCAGGTGACGAGCAACGACGCGACGAGCGGCATCTCGGCCTCAACCAAGGCTTTTCGTCTGTTTCTGCAATCCGCCATCCTCGCCGTCGGCGCCTTTCTCGTGCTCGAGGGGCAGGCAACCGGCGGCGTGATGATCGCGGCCTCGGTGATCACCGCGCGGGCGCTTGCGCCCGTCGAACAGGCGCTCGGCCTTTGGAAAGGCTTCATCGCCTTCCGCCAGTCGCGTGCGCGCCTCGAAAAGATCCTGTCGGCACCCCGTCCGACGCGCACCAACCTGCCGCCGCCGTCCCGCATTCTCGAGGTCGCCAATCTCGGGATTGGTCCGCCGAACACCAAGACCCCGACGTTGAGCAACATCACCTTCGTGCTCGAGGCCGGCGACGGTCTCGCGGTGATCGGTCCGAGCGCCGCCGGCAAGTCGACGCTCGCCCGTGCCCTCGTCGGCGTCTGGCCGGCCACGAGCGGCGACATCCGTCTCGACGGCGCGGCGCTCGAGCAATGGGACAGCGTCGCGCTCGGCCGCCACATCGGCTACCTGCCCCAGTCGGTCGAACTCTTCGACGGCACGATCGCCGAAAACATCTCGCGGTTCGATCCGCGCGCGACGTCGCAGCAGATCGTCGCCGCCGGCCATGCCGCTGGCGCGCACGACATGATCCTGCGCCTTCCGCAAGGCTATGACACGCGAGTCGGCGCCCAGGGCATCGCCCTGTCCGGTGGCCAGCGCCAGCGCATCGGTCTCGCACGGGCGCTTTATGGCAATCCCTTCCTCGTCGTCCTCGACGAGCCCAACGCCAATCTCGACGCCGATGGCGAGATGAGCCTCGCGCAGGCGATCAGGGCCGTCCGCGCCCGCAAGGGCATCGTGATCGTCATGGCGCATCGACCGAGTGCGCTTGCCGAGGTCGATCTCGTGCTCGTCCTGCGGGACGGAACGCAGGGGCCCTTCGGCCAGAAGGATTTCGTCCTCCGCAAGGCGGTGGCCAATCCCGAGGCGGCGATGGCGCGGCCCGGCTCTGTTTCGGTGGCGTGAGGCGATCCATGGCGATGTCATCCCTCCGCTCCGCTCTCCCCGCCGGTCCCGCGACGCCTGCAGCGTCGGCTCCGGTCCCCACGCCCGACGATCTGACCAGTGCCGAAGCCGCGGTCATTGAGGGATCGGGCGCGCTCGTGCGGCGCGGGCTCTTCCTTTCACTCGGTTTCGTCGCGCTCGTTCTGGGCTGGGGCACCTTCGCCACCATTGCCGGCGCGGTCGTCGCCCATGGCAAGCTCGTCGTCGATGGCAGCGCCAAGGTGATCCAGCATCCCGATGGCGGTCTCGTCTCCGAAGTTCGCGTGAAGAATGGGGATCGGGTGAAGAAGGGTGACGTTCTTCTCGCCCTCGACGACACCACGACGCGTGCCGAACTCGAGATCATCGAGATCAAGCTCAAGGGCATGCAGGCCAAGCGCGAACGGCTTCTGGCCGAGCGCGACGGTACGCCGATGGTCGACGACGGGCTCGGCCTGCGCGGGGCGGTCGATCGACCCGAGCCCGCCGATACCTCCAGCATGTCGGCCGAGGCCGCGGTGCTCGAGGCACGCCAGCGCACGCGTCTCGGCGAGGCGGCGCAGCTGCGCGAACGCATCCTGCAGATCGAGGCCGAGATCGTCGGCCTCAATGCCCAGCTCGCGGCGGCGGAGGATCAGTCCCGCATCGCTGCCAGCGAACTCGAGCAGCTCGAAGCCCTGCTCACCAAGGGCTTCGCCAGCCTGTCGCGGGTCAACGAGGCGCGCCAGACCGCGGCGAGCCTCACCGCGCGCAAGGGCGAAATCACGGCGCAGATCGCGCGGGCGAAGGCCCAGATCAGCGAGACCGAACTGCAGATCGTCCAGACCACGAACACCGCAAACACCGAGATCGCCAAGGAGTTCCGCGAGACACAGGAGGCGATCGCCGATCTCGAGGAGCGCCGCTTCGCCGCCCAGGCGAAGCTGCGGCGCGTCGAACTGCGGGCGCCGATCGACGGGCGCGTGCATCAGCTGAAGGTCAACACTCCCGGCGCGGTCATCCAGACGGGCGAGCCCTTGCTCCAGATCGTGCCGCAGGGCGACAAGCTGATGATCGAGGCCCATATCGAACCCCATTTCATCGATCAGGTGCATGAGACCCAGGCCGCCGTGGTCCGCTTCTCGGCGCTCGACCAGAAGACGACTCCGGAATCCAAGGCCCATGTCGTGTTCGTCTCGCCCGATGTCGAAACCGATCCGCGCACCGGCGCTGCTACCTACCGCATCAGCCTTGCGCTCGATCCGGGCGAGGCGGAAAAGATCGCCACCCACCGCATGATTCCCGGCATGCCCGCCGACGTCTTCATCCAGACGGGGGAGCGCAGCGTGCTGAGTTATTTCGTTAAGCCTATGACCGATCAATGGTCCCGGGCTTTCAGGGAGCGGTAAGACTCCGCCCCGTACCGTCCCGACATGCCGGACCGGTCGCGGTCCGGGCAACCCTTAAGATTGTCTTAACGGTTGCCGGCTATCCTGCCGCAGGTGGAGGACGACATGTACCCGCTTCTGGCCGGTATCGTCTTGCTGGGCGCCATGGCCGGGCTTCGGCTCGGGATCGGGCGCTTCGTCGTGCTCGTCACCCTGGCGCTGCCCTGCCTCGCGGTCACCCTGATTGTCCTCGGCTGGTCCTTCGGCGAAACGGCCCTGATGCTTCTGGCCTCGGCTTTTGCCGTCCAGCTCGGCTATTTCCTCGCCCTCGTCGGCCGGGCGCTGAGCGCCGGCGAGCCGGAACCGGTGGTCGAGGAGGAGGCGGTTGACCAGCCGATGGCTGATCCGGCCCTCGCGCTGTCGCGCCTGATGGCGCCGGTGCCGCCGCGGCTCGATCCGCGCGGTTGACCGTACCCTCTGCCCGGTCCATCACCGAGGCGAGGGCCACACACCGCCAGGGGTCATGCCACCTGCTGTCATCGCGACTGAAGACGACCTCGCCGCGGGCCTCGCGGCCCTCGTCGCCTGCGAACCGCGATTCGGCCGGATCCATGCCGCCGCCGGCACTCTGCCCCTGAGGCTGCAACCCGCCGGGTTCGAAGGGCTCGTTTCGATCATCATCGCCCAGCAGGTCTCGGTTGCGAGCGCGCGGGCGATCGAGGCGCGGGTGAGGGTGCATCTCGCCCCGCTGAAGCCCGAGACGCTCGCCTCGGCCGATGACGACGCCTATCGCCGCGCGGGCCTGTCCACGCCGAAAATCCGGACGCTCAGGGCGGTCGCGGCGGCTGTCCTCGATGGCCGGCTCGCCCTCGCCTCGCTCGACGGGCTTTCGGCGGCGGACGCGGCGCGGCACCTCACCGCCATCCACGGCATCGGTCCGTGGACCGCCGACATCTATCTCCTGTTCTGCCTCGGTCATGCGGACGGCTTCGCGCCCGGTGATCTCGCCCTGCAGGAAGGGGCGCGCCTCGCCTTCGGTCTTGCGAACCGGCCGACCACGGTGGGTCTCGATGGGATGTCGCAGGCCTGGCGGCCCTGGCGCGGCGTTGCGGCGCGTCTGCTCTTCGCCTACTACGCGGCGGTGAAAGATGGGCGTGCCGCCGCGCTCGAAAACGGAGGATTGCCATGACGAGGCTCGATGGTCCGCGATTGGCTCCGCTGTCCGGCACCGCGAAGCAGCTGGTCGTCTTCCTCCACGGCTACGGTGCCGACGGCAATGATCTGATCGACCTCGGCAAGGCCTGGCAGTCGCTGGTGCCGGACGCCGCCTTCGTCTCGCCGCATGCGCCCGAGCCCTGCGGGGGCGCGCCCTATGGCCGGCAATGGTTCGGGCTCACCTTCCGCGATCCGCATGAGCGCTGGCGCGGTGTCGAGGCCGCACGACCGGTGCTCGACGCCTTTCTGGACGAGGAACTCGACCGGCTCGGCCTCGACGGTGGATCGCTCGTTCTCGTCGGCTTCTCGCAGGGCGCGATGATGAGCCTGCATGTCGGGCCGCGGCGTGCCGTGCAGCCGGCGGGGATCCTCGCCTTTTCCGGTGTGCTGGTCGCGCCCGAGGGGCAGCAACCCGCCGTCATGAAGCCCGAGATCCGGTCCCGGCCGCCCGTCTTCCTCGTGCATGGCGATCAGGATCAGGTGATCCCGCACGAGGCTCTTTTCTTCTCTTTCCAGGGTCTTGCCTCGCTCGACATCCCGGTGACCTTCCACGTCAGCCGTGGGCTTGGCCACGGTATCGACCAGGAGGGGCTCGCCTTTGGTGGCGCCTTCGTGCAGCGCTCTTTCGGGTGACGCCACGGGCCTGTCTTCAATCCGCCGTTGATGGCGGAATGAGGCAAGAGTTCTTCGCGGTGGGACGTGACCTGTCCGCCCGATCGCCTATCTAATCCGCTCATGGATCGATGCGTTCGGCTCATTCGAGCCGGTCGCTCCGACGAAGCGGGAGAAACGCCATGGCGGACGGATCGGAAGTCAAGGAAGCACGGCGCGGCCGGGATGCCCGCCGGGCGGCGCGGTCCCAGCGGGCCGGCGCGTCCATTCCCTACATCACCCGCAACATTCCCCTCACCGACGTGTTGTCGGAAGAGGGCATGCAGACGATCGAACACAATGCCGAGACGCTGCTGGAGGAAATCGGCATCGACTTCCGCGACTACCCTCGGGCGCTGACGCTCCTCAAGGACGCCGGCTGCGACGTGCGCGGCGAGCGGGTGCATTTTCCCCGCGGTCTCGCGCGCAAGCTGATCTCGACGGTGCCGTCCGAATATGTCCAGCACGCGCGCAATCCCGAGCGCAATGTCGTGATCGGCGGCAAGAACACGGTCTTCGCCCCGAACTACGGCTCGCCCTTCGTGCACGACATTGATCGTGGCCGCCGCTACGGCACGATCGAGGATTTCCAGAACTTCGTGAAGCTCGCCTATATGACGCCCTACATCCACCATTCGGGCGGAACCGTCTGCGAGCCGGTCGACCTGCCGGTCAACAAGCGCCATCTCGAGATGGTCTATGCCCATATGCGGTATTCCGACAAACCCTTCATGGGGTCGGTGACCGCGCCGGAGCGTGCCCTCGACACGGTGAAACTGGCGGAAATCCTGTTCGGCGCGGACTTCATCCAGCAGAACACGGTCTGCACCAGCCTGATCAACGCCAATTCGCCGATGGTGTGGGACAACACCATGCTCGGCGCGGCCGATGTCTACGCCCAGAACAACCAGGCCTGCATCATCACGCCCTTCATCCTCTCCGGCGCCATGAGCCCGGTGACGATCGCCGCGACCCTGACGCAGGTTCTGGCCGAGGTTCTCGCCGGCACCTCCTTCGTGCAGCTCGTGCGTCCCGGTGCGCCGGCCATTTTCGGCACCTTCGTCTCGACCCTGTCGATGCAGTCGGGTGCGCCGACCTTCGGCACCCCGGAGGCGGCGCTGGCGATCTTCGGGGCGGGCCAGCTCGCGCGGCGCATGAAGATGCCGTTCCGCACCGGCGGCTCGCTCTGCGCCTCGAAGATCCCGGATGCGCAGGCAGCCTATGAGAGCGCCCAGACGCTGATGCCGACCATGTTCGGCGGCGCGAACTTCGTGCTGCACTCGGCTGGCTGGCTCGAAGGCGGTCTGTCGGCTTCGTATGAAAAGTTCATCCTCGACTTCGACCAGCTCGGCGCCATGCATGTGCTCGCCAAGGGCGTCGATCTCTCCGAGAACGGCCAGGCGATGGACGCGTTCCGGGAGGTTGGGCCGGGCGGACATTTCCTCGGCTGCGCCCATACGCAGGCGAATTTCGAGACCGCCTTCTACCGCTCCAACGTCGCCGACAACAATTCGGTCGAGCAATGGGAAGCGGAGGGTCGGCTCGACGCCGCGCAGCGTGCCAACAAGATCTGGAAGAAGATGCTGGCCGATTACGAGGCGCCGGCGATCGATCCGGGCATCGACGAGGCGCTGCGCGACTACATCGATCGCAAGAAGGCCTCGATGCCCGACGCGACGCACTGACCGCCGCGTTCGGCCCCGCTCGCGCCCTCAGCTCAGCGGGCCGTTCGAGGCGATGCGCGTCGCGATGTCGGCATAGTGCCGGTCGAGCTTTTCACGAGCGGCGGCGAGATCGTGGTTGGCGACCGCTTCGACGATCGCGGCATGGTCGCGCCAGGTCGCGACGGGGTCCGTCGTGCCGAGCTGGGCCCGGCCCGAGGCGTGGTGGAACACGGTCCAGAACGTGTCGATCAGGTTCATCAAGAGCGTGTTGCCGAGGGATCGGAACAGGGATTTGTGAAAGGCGCGGTCCTCCTCGGAGAAGGATTGCGCGGCTTGCGCCTTTGCCCCCATCGCGGCGACGATTGCCCGCAGCTCGGCGAGGTTCTCCTCGTCGATGCGACCGACGACCTTTTCGATCAGCGACACCTCCAGCGCCTGGCGCAGTTCGAGCACATCGCGAAGGTCATGCAGGCTGCCGCTCATCGAGAAGGGCAGTTGCTCCATCAGCGGCTCGAGCGTGAAGGCGCCGACGAAAACGCCGATGCCGCGCCGTGTCTCGAGAAAGCCGAGCGACTCCAGTGCCTTGATCGCCTCGCGAACGGAGTTGCGGCCGACGCCGAGCTGGCGCGCGAGCGTCGCTTCCGGCGGAAGGGGATCACCGGTGCGCAGGTCGTTGTCGAGGATGAACTGTTTCAGGGCGGCCTGGACGGACTGGTGGAGCGCGGGCGCCCGCCCGAGGCTCTTGATCTTCCCGGCCATGGATGACGGCTCCCGCATTCACTGCTCCCGATCAGGTTGCGGCATGGTCGTGCTGCCCCGTGCCGCGAGATGGGTCTCGATACAGGCGACCACCTTGGCCTCCTCCTTTGCCGAAAGTGCGCGGAAGGGGGCGCGGCAGACGCCGCAATCCACACCGAGGTGCTTGAGGAAGGCCTTGGTGCCGGGGATGACGCCGACGTCGAGCAGCACGTCGATGACGTGGTTGGCGCGCGTCTGGAGCGTCAGGGCGGCCGCGAAGTCGCCCCGCCGGGCGGCCTCATAGGCGGCGACGAAGATGTCGCCCATGAAGTTGTAGGTTGTGCCGATCGCTCCGTCGGCGCCCATCGCCATGCCGCCGACGAACATTTCGTCGAAGCCGTTGAAGATCAGTGACCGTGGAGCCGCCTGCTTGAGGCGTTCGAGCTGGTAGAGGTTCTGCGAGGTGTGCTTGACGCCGATGATTTTCGGATGGTCGAGCATCGAGAGAAGCTCGGCGAGGTTCCACGGCTTCGGCATCTTCTGCGGGAAGTTGTAGATGATCAGCGGCAGGGGCGTGGCGTTCGCCAGAAGGTCGTAATGGTTCAGGAGGTCCGAGCGCCGGAACTCGTAGTAATAGGGCGCAATCGCCGAGATCGCCGTGTAGCCCGCGTCCGCCGCTGTTTCGGCAAGGGCGATGGAATCATCGGTCGCGATCGCGCCGACATGGGCGATGAGGGGACGGCGGCCGTCGACCGCCTCGGCAAAGGCCGTGATCACGGCGCGCCGCTCGGCGACGCTCTGAAGCGCCGCCTCGCCGGTCGAGCCGCCGACGTAAAAACCATGGACGCCCTGCCTGATCTGGAATTCGGCGAGCGTCGAGAGCGCGTCGATGTCGATCTGACCGTCATGACGGAACGGCGTGACGAGGGCGCTGAAGATGCCGCTGAGCAGGGATTGATAATCGGACATGAAACCGGACTCTCGACTGGGATCAACGTGGGATGAAAAGGTTGGGCAGGAAGGTCGTCAGCGGCGGCCACAGCGTGATCGCGACAAGGACGGCGAGGAGCGGGATCAGCCAGGGTACGATGGCGCGCGACATGCTCTCGAAGCTGATCCGGGCGATCCGCGCGGTGACGAACAGGACGACGCCGACGGGCGGGGTCACGGTACCGATCATCAGGTTGAGCACGAAGATCAGCCCGAACTGAACCGGATCGATGCCGAAGGCCGCGGCGGCCGGCGTCAGGATCGGGATCAGGATCAGCATGGCGGCGAGCGCCTCCATGAAGCAGCCGACGAACAGCAGCAGGACGTTGACGGCGAGCAGGAAGACGAGCGGATGGCCGACGATGTCGACGATCATCGGGGCGACCGTCTGCGGGAGCTGCGAGATCGACAGACACCAGGCAAAGGCCGCCGCCGTCATCACGAGCGCGAGCACGATGCCCGTCGTTTCGACCGTCTCGGCCAGGATGTCCGGCAGTTTGCGGAGATCGAAATCACGATAGACGAAGAGCCCGAGGATCAGCGCATAGACCGTCGCGATACCGGCGGCCTCGGTCGGGGTGAACAGGCCGCCGATCAGTCCGCCGAACAGGATCACCGGCGTCATCAGCGCCCAGTGGGCGCGCTTATAGGCGGTCCATACGTCGCCGAGGCCCGGGAAGGGATGGCGCGGCATGTTGCGCTGCCGTGCCACGCGGCTGACCATCAGCATCAGGCTGCCCGCCATCAGAAGGCCCGGAATGACGCCGGCGAGGAAGAGGGCGCCGATCGAGACGTCGGCGGAAACGCCGTAGATCACCATCGGCAGCGATGGCGGGATGATCGGTCCGATGGTGGCGGAGGCCGCGGTGATGGCGGCGGCGGTCTCTGGGTCGTAGCCCTCCTTGCGCATGGCCTTGATCTCGAGCGTGCCGACGCCGCCGGCATCGGCGACGGCCGAGCCGGACATGCCGGCGAAGATCACGCTGGCGAGGATGTTGGCGTGGCACAGCCCGCCGCGCAGCCACCCGACGCAGGCGGTCGCGAAGGCAAAGATCCGGTCGGTGATGCCGGCCGAATTCATGATGCTGCCCATCAGGATGAAGAGCGGGGCGGCCAGGAGCGGAAAGGAATTGGCGGCCTGCGCGATCTTCTGCGGCACGATGCCGGCCGGGATGCCGGCGATCGCGACGAAGGCGAAGGCGGCAAGGCCGATGGAGGCGAAGAGCGGGACGCCTGCCAGCAGCGCCGCGAGCCAGCCGATACTGATCAGCGCCATGGTCTCGATCACGACAGCGCCTCCGGTTCGGCGGGGCCCGTCGGCACCTCGCCGCGCAGGACGGCACGCAGGGCGATGAGCGACTGCGCCGCGACCGCGATCGCCGCGAGCGGGATCGGCGCGTAAAGGAGGCCGGCCGAGAGCGGCAGGCTCACCCATTCGACGTCCCAGTTGCGCGCGATGAGCGGGGTACCGTACCAGAGGAGCGCCGCCGCGAAGCCGAGGACGGCGATCTGGATCGCGCCCTCGGCGACCAGACGGGCAGGGCGTGGCAGCCGGTCGAGGATCACGGTGATCCGGATGTGCGAGCGCCGTCGCGCCGCAAGGCACCAGCCGACGAAACCCTTCCAGACGAGCAGATACTGCGCCAGTTCCTCCGACCAGGCGACCGGGTGGCCGAGATGCCGCGAGACGACGCCGGTGACGACCACGCCGAGCAGAGCCGTCAGGAGGAGGTCCGCCGCTCCACGCAGCATGCGATCCGTCCAGAGGGGAACAGTCTGCATGAGCATGGGGTGCCACCACCTCCGTCCATTCGGGCCGGCGGGCCGGCCCGTCACAGCGCCTGCAGCTTCTCGAAGTTACCCGCGCCCCAGCGCTCGGCGAATTGCGCGGGGACGGTGTCGAGCACCGGCTTGCGCCACTCCTCGAGCGTCGGTTCGATCACGGTCATGCCTTTGCCGCGCAGCGTTTCGAGAAGACCGCCTTCGCGCGTCAGCAGTTCCTTGTCCTGCCAGGCCGCCGCCTCCTCGAGCGCGGTCTGGATGAGCGCGCGGTCGGCCTCGGGCAGCGTCGCCAGGAAGGCGTCGTTGGCGATCACCATGCGCGGGGTGATGATGTGGCCGGTGAGCACCAGAAACTTCTGCACCTCGAAGAATTTCGCGCTCTCGATCGTCGGCAGCGGGTTCTCCTGCCCGTCCACGGCCCCCTGGCTGAGGGCGAGGTAGAGCTCGGGGAAGGCGATCGGGGTCGCCTCCGCGCCCCAGGCCGCGGCCATGGCACGGAAGACGTCGACGCCCGGGACGCGCAGCTTGAAGCCCTTCATGTCGGCGGGGGAGCGGACCTCCTTCGTGCCGGTCGTCAGATGGCGGCGGCCGTAATAGGTGACCTTGAGGATCCGCATGCCACGCTTGGCCACGAGATCCTGGTTGAGGCTCGAAAAGATCGGCGTCGCGGCGACCTTGGCGAGATGGTCGGCGTCGCGCCACAGACAGGGTGCCTCGATCAACGACAGGCCCGGAAGGAAGGCTGCGAGCGCACCGGCGCCGTCGGTCGTCATCTGGAGCGCGCCGGAGGCGACCGCCTCGATCATGTCCTTGCCCGAGCCGAGCTGACCGTTGGCGAAGATTTGGATGTCGAGCCGACCGCCGCTCTTCTCTTTCACCGCCTTGGCGACCTGCTCCGCCATCTGAACCTGCGGGTGGGTCGGGGCGAGAGCCTCGCCCCAGCGGATCACGCTCGCCTGTGCCCGCACCAGACCCGGGGCCGCCAGACCCGTCCCGACGACGGCCGCGGCGCTGGCAATGAATGTCCGTCTATTCATCATCGTCAAAACCTCCCAAACCCATCAACCGGGCGACATGGACGCGACGGCGTCAAAACAGGCCGTCATTACCGAGACGATATCAACATATAGGATATCCTACAAGTGGGTCCGGGCGAGGCGCGGAATTGAACCGTGACCACCGATCTGCCATGACGCGAGTATGGAATGCCGGCGGTCCGATTGACCGGGAGGAACAGCGCATGCTCGCCTATGTGACGGTCGGGACCAATGACGTCGCGGCGGCGGCCGCCTTCTACGATGCGGCTCTCGCGCCGCTCGGCTTTGTGCGGGGCTTTTCGACGGAAAGCGAGGTCGGCTACGGTCCGGCCGGCGGCAAGACGCGGTTTTACGTGATGACACCGTTTGACCGGCGGCCGGCAACCGTCGGCAACGGCGTCGACATCGCTTTCGAGGCGCCGTCTCGTGCCGCCGTCGACGCCTTTTTCGCCGCCGCCATGGCGCAGGGTGGAACGGATGAGGGCGGCCCGGGCCTGCGACTCAACTATGGCCCGAACTTCTACACCGCCTATGTGCGCGACCGCGACGGCAACAAGCTGAACGCCGTCTTCAACGAGCCGGTCGTCTGATGCGGCACCTGCCGGCACGGGACCGGAAGGCCGTTCCCTGGAAGAACGGCGGCGGCGTCACGGTCGAGATCGCCGTCCATCCCGAGGGAGCGGGCTTCGACACGTTCGACTGGCGCGTCAGTCTGGCGAGCGTGGCGAGCGACGGGCCGTTCTCGCTCTTCCCCGCGGTCGACCGGACACTGACGGTCCTGACCGGCGCCGGCATCGACCTGACCGTCGGCGGTGCCGCGCCGGTCCGCCTCGATCCCTCTGTCGCGCCTTTCGCCTTTCCAGGGGATGTCGCGGCCTCCGCCACCCTGGTCGACGGACCGATCGAGGATCTGAACGTCATGACGCGGCGCGGCCGCATGACACACACGGTTGCGCGACGCGGCTTGAAGGCCGGGACGACGGTCTCGATCGCGTGTCCGGCCGGTCTCGTTTTCGTCACCGGCGCCTGCCGGTTCGATACCCTCGACCTATCGGCGCGCGACGCCGTCCTCGTCCCGGCGGCGCGCACCGTCACCCTCGTCGCGACCGAGGATGGCGCCGTCTTCACCATTGCGCTCGGCTGACGCGGACGACCTCCCGGCCGCATTGCCGCTCATCTCGCCGAGATAGTCCGGCAACTCCCGGCCCTTCTCGCGTGGAAAGACCGGGCCGGTCTCGAGATCGGCGAAGCGGTCCGGACGAAAGGTGCGGAAGGCCGCGCGGGTTTCGCACCAGGCTGCGAGCGTCCAGACGCGACCCCAGAAGTAGAGGCCGAGCGGGCGGATGGTGCGGCGCGTCACCTGGCCCGCCTCGTCGCGATAGGCGGCGATCAGGCGCTGGCGGGCATTGATCGCGGCATGGATCCTGTCGAGGGTCTGGCGCTCGTCCTCGGACGCCAGGGCGCCGATGGCATAGAGCCTCGTTTCGGTGAGCCGTGTCGCGAGCGCGGCCGGCACCACGGCCGCCACCTTGACCATGGCTTCCTCGGCCGCGGCCGCCGTCGCGGCCCCACCCCATGCGGCAGCAAGACGCAGGCCCAGCGCCACCGCCTCGATCTCGCGCTCGGTGAACATCAGCGGCGGCAGATCAAACCCCGCGCGCAGAATGTAGCCGACACCCGCCTCACCATCGATCGGGACGCCGGATGCCTTGAGATCGGCAATGTCGCGATAGATCGTCCGCTCGGACACTTCGAGCTTCTCGCCGAGCGCCCGCGCCGTCATCAGGCGCCGGCCGCGCAGATTCTGCAGGATGTCGAACAGGCGATCGGCGCGGCGCATCGCCCCGACACTAGCATCCCATCCATTGGCACAGGCAAGGATCGTTCGACCGCCGCGACCATCCGATCGGATTTCGCGCCATACTCTGCAACCGTTGTGGGCCCAGGATCGTTTTCCCTCATGACGGCTCGCTTGGTCGTTGCCCCATTCGCGGGATGCGGCGCGGAGAGGGGCATGTCAGCGATGTGTGCTTGCACACACCGCGCGGTGAGGTGGCCGGTTAAAGCTTCGTTACTGACAGCGAGTTGCCGCCCTGACCGGGCGGGGGCCCGCGCCAACACACGGGGGACAAACCATGTTGACGACGATCACGATCCGTCAGCCGCGCGAGGGTGACCTGGACGCACGCGCGGAACTTGCCGCTCAGCACCACGCCTATCTCGAAGCTCTGCGCTGCCATGCCGGCCTCTTGCGCGATCTCGACCTGACGATGCGCAGCATTGCCGATGCGCTCGACGAGACCGGTCTCGATGCCGAGCGTCGCGCCAAGCTCACCATGGCGCTCGACGCTCACATCGCCCGGGCGCGCGGCGCGATCGGGGCGATCGACCGCACGCTGACGGTGGCGCTCGGTGCCGGCTCGCCTTCGCGACACTGAGAACCGCCTCAGGGAGCGGCGGCGATCGCCTCGACCTCGACCTTGAAGGCTTCCCGCGTGAAGCCGGTGACGATCATCAGCGTCGAGGCCGGCGGCGGGGTGCCGACGACACGGTCACGCACCGCCATGTACCCCGCCATGTGCTCGCGCGCCGTGACATAGGCGTTGAGACGGACGATGTCCGTCACTCCCATGCCGCCCTCGGCGAGAATGGCCGCGATCGACGCGAAGATCAGTTCCGTCTGCGCCTCTGCGCTCTCCGGAATCGTCTCATCGGCCGCAATCCCAAGCTGCCCCGAACACAAGATCAGGCGCATGCCGGCCGGTACCTCGATGCCGTGCGAATAGCGGGCGAAGGGCGGTCTCAGGGCGGGGGGCGTGATCGGGCGAAGCATCGCGGTACCCAGTTTGGTCGACCGAGGATAAGGGCTTGCCGACAGGCGGGGAAGCGGAGCCGCCACAAAATCGTCGTGCTGCGATCCTCTGGCGCCCGACCTTGGCCGTCGGTCAGGCCGCGAAGCCGCCGTCGATGGTCAGGCTCGCGCCGGTGAGATAGCGCGTGTCGGGGTCCGCGATGTAGGCGACCAGCGCCGCGACATCCGCCCCCGTGCCGTATTTCGGGATCGCCATCAGCCCCTTGAGGGCCTCGGAAAAGGGGCCGTCGCTCGGGTTCATGTCGGTGTCGACCGGTCCCGGCTGGATGTTGTTGACGGTGATGCCGCGTGGGCCGAGATCGCGGGCGAGGCCGCGCGTCAGCCCCACCAGCGCCGCCTTGCTCGCGGCATAGACCGCTCCGCCGGCAAAGGGCATGCGGTCGGCATTGACGCTGCCGATGGTGATGATGCGCCCGCCATCGCCCATCAGCGCGGCTGCCGCCTGCGTCGCGACGAAAACGCCGCGCACATTGACGTCGAACGTCTGGTCGAAACTTTCGATCGAGAAGGTCTCGAGGGGCGCAAACGCCCCGACGCCCGCATTGTTGACCAGAATGTCGAGGCGCCCGAAACGCTCATGCGCCGACCAGATCGCGGCGCGAACGGCCTCGGCAACGGCCATGTCGGCCTTGATCGCGACGGCGCGCCGGCCCATCGCCTCGATCTGCGCGACGACCGCCTGCGCCTTGTCGGGGGAGGAGGTGTAGGTGAGGGCGATGTCGGCGCCATCCTGCGCGAGACGAAGCGCGATGGCGGCTCCGATGCCGCGGCTGCCGCCGGTGACGAGGGCTGTTTTTCAATTGAGACGAGACATGGTCGGTTCCTGTTGCAACAATATATGTAGTGAACGATACAAATATCGCACACGCTTGCGCCGACCCGTCAAGTGTTTTATTTATCGATCGCTATGAAAAATGACTCGGAGACGGGATCGCGCCTTCGCGGCCGGCCACGGGCCTTCGACCGCGATGCCGCGCTCGACAAGGCGATGCGCCTGTTCTGGGAGCGGGGCTTCGAGGCGACCTCGCTTGCCGATCTCACCCAGGCGATGGGGATTGCGCCGCCGAGCCTCTATGCGGCTTTCGGTGACAAGGAGGCGCTGTTTCGCGAGACGATCGCGCTCTATGAGGCACGCTATGCCGTCGACCTCGCCGATGATCTCCAGCGTGAGCCCGACACCCGTCGCGCGATCGAGCGCCTGATGATGGACACGGCCGACCGCCTCTCGGAATCCGGCCGTCCGAAGGGGTGCATGATCGTCGCCTCGGCCGCCAATTGCTCCAACGCCGCGGTCAGTGCCGATCTCTGCGCGCGCCGCCTGGGAGGCCTCGATCTCGTCATCAACCGCCTGCGACAGGGGATCGCCAGGGGCGATGTGCCGGCCGATGCGGATCCGGTGGCCCTCGGGCGCTTCTTCGCCGCCA
The DNA here is from genome assembly GCA_046344875.1 of Labrys sp. (in: a-proteobacteria). GTDB lineage: Bacteria > Pseudomonadota > Alphaproteobacteria > Rhizobiales > Labraceae > Labrys. The sequence goes on along the minus strand of JBKDKQ010000024.1, from coordinate 248,961 downwards.
CCTACCAGGGCATGTCGATCCAGGCCCGTGACGGCGCCTCGCGCGAAGAACTTCACGCCGTCGCCCGCCGCGCGATGGCCGCCTGGCCGGTCTGATCGGTCGACAGGCGAGGATTTTCTCCTGCGGGACTTGCTCATCCACGACACGGATTACGACAGTCCTTTTGGCCGGTGTCGAGGACGCGACAGCGATTGTCGTTGAGATGGCAGCGTGACGGGTGCGGCGCGCCGATGGTGCGGCAGCATCCCGAACCTGGATACGGCCATGAAGACAACGGCGCGAGTGGTGGTGATTGGCGGTGGCGTGGTCGGCGTTTCGACGCTCTACCATCTGGCCAAGAAGGGGTGGACCGACGTCGCGCTGATCGAGCGCAAGGAACTCACCTCCGGCTCGACCTGGCACGCGGCCGGCCTCCTGCCGCTGTTCAACATGAGCTATTCGGTCGGCCAGATCCACCGCTACTCGGTGAACTTCTACAAGACGCTCGAGGCCGAGACCGGCCAGTCCGTCGGCTTCAAGCAGGTCTCGAACATCCGCCTCGCCCGCACCAGGGACCGGTGGGACGAGTACATGTATTACAAGGGCGTCGCCGACACGCTCGGCATTCCGGTGAACGTGCTCACGCCGGCGCAGGTCAAGGAGATCTGGCCGCTGTGCGAGACGGACGGCATTCTGGGCGCCATCCAGCATCCTGATGACGGCTATATCCAGCCGGCTGATCTGACGCAGGCGCTCGCCAAGGGTGCGCGCGCCATGGGCGCCGAGATCAACCGCTACACCACCGTGCTCGGCATCGAGCGCACGGCGGGCGGCGAGTGGAAGGTGAAGACCGACAAGGGCGACATCACCTGCGAGCACATCGTCACGGCCTCGGGCAATTTCGTGCGCAAGACCGGCGCCATGCTGGGGCTCGACATCCCGGTCATCCCGGTCGAGCACCAGTACATCGTCACCGAACCCCATCCCGCGATCCAGGCGCGCCAGAAGGCGGGCCTGCCGGAAATGGGCGTGCTGCGCGAGTCGGATTCCTCCTGGTACATGCGCGAGGAGAATGGCGGGCTGCTGCTCGGGCCCTACGAGAAGGGCGCGCCTTGCTGCTACATGGACGGGCCCGACGACCAGTCCGAATACGAACTCTTCCAGGAAGATCTCGACCGCCTCGCGCCGCACATCGAGACGGCCATCACCCGCGTGCCGGCCTTTGGCGAGGTCGGCATCAAGAAGGTCTACAATGGCGCGATCGCCTATACGCCGGACGGTTCGCCGATCGTGGGGCCGGCCTGGGACCTGCCGAACGTCTGGCTGAACGAGGGTCACTCCTTCGGCGTCACCGCCGCCGGCGGTGCGGGCTGGCAGCTCGCGGAATGGATGGTCGACGGCGAACCCACCGTCGACATGATGGGCGTCGATCCGCGCCGCTTCGGCCCCTATGCCTCGCGTGGCTACCTCAAGCTCAAGAACGAGGAAGCCTATGCCAACGTCTTCACGCCGCATTACCCCGACGAGGAGCGCGCCGCCGCGCGACCCCTGAAGACCGTGCCGAACTACGAGCGCATGAAGGCGCTCGGCGCGGTGTTCGGGTCCGTCTATGGCTGGGAACGGCCCGGCTGGTTCGCGCCGCCCGGCTATGCGCTGAGCGCCGCCGATCTCAATCAGGACGACACGCTGACCAACCACAACCATGCGCCACCGCTCGAGGATGGCCGCATCGTCGAGAAGTGGTCGTTCCGCCGCTCCAACTATTTCGATTTCGTCGGCAAGGAGTGCCTCAACGTCCACGAGAATGTGGGCCTGCAGGACATGAGCCCCTTCGCCAAGATGGAGGTGTCGGGTCCGGGCGCCCGCGCTTGGCTCGACTCGATCCTCGCCAACCGCATCCCGAAGACGCAGGGCCGCATCGCGCTCTGCCACATGCTGTCGAAGAATGGCGGCGTGCGGGCCGAGTTCACCGTCTATGAGCAGTCGCCGGGCGTCTTCTATCTCGTGTCGGCGGGCGCGCTCGAGCGGCACGACCACGACTATCTCTTCAAGATGGCGCCGAAGGACGGCAGCGTCACGCTGCGGCCGATCACGCAGAAATATGGCGTGCTCGTCCTCGCCGGTCCCCGCTCGCGCGAAGTTTTGCAGAAGCTCACCGACACCGATCTGTCGAACGCAGCCTTCCCCTGGCTGTCGGGCAAGGCGATCTCGGTCGGCCCGGTCGCCTGCCATGCGCTGCGCGTGAACTTCGTCGGCGAACTCGGCTTTGAGCTGCATCATCCGATCGAGACGCAGAACACGCTGTTCGACCTCCTGATGGAGGCCGGAAAGCCGATGGGGATCAAGCCCTTCGGCATCAAGGCGATGCTCTCCCTGTCGGTCGAGAAGAGCTACCGGCTCGTGGGGCGTGAACTCTCGATCGAGTATTCGGCCTTCGAGTCGGGCCTCGATCGCTTCGTGCATCCCAACAAGGGGCAGTTCTACGGGCGCGATGCGCTCGTCGCCTGGCGCGAGAAGGGGTTTGCGAACCGCTTCGTGACGCTCGAGGTGCTCGACGTCACCGACGCGGATCCGCGCGGCAACGAGCCGGTTTTCGCGAAGGGGCAGATGGTGGGACGCTGCACCAACGGCACCTATGGCTGGCGCCTGCGCAAGTCGATCGCGCTCGCCATGGTCCGCCCTGATCTCGGCGAGATCGGCAGCGAACTGACGGTGCGCATCCTCGGCAAGGATCACCGCGCCGTGGTGGTCGGCGAAAGCCCGTTCGATCCGGAGAACCTGCGCCTCCGCGCCTGAGCGACGGACGCTTAACCAAGCACCGAACTACCTGCCGCCGATTACCGCTTTGTTCACGGCCGGCAGGCTTGATGCGCACGGGGAGACCGACCGTGACCAGCATCAGCCTGCCGATCGCGCACCATGGGAATGAAGAGCTTCCGGCCGAGGCGATGGGCGATCGCCTGCGCCGCTATGCGCTCGCGCTCGGCTATCTCGTGCGTCCCGTCCGGATCAAGGACGCGCCCGGCATCACGCTCGGAACGCTGCGCGATCTCGTCATCGCGCCGCCGCGTCTGCCCAACGCGGACCGCGCGACCGGCAAGGCGGGTTTCGCCGGGATCGTCGCCGACACCTCTCCCGAGGCGATTCTCGCCGCCGGGCGGCTGGGATTTTATCCGAGCGCCCATATGGGTCCGCTGAAATGGTGGTCGCCGCCGCAGCGCGCCATCATGGCGCTGGGGGATGTGACGCTCGCCAAGCGCTTCCGACGGACGCTGCGCACCACCAAAATGACGGTCGCCATCGATCAGGATTTCATCGGCACGATGCGCGCCTGCGCGGCACCGCGCCCCGGCCGTACGCCGCTCACCTGGATCACGCCGCGGGCCATGCGCCTTTACGCCGATCTCCATGCCGCCGGCTACGCCCATTCGGTGGAGGTGCGCGACGAAGAGGGGACGCTCGTCGGGGGCCTTTTCGGTACGGCGATCGGGCCCGTGTTCTCGGCCATGTCGATGTTCCACACCGCCAACGACGCCTCGAAGATCGCGATCGTCAGCCTCTACCACCACCTCGAGACGTGGGGCTTTTCCGCCGTCGACCACCAGGTTCTGTCGCCCTGGGTCGAGACCCTCGGCGGACGCACGATCGAGCGGGCGACCTATCGCTCTCTCCTCGGCAACGCCGGCCCGGATCTTGCGCCGGGACGGTGGAGCGCCGTCCACACGCCGGCCGCGACCTCGGAGTGGCAGCCGCGCCCGGTCGATCTCGGCCTGCCGCCGCGCGATGGCGTTGCTGAACCCGAGTGAGGCGCGGTCGGATCAGCCGCCCATCCTGGCCATCAGGGCGTCACTGACCTCGAAATTCGCGTAGACGTGCTGGACGTCGTCGTGATCGTCGAGAACGTCGACAAGCTTCAGGAGCTTTTCGCCAGCCTCATCGTCGACGCTGATCGTGTTCTGTGGCCGCCAGACCAGCCCTGACTTGCGCGCTTCGCCGAGCTTGGCCTCGAGCGCCTTCGTTACATCGGCCAGCGCGTCGATGGCGCAGACGAACTCATGGCCGTTCTCCCCCGACTGGCAGTCATCGGCGCCGGCCTCGAGCGCCGCCTCGAGCATGGCGTCGGCTGAACCCTTGTCGAGGTCATATTCGATCACGCCGACTCGGTCGAACATGAAGGACACGGCGCCCGTCTCGGCGAGGTTTCCGCCGGCCTTGGTGAAGGCGGCGCGGACGTCGGAGGCGGTGCGGTTGCGGTTGTCGGTCAACGCCTCGATGATGAGGGCGACACCGCCGGGCCCATAGCCCTCGTAGCGGATCTCGTCATAATTCTCGCCGTCGGCGCCCGACGCCTTCTTGATCGCGCGGTCGATATTGTCCTTCGGCATGTTTTCCGCGCGGGCGGCGAGGATAGCGGCACGCAGGCGCGCGTTCATCGCCGGATCCGGCAGGCCCATCTTGGCGGCAACCGTGATTTCGCGCGCGAGCTTGGAGAAGAGTTTCGACCGCTTCGCATCCTGCTTGCCCTTGCGGTGCATGATGTTGGCGAACTGGGAATGACCAGCCATGCTGTGCTCTCGAATGGATGAAGTGGCAGGCTTATAGGCAGGACGATCGGGAAAATCCACCGTCAGCGCCGGGCTCGCGGGAATGGTGGGCGCGACGCATGGGTGGACGGTCTCGGCCACTCTCTTGTGCAAGCCTTCACCCTGTGCCTAGTGTTTGGGCAGCCTGGACGAAGCCATTTCATGTCACGTGACATTTCTTTGTTTTTTCGGGTGCCACGGCGCCGGCGCGCGCTAGGTTACACATGGCACGCGGCTTGCTCGGCCGGCGCGAACGGGCTCGTCCACGGATGGGCCCCAGACTGTAAGCCCGCGACGTGGCGGGAGGCGATGGAGAGGGTGATGACGCTGTCGAGAAGAGGTTTGATCGGGGCGGCCGCGCTGGCGACGCTTGCAGGGATCGGCGCCGCGCAGGCGCAGGAAACGAAGCTGCGCTTCGGCACCAACTGGCTCGCCCAGGCCGAGCATGGCGGCTATTATCAGGCTGTCGCGGATGGAACCTACAAGAAGTTCGGGCTCGACGTGGAGATCGTGCCCGGCGGCCCGCAGGCCAACAACCGCATGCTGCTTCCCGTCGGCAAGATCGACTTCTACATGGGCGGCAACATGATCCAGTCCTTCTCCTCGGTTCAGGAAGGGATTCCGACGATCGTCGTCGCGGCGATCTTCCAGAAGGAGCCGCAGATCCTCATGTCCCATCCCGGCGTCGGCATGGACACGTTCGAGGATCTCAAGAAGTCGCAGAACATCCTGGTCGGCAAGGAGGGCATGGCGACCTTCTACCAGTGGATGAAGGCTGACTTCGGCTTCACCGAGGAGCAGACCAAACCCTACAACTTCAACCCGGCCCCGTTCATCGCCGACAAGATGGCGGTCCAGCAGGGATACCTGACCTCCGAGCCGGCGGCGATCGAGAAGGAAGGCGGCTTCAAGCCGAACGTGTTCCTGCTCGCCGATTTCGGCTTCGACACCTATTCCACGCTGATCGAGGCGCGCTCCGAAATGGTCGAGAAGCAGCCCGAGATCGTGCAGAAATTCGTCGACGCCTCGATCATCGGCTGGATGAACTATCTCTACGGAGACAACAAGGCGGCCAACGAGCTGATCAAGAAAGACAATCCGGAAATGACGGATGATCAGATCGCCTATTCCATCGCCAAGATGAAGGAATACGGCATCGTCGATTCCGGCGACACCAAGACGCTGGGCGTCGGCGCGATGACTGACGAGCGCATGAAGTCGTTCTTCGACAAGATGGTCAAGGCGGGCCTGTTCAAGGGCGATCTCGACTACAAGAAGTCCTACACGCTGCAGTTCGTGAACAAGAACGTCGGCGCGGATCTGCGCAAGTAAGGCGCGACGGATCGGCTGGACGGCCGGTTTCGTCCGGCCGTCCGTGCCGCCGGTGATGACGAGCAACGGGATGCGACCGACCGGTCGCACGCCCGGCATGAAGAGAATGGGCGTGGCAAGTCCGATCGTTTCCCTGCGCGGTGTCGGCAAGGTCTTTTCCAACGGAACGACAGCCTTGCATCGTCTCGACCTCGACGTGCGGGAGGGCGAGTTTCTGGCGCTGCTCGGCCCGTCGGGCTGCGGCAAGTCGACGGCGCTGCGCATCATCGCGGGGCTCGGCGAGGCGTCGACCGGCACCATCGACTGGCATGGGGGGCGTCATGACACCGCCCGCGACATCGGCTTCGTCTTCCAGGAGCCGACCCTGATGCCGTGGGCGACGGCGTTCGAGAATGTCTGGCTGCCCCTGCGTCTCAAAGGCACCGGTCGGGCGGAGGCGCGGGAGGCGGTGAACGCGGCGCTCCATGCGGTCGGTCTCGATCGTTTCGGCACGTCCTACCCGCGTGAACTGTCCGGCGGGATGCGCATGCGCGTGTCGATCGCCCGCGCTCTGGTGACCCGCCCCCGGCTCCTCCTGATGGACGAACCCTTCGCCGCGCTCGACGAGATCACGCGGCAGAAGCTCAACGACGACCTTCTGCGCATCCAGCACGACAGCGGCGCGACCATCGTGTTCGTCACCCATTCGGTTTTCGAGAGCGTCTATCTCGCCGACCGCATCGTCGTGATGGCGGCGCGGCCCGGCCGCGTGATCGGCGAGATCGGGGTCTCGGCCAGATACCCCCGGGGTGTCGCCTTCCGCACCAGCGAGGCCTATGGCGGCTATTGCCGGGCGGCATCGGAGAAGCTTCTGTCCGCCATCGGCGCGAACGAGCATTTGTGAGCGAGGACCGGTCGTGAGCGAGGTGTCTGCCACCATCACCGAGGATCGTCTCAAGCTGCTGCGCTGGTTCCTGCCCGGCATCGTGTTCATCGCGACGCTGGTGGTGTGGGAAGTGATCGTCGATGTGCGGCAGATCCCGCATTACATCCTGCCCGCGCCGAGCCGCATCTGGGCGACCTTCCTCACCGACTATCCGGTGCTCTTCGCTTCGCTCGGCCAGACGCTGAAGACCACGTTTCTCGGCCTCGGGCTTGCGCTCTTCGGGGGCGTCGGGCTTGCGATCCTCTTCGCGCAGTCGCGAATTCTCGAGTATGCGCTCTACCCCTATGCGGTGATCCTGCAGGTGACCCCTGTACTCGCCATCGCGCCGCTCCTCTTGATCTACCTCCCGCAGGAGGCGGCGGTTCTCACCTGCGCCTGGATCGTCGCCTTCTTCCCGATCCTGTCAAACACGACCATCGGTCTGCGTTCGGCCGACCACAATCTGCAGAACCTCTTCGATCTCTACGGCGCGAGCTCCTGGCAGAAGCTGTGGCACCTCAAGCTCAAGGCTGCGCTGCCCTTTTTCCTCGGCGGCCTCAAGATCGCCGGTGGCCTCGCGCTGATCGGCGCCGTCGTCGCCGAGATCGCGGCGGGCTCTGCGGGCGCCGGCTCAGGCCTTGCCTACCGCATCGTCGAGAGCCAGTTCCGCCTCAACATTCCCCGCTTGTTCGCGGCGCTGGCGCTTTTGTCGATCACCGGGATCGTGATCTTCCTGACCCTGTCGGCGCTCTCCCATCTGCTGCTGCGCAAATGGCATGAGAGCGCGCTCGAGCGAGAGAATTGATGCAGACCGGCTTTGCCCGCCCACCGCGCGGGGCCTCCTTCGCGATCGTCGGCGCGCGCGTGCCGGCAGCCCTCGTGGCCGGCCCGACGCTTGCCGCCGATCGTGACGGTCTCGCCGAGATCGCCCTGCGCATCGAGGGAGGACGGATCGCCGAGATCGGGGCTCCGGACATGATCGACGTCGAGGCGCTCGATGCGATCGATCTCGACGGCGGCATGCTCTTCCCGGCCTTCGTCGATCTCCACACCCATCTCGACAAGGGGCACATCTGGCCGCGGCGGCGCAACCCCGACGCCACCTTCTTCGGCGCGCTCGACGCGGTGACGCTCGATCGCGAGGCGAACTGGTCGGCGCGTGACGTCGCCGCGCGAATGGATTTTGCGCTGCGCTGCGCCTTCGCCCACGGTACGGCCGCGATCCGCACCCATCTCGATTCCATCGGCAAGCAGACGGCCATTTCCTGGCCGGTCTTCGCCGAGCTGCGCGAGCGCTGGCGGGGTCGGATCGATCTGCAGGCCGTCGCGCTCTTCACCATCGAGCAGGCGCTCGATCCTGCCCATATGGGTGAGATCCGGCGGACGCTGATCGAGCATGACGGCGTCATGGGCGGTGTGACCTACATGGTGCCGGACCTCGACCACGCCCTCGACACGCTGTTTCGCACGGCGATGGATGAGGGGTTCGATCTCGATTTCCATGTCGATGAGACGCAGGACCCGGAAGCGCGCTCCCTGCGCCATGTCGCCGAGGCGGCCATCCGCCATCGCTTCAGCGGCCAGATCACCGTCGGTCATTGCTGTTCGCTGGCCCGCCAGCCGGAGGACGAGGCACGCGCCACGATCGACCGCGTGGCCGAGGCGGGGATCGCCGTCGTCAGCCTGCCGATGTGCAACATGTATCTCCAGGACCGCCATGCCGGCCGGACACCGCGCTCGCGCGGCGTGACGCTCCTGCACGAACTCAAGGCCGCCGGCGTGAAGGTCAGCGTCTCTTCCGACAATGCGCGCGATCCCTTCTACGCCTATGGCGATCTCGACGTGCTCGAAGTGTTTCGCGAGGCGACCCGGATCGCCCATCTCGATCATCCCTTCGGCGACTGGCCGCGCGCCGTCACCGCGACCCCGGCACAGGTGATGGGGATCGAGGCGGGTGTCCTGCGGCGCGGCGGCGTGGCCGATCTCGTGCTGTTCCGGGCCCGCGGCTACACCGAATTGCTGGCGCGCCCGCAGGCCGATCGCAGCGTCATGCGCGCCGGCCGGCTCATCGACACGACCTTGCCCGACTATCGCGAACTCGATCCGGTGCTCGCGATCGACTGATCGCAGGCATCGGCCCTCACCCCACCAGAGGCCCAGCCATCATGACCGACCTTCAGGCGCTCAAGACCCGCATTCCGGCGATCCGGATCGAGGAGAACGCCGCGATCGTGCGCCAGAAGAGCCGCGACTTCTTCTGGTACTCGCCGATGCTGAAGCGCCAGCTCGACCATGTGACGGCCGATGCGGTCGTCTATCCGAAGTCGGTCGAGGACGTGGTCGGGATTCTGGCCGCCTGTTTCGAGCTCGGCATTCCGGTGACGCCGCGCGGTTCCGGAACGGGCAATTACGGGCAGGCCATGCCGCTGTCGCGCGGCGTGATCCTCGACCTGTCCGGGATGGACCAGGTGCTGTCGATCGCGCCCGGTCGTGTCGTCGCGCAGGCCGGTGCCAACATTCACGAGATCGACCGGCAGACCCGCGCCCATTCGCAGCAGGAACTGCGGCTGCACCCCTCGACCGCCAAGACCGCGACCATCGGGGGCTTCATCGCCGGCGGATCGGGGGGCGTCGGTTCGATCACGTGGGGCGGCCTGCGCGATCTCGGCAACATCATCCGCCTCAAGGTCGTCACCATGGAGGCCGAGCCGCGCGTGCTCGAGCTCGAGGGCCTCGATCTCCACAAGGTCAGCCACGCCTATGGCACGAACGGCATCATCGTCGAGGTCGAGATGCCGCTCGCGCCGGCCTATGGCTGGATCGACGTTCTCGTCGATTTCGCGACGCATGGGGCGGCGGCGGCCTTCGCCAATGCGCTGGGCGAGGCGGACGGCATCCTGAAGAAGGAGCTTGCGACGATCGCCTCGCCGATCCCGACCGCCTATTTCGCCCGGCTGCGGCCCTGGCTGCGCGACGGCAAGGCGATCGTCGCGGCGATGATCGCGCCGCAGTCCTATGACGCCTTCATGGCTTTCACGCAGCGCTTCGGCGGCGCGACGGTCATCTATTCGAGCGACAGCCTTTCGGCGGAGGAGCGTCGCGGCATTCCGGAGGTCTACGAGCTCACCTGGAACCACACGACGCTGCGGGCCCTCAAGGTCGATCCGACCATCACCTATCTGCAGGTGCTCTACCCGTTCCCCGGCCAGCTCGATCTCGTCGAGCGGATCCATGCCCATTTTGGCGACGAGGTGCTCGCCCATCTCGAATTCGTGCGCTTCGACGGCAAGATCACCTGCTTCGGCCTGCCGATCGTGCGTTTTTCGACGGAAGAGCGGCTCGAGGCGATCATGCAGATCCATGAATCCATGGGCGCGCCGATCTTCAACCCGCACCGCTACACGCTGGAGGAGGGCGGGATGAAGCAGACGGATGCCATCCAGCTCGCCTTCAAGCGCGAGGCCGATCCCAAGGGACTGCTCAACCCGGGCAAGATGATCGCCTGGGATGATCCGGCCTATGATTTCAGCGCGGGCCGGACCTATCTGTTCAAGGGGTTGCAGCAGGCGGAGTGATCGCCGTTGCGCGAGCCGCGGCTCAGTAGATGCCGTTTTCCGGGATGATCATCGGGGTGAAACCGAAGACGCCCGGATCGGCGGGGTCGACCGTCACGCGCACGGCATGGACATGCGCCTCACCCATGAGCTGCAGATGAAACGCCCCGCTGATCGGCTTCATGTCCGGCCCCCGCAGCTGCTGGTACTCGATGACATGGTTGTCGCCGGTGATCACGAGGATCGGTCGGTTGCCGAAGGCCTTTGCTCCGTCTGCGATCGTGGCGAGCGTGTTGGCGAAGCCCGAGGCGCGCGGGATGTTACCCTCATTGTCGAGCGTGGCATAGGGATCGGCCTGGAAGGCGATGACGATCGCCTTGGCATTCGTGTCGACCGCCTTCTTGAAGCTGTCGGCGAGCCAGGCCTGGTTTGCGGCGTCGCGGGCGAAGTATTCCGTCGCCGTCTTGGCGTTCTTGGCCTCGAAATTGTTGTTCGAGCCGACGATGTGCGGCAACACGACCATGACGCCGTTCTTCACGAAGCGCTGGTTCTCGACGAAGGTCTCGAAACCGGGCATCGCGGTGGCCTGGCTTTCGACCACCATCGCCGACTTGCCGAGCGACATGCCTGGTTTCCCGAAGAACATCGTCCGGATCACGCCGAGCCGTTCGAGCGGATCATACTTGCCGGCCTTTTCGCGATGGCAGTCGGTCCACTCATTGTCGCCCGGCGTATAGGCGAGCGGGCCGTCGAACTGGGCGAACTGGTCGAGGACCTTACGGTACGCCTCCTCGGTGCAGGGCGTCGACCCGGCCTTGATGTCACCGACATGCAGCGTGAAGGCGGGTTTTGCCACGTTGATGGCGGCGATGAGCCGATCGACCTTCGCGTAGTCGTCCGGGATGGCATAGGGCATGTCGCCCATGGCCACGAAGGCAAAAGCCTCCGCCGACTGGGCGTTTACCGGCTGGGTGAGGGCTGGAAGAGCGAGACAGAGGCCGAGCAGGAACGCGGCGGTCGACTGGCGCATGGAGAGGCTCCCGACATGAAGGACCAACGATCGAGGCATAGGCGCCGGCCGCGACCCTGTGATGACACGGGGGCGGCGCGGTCCATTGTGGCGGACGGAGCGCGGTCGTGAAGGTTCTGGTTCTTTTTGCTCATCCCTATGAGGGGTCTTATGGGGCGGCGCTGCACCGCACCGTCGTCGAGACCCTGCGGGCGCAGGGGCACACGGTCGATGATTGCGACCTCTATGCCGAGAAGTTCGAGCCCGTGCTGTCGCGCGAGGGACGGCTCGCCTATCATGATCCCGAGCGCAACCGCGACGGCGTCGCCGATCACGTCGCGCGACTGCTCGCGGCGGAGGCGCTCGTGATCGTCACGCCGATCTGGAATTTCGGGTTCCCGGCGATCCTCAAGGGCTATTTCGACCGTGTCTTCGTGCCGGGCGTGTCCTTCACCATCGTCGACGGAAAGGTCGTCGGGGCGCTCGCCAACATCCGCAGGATCATCGCCGTCACCACCTATGGCTCGACGCCGCTGCGTGCCTTTCTCGCCGGCAACGGTCCGAAATCCTTCGTGACGCGCGTGCTGCGCGTGCTCGCGGCGCGCGGAGCCGCGACCCGTTACCTCGCCCATTACGACATGAACCGCTCGACCCCGCAGACCCGTGCGCGCTTCCTCGACCGCGTCACGGCCGAAATGCGCCGGCTGTGACGGCCCCGCTGTCACCGGCTGTTCAGGTCATGCGTGAAAGGCTAGAGTTGCAGCCCCGTGTCGAGGTGAGAAGCGCATGATGGACCCGTCCGATCGACAGACCGACACCGACGACCAGGACGTCTCGCATCCGGGTCACGGTCACGATCCCGACGGCCATCACGATCACGGCCATCATCCCCACGATCATCACCACCACGACCATCATCATCACGACGCGGTGTTCTCTGCGCCCGATCATGATCATGCGCCCTGCGCCGCGGCGACGCTGTCGCGGGCGGAGCGGGTCTGCGAGGAGCGTGGCATCCGGCTCACTCCCATTCGCCGGCAGGTGCTGGAGGCGCTCGCTGCCACCCATGCGCCGATCGGCGCCTATGAAATGATCGAGCGCCTGTCCGATCGGGACGGCAAGCGCCATGCGCCGATCACGGTCTATCGCGCTCTGGAATTCCTGCTCGAAAACGGGCTCGCGCACCGGATCGAGAGCCGGAATGCCTTCATCGCCTGTCCGCACGACCATCGGGGTGGCGACGTTGTCGTCTTCCTGATCTGCGAGGCCTGCGGTTCGGTGGGGGAGGCGGTCTCGAATGAGGTGCGCGGGGCGCTCGCCGCGACCGCTGAGGCTGCCGGCTTCACACCGCGGGCGCAGGTGATCGAGATCGCCGGAACCTGCCGGCACTGCCGGGCGAAGCAGGCGGCCTGATCCGTGTCGACGAATGACGCGCTGATCGCGATGCTGCGCACCGCGGGTCTCGCGGGGCCAGTGGAAACGGTCGTTCTGGAACCTCTCACCGGCGGTGTCGCGTCCGACATTTTTCGTGCCGAAGTCGGCGGGCGGGTTTTCGCGGTCAAGCGGGCGCTCGAAAAGCTCCGCGTCGCCGCCGACTGGCGGGCGCCGACTGAGCGCAACGCCCATGAGGTTGCGTGGCTGCGCATCGCCAATGCGGTGACACCCGGATGTGCCCCCGAGATCCTTGCCCATGACAAGGCGTCCGGCTGCTTCGCCATGAGCTTTCTCGACGCAGCGCAGCACCCGGTGTGGAAAGGCCTTCTGCGCGATGGTCACGTCGACCTCGCCTTCTGCGCCGAGGTTGGACGGCGGATCGGCGCGATCCACGCGCGGACCGCCGGCGATCCGGCAGTCGCCGCCGCCTTCGACACGCTCCACATCTTCCGGCCGATCCGGCTCGAGGCCTATCTCGAGGCCGCGGCCGAGCGCAATGCCATGGTGGCCAAGGCCCTGCTCGCACTCTCGCGCGACACGGCCGCCCGCAGGATCGCGCTCGTCCATGGCGATGTCAGCCCCAAGAACATCCTGGCCGGTCCCGACGGTCCGGTCTTTCTCGATGCGGAATGCGCCTGGTACGGCGATCCGGCATTTGACCCTGCCTTCTGCCTCAATCATCTCCTGTTGAAGTGCCTGTGGACGCCGGCGGCGGCGACCGCTTTCCTTGCGGGCTTCGACGCGCTCGCCACGGCCTATCTCGCCACGGTGACCTGGGAGGATCCGGCGGCTCTCGAGGCGCGCATCGCCGCGCTTCTGCCGGGGCTCTTCCTCGCCCGTGTCGACGGCAAGTCGCCGGTCGAGTACGTCACCGAGGAGCGCGACCGCGACCGGGTTCGGCGCATCGCCCGGCGTTTTCTGATTGACCGGTCGGCCCGGCTGTCGGCCATACGGCAGGCCTGGGCCGAGGCCATCGCGGAGGAATAGCCATCATGTCGGACACGCAGATCGCAGCCGTTCGCGGCCGACGCGTCTGGGATTCGCGCGGTCGGCCGACGGTCGAGGCCGAGGTGCGGCTGTCGGGCGGCGCGGTCGGCCGGGCCATCGCACCGGCCGGCGCCTCGACGGGGACGGGCGAGGCGCTCGACCGGCGCGACGGCGGCTCGGCTTTTGGCGGGCTCGACGTGCGCGGCGCGGTCGCCGCGATCGAGGGCGAGATCGCGCACGCGCTGATCGGTCAGGACGCCGCATCGCAGGCGACGATCGATGCCGCTCTGATCGAACTCGACGGCACGCCCGATAAGCGCCGGCTCGGCGGCAACGCTCTCGTCGCGACCTCGATGGCCGTGCTGCACGCCGGCGCCCATGCCGCCGGCCTGCCGCTCTGGGCCGCGCTCGCGGGCGATGCGCCGGTTCGGCTTCCCATGCCGGAGATCCAGATTTTTGGCGGTGGCGCCCATGCCGCCCGGCGCGTCGACGTGCAGGACTTTCTCATCATCTGCCCGCGCGCGGAAAGCTTCGCAGAGGCGCTCGACATGACGGCCGACGTCTATCGCGCCGCCGGGCGCATGATGGCGGACGCCGGCAAGCTGCAGGGTGTCGCGGACGAGGGCGGCTTCTGGCCGGCCTTCGACACCAATGAGGAGGCGCTCGATGCGCTCGTCGCGGCGATCGATCGGGCCGGCTACCGGCCGGGCGAGGACGTCGCCATCTCGCTCGACATCGCCGCCTCCGAGTTTGGTCGCGACGGCATCTACACGCTAGGGCTCGAGGGCCGAAAACTCGACACGGGCGGCATGATCGACATGCTGGCGGGGTGGGTCGAGCGCTATCCCATCGTGTCGATCGAGGACCCGCTCGCCGAGGACGATGCGGCAGGCTTCCGCGCCTTCACCGCCCGCGTCGGCGCGCGGTGCCAGGTGATCGGCGATGATTTTCTCGTGACCAATGCCGACCGTGTCCGTGTCGCGGCGGCGGCGGGAAGCTGTACGGCGGTCCTGCTGAAGCCGAACCAGGCGGGAACGATCAGCGAGACGAAGGCGGCCTTCGACGCGGCGCGGGCCGCGGGTTTCGGGACGATCGTCTCCGCGCGTTCCGGCGAAAGCGAGGATGTGACGATCGCCCATCTCGCCGTCGGCTGGAACGCGGGCCAGTTCAAGGTGGGCTCGTTCAGCCGGTCCGAGCGCATGGCCAAGTGGAATGAGGTTCTGCGGATCGAGGAGGCGCTCGGCGAGCGGGCCCGCTATGCAGGCGGCGCGGCGCTGGCCTTCGCCCAGGCCTGAGCGATCCCTCCATGGCCAGCCTGCCGCGCTTCTCGCAATCGCCGACCGACCCGGGCTTCGTGCAGGATCCCTATCCGGCCTATGAGCGGATGCGCGCGCTGGGACCGATCGTGCAGTGGGAGGAGTACGGGATTGCCTGCCTCACCGGCTTCGAGGCGGTCAACACGATCCTGCGCGACCGGCGGTTCGGGCGCGAGATCCTGCACGTCACGACCCGCGCGGCGCTCGGCTGGGCCGAAATCCCGGATCATCTGCGACCTTTCTACGAGGTCGAGGCGCATTCCCTCCTGGAGCGCGAGCCGCCCGTCCACGCGCGCCTGCGCACCCTCATCTCGCGCGCCTTCGTCTCGCGTGCCATCGAGCGCCTGCGGCCGCGCGCCACGGCGCTCGCCCACGACCTGATCGATCGCTTCGTGGATCGGGGCACGGTCGACCTGCTGCCCGCCTTCGCGACACCGATCCCGGTCGTCATGATCGCCGAACTGCTCGGCGTGCCGGTCGAGCGGGCGGACGACCTGCTCGACTGGTCGCACAGGATGGTCGCGATGTACCAGTTCAACCGCAGTCGCGCCGTCGAGGATGCGGCGGTCGCGGCAACGCAGGCCTTCGTCGCCTTCATGCGCGATCATGTGGAGGCCCGCCGACGGGCGCCGGCCGATGATCTGATCAGCCATCTGATCGCGGCGGAGGAGGCCGGCGACCGGCTGTCGACGGATGAACTGATCACGACCTGCATCCTCCTGCTCAATGCCGGCCACGAGGCCACGGTGCACGGCATCGGCAATGGCGTCAGAGTGCTGTTGCGCGCGGGCATCGATCCGGCCGAGGCTTTCCGTGATGCAACGGCGACGGAGCGCTGCGTCGACGAGATGCTGCGTTTCGATCCGCCGCTGCACCTGTTCACGCGCTACGCGCTCGAGCCGATCACGGTCGCGGGGCATCATTTCAAGGTCGGTGATCAGATCGGCCTGCTGCTGGCTGCCGCCAACCGCGACCCGAAGCGCTTCGGCCGTGCCGATCGGTTTCTCCCCGATCGCGATGAAGGGTCTCATCTGGCTTTTGGCGCCGGGATCCATTTCTGCATCGGCCAGCCCTTGGCCCGTCTCGAGATGCAATGCGCGCTACCGGCCCTGTTCCAGCGCCTGCCGGGCCTTCGCCTCGCGTCCGAGCCGCGCTTTGCCGACCGCTACCATTTTCACGGGCTGGAGCGGCTCGACGTCACCCTTTAGGCCGGGCGGGTTGATCCCGCCACCGCCCGCGAAACACGGCGGTGCCGGTAACTTTCATTCTTTACCAAGTCCTTAACCGGTTGATGACGGCATGCGGGCGCCTGTGCCAAACAGGGTCACCGCATTGGAGTAGTGCCGATCTCGGCCGTCTTTCCGGAGTTCATGGTGTCGATCCGTTCTGTTCTGCTGACGACCTTGACGATCCTTTCGCTCAACATCGGCGCCGCGCAGGCCACGACCGTGATCAACGGTGGCTTCGAGGAGACGACCGGCAATCCGACCGGCGCATTCGGGGACAAGCTCGGCTCGCTCGCGAGCGGATCGGGCAATGGCTCGTGGGACGTCTACAAGACGATTCCGGGGTGGAAGACCGCGTCGGGCGCCGGCATCGAGATCCAGACCAACAACACGCTCGGCAGCATCGATGCCCATAGCGGCAAGCATTACGTCGAACTCGACAGCCATGGCCGCCATTCCAACTCGACCATGCAGCAGGTGATCAATCTGGCGGCGGGCCAGTATCGCCTCAGCTTCTATTTCAGCCCGCGCACAGCCAACGCGAAGAGCAACGGCATCGCCTATTCGATCACGGATTTCCTGTGCGACACGCTGGTGTCCGGGTCGATCACGGGTCCGGGCAAGGACACTGCCGTCGGCACCTGGACGCTGGTCACGGCGCTCTTCACGGTGAAGGAGGGCGGATCGAAGGTGAAGCTCGCCTTCTCGGCGACCGGGAAGCAGGACACCTATGGCGGTCTGATCGACGATGTCAGCATCTCGGCCGTGCCGCTGCCGCCGACGGCGATCCTTCTGGGCAGCGCGCTGGTCGGTGCGGCCGCCGTGTCGCGTCGCCGGCGCGCCAAGGCGAACGCCTGAGCCGCGACCGCAAACCCATCCTATCGTTGACCGATCGACGGCGGACCTGTGTCTGCCGTCATCCCTTGCTGGCGATCGCAACGCCGGCTGCCGCCAGTGCCAGACCCGCGATCTGGACCGGCGTCAGGGTCTCGCCGAACAGTGCATAGGCCATGAGGGCCGACACGCCGGGAACGAGGTAGAGCAGTGAGGCGACCTGCGCCACGGCTCCTCGGCGGATCAGGATCATCAGAAGGCTGATCGCGCCGATCGACATGCCGAGGACCGACCAGGCGAGGCCGATCCAGGCAGGTGCGACGGGCTCGAAAGCATTGGTGCCGGTCAAAGCCGCGCCGATCGCGACCGGGATCAGGGCGCCGAGATACTGCAGGGCCGTGCCGCTGCGAAGATCAGCCGCCGTGCCGCGCCGCTTCTGCCAGATCGTTCCCAGCGTGATCGCGACTGTTCCGATGAAACAGACGATGAGCGGGACCAGCGGGATCGCGTCGACCCCCGAACCGAGCCTTGGCGCGATGACGAGGCCGGCCCCGACGGCGCCAAGGCCGATGCCGAGCCAGCGGCGGCCCGAGACCTCTTCCCCGAGCAGGGGGCCCGCCAGAAGACCGGTTAGGATCGGCTGAAGGCCGGCGATCAGGGCCGAGACGCCCGCCGGCACGCCATGGGCCACGCCCCAGAACACCGCGCCGAGATAGATCCCGTGCAGCAGAAAGCCGGCGATGACGGCATCGAGACAGGCGCGCCACCCGCGCGGCCAGGGCGCGCGGAACAAGGCCGCGACGACGGCGAGAAGCGCACCGGCGATCGCGAAGCGCAGCGTCAGGAAGGTCATCGGCTCGGCATGTGGTGCGACGAGCCGGGCGGTGATGAAGCCCGTCGACCAGAGCGGCACGAAGAGGGCGGCCAGCAGGGAGGAACGGGGGACCGTCATCGTCAGTGATCCGGCCGGTGGCCGGCGCGCCGGCGGCGACGAGGCGGGCGCTGGACCCGCCTCGGACTTTCATGCGTTGGGTTCAGGCCGCCTTGCGGGCGCGCGGCTTGATCAGCTTGCGGTTGACGAGCACTTCCGCGATCTGGATCGCGTTCAGCGCCGCGCCCTTGCGCAGATTGTCGGACACCACCCACATCGACAGGCCGTTCTCGACGGTCGCGTCCTCGCGGATGCGCGAAATGTAGGTCGCGTCCTCGCCGGCCGCCTCATATGGCGTGATGTAGCCACCGGGCTCGTGCTTGTCGATGACGAGGCAGCCGGGAGCCGAGCGCAGGATGTCGCGCGCCTCCTCGGGCGTCACCGGCCGTTCGAACTCGATGGTCACAGCCTCCGAATGGGCGATGAAGACCGGCACGCGGACGCAGGTCGCCGTGAGCTTGATCTTCGGGTCGAGGATCTTCTTCGTCTCGACCATCATCTTCCACTCTTCCTTCGTGTACCCGTCCTCCATGAACACGTCGATCTGGGGGATGAGGTTGAAGGCGATGCGCTTGGGGAACTTCTTGTTCTCGACCTGATCGGCGACGAAGACGGCGCGGGTCTGGGTGAAGAGCTCGTCCATCGCATCCTTGCCGGCGCCCGACACCGACTGGTAGGTCGCGACGACGACGCGCTTCACGCCGAAGCGGTCATGCAGCGGCTTCAGCGCGACGACGAGCTGGGCCGTCGAGCAGTTCGGGTTGGCGATGATGTTCTTCTTGGTGAAGTCCTTCACCGCGTCGGCATTCACTTCCGGCACGATCAGGGGAACGTCCGGGTCGTAGCGCCAGGCCGATGAGTTGTCGATCACCACGCAGCCCTGCGCGCCGATCTTGGGCGACCATTCCTTCGACACGGTGCCGCCGGCGGACATCAGGCAGATGTCGGTGTCGGAAAAGTCGTAATTCTCGAGGACTTTGGTTTTGAGGGTCTTGTCGCCGAACGACACTTCGGTGCCGAGGCTTTTGCGGGAAGCGAGGGCAACGACCTCATCCACCGGAAAAGCACGCTCGGCCAGAATATCGAGCATTTCGCGGCCCACATTGCCTGTGGCGCCGACGACGGCGACCTTGTAACCCACTGTACCAGTCTCCTCTTGACCCTGCGGCCATTCCGCAAAAGGTCGCGGTCCCTATCATTCCAGCCGGTTTTTGGCAAACCCGACCATGGACGAGCGCGGCGGCCGCGCGCTCGGATCGCCTGACTCGGGCGGCGACCAGGGCCGCGGGGGAAACGATCGGTCTTCGGCCAAATCATCGCAAGGACGAGGCACATTGGCCTTGTGTTGCGTCAATGACACACCATCTCCTTGGGGCGGATGCTTGCGAGGTCCGCGTGAGGGATGCCGTTTGGGATGCCGCTCGGGTGCTTCGGGTCCTGGTGGCTTGCTGGAGAGACAGAGATGAATTTTGATCGCTACACCGATCGCGCCAAGGGCTTCGTGCAGTCGGCCCAGAGCCTTGCCCTGCGCGAGGGTCATCAGCAGTTCGCGCCGGAGCACCTCCTGAAGGTGCTGCTCGATGATCCCGACGGTCTTGCCGCTGGCCTGATCGACCGGGCCGGGGGGCGCTCCCGCGATGCGCTCGCGGCGGTTGAGGCGTCGCTCAAGAAGCTCCCCAAGGTTCAGGGCTCGGGCGCCGGACAGCTTTATCTCACCCCCTATCTCGCGCGGGTCTTCGATGCTGCCGAGAAGGCGGCGGAGAAGGCGCAGGACTCCTTCGTCACCGTCGAGCGCCTCCTGATCGGTCTTGCGATCGAGAAGGAGAGCGAGGCCGGCCGGGCGCTTTCCGCCGCCGGCGTCACGCCGCAGACGCTGAACGCCGCCGTCGAGGCGCTGCGGAAGGGCCGCACCGCCGACAGCGCCGGTGCCGAGGCCGCCTATGACGCGCTCAAGAAATATGCCCGCGACCTGACGGAGGCGGCGCGCACCGGCAAGCTCGACCCCGTCATCGGACGCGACGAGGAGATCCGCCGCACGATCCAGGTACTCTCCCGCCGCACCAAGAACAATCCGGTGCTGATCGGCGAGCCCGGCGTCGGCAAGACGGCGATCGTCGAGGGCCTTGCGCTGCGCATCGTTCAAGGTGACGTGCCCGAAAGCCTCAAGGACAAGAAGCTTCTCGCGCTCGACATGGGCGCCCTCATCGCCGGTGCAAAGTATCGCGGCGAGTTCGAGGAGCGGCTGAAGAGTGTTCTTCAGGAAGTGACCTCGGCCGAGGGCGAGGTCGTGCTCTTCATCGACGAGATGCACACGCTGGTCGGTGCCGGCAAGGCCGACGGCGCCATGGATGCGTCGAACCTGCTGAAGCCCGCGCTCGCGCGTGGCGAACTGCACTGCGTCGGCGCGACCACGCTCGACGAGTACCGCAAGCATGTCGAGAAGGACCCCGCACTGGCGCGGCGTTTCCAGCCGGTCTTCGTCGCCGAGCCGACCGTTGAGGACACGATCTCGATCCTGCGCGGCCTGAAGGAGAAGTATGAGCAGCATCACAAGGTGCGCGTGACCGATGCGGCGATCGTCGCGGCCGCTACGCTGTCGAACCGCTACATCACCGACCGCTTCCTGCCCGACAAGGCGATCGACCTTGTCGACGAGGCGTCGGCGCGGCTGCGCATGCAGGTCGACTCCAAGCCCGAGGAACTCGACAGCGTCGATCGCGAGATCATCCGGCTGAAGATCGAGCAGGAGGCGCTGCGCAAGGAGAGCGATGCCGGCTCCCGCGATCGTTTGAGCCGGCTCGAGAAGGAACTCGCCGAGCTCGAGGAGACCTCCGCCGATCTGACGAGCCGCTGGAAGGCGGAGAAGGACAAGCTCGGCCGGGCGGCGGATCTCAAAAAGGCGCTCGACGAGGCGCGCAACGACCTCGCCATCGCCCAGCGGCGTGGCGAGTATCAGCGGGCGGGCGAACTGACCTACGGCATCATCCCCAAGCTCGAGGCCGAGCTCGCCTCGGTCGAGGCGGCGGATGGGCGTGGCGGCATGGTCGAGGAGGCCGTGACGGCAAGCCATGTCGCGCAGGTCGTCTCGCGCTGGACGGGTGTGCCGGTCGACAAGATGCTGGAAGGCGAGAAGGACAAGCTCCTGCGCATGGAGGACACGCTCGCCCAGCGCGTCGTCGGGCAGGGCGAGGCGGTCAAGGCCGTCTCGACGGCGGTTCGGCGCGCGCGCGCCGGCCTGCAGGATCCCAACCGTCCGATCGGTTCCTTCATGTTTCTGGGGCCGACCGGCGTTGGCAAGACCGAGCTGACCAAGGCGCTCGCCGCCTTCCTCTTCGACGACGAGACCGCGATGGTGCGCATCGACATGTCCGAATACATGGAGAAGCACTCCGTGAGCCGGCTCATCGGCGCGCCTCCAGGCTATGTCGGCTATGATGAGGGCGGTGCCCTGACCGAGGCGGTTCGCCGTCGTCCCTATCAGGTCGTGCTGTTCGACGAAGTCGAGAAGGCGCATCCGGACGTGTTCAACGTCCTGCTGCAGGTTCTCGACGACGGTCGCCTCACCGATGGTCAGGGCCGGACGGTGGACTTCAAGAACACCATTCTGGTCATGACGTCGAACCTCGGCGCTGAATATCTCGTGAACCAGCCGGAAGGGCAGGATTCATCGGCTGTTCGCGACGAGGTCATGGCGGTGGTCAAGTCAGCCTTCCGGCCGGAGTTCCTGAACCGGGTCGACGAGATCATCCTCTTCCATCGCCTCAAGCGCGACCAGATGGGGCAGATCGTCGACATCCAGGTGAAGCGACTGCAGAGGCTCTTGGAAGACCGCAAGATCACGCTGGCGATCGACGACGCCGCTCGACGCTTCCTCGCCGACAAGGGGTACGATGCCGCCTATGGCGCGCGACCCCTGAAGCGGACCATCCAGAAGCTCGTCCAGGACCCCCTGGCCGAGATGATCCTGGCGGGCGATGTGCGGGATGGCGAGACGGTGACGATCAGCGCGACGGGGTCCGGGCTCGTCATCGGCGATCGGGCGGTTAGCGCCGCGGCCTGAGTTCTTCTGAAATCACGTCAGAGGCCGCCCGGGGGCGGCCTCTTGTCGTTGACGGGAAAGGCAAAGATCGCCTCCCTTGAACCGCTCCAAAGCAGGCAAGGGCAGGATGGCACAGTTTTTACTTCTTCTAATCTATTGAATTAACAGGCTTTTTCGTTGACTGTGCGGCGTCTGGCGCTATTCAGGCAGGGCTTACAGCATCCCCTCGATCCCTTTGCGGGGCCTTGAACCCCGCCCTAAGGAGCCTGACATGACGTTTCGACCCCTTCGCAGCCTCTTTGCCGCGGCCCTCGTCGCGACCGGCCTTTCACCGGCCCTCGCCGCCGAGGTGAATGTCTACACCTATCGCGAGCCCGGCCTGATCAAGCCGCTTTTCGATGCCTTCACCGCCGACACAGGCATCACGGTGAACGTGATCTTCGCAAGCAACGGTCTCGAGGAGCGGATCGCGGCCGAGGGGGCGAATTCGCCCGCCGACATGCTGCTCACCGTCGACATCTCGCGCCTGACCAAGGCGAAGGAACTCGGCATTACGCAGCCGGTCAAGTCGGCCGTGCTTGAGGCGGCGATCCCGGCCCGCGACCGCGATCCCGACGGGCACTGGTTCGGGGTGAGCGAGCGCGCCCGCGTCATCTATGCCTCGAAGGACAGGGTCGCTGACAGCGCCATGACCTATGAGGACCTCGCCGATCCGAAATGGAAGGGCAAGGTGTGCATCCGCTCCGGCCAGCACATGTACAACATAGCGCTGATCTCCGCCCTGATCGGCAAGATCGGACCGGAAAAGACCAAAGCCTGGCTCGAGGGGGTCAAGGCGAACCTCGCCCGCAAGCCGTCGGGCGGCGACCGCGACGTCGCCAAGGACATCGCGGCCGGCATTTGCGACATTGGTCTGGGCAACACCTATTATGTCGGCCTGATGCAGGCCAATCCCGACCAGAAGGACTGGGCGGCGGCGATCAAGGTGATCATGCCGACCTTCAGCGACGGCGGGACCCATGTGAACCTGTCGGGCTTCGCCATCGCCAAGAACGCGCCGAATCGCGCCGAGGCCGAGAAGCTCGGCGAATGGCTGGTGTCGGAAAAGGCCCAGGAACTCTATGCGTCGGCCAACTTCGAATATCCGGTGCGGGAGGGCGTCGCGCCGAGCCCCGTCGTCGCGTCGTTCGGCACGCTGGTGCGTGACACCCTGCCGCTCGCTGACATCGCGGCCAATCGTGCCGCCGCGAGCGAAATGGTCGATGCTGTCGGCTTCGACAACTAAGCAAATGTGAGAGTAGCAGGGCGGACCATCATGGCCCGTCCGCGAGCGACCGGTCCCAGCACCGGTCGCTTTTTTTGCGCGGTGGCGGGCGAAGCGTTAACGGCGGGGCAGCGCAGTGGACAGGGGACCGCGAGGTCCGCACCGCAATGTGCTGTTTCGCACGTCACACCGCGCTTGTCTCATTAAGGTACACCATGCCTGCGTTTGGGGCGATCTTTGGTCGCTCTTTGCGCTTTGAATCCAGTATGACGTAGAGTAAGTTCTCGCGTGTTAATCTTTTCGACGAAGAAATGCAGGGCGAAGCCAGTATTACTTTTGGTTGTGACGCCTGAATCTTTGTGATCTTTCATCGTTTTTTCAAATTCATATTTTCATCATTCTGTCTTTCGACTAACATTTCGCAAGTGCGAAATGGTATAGATCGACAGTGTTGAGTGTCTGTGCGTGCGGTGATGGCGTCGATCCTTGAACTGAACATGCGTTCAATGGGTTTCCTGGTCGATCGAGAACTGAGGGTACTTGGATGAAGTCGAGGTTTCCTTCGCATGCGCTCCGCGCTCTCGACCAGGCGATCGGCGTCGTCGCGCCGTCGGCATGCCGCATCGGCGTCGGTTCGCCGACGGCCGATGCCACAGCGTTAGCCATTCGTAAAACTCGGGCTCGTTCCCGCCTTGCCTCGGCTCGGCGTTTGGTGTCTCTACACCGCGTAAGGTCCTTCACTACCGTAACGTGGGCTCGTTAACATGGCGCTGTCCGTACAGTCGACGCGTGTTCAGCCGATGCGGTTGTCGGTGTCGGCCGCGAGCTGGATGTTCGCGCTGGTGGATGTGGCGCTTGTCGTCGGCGCGCTGCTGATTTCCGAATTCCTCTACAGCGGCGCCGTGCTCGGCATCCAGGCCAGCACAGCGGACCTGATCATCCTCGGTATCGGCATGGGTGCCGTCTTCGCCGTGCAGATTGCAATGCGCGGCGGCTACAGCCTCAGGGCGCTGCGGGACTACCGAAAGCAGTTCGCGCTAGCGGCTGTCGCGTGGCTTTTCCTCTTCTTTCTGATGGGATGGCTCGCCTTTCTCACCAAGACGACGGGAACCGCCTCGCGCGTGTCGATCGTCATCTTCTTCGCCGGGGGCTTCCTGATCGTCGGCTTTGGACGGGCCCTGTTCGCGATGGCGATGCGCAAGGCGATCGCCGAATCACGGATCATCGTCCGCTCTGCCTTCGTCATCGCGGCGCGAGCGCCGGGTCGCCGCGACATGCTGGCGCGCGAACTCGCCGGGTCCGGCATCGAAATCATTGGCATGGCCGACATCGACCTCGAACGCGCCAACGGGAGTCCCGAGATTCTGCGGGCGGAAGTCACCCGTGCCGTCGAGGCAGCCTGCGCCGCGTTGACCACCCAGACTTTTGACGCCGTGCATCTCTACGTGCCATGGCGTGACGCGGGGGTACTCGCGGAACTTCAGCGTGCGGTCGTCGGGTGCGCTGTGCCGGTGGTCCTGTTTGCCGACGACTTCATCGAAGACATCATCCGTTCGCCGATCGTCGACACCGGGCATCACATCGGTTTCGAACTGAAGCGTTCGCCGCTCACGCTCGTCGAGCGCTCGATCAAGCGGCTCTTTGACATCGTCGTCTCGGCATCCCTGCTGACGCTTCTGTCTCCGTTGCTCGTGATGGTCACGATCGGCATCGCCGTTGAAACGGGCCGTCCGATCATCTTCCGCCAGAAGCGCAAGGGTTTTGGCGGCCGTCCGTTCGAGATCTACAAGTTCCGGACCATGACGGTCACCGAGAACGGCGACACGATCAAGCAGGCCGAACGCAATGACAGTCGCGTCACCGCCTTCGGTTCCGTGCTGCGCAAGACCTCGATCGACGAACTGCCGCAACTCTTCAACGTGCTGCGCGGCGACATGTCCCTGATCGGACCGCGTCCCCACGCGCTCGCGCATGACAATCTGTATGTCACGCTGATCGAGGACTATGCCTATCGCCAGCACGTGAAGCCGGGCCTGACCGGATGGGCGCAGGTGAACGGTTGCCGCGGTGAAACCAAGACGGTCGACGCCATGGCGGCGCGCGTCGAACACGACCTGTGGTACATCGACCACTGGTCGCTGCTCCTCGACCTTCGGATCATCCTGCGCACGATCGGCATCGTCCTGTTCGACCGCAACGCGTATTGAGAGCCGCTTCACGGATCCCTCGGACCGCTTTGCAGGGGCGGCGCAGATGACCCTGAATCCGTGCCCGATCAGCCGACCTTGACCAGTCCCGTCGCAGCGACCGCGCGCTTGATCCGCTGTTCGTTTTCATAGTGCCCGCGCGTCAGTTCGCGATAGGGCACGCCCGGCACCGCATCCGTGATCAAGTTGTGGGTCTCGCGCAGCGCGCCACGTTCCAGCGCAGCCTTCACCCACCATTTCGACGGCCCGCTGACATGAATGCATTTCAGCCGATCGAGGGCCTCGAGGCGGAGGGTCAGATGCCCGGGAAAGCCGAGTGCCACGGCAAGGCGCTTGATCTTGCCGCGCTCCCAGCAACGCCAGACGCTGGGATTGAGATGCGCGCCGCCCATCCGCATTGCCATGGCTGACCAGATGATCGCCTCGATGTGCATGAAAGGGCGGAAGCGCGCCAGATCGATGCTTGAGGTGAGCCAGTCGAGCCAGTCGAGATCGACGGCTCCGGCACGGACCTGGGCCACACCGATGTCGACATGATTGGCAAGCTTTACGCCGAGATCAAAGGTCTGCCTGACGGCATCGGGTGGATACAGGCAGTTTGGCCCTTGCCGCATCATCGCGACGCCTGTCGCGGGTGTCGGTTCGAAGCTGTACCGGTTCGGAAAGAAAAGGTCCGGATCGGTGACGATCACCTCCTCGTCCTCGGCGCTCAGGATCAGCGGGTCGATGATCTTTCGCCAGCAGGGATGGCCGTCATGCAAGGACCAGAGCCCGCGACGCCCGGGATGGCGCGCTGAGATCTCGCCGGAGACGTCGTCTTTCGTCAGGAAGCCGAGCGTGCTCCCCTGTGGCACCGCGATGTCGGCCACACCGGTCTCGAGCCGTTCCACGTCGGCCGGGTCATCGCCAAGAAGCCGGAGATGCACGGGCTCGACCGCGTTCGCGAGCATGGTCCGGACGCACAGATGCGCATAAGGCAGCGAGCGCGACGACAGAAGGATGAAGACCCGGCGCGGCGAACGGACGTGCGCGGGACCCGAAGCGGTCGTCATGCGTGTCGCTTCCTTCATTGAAGTGCCGTATCCGCCTCAACCGGCCTCAGTGTCACGGGTGGTGCAGAAAAGAAGGTGGCGAGCCAGGCCGCTTCCTTGTCGAGATTGAACTCGGCCTCGACAATCGCGCGGCCCTTTTCGCCCATGCGTCGGCACAGGTCCGGATCGGCGAGAAGATGGCTGATCCGGTCGGATAGCGATGCGACATCACCGGGCGGGACAGTGTATCCCGTCTCGCCGTCCCGTACGAGTTCCTGCACGCCGGCGACACGGCTCGCAATGACGGGAATGCGGCTTGCCATGGCCTCCATCAGCACCACCGGCACGCCTTCGGCAAAACTGGGCAATACGAGGAGATCCGACTGCTCGAGAAGATCGGCGACCTCGGCCTGGGTCTTGTACCCCGCGAAGGTGACGGCTTCGGTGATGCCGAGGGATCGCGCTTGACTTTCGGCATCCGCGCGCTTGGCGCCGTCGCCCACGATCGTCAGCCGCGCGTCGGGATGACGGCCGAGCACGGTGACGAAAGCCTCGAGCAGAAGCGGCACCCCCTTGACCGGATCGAGGCGACCCACGAACAGCACACGCTTGCCGAAAGTGCCCCGCGACGCGCGTCCATAGCGGGCCGGATCGACGCCGCAATGGACGATCCCGATCTTCGGCCAGTCATCGGGGCTCGAGAAAAGCATCAGCTGGGAGCGGCAGAAATGGCTGATCGCTGCGACGAAGCGGGCGCGGGCGATCTTCTCGCCCAGCGCCCAGCGTTCCGGCTCGAAGAAGATCGCGGGTCCGTGTTCGGTGAAACTGAACGGGATTCCGGAGAGTTCGCTGGCCAGCATCGCGACCGAACAACTCGAATTGCCGAAATGATTGTGAAGATGGACGACACCGCGTGCCTGTAGGTGGCGGGCGAGCACGCCCGCTTCCGCGAAATAGAAGAGCTGGTAGAGCGCCGCCTTGAGACCCGGCGAGCGCGTGCGCCAGGCAAGCCGCAGCGTCCGGAACCAGCGTCTGGGGGACGATGCCAGCAAGGCGAGATGGGAGCCGACCAGTCGATCGGGCCGCTTCGCGGCATCGAGAATGCAGAAGGTGCGCGCCTCCTCATCCTTCTGGTCCGCGAGGACGTCGCGCGCCGATGCCCGGCGCACTGTGCAGGTCTCGATCACCAGCCCTTGCGCCCGCAGGGCCGCGACCTCGCGCTGGATGAAGGTGTGCGAAACCTTGGGATACTCGCCGGTCAGATAGGCGATCGGTCCGGCGGGACGGGAAAGCGGGCGATGCATGGGACCTCGTGGTGAGGGGCGCGCCTCGGTCGGCGATGGGCTTTGATCGCCCGTCACCCTCAGCGACCCCGCGTCCATTCATGCGTCAGAGGGCGCAGGCGGACGGAGAGGTGAACAAAACCATAGACGAGAAAGCCGATCGGATCGGCCAAGGCGAGGCGGACGAGCGTCGATCGTTCAACGGCGGCCTTGCCCTCATTGGCGCGCAGCGCCGGGAAGAAGCGGTAGACCTCGCCGACACCGGCGTCCTGGCGACGGCGGACGCGGATGAGATTGCGAAAGCCCTCGACCATCGGCCAGTGATAGCGCGCCGGTACCTCGATCCGTTCTTCGGGCGCAAAGTGCAGACGCGCGAGGGTATCGTCCGAGATGATCGACGGCCATTCGCCCCAACGCGCGCGGCCGGGCCCGTTGACCGCGAACAGACCCGCCCCGACGGCGCCACCCTTGACGAAGGGGAGTTGCGTCCAGATGCGCGCATAGGCGCGGGTGACCAGTGTGCGCGCCGGCGCCACGGCGAGGGTGCCGGTGGCATAGCGCGGTTCCGGACGATCAAGCACGGACAGGAGCTGACCCAGCAGTGCCGGCTCGCAGCGGACATCGGCGTCGAGATAGACCTTGATGTCGCCGCGGGCGGCCCGATCGGCTGCGTTCAGCGCCAGCATCTTGCCACCCTGGGCGAGGTCGAGCACGTTCAAAAGCCAGCCGCGCGCCTCGAAGGGGCCGGTGAAGGCACGCGCCGCCGCGACGGTGCCGTCCATGCAGCCATTGGCGGCGACGACGACCTCGACCGCTCCAGCGCCGTCGTCCTGTTCGAGCAGGGCCGCCAGGCAGGCGCCGATATAGGCCTCCTCGTTGCGCGCGGCGATGATCACGCTCAGACGCGGCATGGAAACGGGATCGGCATGCGGTTCGGGCATCGCGTTACCATATAGTATCGAATTCTTACTAGAATAGCGGCTGTGCGTTCCGGGATGAACCCAAACCGCATAGAATGATGAATGGTGCCAGGGTCGGGGCCGGTTCTTCGACCGTTCGCCACGAAACCCATTTGGACGGATCTTGACGGATTTTCTGCATGCTCGCGCCTGACAGCGGATCACCACGGCCGGTCGGCGGTCGGACGGGGAGGGAGACCTTCAGGCTGGTCAACACCGACACGGAGGCGACGCTCATGTCGGCGGTCGCCCGTTCGATCGAAAGCGGGACCGGTTTTTCGATAGCTACGCTCAATCTCGATCACATCGTCAAGCTGCGGCAATCGCCAGCTTTCCAGTCGGTCTATGCGCGCCAGACCTATGTCGTGGCGGATGGAAACCCGGTGGTCTGGCTGTTGCGGCTCGCCGGACGCCGGGTCGATCTCGTTCCGGGGTCGGCGCTGGTGCGGCCACTCTGTGCGCTCGCGGCGCGGCTCGATGCGCCGATCGCCATGATCGGGTCGACCGAAAGGGCGCTGAAGGAGGCGGCGGACCGGCTCGAGGCCGACTATCCCGGGCTGCGCGTTGTGTTGCGCCTCGCGCCGGCTTTCGGCTTCGATCCGGATGGTTCTGAGGCCGACAGCTGTCTCGATGCGGTCGAGGCCTCCGGCGCGCGTCTGTGCTTCCTGGCGTTCGGCGCGCCGAAGCAGGAGATGTTGGCCGCCCGAGGGCTCGACCGGGTGCCCGGCTGCGGCTTCGTGTCGGTTGGCGCTGGTCTCGACTTCATCGCCGGTCATCAGGTTCGGGCGCCTCGCTGGGTGCAGAAGATCGCGATGGAATGGGTCTGGCGCCTCGCCTCCAATCCGCGCCGTCTGGCGCGCCGCTACTGGAACTGCCTGACCATCCTGCCGGGCCTTGTTCTCGACGCTCGGCAGACGCGGGAGAGCGCATGAGTGGATCCGAGCCCTGGCGCGACGGCAAGGAGGTCCTGATCGTCGCGCCGAATGCGTCATCGCGTTTTGGCGGCGAAGCTTTCCTGCCGCTGAAGTATTTTCAGATCCTGCATCGTCGCGGCATTCCGGTACGTCTGATCGCGCATGCTCGCAACCGCGCCAATCTCCAGGAGGTGCTCAAGACAGAGATCGGGGCGGTCGACTTCATCGAGGACAGCGTCTGGCACCGCCTGATCTGGACCGTCGGCCGCTTTCTGCCCGGCATGCTGCGGGACACGCTGGCCGGCACCGCGCTCAACTTCGTCAACGAGGCCTATCAGCGGAGGCTGATCCGGCGTCTGGTGCGCGCCGGCAGGGTCTGCCTGATCCATCAACCCATCCCCGTGTCGCCGAAGGCGCCATCAAGTCTCTACGGTTTCGGGGTGCCGGTTGTCATCGGCCCGATGAATGGTGGCATGGCCTATCCGCCTGGCTATGCCGACCACGAGAGTGCGACGACCCGCGCCTTCGTCGATGGTGCGCGGCGTCTTGCCGTCCTTCTCAACCGGGTCGTCCCCGGCAAGCGTCGGGCCGCTGCCCTGCTCGTCGCGAATGAACGGACGCGGGCGGCGTTGCCGATCACCAATCACCCGCACGTCATCGAACTTGTCGAAAACGGGGTCGACCTCACGGTCTGGGCTTCGCCCGCGGTGACGGTCTCGCGCAAGCCGGGTGATCCGTTCCGGCTGGTGTTCATGGGGCGGCTCGTCGGCTGGAAGGCCGTCGACATCACCTTCGAGGCCCTGCGTCTGGCGCGGGACGCCGGTGTCGATGTGCGCCTCGACGTTCTCGGCGATGGTGAGGAGCGCGCTGCACTCGAGGCGCTTTCGCGATCGCTCGGTCTCGCCGAGGCCGTCACTTTCCTCGGCTTCCGGCCGCAGGCCGAATGTGCCCGGCGGCTCGCGGAGGCCGATGCGCTGATCCTCAACTCCGTCTATGAATGTGGCGGCGCCGTCGTTCTGGAAGCGATGGGCCTTGCCCGGCCGGTGATCGCCTCGGATTGGGGTGGCCCGGCGGACTATCTCGACGAAACCTGCGGCATTCTGGTTCACCCGGCGCCACGCGAGACCTTCGCGCAACGAATCAGCGCTGCGATTGACCGTCTCGCGAGTGACCCTGCCCTATGCCGTGCCATGGGTGAGGCCGGGCGGGCCCGTATCGTCGCGGATTTCGACTGGGAGAAGAAGGTCGACCGCATGATCGCGATCTACACCGAGGTCTGTCATGCCTGACGCCGAAAAGCCGCGCGGTGGCGACATGGGGGCGAAGACGGTGAAGCCTGCCGTCTCGGTCGTGATCCCGACCTATAATCGCGCCCATTCGATCGAGCGGTCGATCCAGAGCGTGCTGCGCCAGACATTTGCGGACTTCGAGCTGATCATCGTCGATGACGGCTCGACGGACGGCACGCAGGACCTGGTCCGCGCGATCAAGGATCCGCGGGTGCGGCTCGTCTCCATGCCCCAGAATGGCGGGCCGGGCGCCGCGCGCAATCTCGGCATTCGTGAGGCTGTCGCCGACTGGGTCGCCTTTCAGGACAGCGACGATGAGTGGCTACCCGAAAAGCTCGAACGCCAGATGGCGCGGGCGCTGGAACCCGGTTCGAGCTGGGTCGCCGTCTATTGCGGAATGGTGACGATCGGCAGCGTCATCGATCAAGCCGCGACCCGCAACCAGATCCGCTTCCGCCCGGGACCCGAGATCGCGGTCGTCGAGGGCGACATCCGGGCGAGCCTGTTCAAGACGAGCTTCGTCAGTGCGCAGATGCTGATGGCGCGCCGAGTGGCGCTGGAGACGGTCGGCGGCTTCGACGAGAGCTTTCGTGTGTTGGAAGACTGGGATCTCGCGCTGCGTCTCGCCGCGCTCGGCCCCTTTGCCTTCGTCGATCAGCCGCTCGTGCTCCAGCGTTTCTCGGTCGATTCCGTGACGCGCGACGGCGAGAAATGGGTCCCGGCGCGGGCCAGGCTCTATGCCAAGCATCATGACGCCATGGCGATGGCGCCGACGGTCCTCGCCGAGCATTATCGCAGCCTTTCCGGATCCTACCGTCGCTGGGGCGATCGCCAGACCGAACTCGACTTGCTCGAAAAAGCGGATCGACTGCATCCCGCCGGCCTTTCCGCGAAGCTGAGGCTGTGGACCCTGCGGCTTGCCGCCATGACCGGGCGTCTGGGAACACCGGCAGGACCGGATGCCGTCGACGTCAAGGGAAAGGCGTGACCATGGTCGATGAGAGCCGGGCCGATGGCAGTCGGGCGCGACAAATGACCGTCGACGTGATCGTGCCGGTCTACAACGCCGAGAAAACGATCGAGCCGTGCATTCGCTCGATCCTGGCGGCAGTCGCGGGCGAGGCGGGCGTTTCCATCATTTTCGTCGACAATGGCTCGACGGATGCGACCATGGACATGATCCGCCGCGATGCCGGTGCGGTCAGACTGATCGAGGCGGCGGAAAAGGGGTCCTATGCCGCCCGCAATGCCGGCGCCGCGGCGGGCAACGGTGACTACCTGCTCTTCACGGACGGCGACTGCATCGTCGATGGCGCTTGGTTTCGTTCGTTTGTCGCCTATCTCGATGCGACGCCGCAGGCCCGGCTCGTCGCGGGCCCGATCATCCTCTTCGACAAGCCCGGCGACAATCGCTTCGCGGTGAAGTTCGAGGAGATCTTCGACTTCAACCAGGCGGCGGCCGTCCGGAACAACCTCGCGATGACGGCCAATCTCCTCGTCTCGCGCGACCTGTTCCGCGCGATCGACGGTTTCGATGCGCGCCTGAGGTCCGGGGGTGACTCGGACTTCTGCCTGCGGGCGACACGGCACGGCGCCACCCTCGAATACTGTGCCGAGGCGATCGTGCGGCATCCCTCGCGCGGCACGATCGGGGCGCTCGTCGCCAAAGAGCGACGTGTCGTGGGGGGGCATTGGCTGCGATACATCCGCAGCATCAAGCAGAAGGTCCTGCACCCCTTCCATGTCATCCGCTATCATCCGCGCCGCACCAGACGGATCATGGCGACGGATCTGCCGTTTGCCGACAAGCTCGGCGTCGAGGGCGTCTCGCTGGTGATCACGCTCGCCGCCGCCTTCGAGGCGGTCCGCTTGATGCTCGGGGGTGAGCCGCGGCGGCTCTAGCGGTGGAACCGGTCAGAGATTGGTGAGGAACGCGCGGATTTCGCGCGCGATCAACGGCCATTCATAGCGGTCCATCGCGACATGGTCCGGTCTGCCGGGCCGGGAGAGCGTCGCTGCGAAGCCCCGAATGGCGTCGGACGACAGGGTTCCGTCATAGTGATGCACCCAGTCGTCGCCGAAATCATCGTGCAACTCGGTCAGGCTGCCGAGGCGCGGCACGAGGATCGGGCGGTTGCGCGACAGCGCGAGGATCGCCGACCCGCTGTTGAGAATGCTGGTGTAAGGCAGGATCACGCCGTCGGCCTGATCGATGATGGTCTCGAGATCGCCCTGGTCGATGGGGTGGTCGCGGAGGTCGAGCCTTACATTGCCGAAGGACGCGGCGCGGGTCCTCAACGCCGTCGCATAGGTGGTGTCGCGCTGCATGCCGACGATCTCGAGCGTGCAGGCGTCCATGCAGGCTCCCGCAGCGTCGATCAAACCCTCAAGACCCTTGTAGGGTCGGACCTGCCCGAAGAACAGCAGGCGGGGTCGGCCGGACGGTGCCTGCAAAGGCCGCTCGGGATGGACCGCCGAGCGGCGATAGCTGCCATGGCGCGTCACCAGCGAGGCTATCGACCGGGTCGCCGGATAGGTCTCGTTGATGATCCGGCGGGATGAGGCCGAGAGGTAGATGATCCCGTTCAGCGAGCGAAAGAACAGGGCCGAAATCCAGGGCTTCACTTCGCCGACGCCGTGCGGCCGCGCGTTGTGCGCGATCCAGACGAAGCGGACGCCACGAAACAGGCGGGCGGACCAGACTAACCGGTAGTGCCGGAGAAGGTGCGTCAACGCGCGACGATCGCGCAGGCTGAAGGCGAAGAACAACTCGTTTGGCCAGTGGAAGATCACGATCGAGCCGGGTTTCAGCGTCGTCGCATCCCAGGTGAACTCGGTGATGGTCACATCGCCCGTTCCGGCCAGCGAAACCGCGAAATCCTCGACATAGGGGTTGTCGACGGAGTGCAGCGGTCGGACGGCGATGTCGACAGGTCGGTGGGGTGGCGCGCGCATCATGGTCTCCCGTCACCCGAACCTGCCCGCAGGCGCGCAGCCCCGATCGCCGTCGCCCCGCTGCCCGGGTATGGCGGCAAAGGATGATGGTGTCCGCACGAAAGCGTTTTGTGTCGCGGTGGACGGCGCATGACAAGAAGGGACGGATGCGATCATCAATCAAGCTTAATGTAACTTGATACGGTGTCGCGTTTCCAATCTGTTGAGATTCTGTATTCTGATGCCTAAATGATGCCGTGATGCCGGCTCATCGTCGATGGTGAGCGGTGTTCTGTTGGCTTGTTTGTCGCTCGTGCACGTTAAATCGGAGTGGATGTGGCGTTGATCGCGCGCTTCCGCTCCGTCGTGGGGGCGGTTGCGTCCATTCGGCTTTCGGGGGTGTGTTGATCGCATGACGACGGTTTCTTCGCGTCTTTCGGCGAGGTCGCTGCAGGCGGATGCGTTGCCTGCGCGTTCCCGTGTTCTCGCGCCGGCAATCCTCGCCGAGATGGTCGTGGACATGGTCGTGGAGGCCGCATCATGTCGGTGACGAATGCGGTGACGCCCGGGTCCTCGTCGGTTTCCTCGCTGTTCACGCGCGGCGTCTTCTGGCTGCTGGTTGCGACCGTCGGCGCCTTCGCCTTTTTCGAGGAAGGGATCCACCAGCTGCTGACGGCATGGCAGCTTCCCGAATACAGCCACGGTCCGCTCATTCCCGTCCTGTCGGGTCTGCTGTTCCTGCGGCAGCTCAAGTCCTTCCCCGTCTCCACCGAACCGGTGACCGACCGCGGTCCCGGCATCGCGCTGCTGGCCTTCGCCTTG
This sequence comes from Labrys sp. (in: a-proteobacteria), assembly GCA_046344875.1. Taxonomy (GTDB): domain Bacteria; phylum Pseudomonadota; class Alphaproteobacteria; order Rhizobiales; family Labraceae; genus Labrys. The sequence continues at coordinate 214,130 of JBKDKQ010000024.1, read as the reverse complement.
CTGCTTGGTCTCGCGGGCAAGGTCATCCAGATCGGCGACATCGTCGCCTATGCGCTGATTTTGTGGGTCGGTGCCATCCTGCTCATCAGCTACGGCTGGCGGACGGGCCGGCACTTCTGGCCGCCAGTCCTGCATCTGATCTACATGCTGCCGCTTCCGGGCGTGCTGTATTATGGCTTGTCGACCTATCTGCAGGGCGTCTCGTCCGAGATCGGCGTGTTCTTTCTGCGTGTTCTTGATGTGCCGGTTTTTCTCGAGGGCAACATCATCGACCTCGGGGTGTACAAGCTCCATGTGGCCGAAGCATGCTCGGGACTGCGGTATCTTTTCCCGATCCTGAGCTTTTCCTACGTTTTCTCGGTGCTCTATCGCGGTCCGATGTGGCACAAGGCGGTGCTGCTTCTCGCGGCTGCGCCGATCACCGTGTTGATGAATTCGATCCGCATCGCAGTCGCCGGTGTCATCGTCAACCATTGGGGTCTCGAGCACCTCGAAGGCTTCTCGCATTTCTTCGAGGGCTGGGTGATCTTCATCTCCTGCGTCTTGCTCCTCTTCCTGCTCGCCTGGCTGCTCCTCTGGCTGCGCCGCGACAAGATGAGCCTCGTCGACGCGCTCGATCTCGACACGACCGGCCTCGGCGCGCAGGCGATGCGCCTGCAATATGCCGAGCCCTCGCGGGCGATGATCGGAGCGGCGCTAATCAGCGTCGCCCTGGCGGGCGCCTGGCAACTCGTGCCGCAACGCGACGCCGAGACCGTGGCGCGCGAATCCTTCATCCTCTTCCCGAGCGAGCTCGGTGCGTGGCGTGCGGGCACGTCGCGGGAGCTCGAACCTGAAGTGGAGCGTATCCTCGCGGCCGACGACTATCTGCAGGTGATGCTGACGCGACCCGACAGCGGTGCCAAGGTCGATCTCTTCATGGCCTGGTACCAGGACCAGATGAAGGGCGGCACGCACGACCCGCAGGTCTGCCTGCCGGGTGGTGGCTGGGAAATCGCCGATCTGCGCCAGATCGACGCGACACACCCGACCGAAGGCCCGTTCACCCTCAACCGCGCCATCATCCAGAAGGGCACGGTGCGCATGCTGGTCTATTACTGGTTCGAACAGCAGGGCGACCGAACGGCGTCCGGCTTCACCGCCAAGCTGCAGCTGATGATCGGCAAGATCACCAATGGCCGCAAGGACAGCGCGATCGTTCGCCTGATCACGCCGCTGGCGGAAGGCGAGGCGATCGACGTGGCGGAAGGCCGCCTGCGCGATGCGATGGGCGAGGTGCTGAAGCCGCTGGCGCGCTTCGTGCCGCCGGTGTGAGGCCGATGTCGCCAAGACAGGGATCCGGCGTCGCGACGAACGCGGCGCCCGGTCCGGCGGTCAGGTGCCGGGGGCGAAAAGAAAGCCCATGTCTTTGACGAACCGCTTCTCGCGAATGTAGTCGACGATGCGGCCATGGGCGGTTTCCGCCATTCGGGCCATGCCCGCCTCGTCCGCGAGGGCGCTGCGGACGACGGCTTCGAGATCGCTGAAGTCCCAGGCGATCGGCAGATAGGTCACCCACGGTTCATAAAGATCCGGGGCTGTCTCGAGATGGCTCATGTCCGGTTTGACCAGTACCGAGCCCGTGCAGAACGCCTCGACATCGCGCCAGCACAGTTCGCCGTAGCCAAACGGGCTGAAGCACAGTTTTGAGCGGCGAAGCTCCGCCATGAAGGCTGGCAAAGGCACATTGCCTTCCGCGACGATCGTCAGATCGCGCATGGCCTTCAGGGGTGCGAGGCTGGCCAGCCGCATTTCCTTGTACCAACCCGATCCGTGCTTGCCGAGCCGGGCATGGATGTCGATGTCGCGAATTCTGCCGCCAATCGGGGGCCCCTGTTCGATCAGGCGGATGAAGCGGGCATCCGTGAAGAAGTTCGGTGCGAGGTGCAGCTTTCCGAGGAGCGCTTGCGGGACGTGCCAATCGACCGGTTCCGCCGTGATCCCGTAGAGATCGGAGTAATACTCCGTGAGGTTGGTCGTGCCGCGCCACGCACGCAGGAAAAGCGACCGATCCCTGAACAGCGACTTCTTCACGTAATCCGAAACGAAAGGCTCGATCACACGGCCGAGGCGCAGATCATTATGGGCATATGAATCGAGAAAGCTGATCCGAGCCTCCGGATAGGTGTCGCGCAGCCGCCTCAACAGGGCGGCGAGCGCCGTGCCGTCGACGTCGAACCAGGACTGTACCAGCACATGGTCGACATCGCGGTAGCCGATATCCTCACCGGCCAGCAGGGCATCGATCGACAGGCACCGAAACTCGACATCCAGTGCCTGCGCAAAATCCGATGCGTAGTGGAGAAACGGGTAGACCTGCGAGTAGCTGATGCGATTGGGGCTGAAGCAGATCAGCGCCCGCCGGCGCGATCGTCTTGAGAATGGGCGCCCCATCCACGCACGCACCAGACGGCCCGCGGTCCGGTCGAGCATGTGCGCGGCCGGCCATCCGGAGGAAAGCAGGCTAACCACGGGGATATCTCCGGTGCTGCGTGCCGGCCGAGGTCAAACGCGAGCAGGGTTGGGGCCCGGTGACGGGCGTGCCGCGTTCATCCATGACGATCGCCAACCTCATGAACCCTGCGCCATGCGGCGGAACGTGTCGTTCTCGGCGACGAGCTCTTCATAGGTGCCCGTCGACACCACGCGGCCGTGTTCGAGCATGATGATCACGTCACAGTTCTTCACGGTGGTGAGACGGTGGGCGATCATGATGATCGTCTTGTCGGCGCGGACGTTCTGGACCGCTTCCATCACGACGCGCTCGGTGATGTTGTCGAGGGCCGACGTCGCCTCGTCCATGATCAGAAGTGAGGGGTTCTCGTAGAGCGCGCGGGCGATGCCGATGCGCTGACGCTGCCCGCCCGACAACCGGACGCCGCGTTCGCCGACCTTCGTCTGGTAGCCCTGCGGCAGTTCCGACACGACGAAATCGTGCAAGGCGGCGACCCGGGCGGCACGCTCGACCGCCACGTGGTTGATCTCGGAGGCGGCACGACCGAAGGCGATGTTGGCCGCGATCGTGTCATCCGTCAGGTAGATCGTTTGCGGCACATAGCCGAGAGCCCGCTGCCAGGCGCGAATATTGGTTGGATTGATCGCGACACCGTCGACCAGCACCTCACCCGTGTCCGGCGTCAGAAGACCGAGAATGATGTCCACCAGCGTGGTCTTCCCGGCACCCGTACCGCCGACGATGCCGATCGTCGTGCGCGCCTTGATCGTCAGGTTGAGGTTCTCGAAGGTCGCCTTTTCCGCAGTCGCGTACTTGTAGGAAATACCGCGCAGCTCCAGGGTCCGATCGAAGGCGAGGGGGACGACTTTGCCGTTGTCACGGGGCGACGCGGCAATGATCTGCTGGCTGGCGATGAAGTCGCGGTGGATGCGCTTCAGGATCGACAAGCCCGTCCGCATCGACGCGAGGCTGTGATAGATCTGCTGGAGGGCCGGCAGGAGCCGCATCACCGCAAAGGCGAAGGCACCGAGGGTGGGAATGATCGCGACGAGGCTGCCGCCACTGCGCAGCAGCAGGATCAGGACGAGGGTGAGCAGCACACCGACGGTGAGGCCCTCGAGCAGGAAGCGCGGCAGTTCCGTCAGGATCTGCAGGCGTCCCATATGGTCCGCATGGCGGCGCGCCGGGTTCTCGAAGCGGCGGACATAACCGTCTTCGAGGTTGTGCAGCTTCAACTCCTTGAAGCCGCCGAGCGCCTCGTGTGTGAGCCGGCTGCGCTCGCTGGCGGCGGCCATCATGTCCTTGCCGAGCTGTAGCAGGACCGGTCTCAATCGCCAGTAGATGAGCCCATAGGAGCCGCCGAGGAGAGGAGCGGCAACCGCCATCATCAAGGGATCGATGGCGATCAGGAAGGTCAGGATCAGCGCCGCCGTCATCGAACTGGCGATGATGCGCATGCCGGGTACGACGACACGCCCGATCAGCTGTTCCACTTCGGCGAGGACGGTCTTGCCGATTTCCGCGCTGTGCTGGCTCAAATACCAGCTGTAGGGGCGGTGCAGGTAACCGCTCAGCATGCGCCTCGACAGGTTATAGCCGCGCATCGTCGCGAAACGGGTAATGGAATAACTTGCGCCGGCCCGAACGCCGAGGCTCACCATGACGACGACGAACGTCATGGCCGACACGAAGATCTGGAAATCGAAGAGGTTGGTGAAGCCGAGATGCGTGTAGAGTCCGTTCAGCAGCACGCTGGTTTCGATCCGCTCGGGCTGCGCGAGAATTCCCAGCAGCACGAGCACCGAGGAGATGCTGACGAGTTCGAAGCACGCCGCCACCACGAGAATCGCCAGGACAAGATAGAAGCGCCGGCGTTCGCGCGCGTCGAAGAGCGCAAGAACCTTCCTGTACACATCAAGCATGGTGGTATTCCTGACCGGCGCGAACCTCACGCCAAGGCATGGGGTCCTTCTGTGCGAAAACCATGATCACATCAAGACGCCCGCAGACCCTGCCCGCGGGCGGCACGATTTAATCAATGTTTCCGTTAAAGAACCGGGCAGCCCCTACGCTTTTCCCGGACTTTCCGCCTAGAGGTCCCAGACATTCACGGTGACCGTCGCCTTGGTGAAGTTGCCGCCATCGTCGGCAACCCAGTAGCTGAAGCTGTCCGTACCCGTGAACCCGAGATTGGGGCGATACATCAGCGTTCCGTCATTCCGCGCGAAAACGTCGCCGTGGTTGGGGTCGGTGAAGCCGTCGACGCGGAGCCTGCCGCCCTCCGGGTCGCGATCATTGGCGAGAACATTGATCGTGACGTCGTGGTCGGCCTGGACGGACGCGGTGTCATTGCCGGCGATGGCGGCCTTTCCACCCAACTTGATGATGCCGTTATAGCCTATCTTCAGGCTGGCGAGCTTCGCATCCGTCATGTCGAGCGTGTAGACGTGGTTCAGCTTCTTGATGTCGCCGGTTGCACGATCCGATATCAGGTCTTCGAGCAGAAAGATCTTCTTACCGTCTGCGGTCTTGTAGTAACCGCTCTTCTGCATCAGAGGCAGAACCTGTTTCAACGAGTCGAGATCCTGACGGCCGGGGTCGAAGCGACCTGTCCCGAAGCCACGATCGATCGCACCGATCGAGTCGATCTTCGTGCCCTCGAGGTACAGGGTCTGTATGTCGGACAGGGTCGTCGGCGTCTTCATGTTGAAAGACAAGCGGCCGTTGACGAGATCGCTCGAACTCATGATCGTGGTCTTGGTCGGATCGAGCCCGCTGTAGTTCACCCTGTTGTCGATCATCGTCGCGTCGATGATGACGCGATCGATGTTCTGATTGGCGATCGGGAAGGTGAAGCCGGCTCCTGTCGCCACACCGGTCTTGAAGCCTTCGACCTTGAGGCCGTTGACGACGACGTCGAAGGAGTTCGTGCCGAAGATGAAGCCGGTGCCGGCTTCGGCGATGGACCGCGTATTGTTCGTGCCGATCAGGTCGAAGTTCTTGAGCGTATAGTGGGCGGTGTAGGTGATGTTGGCGCCTTCCGACGTTTCCCAGTTGAGGAAGCCGTCCATGATGGTGCGCGCGTCGTGCGACTGGCTCGGGTTGGCCTTGACGACGATCAGACCGACGGCGGTGCCGAACGCCTCGTTGTTGCGGAAGCCCTGGATCGGCGGCGTGTTCACATTGAGCCTATCGGCGCCATAGGCTGTTTCCGGATGATCCATGTTCGCGGTGCTCGGCTGCTTCGGCGCACTGCGGCTCATCCAGACGAAGCCATGCGTCGTGTTCACCGCGACATTGTCGGCGGCCTCGACGAGCCGGCCGGCGAAGAAGAAGCCGTCACCCGTGCGGCCATTGTCGTGGCGGGACACGTCGGCGCCGATCTTGGTGTTCCAGTCGCCATAACCGATCCCCTGCGAGCGGATCGCCATGTTGCCCTGCCAGATGCCGGTCTCGTCGCCGTCCTCGGCGGCGAAGCCTGCGCCGAACACGTCGAAGGAGACGTTGTCGATGAAGTTGGCGTTGCTCGAATGCTGCACGAAGCCCCAGCCGGGTGAACCGCTGACGGTGTTTCCGACGGCCATCGCCGGATGGTCTTGGTCATCGGTTCCGGTCTTGTGGAAGTGCAGCGAGTAGCGGCCCTTGACGTTGCTGTCCGCTGTCACGGTCGACAGGCTGCCGACGTCGAAGGCTGCGACCGATTTGTCGGTACGGCCGAGATCGTCGAAGGCGGCATAGCGCACATCGACGTCGTCATTGTGCATGAACATCACATGGCCGCGATGATGCACATCCGTTGCCGCGCCGTTCTCGCTCGAGATGGTGATGTTGCGGCTCATGTTTGCAACATAGGCGAACAGGTCGCTGCGCGGCGTATCGTGGTCATGGACCAGCGGCTTGTCGATCGTGACCTTGCCGCCCTCGATCTTCACGATCTTGACGGTCTCGTCCTGGCTCGGGACATGGATCTTCTTGCCGAGCGTGCTCGACCACGTCCACCCGGTCTTGTGGGTGCCGGACACGACGAGCGTATCGCCGACGCGCCAGCCTTCCGGAACCTCGGCAAGGTCGATGACGGTGTCGCCCTTCATGGGTGCATCCGCGACCTTCACGAAGGCGGTCTTCTCTGCGCCATGGATCTCGACGGCGCCGTGCGAAATGATGCCGCGCGACAGCAGCGTCGGATCCCAATTCACGTCGATGTCGCCATTGTCGGCGATGAGGATTTTCGTGGTCACGCCGGCGTCGATCGGCTTGTCGGCCGTGCCGATCTCGAGCTTGCCGGTGCCGGACACGACCATGGTGTCGACCACCATCTTCGTGTTCTTGTTGGTGGCGAAGGACAGTTCGCCGTCGACGCGAACGGTGAAGAGGGATGTGTTGCTCTCGCCGTTGTAGTTGACGGTCACGCCCTGAGGAATCAGCACCTTCGCATCCGGACCCGGGATCTTGCCCTGGTACCATGTCTTCGGATCGAACCAGTCGCCATTGGCGATCGCCACATGGGTCGCTTCCGCACGCGGCACGAGATCGAGCAACTTGCCATGCTCAGCCGCCATTTTGGGATCGTCGGCGTGCGCCGGCGCATCGGGTAGAGCCTTGACCTTGACGACATAGGCGTCGGCCTCGGCGGCGGTCGTCGGCAGCGGGATGATCGGCCCGCCGCCATGGTCATGACCATCCGGGTCGGTGCCGCAGTTGCATTGACAGACCGAGCCGCCGGTGTCGGCGCAGGGGCCCTGGTCGCCTGCATGGATCGCGCCGTCATGGCTCAGGGCGGTGCCGTTGACGACCTTGCGCAGACCGTCCGTGTCCGGCCCCTGCCACTCAAACTTCAGCGTCTGGGTCCCGATCTTCTCGAAGTAGCGGATTTCGATGCTGTGCGCGCCTTTGGTCAGATCGAGCGTGACCTTGCCCTCGGTCGTCGTGCTGATGCCATCATCGATGATGACCTTCTTGCCGTCGACGTAGAGTTCCGAACCGTCATCCGCCGTCAGGAAGAACGTATACTTACCGGGATTGACGACGTTGAGATCGCCCATGTAGCGGGCGGCGAAGAGATCCGTCGGCCCACCGCCCCAGAAGGCCGTGTTGGTGGACACGCTGTTGATCTGCCCGACCGTGCCGTGCGCCGTCGGCGTCGCGTCGAAGTTGATCTGGCTGAGGCTGGTGATCGGCCCGGTCAGGGCGAAGAACTTGGCGAAGAGCCCGTCATGGGTGTCGGTCGTTGTGTCGGTCGCATGGGTCAGGCTGTTGCCGGTCACGAGGCTGCGAACGCCGGCGCTGTCCGGGCCCTTCCATTCGAACTTCAGGCTCTGACGGCCGGTCGCCTCGAAGTACCGAATCTCGATGTCATGGGCGCCGGCGGTGAGGTTGACCGATGCCGTCCGCTCGACCGTGCCGTGGACGCCGTCATTGTTCACGACGAGTTTGCCGTCGATGTAGAGCGCCGAGCCATCGTCGGAGGTCAGATAGAAGGTGTAGGTGCCGGCCTTCACGACATTGAGGTTGCCGGTATAGTGGGCGGCGAACATGTCTGTCTTGCCGCCCGTCCAGAAGGCTTCGTTGGTCCGCATATAGTTGAGTGACGTCGCGGTGCTGGTCGCGGCTGGCGTTCCGTTGAAGTTGATGTCCGCGAGCTTCGTGACATTGCCTGTGAGGGCAAAGTAGGAGACTTCGAGGCCCTGCTTGCCCGCCGTTTCCGGCCCCGGTGTTGGTGCCGTCGGTGCGCTGACCGTGACGTTCACCGTTGCGGTGTCCCTGCCGCCGCGACCATCCGAGACAGTGTAGATGAACTGATCCTGCCCAACGAAGCCGTTCGTCGGCGTGTAGCGCAGCTGTCCGTTTTCGACCTTGACCGTCCCGTTTGCAGCGGTCCCGATATTGGCAAAGGAGAGCTTGTCGCCGTCGGCATCCTTGTCGTTGGCGAGGACGTTGACGAGCACCGACTGGCCGCCGGTGGTCGAAGCGGTGTCTGCGACCGCGTCCGGTGCGAGGTTCGGTTGGCGGACGGCTGGCCCGGTGACCAGCGAGCGCACCCCGGCCGTGTCTAGGCCCTGCCATTCCAGCCTCAGGCTCTGCCGCCCCGTGTCCTCGAAATAGCGGATTTCGACGCGGTGCTCCCCGGCCGTCAGATTGACCGTTGCACGCATTTCACGCGCGCCGTGCAATCCATCGTTCAGGATGACGCGCGAGCCGTTGATGAACAGGGCCGATCCGTCGTCCGACGTCAGAAAAAACGTGTAGGATCCAGCCTTGGTCACCGCGACGTCGGCGCTGTAGCGCGCGGCGAAGCGATCCGTCGGACCGCCGGTCCAAAACGCATTGTTGCTGTTCAGCGTGTTGAGGCTCTGAACGGCGCCAGTCGCCGTGGGTCTTGCGCCAAAGTCGATCTCAGAGAGCGAGCGTACCGAGCGTGGAAGGGCGAAATACTCGGCGAAAAATCCAGGACGCAACGCGGTGATCCCAGTCTGATCCGAAGCAACGGTCGAGGACGCAACAGTCGACATACGAGCATTCCTTTTTGGTCAAGACCCATCTTGTATTCGATCGTAAAATCGACGAGATGGCGCCAAATTTGATCCTCAGTGTCAGGATCTTCGGTTTCCAGCGTCTAAAGAACGACTGTCAAATCAATGCTGTCTTCCCTCAACACTATCCCGGTTTGCGAAACACCCCTAATCCCTGGTTACTCGTCGAGGATAACACGAGGTTACCTTACATTGACCTGACACTGGATTTAGGTAATCTGTAATTGGAGGTATATATGTGCCTCCACGTATGAGAGAGCCCATTTGGAGTACCAGTTTCTCAGGTCCTCGCGCGCGCAAGGCCCGATTTTCACGCTCTCTGCACCAGGTCGCATTATGTTGCGCACGGATGTCAACGCGGTGTCGGACAGGGTCGAATGAAAGAGGGCAACTCATCCGCCGGGAACGCGACACCGATTTCGGCGCGGGAACCCGACTGGTCGCGCGAAGCGAAGACGGCCTTCGCATGGGCGCCGTCGCGCGCCCTGCTCGCGTCGATCCGCCTCTATCAGCGATCGGGCGGCGCCGGGCCCGGGGCCCGCCTGATGCGCGCGATCGCAGTCGTCCGGCACCGGTTCTGGTCGATAGTCACGGGGGCCGACATTCCGCTCAATGCGCGGATCGGTGGTGGTCTCCTGCTGCCCCATCCCAACGGCGTGGTCATTCATCCCGACAGCGAGATCGGCCCGAACTGTCTGCTGTTTCAACAGGTGACGATCGGCGCGGCGGATGGTGGCGTTCCGCGCCTGGGTGGTCATGTCGATGTGGGGGCGGGCGCCAAGATCCTCGGCGCCGTGACGATCGGCGATCACGCACGGATCGGCGCCAATGCCGTCGTCATCCGCGATGTTCCCGCCGGGGCGACCGCCGTCGGCATTCCGGCGCGGATCATCGGTGACGCCGACCGGGCCGCGGCGGGTTGACGTCAGGACGGTATGGTGAAGATCGCCTCGTCACGGGGGCCGAACTGGCGTTCGGACAAACGCCGGATCCCGGGAAAGCGCTCGGCAAGGATGGCACGATAGGCCGCTCGGTTCTCGAGCATTGTCAGGGTCAGTTCCTGCAGGCGCTCCGGATTGGCGATGCAGACCTGCGGCTCGATGAGCAGGTTCCTGTCCTGCAGGCCCAGGAGCCGGTACATGCCCTCGAACTTGTTCTGATAGGTGAGGGCGACCGCCGGTGTCGAAACGCCCGCAGCCAGAATCACGGCATGCATGCGGCCCGATACGAGGCCGTCGACATGCTGTAGCAGGGCTTTCAGGCGGCCCGGGGTCTTCGCATCCGAGATGAAGGCGAGCGCGTCGCCGTCACTGCCCAGTGACGCCCGCAATTGCTCGGACCAGTAGAGGTCCGAGGTTTTGCCGCGGAAGTCGTGGGGTACGAGCAGGAAGGCGACGTTTCGGCTCACAAGCGCCCGAACGAGATCGACATAGGGCTGGATGAGCGCCGGGTTCTTCTCCAACTGCAGATAGTTGATGTTGACGCCGAGCACGAGCCGTCCCGCCTCACGCTGCTTGCGGATCCAGGCGAGGCTCGGAGACGTGTCGTTGTCCGCCTCGTTGATGTCGGCCTGAAAGGCGAGGTCGCCGGCGAAGCCGATCGGACGCCGGAGCATCGTCTTCATGCGCTCGAAGGATTCCGGATCGCGGCCAAAGATCATGACGGATGGATGCAGCGTCGTCAGAGCCGCGCGGGTTGTCGCTTCCGGGTCCTTGTTGTAGCTCGATGCCAGAACCGCCGCCTCGATCCCAAGGCGGGCCGCGCGGTCGAGAACACTCAGTCGCGCGCAGATCGAGCCCGGATTGTAATGCCCATCGAGCACGTCGGCGCCGATCATGTAGATCTTTTTGACCTTCGCCAGACGCCGCAGAATGGTGAGTTCGTCCCGCGGCGTCCCGAAGAAATAGAAATTGTCGACCTCGAGGAAATAGTCGGGAGACTTGTCGAGATACTGATCCCATTTCTGATCCACCCCCATTGAAATGGTCCACCCTGAGGTATGTCTTTGGACAGAAGGAGGACCGACAATGCCGAGGAAGCGCCACAAGCCGGAAGAGATCGTTGCGAAGCTGAGGCAGGTCGTCGTGATGATGTCGCAAGGCCAGCACGTTGCATGATCCGCCCCCATCAAGTGATCCGGTTCGAATGTCAGTCCGTGCCCGAACGTGAGGCCTTCGGACCCCCAGTATCGATGCGGCGTGCATCCCTATCAGGGTTCGCGCTGGTGAGAATAAACTGAAAACGAGTTAATATACGCTCCACTGCATCTGCAGATTTGGAGCAACCGATGCCATTCAAACGAGGCCAATCCGGCAACCCAGCCGGCAAAGCAAAGGGAACTCGCAACCGGACGACACTCGCGGTCGAAGCGCTGCTTGAGGGCGAGGCAGAAGCTCTAGGCCGCAAGGCCATCGACCTCGCGCTGGCCGGCGATACGGTCGCGTTGAGGCTCTGCTTGGAGCGGATCGCACCTGTCAGGAAGGGCAGAGCCATCGCGCTTGATCTCGGCCCGGTGAAGACAGCGCAAGACCTCGCCGACGCGCAGGCAACCATCATTTCGGCCATGGGCGCCGGCGAACTCACGACGGATGAAGCCAGCGATGCGGCGAAGGTGGTCGAGCTGGTCGGCGCAGCCCTGGAGCGGCGTGATATCGAGGCGCGTATTGTGGCGCTGGAAGCGAAGGGAAGGTCGACATGAGTGTTAGCCGTCAGCGCCGCATCGATAAGCTGGAAGCGGCCCAGGCCCCGTGCCGCTGGCGTTACGTGGCCGTAAGCAGCGCGGGAGAAGCCTTGTCCGTGGCCGACGCCTTGGCGCGTCCAGAGCACGGAAGAACCATCATCCTGATTACAGGGGTTCCGCGATGAAGAAGCGGCTCGTGATCGGCCCCCACTGAACGATCCAGTTCGAATGTTAGTGCATGGGCGGTCGTTGGGACAGCGCAGCGGGCCGGTGTAACGAAGTCTACGGCGCGGCGTTTGGCGAGATGAAGCTTTTTGGCACGGGTGGTTAGTAGCGCTTTCTCCGCATTGTCGGTCCGCCCTTCTGTCCAAAGCCAAGTATTTGGGTGGACCATTTCAATGGGGGTGAATCATTGGCACGGCAGCATATTCGTATGCCGCTGCCCAGTACGCCAACAGCGCCAGAGCGGTGGGAAAAATGGTGGGAAAACCGTGGCCCACAAAACAAAATTCAATCTTATCAATGGTTTATGATGAAAAGTGGTGGAGCTGAGGGGATTCGAACCCCTGACCTCTGCAGTGCGATTGCAGCGCTCTCCCATCTGAGCTACAGCCCCAAGCCGCGAGCGGTGTACTGTGACGGGCCGCGCCGTGTCAATCCGCAAGCAGCGAGGGCTGCGCACCACGTTCGGCGGATGCCAGCTGGGATGGCAGGTGGAAGAAGGCGAGCGGCTGTTCTTCGCAGGTGATCGCGAGGATCTCGTCCCGATCGTCGATGTCGAGCCCCTTCGGTCCGCCTTCCTGTGGGTTCGCCCGGCCCCGGAGGAAGGTCGCCTCATCGAGCACCCGGATGGTCGCGGATGGCGCGCGTCGCCCACGCCAGTCGCCGCCAGGGGCCTCGTAGACATGGACATGCGGGGCACCGGCGTCCGCGACGAACAGGCGGGATCCGTTCGCCGAGAAGCGCAGGCCATGCGGGTAGATCACGCCTGCGAGTTCGCCATCGGCGTGACTGGCGGGACCGAGCCGGCGGTGCGCATCGTAGACGAGAACCTGATGCGACCCATGGCTGCTGACCGCGATCCAGCGCCGGTCTCCCGACATCGCGATGCCGTCGGGAATGTCGAGACCGTGCCGGAGCAGGATCCGGTTGCGGGGGATCACCGGCAGGCGAGTGAGGCCCACGACGTGGCGCGAAACCCGATGCTGGTAATTGTTGCACACCAGAAGGGTCGCCGATGAGCGGCTGCGACCGGCGACACAGACGGAGCCGGGCGTCTTCAGTCGGTGAAACGGAGCAACGTGCCGGATGGTGCGCAGCGGTGAAACCGTCACCCGCCGCTCCTCCCCCACCCGGTCCGGGATGGCGACGATCACGGCAAGCCCGGCGCGGTTGGCGACGACCAGCGTCGTCTCGTCGATGAAGTCGAAGCCGTGCGGCTGGCGAAACGCATCGCAGCGCAGCTCGATATAGCTATCAATGCGGATGATCGGCCGCGGCCCGCTGCGATCGATCGCGACATCGAAGACCGTGCAGCAGTTCCGCGTGAAGCCCGCGAGGGCGAGCCGTCGCTTGGAGGGTGAGAAGCGGATGTCCTCGGTGCGATCGAGCCGCGCCAGCGCCTCAGAAGCGACGTTGCCGATTTCAGCCGGGAGGCGGTGCGCGAGGCCGTCGGCCATTTCGGATCCGTTCGCGACGACCGCGTTCATCCTCGACCTCTCGGGTTGATCGATCCGGAACCCCTCAGCCTTCGGGCTTTCCTTGCGGCGCGGCGAGCCCGAGCCGCGACAGCATCGCCCTGATCGACGCGCCGAGCGCCTTGCGTTCGGCCAGCACCACGACGACGCAGGCAAGCGCCAGCGGGATCAGAAGATAGAGAAAGCGGAACACGATCAGCGCCGCCAGGACCTCCGCCTTGGGGATCTCCGGCATCGCCTTGATGAACACATATTCGAACACGCCGATCCCGCCGGGCGCATTCGACAGAAGACCGGCGCAGAAGGCGGCAAGGAACACGCCGAGGACGACGAAATAGCCAGGGTTTCCGGCCTCCGGCAGCGCGAAATAGATGATGGCGGCGGCACCGATGATCTCGATCGGGGCCGCGAACATCTGCCGGAAGGCAATGGCCGGACGCGGATACTCGATGCGGAACTTGCGGATCACGAGCGGCTTGAAGTGGAGGATCGAGCCGAGCTGATACAGCGCCGTCGCCGCAAGGAGGACCAGACCGATCCCGACCGCAACGCTCTCGGGGATCTCGTAAAGGCGCGAAATCACGTCGGGTTCGCCGACGAGCACGATGCCGCCGAGCAGGATCGATCCATAGGCGAAGGTGAACGCACAAAAGGCCGTGACGATCGCGACCTCCCCGAGCGTCAGACCGAGGCGGCTATAGGCGCGGTAGCGCACGACACCGGATGAGAAGACCGAAGCGCCGATGTTGTGGGAGAGCGCATAGGCGGTGAAGGAGACGACGGAGACCAGGTACCAGGAAACGGTCTTGCCGACATGCATGATCGCGATGCGGTCGTACCAGGCAAGCGCCGCATAGGCGAGCAACGTCGAGGCGACGCACAGCGACAGGGCGAGCGGACCGCGCGCCACGATCGCGCCCCAGACCTCGGCGAAGTCGACCCCCTTCAGTTCGGAGCTGAGAAGCCAGATCGAAAAAGCCACCGCGGCGAGGCCGACGAACGGCCAGACATAGTCGAGCTTGCCCTTCATCAGGAGATGACCCGCGCGGGAGCCGGTCGCAACGCCCATCGGCCATGGCAGGCGAGGCAGGATAGGGATCGGGTCGGGCCTTGCATGCGTGTCACGAGTTCACTCCTCACTTCGGCTTCTCGTTGACTTCGGCTTCTCGATGAGCGTGCAAAGCGCTAAACAGAGCATTGACGTGTCGCGCATTCGAGCACAAACGGTGAGGTATGGCGAAAAAATACTTCGGCACTGACGGTATTCGAGGGCGAGCCAACGGCGTCATCACCCCGGAGCTCGCCATGCGTGTCGGCATGGCTGCCGGCCTCGTTTTCCGGCGCGGCGATCACCGCCACCGCGTCGTCATCGGCAAGGATACGCGGTTGTCGGGCTACATGATCGAGAACGCGCTGGTCGCGGGCTTTACCTCGGTCGGCGTCGACGTGATGCTGCTTGGCCCTGTCCCCACGCCCGCCGTCGCCATGCTGACGCGCTCGATGCGCTGCGACATCGGCGTGATGATCTCCGCCTCGCACAACCCCTATGACGACAACGGCATCAAGCTGTTCGGGCCCGATGGCTTCAAGCTGTCGGACGAGACCGAGGCCGAGATCGCCGCGATGATCGATTCGGACATGACGCGGCAGCTCGCGAAATCGCCCGATCTCGGCCGCGCCAAGCGTATCGACAGCGTCCATGCCCGCTACATCGAGTTCGCCAAGCGCACCCTGCCCCGCACCATGAGCTTCGAGGGCCTGCGCGTCGTCGTCGACTGCGCCAACGGCGCCGCCTACAAGGTCGCGCCGGAAGCGCTTTGGGAGCTCGGCGCCGAGGTGATCGCCATCGGCGTCGATCCGGACGGCTTCAACATCAACCGCGACGTCGGCTCGACGGCGCCCGACGCCCTGATGAACAAGGTGCGCGAGACCCGCGCCGACATCGGCATCGCGCTCGACGGCGACGCCGACCGCGTCCTGATCGTCGACGAACGCGGGCATCTCGTCGATGGCGACCAGTTGATGGCCGTGGTCGCCGAAAGCTGGCAGGCGGATGGGCGGCTTTCCATGCCGGGGATCGTGGCGACCGTGATGTCGAACCTCGGGCTCGAGCGTCATCTCGCCTCGCGGGGCCTCACGCTGGAGCGCACGGCGGTCGGCGATCGCTACGTCCTCGAGCGCATGCGGCAGGCGGGCTACAATGTCGGCGGCGAGCAGTCGGGCCACATCATCCTGTCGGACTTCGCTACCACCGGCGACGGCCTCATCGCGGCGCTTCAGGTGCTCGCGGTGCTCAAGAAGGCGGATCGGCCTGTCAGCGAGACCTGCCATCGCTTCGAGCCGCTGCCGCAGATCCTCAAGAGCGTGCGGACCAAGAGCGCGAAGGCGCTGGACGACGCCAAGGTCGCCAAGGCGATCGAGGGCGGCCATCGCAAGCTCGGCGAAGGCGGCCGCCTGCTGATTCGTCCCTCGGGCACGGAGCCCGTCATCCGCGTCATGGGCGAAGGCGACGACCGGGCGCTGGTCGAGACCGTCGTCGACGACATCGTCGAGGCGATCGCCGCCGCGGCGTGAGCTGACAGCCGGCCCATGGGTGGCGTCCGCGACAGGGCCTATGGGTTTCGCGCGGCGCGGCCCGATGATCTGCCGATGCTGCGTCGCTGGTTGACGACGCCCGCGGTCGTCCAATGGTGGGGCGATCCCGACCATGAGGCGGCGCTCCTCAAGGCGGATCTCGGCGAGGCAGGCATGACCATGCTGATCGTCAGCCATGACGGCGTGCCCTTCGCCTATGCCCAGCACTATGACGTGCGGACATGGCCGCAGCCGCACCTGCAGGACCTGCCTCCCGGCACGCGCGCGATCGACTGCTTCATCGGAGAGCCCGGCATGCTCGGGAAGGGCCACGGCTCGGCCTTTCTGCGTCAACTCGCCCGTCAATTGATCGAAGAGGGCGCACCGATGGTCGTGATCGATCCGGACCCGGAGAATCACCACGCTCGCCGGGCCTATGCACGGGCAGGCTTTCGCGAACGCGGTATCGCGGAAACCGGTGAAGGGCCCGCCATGGTCATGGTCTTCGCGCGGTAGGGCCGCTTCCTCAATAGCCGACGGCCCTCGCCTCCGCCCCCTGCGGCGGAGCGACGGCAAAGCCTTCATCGACATACTCGTTGAGCTTGTTGCGCAGCGTCCGGATCGAGATGCCGAGAATGTTCGCGGCATGGGTCCGGTTGCCGAGGCAGTGATCGAGCGTCTGCAGGATGAGATCGCGCTCCACATCGGCGACGGTCCGGCCGATGAAGGTGCGAGACAGCGCTTCCGCGGTGGCGGCCGCCTGGGCGGCGAGGTCCTGGCTGATCGCAAGGCTGTCCATCCGCCCGCCATCGGGTGAGCGCAGATCCTCCGGACCGATCTCGGAACCGGTCGACAGAAGCACGGCGCGGTGCATGGTGTTTTCGAGTTCGCGGACATTGCCCGGCCAGCGTGCCGTCGCGAGAGCGCGCCGTGCCTCGGCGCCGATGGCGCGCGGCTGCAGGCCGTTCGCCTGCGCATATTTCTTCGCGAAATGCGCGGCGAGCTCGATGATGTCGGCCGGGCGCTCGCGCAGCGGCGGGATCTTCAGGTTGACGACGTTGAGGCGGTAGAGAAGGTCCTCGCGGAAGGTGCCTTTCTTGACCTCCTCCGACAGGATGCGGTTCGAGGTCGCGAGGATGCGGATGTCGACGGGCACTGGCTTCGTTCCGCCGACGCGGTCGATCACCCGTTCCTGAATGGCGCGCAGCAGCTTGGCCTGGAGCCTGACGTCCATCTCGGAAATTTCATCGAGCAGAAGCGTGCCCCCGTTCGCCTCCTCGAACTTGCCGATGCGCCGCGCGATCGCGCCGGTGAAGGCGCCCTTCTCATGGCCGAACAGTTCGCTTTCGAGCAGCGCCTCGGGGATAGCAGCGCAGTTGACCGAGACGAAGGGCTTGTCGCGGCGACGCGAGCACTGGTGCACATGGCGCGCGAGGACCTCCTTGCCCGAACCGCTCTCGCCGGTGATCAGGATCGAGGCGTCCGCCTTGGCGACCTGTTCGGCGAGCGCGACGACGGCGCGCATCGCCTCATCACGCACGACGAAGTCGCGCGTATCCTCCGCGACGGCCGCCAGAATGGCACCAATCAGCTCGGGATCGGGCGGCAGCGGGATGTACTCCTTCGCCCCCGCATGGATCGCGGCGACGGCCGCGCGGGTGTCGGCCTCGACGCCGCAGGCGACGATCGGCACATGCATCCGCTCGGCCTCGAGCGCCGCGACCAGGGCCTTGATGTCGAGCGCGACGTCGACCATCAGGAGATCGGCGCCGCGGCCGGCGCGCAGATGCCGCAGGGCCGATTCGAGGTCCGCCGCATGCGTCACGGATGCGCCGCGATCCATCGCGATCTTAGTGGCGGCGGTAAGCTGGCCCTTCAACGTGCCGACGATCAGAAGCTTCATGGCGACGTTCCTATTTCTCGGCCTTGAGGATTTCGGTCATGGTCACGCCGAGCTTGTCCTCGACGATCACCACCTCGCCGCGCGCGACGAGCCTGTCATTGACGAAGATGTCGATCGCCTCGCCGACGCGCCGGTCGAGTTCGAGGATCGAGCCCGGTCCGAGCTTCAAAAGTTCGCCGATGTCCATGCGCGTGCGGCCGAGTACGGCCGACACCTTGACCGGGACGTCGAAGACCTTTTCGAGGTCCTGGGCGATGCGCTGCTGGCCCTCGTCGGGATAGGCGGCGACCGGCCCTTCGTCGAGCAGATCGATGTCGCCGGCGGCGAGGTTCGGCAGCGGGACGTCCTTGCCCGTATTGTTCGTGCTCATGGCGCAGACCTTTCGGAAGTGCCGGCGACGAGGCCCGCGGCAAGCGCCGCGATCCCTGCATCGAGCGTGGCGAGATCGCGCGCGATGCCACCATCGGCCCATTCAATCCTGACGTCGGACGCGCCGAGCGCATCGTCGCCGAGCACCACGAGCCGGCCCGCATAGCCCGTCTCGCGTGCGAGGCGCTCGAACAACGGCGTCATCGGCTCGACCAGCATCGGCTCGACCCGCACGACGACATGGGGCGTCGCGCGCAGATCGGAGAAGGCCTCGCGCACGAGACGCTCGATCTCGGCGGTCGGGAAGCGCTCGATCGCGGCGCCGGCGAGCCGTCGGGCGACGGCGAGCGCGAGGTCGACCGCCTGCAGTTCGATCGCGTCGACTGCGACCGTCACCTGATCGACCATGTCCTGCATGGCGGCCGCCAGGCGCTGGGTGGCGCCGGCGAGCCGCGCGGTCTCGTCGGCCTCGGCCTCGGTCCGCCCCTGGACGACGCCGCGCAGATGCGCCGCCTCCTCGGCCCGCCGCATCTGCTCCTCGTGAAAGGCAAGGGTCACGACCGGCTCGGCATCCTCGCGCCGCGCGCGCTTGTCGCCGAAATCCTGATCGAAGAGGAAGCGGGCATTGGCGTTCATCAGTACACCAGCTCGTCGTCGGCGCGGTTCTTGACGATCATGATCTCACCCTTGGCAGCGAGATCCTTGGCGGTCGAAACGAGGAGCGCCTGCGCCTCGTCGACGTCCTTGAGGCGGATCGGACCCATGACCTCCATGTCGTCGAGCAGCATCTTGGACGCGCGGCTCGACATGTTGTTGAGGAAGAAGGCGCGGGCCGCTTCCGAGGCGCCCTTGAGGGCGATGGCGAGCTTGTCCTTGTCGACGGTGCGCAACAGGGTCTGGGCAGCGGCGGCATCGAGCTTGACGAGGTCGTCGAAGGTGAACATCAGCGCCTTGATGCGTTCCGCGCTTTCGCGGTTCGCCTCCTCGAGCGCCGTCAGGAAGCGCGTCTCGGTCTGGCGGTCGAAGGCGTTGAAGATCTCGGCGATGGTCTCGTGCGGATCGCGGCGCTGCGTCTGGTTGAGGTTCGACATGAACTCGACGCGCAGCGTCTGCTCGACCCGTTCCAGCACGTCCTTCTGCACGCTCTCCATGCGCAGCATCCGGTTGATGACGTCGAGCGCGAATTCCTCGGGCAGGATCGCGAGAACGCGCGCGGCCTGCTCCTGCCGGATCTTCGACAGCACCACGGCGACGGTCTGCGGGTATTCGTTCTTGAGGTAGTTGGCGAGGACGTTGTCCTGCACGTTGGAGAGTTTCTCCCACATGTTGCGGCCGGCAGGACCGCGGATCTCCTCCATGATCTGGTTGACGCGCTCGGGCGGCAGGTAGGACTGGAGCAGGCGTTCGGTATTGTCGAAATTACCCATGATCGCGCCCGAGGCCGACATCTGGCCGACGAATTCGAGCATGAACATTTCGACCGTCTCGGCTTCCATGGCGCCGAGATGCGACATGGCCACCGAGATCTGGCGGATCTCGTCGTCATCGAGGCCTTTCCAGATCGGCGCGCCATAGCGCTCGCCGAGCAGCATCATCAGTGCGGCCGCCCGTTCGGCGCCGCGCAGGACGCGGGTGTTTTCGGAGAATTTCTTGTTCGGTTCGATGCGGGAGGGTGCCTGGGCCATGAAACACTCTTACGCCGGTGTGTCGTTGAGCCATGTCCGAACGAGCGAGAGCGTCTCGGTCGGGTTGCGCTCGACCAGCTCGCCGATGCGGTCGACGGATTTTTGCTGAATATCGCCGTTGATCTGGGCGATCTCGAGCATCTTGAGGGTCTTGCTGCCATCCTCCGTGCTGGCGGGCAGGTTCAGGCGGCCATCGGCGGAGACCGTCGCGTCGGCGAGCGCCTGGGTGATCGAACCGGGGAGCGGGCCCTCGCCGCCGGCGGCCGCGGCGGGCTCGGCCTCCGGTCCGAGGACACGGCGCACGAGCGGGCGGACGACGAAGAGGAGGACGAGGATCGAGAGAATGGCGAGGACGCCGAGCTCGATCATGCGGACGATGTCGTCCTTGGTGAAGGCGAGAAGGCTCATCAGGCCGAGATCGGCGGCAGCCTCCGGTACGCTCGGCCCTTCGGCGAAGCGCAGATTGACGATCTCTACGACATCGCCGCGCTGCTGGTCGAAGCCGATGGCCGAGCGCACGAGCGCACCGATCCGGTCGAGATCCTCCTGCGCGCGCGGCGCATAGGCGACGTTGCCGCTCGCATCGGGCTGATAGACGCCGTCGACGAGGACCGCGACGGACACACGCTTCACGCGGCCCCCCTCGATCACCTCGGTCTTGGTCGTGCGCGAGATCTCGTAATTGACCGTCTCCTCGGTCTTGTTCGCCTGCTCGCGATTGTTGCTGCTGCTGTTCTGCGCATTGGCGCTCGGGAGCTGATTGCCGACGGTGACGCCGGGATCGGTCGCGGCCTGGTTCGATTCGGTCGATTCCTCGCGCGTCTGCGTCGAGCGGACGACGCGGCTTTCGGGGTCGAACAGGTCCTGCGTCTGCGTCACCTTGTTGAAGTCGAGTTCCGCCGTGACCTGCACGCGGGTCCGCCCGGGGCCGACGACGCTTTCGACGATGCGCGTGACCTGGTCGGTCAGCCGGCGCTCGAAGCCGACCTGCCGGTCATCGGCGACGCCCATGCCGTCCTCGCTGCCCGATCCGTCGGCGAGCAGGCGACCTGTTTCGTCGACGATCGACACGCGGTCGGGTTTCAGGCCTTCGACGGCGGTCGCCACCAGATGGCGGATCGCGCGGATCTGGCCGGCATCGAGATCGCCGCGCACCTTCAGCACGATCGAGGCAGAGGGTGCCTCACGGTCGCGCTGGAACAGGGCACGCTCGGGAATCACGAGATGGACGCGCGCGGTGTCGACACGGTCGATGCCGCGGATCGAGCGGGCGAGTTCGCCCTCGAGCGCGCGCAACTGATTGATGTTCTGGACGAAACTCGTCGCGGACAGGCTGTCGCCCTTGTCGAAGATCTCATAGCCGATGCCGCCGCCGACCGGCAGGCCGTTCTCGGCCATGGTCATGCGCAGCCGCGCGACCTGCTCGCTCGGGACCATGATGGTGGCGCCGTCGCCGCGCAGTTCATAGGGAATGCCGCCGCTCTCGAGCTGGCTGACGATGGCGGAGGAATCGCGGATGTCGAGGCCGGTGAAGAGCGGTGCCATCGCCGGCGTGGTGATGCGCATGATGACGAAGGCGAAGAAGGCGACGAGCGCGGCTGTGACGGCACCCATCGCGGCGAGGCGACCCGCACCGAGTTTAGTCAGGACTGCCAGAATCCCCTGCACGCCGATCCTCGACCCTTTCGCGGGGTCCATCACTCACCCCGGTAGGCAAGATTTGCCCAGCCCATGGTTTCGAAACCGTTAACGCGGTTGTTAAGCACCCGATACGATCGGCAATTTCTGCCGCGACCCCCGGCAAGCTTGGCCGCGGGCACGACCTTCCGGCACGCGAGAAGACGCGTAAGTCGTTGAAAAACAGACGATTCGGATCGGAGACGATCTGGCACGGGGCTTGCTGATCTTTTCCCAGAGCAACCCCGTCGATCGTGGCGTAGCGCGTCGAGGCCGAAATGACGTCGTTTGGACCCATCCTGTCGGACATCATCGCTCCCGTGGCCCCCGCACGGGCGCAGGCGCGCGGGTTCGACGCCTCGGAGCGCTTTTCGGATTTCCTCTCCGACGCCACCGCGGGTGGTGAGGCCGCGCCGCCCGTGAACGATCCGCCCACCCCCGCAGCCCGGTCGCCACGCGTCGATGATTCGACACGGGCGTCGGACGGGACCGCGCAGGACGAGGATGTCGCCGCACGCGAGCCCGGGACCGAACCGGAGGACGAGGCGGCGGCAGCCGCGACCACCGCCCCCGTGGACGTGACCCAGACCACGCCGCCCGTCGATCCGGCCGGCACCGCCTTGATCGAGGCCGCGTCGACGCAGGTGACGCAGCCCGTCTCGACCCTTGTGCCGGGCATGACGCAGCCGGCCCTCGCCATCACCGCAACCGCGCCCGTCGGCGAGGCGGCGACGCAGGCCCTGTCGACGGCCGGCCAGCAGGCAACCGCGGCAGCCGCGGCGATCGACGCTGCCACCGGCCTCGTCGAAACCGGTCAGACCGCCACACCGACCGCTTCCGGCACCCCGACGGACGCCCAGACCGCTGCCACCGACGATGCGGCAACGCCTGCCGCGACGGCGTCTCCCGCCGCGGCCGCCGCTCTCGCGACCGAAACGCTCGAAACGGTGCCGGGTCTCGCGACCTTCGCCAAGCCGACGCTGGAAGCGCCGAAACCGGCCGACGCAAAGACCGCGAAGACTGACGCAACGACACCCGCCCAGGCCGCGACCATCGTCGCAGCGACCGACGGGCCAACCGCCTCGCAGGCGTCGACCGCGCCGTCAACGGCGTCTGGCGAGACCGCGACGCCGACCACGGGATCCGGCATCGACGAGACACAGAAGGCCAAGACCGACACGGCACAGACCGATCCGGCAAAGACCGAGGCCGCCAAGTCTGAGGCCGCGAAAATCGACCAGCCCCGCGCCGATGCGCCGCGGCCCGAGCTGACGCGCCAACCCGAAGCGGTCACGGCGCGATCGAGCCAGGTCGCCACGCCGCAGCCGTCAACCGCCCAGGCGCCGGTCGCCCTGCCGCATCTCGCCGTGGCGGTCGCGGCCCGGGCGCGCGGTGGCGAACGCCAGTTCGACATCCGCCTCGACCCGGCCGAATTGGGGCGCATCGACGTACGGCTGTCGATCGACGATCAGGGCACGGCGACGACGCGGATCGCGGTGGAGCGGGCCGACACGCTCGATCTCCTGCAGCGCGACGCACGATCGCTGGAGCGCGCCCTGAGCCAGGCAGGCTTCAAGACCGAGGACGGATCCGTGCAGTTCTCGCTGCGCAACAACAATGACGATGCGCCGCGTCAGCAGGCGGGGTCCTTCGGCGAGCAGGGCGGGCAGAACAAGCGCACCCTCCTCATCGACACCGATCAGACGGGCGAGACGGCCGCGCCGCCGCCCGCGATCGGCGCCGCCCAGTATGGTCGCGGCTTTCTCCGCCTCGGCGGCGTTGACGTCCGCGTTTGAGGAGACAGGATCATGGCGACCGTCACCAGCACTTCCAGCGCCTCTTCCAACTTTACATCGAGCGTCTCGTCGAGCCGACAGACGATCGCCGGCAATTTCGACCAGTTCCTGTCGCTGCTGACGACGCAGCTGCAGAACCAGAACCCGCTCGATCCGCTCGACACGAACCAGTTCACCCAGCAGCTCGTCCAGTTCAGCCAGGTCGAGCAGCAGCTGAAAACGAACGAGATGCTGGCCTCTCTGGCCGATTCCGCGAGCGCCAACCGCGCGGCGAGCACCGCGAGCTATCTCGGCGCCGAAATCACCGCGGATGGCTCCAAGACCTCGCTCAAGGATGGCAAGGCGGGCTGGGCCTACAACGCCGCCCGGGCAGGCACCGCCACCTTCAGCGTGATCGACAAGTCGGGGGCCACCATCTACTCGACCAAGACGGCCGTGACCGCGGGAACCAGCACCTTCAACTGGGACGGCCGCACCACCGATGGCTCGCTGAAGACGAGCGGCGAATACACGATCCGCATCGACGCCAAGGACGTCAACGGCCTGTCGATCAAGGTGACCACCGAGATCGCCGGCAAGGTCGACGCGATCGATCTGTCCGGCAGCGTGCCGGTGCTCAAGATCGGCTCGATCGGCGTGTCGCTCGATCAGGTCAAGTCGCTGCGCAAGGCGGGATCCTGAGGACCGGAGCTCTAGTCGAGCCGCCGCGCCTCTTCCGGGAGCATGATCGGAATGCCGTCGCGGATCGGATAGGCAAGTTTGGCGACGCGAGAGACGAGTTCCTGACGCTCGCGGTCATAGTGCAGGGTCGTGCGCGTCAGCGGACAGACCAGAAGTTCGAGCAGTTTCGGGTCGACACCATGCGCTGTTCGCGGGGCCGAGCGCTCGTCGGATCGGTTGTCCTCGCCTTCCATGGCCCGACCTATTGCAGCGGCGTCTCGGAGCCCGGCCCGCTCTTGGCGAGGTCGATCTCCGTGATCGCGACGAGGATGTCGGCCCGCGCCTTCAGGGTCGGCGCCTCGAGCAGCGCCTGCTTCTCGCGCGTGTCGAAGGGGCTCATCATCGACAGGGCGTTGACGAGGGCCTCGGTCGGCGCGCTCTGGATCTCGTCCCAGTCGGCCTGGAGGTTGTTGGCCTTGAGATAGGCCTGCAGCGTCTTGATCAGTCCGGGCCGGTCGACGTCTTCCTCCCCGGCCCGCGGCTGGAAGTCGACGGTGAAGGGCTCGGCCGTGATGCGGCACTGGCGATAGGGCGTCAGCGTCGACAGTTCCTCGATGACGCGAAAGCGCGCGATGCCGGTGAGCTGGATCAGGTAGCGCCCGTCGCCCGTCTCCGCGAACTGGGTGAGCCGGCCGACACAGCCGACGGAAAACAGCGAGGGCTGCTTGGCGCCGCCGTCGCCGTCGGGCTGGATCATGCCGATGAGCCGGTCACCCCGCAGCGCGTTGTCGATCATCGCGAGATAGCGCGGCTCGAAGATGTTGAGCGGCATCTGGCCGCGCGGCAGCAGCAGCGCGCCCGGCAGGGGGAACACCGGAATGACCGAGGGTATGTCCTCGTGCCCCTTGTAGACGGCGTTGATGCCCATGGTCTGCTCCGAGCCACGTGCCATCAGGCGAACAGGATGGAGGACAGCCGACGGCGACCCAGGATCGTCGCCTCGTCCATCGGACCCCAGGCCTCGAAGAAGACGACGAGCTGCTTGCGCGCGCCATCCTCGTTCCAGGTCCGGTCGCGCCGCACGATCTCGAGCAAATGATCGATCGCGTCCTCGCGCCGACCCGCCGCCGCGAGGCCAAGCGCAAGATCATACCGCGACTGATGGTCCTTCGGATCGGCTTCGACCCGGCGCATGAGGCCTGACAGGTCACCCACCGCCGCCGCCTGTTCGGCGAGGTCGAGCGCGGCCCGCGCGCTGGTGATCGCGGGGTCGTTGTCCTTGCCCTTCGGCACGAGCGTCAGCGTGGTGCGCGCTTGCTCGAGCTCGCCGGCGGCGATCGCACAGCGCACGAGGCCTCCGATCGCCTTCACATTCTCCGGATCGGCCTCATAGACCTGCGCGAAGAGCTGCGAGGCGCCGGCGGCATCCCCGTCGGCGAGGAGCTTCTCGGCCTCGGTCAGCGCGAGTTCCGTGGCATCGGGGCCGATCGGGCCGATGAGCCGCTCGATGAAGGCCTTGATCTGGCCCTCGGGCAGCGCCCCCATGAAGCCGTCGACGGGCTGGCCACGCGAGAAGGCGAAGACCGCCGGGATCGACTGGACGCCGAGCTGCCCCGCGATCTGCGGGTACTTGTCGATGTCCATTTTCACGAGCTTCACCTTGCCGCCGGCGCCGCGCACAGCCTTTTCGAGAACCGGTGTCAGCTGCTTGCAGGGACCGCACCATTCCGCCCAGAAATCGACGAGTACGGGCTGCTTCATCGATTCCTGGATCACGTCACCCATGAATCCCTGCAGGGTCGTGTCCTTGATGAGGCCGTCGGAACTGCCCGGACTGGTTGTCATGCGCTTGCTCTTTGTTTGAACGGTCGAACCCGCCCCAAAGATGGGGCGTTGAGGGCCGATGCGCAACCGCGCAGCCGCCGACGGGCGTCCGTGTCGCCGATCAGGCCGAGACGGGAAGGACGCGCGGCGTATGGCCGGTCGCCTCGAGGAAGGCGACGAGGTCCTTCGCACGGATCGAGGTCGTCATCGTGTTCACGAGCGGATGATGGTTGAGGGTCTCGTGCTGCATGAGGCGGGCATCGAGCACGACCTGGACCCTCCCCTCGCGATCATTGATCGCGCCGAACGGCGTCACGGCCCCCGGCAGCACGCCCCAGACCTCGGTCAGGAGATCGGCCGAGCCGAAGGAGACGCGGCCATTGGCACCGATGATCTCGTGGATGCGCTTGAGGTCGATCACCGCGTCCTCTTCGGCGACCACCAGGAAGAGATTGCCTTTCTTGTCCTTGAGAAAAAGGTTCTTGGTGTGCCCGCCAGCGATCTGGCCGCGCAGCGCCTTGGAGTCCTCGACCGTGTAGAGCGGCGGATGGCTCACCGTGGTCACGCTGATGCCGTTCGTGGCGAAAAAGGCGAAGAGGTCGTCGGGTGTCGCGGGCATGACGGGTCCGTCTCGTGGGAAGGTCGGCCCGTGTGGCACAAACCGGCGCAAAAGTGGATATGCTTTGCGTGACGGCGCGACGGACGACCACCGGGGAAGGACAGCGTGCATATCCTGATGTTCGTCCTGCTTGGCGCGTTCTGGGGTGCCTCGCCGAGTTTCTACAAGCTTCTCGGCGCGAGCGGGATGCCGGTCTCCCACATCGTCGTCCTCACCGGCATCGGCGTCGGCATCGGGCTCTGGTTCGTGGCGCGCTGGCGCAGCGGGCGGGTGCGCGTCACGCCGGCCCTGATCCGATACGGGCTCGGCTGCGGCATTCTCCTCAACATACCCTTCGCGCTGCAGATCTTCCTGTCCCGTCACGTCGCGGCGGCGGAGATGGCGATCATTTTCTCGACCGCCCCCTTCTTCAACTATCTCCTCGCGGTGGCGACGAGGCGCGACCGGCTGCGCGCGACCCGCATCCTCGCGCTCGTTGCGGGCTTCACCGCCGGCGGCGTCCTGATCCTCACGCGCCAGGCGACCGGGGCGGGCTTTTCCTGGTGGCTCGTCCTCACCTTCGCCTGCCCGATTCTGTACGCCGCCTATAACTGGTTCACCTCGACCTCCTGGCCTGCCGGCGTCGACGTCAACGAGGCGGGCATGGCGGAATCCTTCGCCTCCGGCATCGTCGCCATCCCCTTCCTCGTCGCCTTCGCCCTGCCCGGCGTCAGCATGGAGGCGGCACCCCCGCTCGCCGCCTACTGGCCGGTCGCGGCGCTGACCTTGATGTGGGTCGGGGAGCGCATCCTCTATTTCACGCTGATCCGCGACCGCGGCCCCGTCTATACGGTGCAGGCGATCTACATCTCCGCCCCGGCGGGCGTTCTCTACGGCATCGCGTTCTTCGGCGAGGCGCCGGATCTGTGGCTGTGGGTCAGCCTCGCCCTCGTCCTGCTCGCCCTCTGGCTCAACAACCGGCCCGACCCGCGCGCTCGACAAGAAAGGCTCGAACAGGCATGATTGCCGCGTTGAAGTAATCGATGTCCCGGCAAAGGAAGCGATGAAACACCCCGCCTCGAAGACCATCGGCTATCAGCTGATGCATGTGGCCCGCCTGCACCGGGCGAGAACCGCACGGTCGCTCGTCTCCCTCGGCCTGTTTCCGGGGCAGGAGCAGGTGCTGGAAGCCCTCGCCGAACGCGAGTCCATGACGATGAGCGAACTCGCCGACATTCTGCGCGTCCGCCCGCCCACCGCCTCGAAGACCATCGGGCGCCTCAGTGCCGCCGGCCTGATCGAACGCCGCGCCGGCTCGGCCGACGGGCGCGTCGTCCATGTCGCCCTCACCGAGGCCGGTCACGCCAAGGCGGCGGCAATCGAGGCGCTCGCCGCCGACATCGAGACGGAAGCGACATCCCAGCTCGACCCGAAGGACCGCAAGCGCCTGCGCAAATTGCTCAAGCGTGTCGCCAAGGGCCTCAAGGGCGGCGCGGTGCCGGAGGAGGACGACGACGAGCCCGGCGAGGAGACCGAGACGGACGAGGCGTGAGCGGTCGCGTCCCGGGTGATTGCGCGCCGGGACCGCGCACTCGCCGTTGGCGACGACGGCCCGCTGTGGCAAACAGGGCGCCGCACGCCACACGACCGGGCGGCCGCAGGAACGGACCCTTCGCATGACCACGGACACGCGCGCCCCCGCCGCGCCCCATCTCCACCCGCTGCTCAAGCTCGTGCTGGAAATGGGACCGCTCGCCGTGTTCTTCCTCGCCAACAGCCGGCCGCAGCTCTTCGTGCCGGCCCTGTCCGCGATCTTCCCGGCGCATCTCTTCGACGGCAAGGAAGGCGGCATCTTCACCGCCACCGCCGTGTTCATGATCGCGACGCTCACGGCCCTCGCGGTCAACTACGCGCTGGTGCGGCGCCTGCCGATCATGCCGCTCGTCTCGGGCGTGGTTGTCGTCGTCTTCGGCGGTCTGACGCTCTTCCTGCACGATGATCTGTTCATCAAGCTGAAGCCGACGATCGTGAATACCTTATTCGGCTCGATCCTCCTCGGCGGGCTCTATTTCGGCCGCTCGCTGCTCACCTATGTGCTTGACGCCGTCTTCGATCTGACGCCGGAGGGCTGGCGGATCCTGACGCTGCGCTGGGGCCTGTTCTTCTTCTTCCTCGCGATCCTCAACGAGGTCGTCTGGCGCAATTTCTCGACCGATTTCTGGGTCAGCTTCAAGGTTTTCGGCGTCATGCCGATCACCTTCATCTTCGCGGCGGCGCAGGTGCCGCTCCTCACGCGCCACGACGCCAAGGCCGACGGCGGCGATCCGGCGGCCTGACCGCCCGCGTGCCTCACGCCTCCTCGCGCAGCAGCCGCCGCAGCACCTTTCCCGACGTTGTCAGCGGGATCGAGGCCACATAGGCGATCTCGCGCGGATATTCATGCGCGGACAGGCGCGATCGGACGAACCCCTGAATGTCCTGCGTCAGGGTCGGTGACGGGCTGGCCCCCTCCTTCAGGACGATGAAGGCCTTCACGATCTCGGTGCGGATCGGGTCCGGCTTGCCGACCGCCGCGGCGAGCGCCACGGAGGGATGGCGCATCAGGCAATCCTCGATCTCGCTCGGACCGATACGGTAGCCGGAGGAGGTGATGATGTCGTCGTCGCGCCCGATGAAACGGACATAGCCGTCCCCGTCCCGCACGGCCCTGTCTCCCGTCCGCAGCCAGCGCCGTCCGTCCTGATCCGCACAGTACTTGGCGGCGCTCGCCTCGGCATTGCGCCAATAGCCGAGGAACATGACGGGGTTTGGGGCGCCGATCGCGATCTCGCCCACTTCATCGGCCTCGCAGACCGAGCCGTCGGGGCGGATGACATCGGCCTGATGCCCGGGCACCGATCGGCCGATCGCGCCGGCGCGCGACACTCCCATCTGCGCGCAGGAGGCGAGCACGAGATTGCATTCGGTCTGCCCGTAGAATTCGTTGATCGGCAGGCCGAACGCCGTGCGGCCCCAGTCATAGGTCTCGGCCCCGAGCGCCTCGCCGCCGGTCGC
Organism: Labrys sp. (in: a-proteobacteria); assembly: GCA_046344875.1. GTDB lineage: Bacteria > Pseudomonadota > Alphaproteobacteria > Rhizobiales > Labraceae > Labrys. The sequence goes on along the minus strand of JBKDKQ010000024.1, from coordinate 184,589 downwards.
GAGCGAGCGCAGCGACAGGTCCGCCGGCCGCGCGCCGGCAGCCCGCATCATCTTCAGCGCCGTCGGCGGGATGAAGGCGTTGCGCACGCCGGTCGAGCGCATCAGCGCGATCGCCTCGTCCGGATCGAACTTCTCGAACCGGCGCGCCACGACCGGCACGCCCAGAGCGAGCGAGGGCAGCAGCACGTTGAGGAGCCCGCCGGCCCAGGCCCAGTCCGCCGGCGTCCAGATGAGGTCGCCCGGCTGCGGCAGGAAGGCGTGCGGCCACTGCACGCCGGGCAGGTGACCGAGCAGGACGCGGTGCCCGTGCAGCGCGCCCTTGGGCGGCCCGGTGGTGCCGGAGGTGTAGATCATCATCGCCGGATCATCCGGCCCGCTGTCGAGCGGCGTGAACGCGGGCGAGGCGCGGTCGAGAAGCGTCGCCCAGTCGAGCACGCCATCGGCGGGCCCGTCGACGCAGATGATCGTCGCAAGCTCCCCGAGACCGTCGCGGATCGTCGCGAGCTTGGCGAGGCCGGCCTGATCGAGAATGATGGCCCGCGCACCTGAATCGCGCAGCCGGTATTCGAGCGCGTCGGGCCCGAACAGCGCCGCGAGCGGCAGCGACAGCGCCCCCATCTTGGCGAGGGCGAGGTGGGCGATCACCACCTCAGGCGATTGCGGCAGGAGGATTGCGACCCGATCCCCGGGTCGGATGCCCTGCGCGGTCAGGGCATGGGCGAGCCGTGCGGAGGCGGTCTTCAGGGCGCCGTAGCTGACCTCTTCGACACGTCCGTCCGGCCGCTGGTTGAGGATTGCGAGCCGCGCCGGGTCATGATCCGCCCAGGCGTCGCAGGCGGCGACGCCGATGTTGTAGCGCACCGGGATGCGCCATTCGAAGGCGGCGCACAGCTCCGGGTAGGATCGACGATCAGGCAGCATCCGCACGGCCCCCTCAGGGCGTGACCACGGCCCGCAGCGGTCCGTCCGATCCCATCACCATGCCGACCGGCGGCTTCGGCGGCTCGCCGGCGACGACCATGGCCCAGAAGACCTTGTACTTGCTGTCGGGTGCGTTCGCCGTGGCGATGCCGAAGCGCGTCGCCTCCGGCAGCAGCATGTTGGCGTTGTGACCGGGCGACTGGCGCCAGCCGGAGAAGGCGTCCGCCAGCGTGTAGTAGCCGGCACCGAGATTCTCGGCGCTCGCGACCGACTTGATTCCGGAGGCTGCGAGGCGGCTCGAGAAGGAACCGCCGACGTCGTGCGACATGACGCCCCGCGCGGCCATGGCGTCGGCCTGGCGCTGCGCCATGGCGGTGAGTTGCGGGTCGAGGCGCAGGGCGTTGAGGCCCTTTCCGCGGCGATAGTCGGAAATCATCGCAAGGGCGGCCTTCGGGTCGACCTTCACCCGTTTGCCTGCGAGACTGTCATACATGCCCTGGCGTCGCTGTGGCTTGTCCGTGCCGAACATGTCGAGGGCGCAGCCACCGAGAAGCAGCGTCGAAATGAGCACGAGCGGCAGGGCGGATCGGCGCATGACGGTTCTCCGGTTTCGCGTGAGCGCGGCGGTACGGGCGCGGCGCACGGTGATGTGGACGGTCGTTGCCCCACTCTGCGCAGAAATCGTTACGATTGCGGCACTCCCGCGGCCGACCGGGCGCTGTCGAGAGCGCGGAGCGTCTCTTCGAGCGTGACCACCACGGTCGCCGGCGCCGCCGGCACCGCCTGCCCTGCCAATCGGATGCCGGCCTCGCGGAAGGCGGCGATGACCCGCTTGTTGAGATCGCTCCGCACGGTCGGACTGGTCTCGACACTCGCCAGGACGGCGACTAGCTCGAAGTCGAGCGCCGTGTCGCCGATCGTCGACAGAAGCACCCGCGGTCGTGGCGTCGGGAGAATGCGCGGATCATCGGCGACGGCCGCAAGCATCGCGGCCTCGACCGCCGCCGCGTCCGATTCAAGCCCCACCTTCACCGCGACATGAATGCGCGCCCAGGTGTTGGCATAGACCCGGTTCTTGACGACCCCGGTGATGAGTTCCGAGTTCGGTACGATCAGAGTCGCCCGGTCATAGGTCTCGATCTCGGTGGCGCGCACGCTGATGCGTCGGACATAGCCCTCCTCGCCGCTCTTCACCGAGATGATGTCACCGACCCGCACGGGCCGCTCCGCCAGGAGGATGAGGCCCGAGACGAAGTTCGAGACGATGGCCTGAAGGCCAAGACCGATACCGACCGACAGTGCACCGGCGACGAGCGCGACATTCTGGAGGTCGAGACCAACCTCCGACAGCCCGATGACGACGGCGAGGATGATCCCGGCATACCCGATGATCGTCGCGATCGAGTTCTGAAGCCCGGAATCCATGTTCGTCTGCGGCAGCAGCGTGTTGCGCACCCAGCCGAGCACCAGTCGCGTGGTCACAAGGACAAGGCCGAACAGCAGGGTGCCCTGCAGGATCGACGAGGGCGAAATCGTGATGCCGCCAACCTGGAAGCCGAAATAGACCCGCTCGATGGTCGAGACGATGTCGGCTGAGAACAGTCCGAGGGGGCTCACGAACAGCAGCGCCGTGGTCGCGAGCACGACGAAACGCAGCAGCCCGGAGAGAATGGTCGCCGCGAAGGACACGCTGCGCGGGCTGACGCCGATGGCACTCGACAGCGCCCGCCCGCGCGGCCGGTCGGCTGCCAGCCCGTCGGTCAGCCCGCCGTCGATGAGTGTGATCAGGATATGGGCGACGCTCGCCGCGAAGAGCGAGAAGACCGACAGAAAGGCGAGGAAGCGGGCGAAGGCGATGAAGCCTGCCAGAAGACTTCCGATGATCAGGAGGACGACCAGCCAATAGATCGGCCGCAGAAAGTCGAGTGGATTGGCGACCGGACCGCTCTCGATCTCCTCTGGCGTCAGGGGCGCCGCGCGCAACCGAAGAAGCGTCGACGCGATGGTGACGGCGAAGGCGAGCGACAGAAGGGCGCTCAGGGCGGCGGTCACCGCCACGGGCGCTACGATCGTCGCGGCGACCGTCTGGAGAAACGCGCTCACAAACGTGATGTAGCTTGCCACGCGCACCCGTTTGCGAATGCGCCGTGCCGCCCAGTCACTGAATGGAACGAGCCTGAGATGGGGCTTCGAGACGGACAGAAGGCCGCCACCGACCGCATCGATCACCATAGCGACCAGCAGGGAACCCAGCATCGGCGCGATGATCACCTCGGCGAAACGCGGGTAGAGCAGGTCGAAGCCGTCGAGCACCAGTGTCGCGAAGATCAGGATCAACGGCCATCCGAGCGCCGCGATGACGACCTCCCCGATCGCATAACTTGCGGCGACGAGGCGGGGTGGCGCATCGCGGTTCAGCGAGAGCGTTTCGCGCGCGCGAACGAGACGTTGCCGCAGGAGGCGCAGCAGCCAGATCCCGACAAACAGGATAACCGGTGCCAGCAGGGTTTCCCATCCGATGTTCGCCGCTACGTGGTCGGTCGAATCGCGCAGGATCGAGGAGAGGATGCCGCCGATCCGCGGCATGGCATTGCCGACCTCGATCCAGAGGGCTGGGTCGAGCACGCTGTCGTTGCGTTCGGTGATCTGGCGGGTGAAGGCCTCGCGGCGCAGGGCCGTGATGCGGTTCACCATCTGATCGGCACGGGTGACCTCGAGCTGTGCCTCGCGGGCGACGGCGTCGAGTTCGGCGAAGACGGCATTCTCCCGCTTGCGCGCTTCCGCGACCTCGGCGGCTTCCGGCGGCTCACCTTCCTTGGGCGGCGGGCCGAGCTTGTCGATACGGGCACGCGCGGCGTCTCTGGGTCCGGCGACGTCATTCTGCAGCGTGATCAGCGCGGTGCGGATCGGATCGAGGTCGCTGCGCAACGTCTGCAGCGCCGTGTCCTCGATGTCCGGCGTGGCGAGCGCGTTCTGCAGCCGGTCGAGGCGCTGCTGCGCCGCCGTCAACCGTTCGCGCGGTGTCTCGGCCTGTTTCTGCTGACCGAACGCGACCGATCCGCCGAGGAGGAGGGCGATCAGGCAGACGAGGGCCCGCACCAGCGCGAGCGGGCGAAGATCGGCAACCGCAACCATGTCCCTACATCGCCAAATCGAGCGGCGACGACAAGTCGAAACCATCGGCTTTCAAGGGGAGATCGCTTCGATCTGGCGCCGGCGGCTGCGGCACCCTATTCTGGCGCGGCATTGATTGGGGGGAACGGCATGCCGGTTTTCGAGGCGGACGAACCCGCAGCCGACAGGTTCGCCGGGGTCGATCTCCTTGCGGCGGCCCATGACCTTCGCACCCCGCTCGAAGCTCTGACGGCCCTCGCTGCCGCCCTTCGCGACGAACCCCTCACAGCGACCGGCCGCGACCGTCTCACCACGCTGGAGGCGGTGATCGCCCATCTCCGACAGGTCGCGACGAGCCTTCTCGACGAGGCGGGCGGCACACCGGTGCGGTTTTCCCCGCTGGACGTGGTCCGTGACAGTGTCGCTGCGGCACAGGCACGGGCGGATCGCGACGGCATCGCGTTCGAGCACCGCCTGATCGACGTGCCGCTCCTCGCCACGGGTCGGCCGACGGCACTCCGCCGGATCGTCGAAAACCTGCTGGACAACGCCTTTCGCCACGGCAGGACGGTGGTGCTGAACGCCCAAGCTGCCGATGGTCGCCTCACGATCGAGGTCCGGGACGACGGGCCCGGCATCGCGCCTTCGGATCAGGCGCGGCTTTTCCGGCCCTTCTCACGCCTGTCGCAGCCTGCGAACACCACGGCATCGGCGGTCGGCGGGTCCGGTCTCGGCCTCTGGCTCGTCCGAAAGACCGCCCGTGAACTCGGCGGTGACGTCATGCTCGCCTCGGCCACGGGCAAAGGCGCAACCTTCACCGTGACCCTGCCGCTTGCCGACGCCGCCACGCCAGCGGAAGCGATTGCGACCGAAACTGCGACGGCTGCCGGACGGCACGCGCTCGTCGTCGATGACAATCCTTATGGTCGCGCGGTCTTGCGGCGCATCTTGGAGGCGTTTGGTGCCGTCGTGACGGAGGCCGATGGTGTGGGCGCGGTGTCGCATGCCCTCGACGCGGCCGAGCCTGACCTTGTGTTCACGGATGTCGAGATGCCGGAAGGCGGAGGCGTGGCGGCGCTTGACGCGGTCAGGCGGCACGACCACGGCACTTGGGTCTCGGTGATCGCGGTCAGCGCGCGCGGTGAGATCGGACGCCGCGCGGCGATCGAGGCGGGATTCGACGGCTATATCGCCAAACCGGCCGACCCTGCCCGCATCGCCGAGGTTCTGGCGGCGGTCAGCCACCGCCTGCGACCACGGTAGCGCCTTCGTAATCATTGTCCGGGATGCTGGAGGTCATCGCTGATGGCGGGGATTGCGGCTGATGCGGATCGGATTGGCGCTCGAGAGTGTGGATTTTCTCGTTGGTGGCATGCGCGAGCTCGACCGGCGCGGGCGACTCGACAGCTACGCGACGACGCAGGTCCTCCTCGATCGGCTGCGCACCATCGCCAAGGCGCGCGGACTGTCGAGCGGGCAGATCAATGCCCTGCTCCTCAAGATCCAGATGGCCGCCGAGACCTTGTCGGGCCTCGGTGGTGGCCGGGCGGGCGAGGACGAGCAGATCGCCACCATGCGCGCCGCCATCGAAGGCCTGCGCGCGCCGACCTGTTTCGGCATGCATCTCGACGAGAACGAGTGACCGGTCGCAAGAATTCACCGTCGATGAACGGTGGAAGGCGTTGACTTCACATCAACTCGGAACGATCTTCCGCTGGATCGCCGACCCGGCGGAATCTCCGCCCCGGTCCGCGAGAATGTTCACAGGACAGGAGAGACATCCATTCGTCGCCCGATGAGAGCCGCCACGCCGGTCGTCAAGGACGGACCGCGCGTCAATGAAGAAATCCGCGTCCGCGAGGTCATGCTGATCGACCAGGACGGCCAGAATCGCGGCGTCACCCAGATCCGGGACGCGCTCGCCATGGCCTTCGAGGCCGGGCTCGATCTCGTCGAGGTCGCGCCGAACGCTGAGCCTCCGGTCTGCAAGATCCTCGACTACGGCAAGTTCAAGTTCAACGAGCAGAAGAAGGCCGCCGAGGCACGCCGCAACCAGAAGACCGTCGAGATCAAGGAAATCAAGCTGCGTCCGGCGATCGACGATCATGACTACGACGTCAAGATGAAGGCGATGAAGCGCTTCTTCGAGGAAGGCGACAAGGTCAAGATCACGCTGCGTTTCCGCGGCCGCGAAATGGCGCATCAGGAATTCGGCTATCGCCTGCTCGCCCGCGTCAAGGACGACACGGTCAATCTCGCCAAGGTCGAGGCGGAGCCGCAGATGGACGGCCGCCAGATGATCATGGTCCTCGCGCCGAAATGAGACGGTCCGGTGGGTCGGACATGGGCCGCCCCGGATCGGTGATGGCCCGGCCCCGCGCCGGGCACCCCCTCGACTGACGCGATGCGGCGGCTCGACCGGCTCCTTGTCGATCGAGGGCTCTTCTCGAGCCGCGCCCGCGCCCAGGCGGCAATCGCCGCCGGTCTGGTTCGCGTCAGCGGCGTCGTTGTCGACAAGGCTGCGACGCCGGCCGCGGACGATGCGGCCATCGAGGCGGAGCAGCCCCACCCCTATGTCTCGCGCGGTGGCCTCAAGCTCGCCCATGCGCTCGATGTCTTCGGCATCGACTGTCGTGAGCGTGTGGCGATTGACATCGGCGCCTCGACAGGCGGTTTCACGCAGGTTCTGCTCGAACGCGGCGCCCGCCTTGTCTTCGCGGTGGACGTCGGGCGCGATCAGCTGCACCCGAGCCTGCATATGGAAGGCCGCGTCATCAGCCTCGAAGGGCAGGACGCCCGCATGCTCACCACCACCGAGATCACGCAACCGCCGGATCTTCTCGTCTGTGATGCCAGTTTCATCGCAGCCGCGCACGTCCTGCCACGTCCGCTCTCGCTCCTCGCGCCGGGCGCCGACGTCGTGGTCCTGGTCAAGCCGCAGTTCGAGGTCGGCCGAAGCCATCTCGGCAAACGAGGCATCGTGCGCAGCGAGGCGGTGCAGGACCGGGCGGTCGCCGATGTCGCGCATTTTCTCGCCGGACAGGGTTTTGTCGAAAGCGGGCGGACGGAAAGCCCGATCACCGGTGGCGACGGCAATCGCGAGTGGCTGATCGCCGCGCGGTCGCCGCGATCCACCGCCATGGTTGGCACACCGCGGTAAGCAGCGCGCTGCCGGTGGACATGAGGCGAGCGACAAGGCACAAGGCCCCTGTGATGGTTTTCGTTGCGGTTAGTGGGACGACATGCGGCTCGACCCTTTCCGGATGCTGACGCGGCGTTTCGCACCCACCGTGTGCGCCGTCGCGCTCGCCGTGCTGGTCGGAATGCCGGCCTCGTCGGCTCTGGCCGATTTCAGGCTGTGCAACAACACGGCGAGCCGCGTCGGCGTCGCCGTCGGCTATCGCGACAAGGAAGGTTGGCTGACGGAGGGCTGGTGGAACATCGCTGCCCGGACCTGCGAAACCATCCTCAAGGGACCACTCGCCGCGCGTTTCTACTACGTCTACGCCGTCGACTACGATCAGGGCGGCGAGTGGGGCGGCCAGTCCTTCATGTGCACCCGCGAGAAGGAATTCACGATCCGCGGATACAATGACTGTCTCGCGCGCGGCTACGATAGAACCGGCTTCTTCGAGATCGATTCGGGCGAGCAGAAAAGCTGGACCGTCCAGCTCTCCGAGCAGGCGCAGAACGGCGCCAAGCCTCAGGGTGCGACGCCACAGGCGGATCCGCAGTCGCCGACGCCCGTGACACCGGCTCCTGAGACACCGGCTCCTGCGACCCCGACTCCGGGAGCGGCGGATCCGGCGCCCGGATCACCGCCCCCGAACCCATGAGATGATCGCGGCTCAGTTGCGCACGAGATCGGTGATGCGCCGGATCGTGACGCGGCGGTTCTCCTCCTCCGGATCGGGCGTCGGGATCTTGAGGTAGCGCTCGCCGAGGCCGACGGTCGCGAGGTTCTTCTCGTCGATCACGTAGTATTCGAGCAGCGCCTCCTTCACTGCCTCGGCGCGCTTGCGCGAGAGGGCAAGGTTGTAGGCGTCCGACCCGACCGCATCGGTGTGCCCCTCGATGATGAAGACCTCGTCGGGGCGCGCGGCGAGGATCTTCTCAAGGATGCGCCCGACCCGGTCGAGCGCCGCGATCTCCTCCTCGCGCACGAAGGACTCGTTGAAGCCGAAGGTGACGGTGTCGATCTCGACGCCGGGCACGGCCCGCCGCACTTCCGGTTCCGCCATGATCACCTCGGGGCGGGACGCGAGTTCTTCTCGCGTCACCCGGTCGCGGATCGGTCGCCTCGGCGGGGCGATGAGCTGCTGTTCGACGACCGAATCATCCTCCTCGGCGACGAAGATCGACGGCGGACGTGGGGCGGACGGTCGACCCGCGTCGAGGCGGATGGAGTACTGCCGGATGATGGTTGGCTCCGACAAGACCACCGCGCGGCTGTCGCGGTCCTCACGCAGGCGACGGCGCAGTTCGCGTCGGTCGCGGCGGATCGCGTCCTCCAGATCGGCGCGCTGATCCGGGTTGATCCGCTCGTCGACCAGGATATCACGATAGACCTGGATGCGCCGGACGAGTTCGTCGTCGTCGAGCCGCGCCGAGGGGCGGCGGTCGGCGATGATCAGGGGCCGCTCCTCGCGCTTCGGCGGGACGATCACGAGGCGCGGCTTGAACAGCGTCTCGAACGGATCCTCGATCACGACATCGGTGTCGGGCTTTGGCTTGCGACGCGGTTTCTCAACCTTGTCGTCCGGCGCCACCGTCGCGTCGGCCGCCTTGTCGGCGGGCTTGATGGCTGGCTTGGTGGCGGCCTGGTCGGCGGCAGACTTTTCGGCCTGAGCCTTCTCGGCTTCGGCGATCCGCAGGCGCAAGGCCTCGCGATCCTGCTTGAGCTGCTCGCGCAGCCGCCGCTCGGTCTCGCGCGACAGGTCGCCCGCTTCCAGCATGTCGCGCATCGTCTCAAGCCGTCCACGCAGGGCCTTGTCGTCGAGCGTCTGCGCCGGCGTGACCGCGCCGAGGAAGGCGATCGCCTTCTTCTCCGCTTCCGGCACCACGACCGGGGTCTCGACCGCCTTGTTCTCGCCACCCTCGGCAGGCGGCGCCGTCTCGGCGGGTTTCTCTGCCTGCTCCGTCGCCGCCTTGTCGTCCGGCTTCACCTCCGGTGTGGTGTCGGTCTCGGCCTGGCGCTGGCCGATCTCCTCGCGCGTCGTAATGAACAGCGCCTGCAGCGGCTCACGATAGCGCACCGGCAGGGCCTTGCTGCGGATCAGGGCCCTGGTGTCGGCGAGCAACTCCCGCAGGTCCGGTTCAGCCATGCTGCGGACGGTGCGCCCGCGGTTGAGGACGGCCTCGGCCCGCAAGGCCAGCGCTCCGTCCTCGGCCGGCTGCCCGCCGCCCGGGTTCGTGTCGGCGCTTGCCGGCTGGTCCTGCGGCACCGCCTGCGGCTCGGCCGGCTGCGCGTCCTGGCGGGCGGTCACGGCCTGGCTGATGTCACCGACGAGAGCCCGCAACTGACGGCGCAGGTCGGCAGGCAGGCCGCGCTCGCGCGACAGGCGGGCCGCCCGACCGGCAAGCTCGCGCAGTTCCACTTCCGACAGGCTGGCGAGATCATTTCCGGCATTCAGAACGGCCTGTGCGTCGCCAATGAGGGCTTCGTCGACGGCGGGTTCGATAGTGGGTTCGGTCGCTGTCTCGGCCGGCTGCTCGGCTGGGACGACCTTCTTGCGCTTGGGCGGCACGGCCTCCGCCGCCGGTTCGACGGACTGCGGTTCGGCGACGGCGCCCTCGGCAATACCGGGATCGGCGACGACAGGCTGTTCCGCCGGCTGTTCGATGATCTTGCGCGGCTTCTTCACCGGCGCCTCGACGGCGACTTCAGGGTCGGCCGGCGCCGACTGAGGTGCGTTCACGGGAGCCGTTTCGGCGGCGTCCTTGCGTCGCTTCTTCACCGGCTCCTCGATAACAGCCGCCGGCTCCTCGGCAGGCTCGGCCTGCGCCGGGGCAATCGCCTCGCCGGCGCCGCCATTCGCAGGCTCGGCCGCCTCGCCCCGCTTCTTCTTGCGCAGCAGGAGTTCGTCGGGGGCAGCGCCCTCCTCGATCGCGGGCTCCGCCTGCGCCAGAAGCACCGGCGCGGTGATGGAGCCGCCGGCAGGATCGCCGGGCATCCCAGCGATCGCCACGACGGGCGTCATGAGGACGGTGGCCGCCATCATCGCCCAACCGAACGCCGAACTCTTTCCCATGATTCCGTCTCCTGGATCCCGCACGCGGGTCAACCGACGCGCAACTTGACCGGACTTTGCGGCGTCATCGTGCTGCCCATGCCCGTAGCGTGGCGCAGCTGAACCTGAGCTGAAGGACAGTGACCCTACCAGCTCGGCCGCCCCTGTCCGCCATCGACGGGGATGATCGCTCCGTTAATGCCGGAAGCGCGGGCCGACAGGAGGAACAGGGCCACATTCGCGACCTCGACCGGATCGAGGAGGCGCCCACCCGGCATTTCGCGCTCGACGAAGGCGTCGAAGCGCTCGGGATCCTCGACCGACCGACGCGCCCAGCCGCCGCCGGGAAAGAGCGTGGAGCCCGGCGCGAGCGCATTGACGCGAATGCCGCGCGGCGCGAGTTCGAGCGCCAGCGATCCCGCCGCATGGATCAGCGCCGCCTTGGCGGCCCCGTAGTTCCAGCGCATCGACACGGGCTTGCGCCCGGAGATCGAGGCGATGAACAGCGCCGACGATCCGGGCGTCATGGCGGGCGCCGCCGCCTGCAGCGCCTCGACGGCGTGGAAGAGATTGAGATCGACCGCCGCCTGCCAGTCGCCGCGGTCCTGTTCGAGAAAGCCGCCGCCCGAGGAGGCGCCGGCATTGCACACGAGCGCGTCGATGCGGCCGAACGTCGTGGCGACGGCGTCGATGAAGCCGGCCGCCTCCCCCGCGACGGCGAGGTCGCAGGCATAGGCAAGGCAGCGACCGCCAAGGCTCTCGATGCGCTGATGCGCCGAAGCGAGATCCTCCGGCCGGCGCGCGGCGATGGCGACGGAGGCGCCCTCCGCCGCGAGCTGCTCGGCGATGGCAAGACCGATGCCGCGCGATCCGCCCGTCACGACGCCGACCTTGCCGGCAAACTCCAGATCCATCGCCCTGTCCCCACCTTCCCCGCCCGCTCGCGATCAGCGCGGCTCAAAGCCCCGCCATCGCCCGCATCGCCGTCTCCTCGGCCGCGCGGTTACGGTCATGCGACCGCTCCGTGAAGCCGAGCCGCTCGTAGAACCGCGCGCCCGCCGCGTTGTCGGCGTCGATGTCGAGCCGCATGAAGCGGGCGTCCTTTTCGAGCCCGCGACGCGCGGCGGCGCTCATCAGAGCCTCGCCGATCCGCCGTCCGCGCCAGACCGGGTCGACATAGAGATCGACGACGAACAGGCCGTTGACGCCGCGCCAGGTCGAATAGGTGTCCTGGTGGATGAGGTATCCGACCAGCTGCCCGTCGATCGTGGCGATGAGGATCTCGATGGTCGGACGCACACCGAAGGCCGCCTCGCGGAGGCCCTGCGCCGTCGTGCCGGAAGCGACGTCATGGAGCGCGGCGAGCGCCACGACCATGGCGGCGACCGCCTCGCAATCGCCTGGCACCGCCGCGCGGACGACGACCGTGCTCATGCCCGCCCGCGAATGCCGATGATGGCGCGCGCCTCGTCCGGCGTCGCGATCTCGAGCGACAATTCCTCGATGATGCGCCTGATCTTGCGGACCTGCTCGGCGTTCGAGGTCGCGAGCTTGCCGGGCCCGATCCACAGATTGTCCTCGAGACCGACGCGGACATGGCCACCCATGATCACGCCCATCGTGCCGAGCGCCATCTGGTTGCGGCCGGCAGCGAGGACGGACCATTCATAGTCCTTGCCGAAGAGCTTGTCGGCGACGCGCCGCATCTCGACGACGGAATCGGCATTGCCGCCGATGCCCCCCAGAATGCCGATGACGCTTTGCACGAAGAGGGGCGGCGTCACGAGCTTGCGGTCGAGGAAATGGGCGAGCGTGTAGAGATGCCCGACATCGTAGCACTCGAACTCGAAGCGGGTGCCAAAGCGGCCGCCGAGCTCGCGCAGCACGGTCTCGATGTCCTTGAACGTGTTCTTGAAGATGCCGTCGCGGGTGGCCTCGAGATAGGGCACTTCCCAGTCATGGTTCCACTGGCGCGGGCGGTCGAGCATCGGATAGAGGCCGAAATTCATCGAGCCGAGATTGAGCGAGCACATTTCGGGCGCGAGGCTGATCGGCCCCTTGAGCCGCTCCTCGATCGTCATGCGGGCCGAGCCGCCGGTGGTGATGTTGACGATCGCGTTCGTCGCCGCGCGGATCGTCGGAACGAAGCTCTGGAACAGGCCGGGATCGGGCGAGGGCGCGCCGGTCTCGGGATTGCGGGCATGCAGATGCAGCACGGCGGCACCGGCCTCGGCCGCCTCGATCGCCGAGGTCGCGATCTGCTCCGGCGTCACCGGCAGGTGCGGCGACATGGAGGGTGTGTGGATCGAGCCCGTGATGGCGCAGGAGATGATGACTTTTCGTGCCATTGTGTTTCCTTCCCCGAAGACGGTTCCGTGCTAGATCCGGACCGATTTGTCGACAGCAGGATGTGACATGCCTTTGCCCAAGCGCCAATGGATCGACATGCGATCGGCCGATTTTGCCGATCCCGACGTCGCCTCGTGGATCGCGGTCCTCCCGATCGCCGCCGTGGAGCAGCATGGCCCGCATCTGCCGGTCGGCGTCGACACCATGATCATGCAGGGCTATCTCGACCGCACCCTGCCGCTCATTCCAGCCGATCTTCCCGTCACCTTCCTGCCGCTGCAGGCGATCGGCAAGTCGAACGAGCATATCGAGTTTCCCGGCACGCTGACCCTGTCGGCCGAAACCTGCATCCGGCTCTGGATCGAGATCGGCGAGAGCGTCGCCCGCGCGGGCCTGCGCAAGCTCGTCATCGTCAACTCCCACGGCGGCAACATGGCGCTGATGGACGTCGTCGCCCGCGAACTGCGCGTGCGCCACGGCATGTTCGTCGCCCACACCTCCTGGCACATGTTCGGCTATCCGGACGGCCTCTATCCAGCCGACGAGGTGCGGCTCGGCATTCATGCGGGGACGGCCGAGACGGCGCTGATGCTCGCCTTCCGGCCCGAGACCGTGCGCATGGACGAGGCGCGCGACTTCCGGCCCGTGACCTATGAGATGGATACGACCTTCCGGCATCTGCGCACCGGTCGGCCGGTCGGCTTCGGCTGGATGGCGCAGGACATCCATGTCGCCGGCGCCATGGGCAATGCGGCAGCCGCGACGGTCGAGATGGGGGCGCAGACAGCGGCCTATGGCGCCCATGCCTTCGTCGAGGCGCTTCGCGACATTCACGCCTTTGATCTATCGCGTCTCAAGGATGGCCCGCTCAAGGCATGATCCGGCATGACCGGCTCTTGACGCCCCGCCGGTCGCATCGCCACTTGCGTTGCGGAAGTCCGCCATGACCGCGATCACCCTCGACATTTCCGGCATGACCTGCGCCGCCTGTGCATCGCGGGTCGAACGCGCGCTCGCCTCGGTCGAGGGCGTGGCGGAGGCGCGCGTCAATCTCGCGCTCGAGCGGGCGGACGTGACCGGGATGATCGACGAGCCGACGCTCGTCGCCGCCGTGGAGCGGGCCGGCTACAATGCCATCGCGCGCGGCCACACGGCGGCCGAGCGTCGTCTCGCCCGCGAGCGCATCGAGGCGCGGCGGCGTGCGGAGAGCCGCTCGACCTTCCTGCTTTTCGTCCTCGCCGCGCTCCTCTCGGCCCCGTTCCTGGTCGAGATGGCGAGCATGCTGCTGGTCGGCCCCGGTCTCGTGCACCCGTATGCACAGTTCGCGCTCGGTACGGCCGTGCAGTTCACCGCCGGTCTTCGCTTCTATGGCGGCGCCTTCAAGGCCCTGCGCGCCGGCACTGCGAACATGGACGTCCTCGTCGCGCTCGGCACCAGTGCCGCCTGGATCTTCTCGACCGTCATGGTCGCGATCCATGGCGAACACGCCCATGGCCATCTCTATTTCGAGGGCGCCGCGATCGTCATCACGCTGGTCCTGCTCGGCAAGCTGCTCGAGACGCGGGCGAAGGATTCGGCGACGGAGGCCGTGCGGGCGCTGTTCGCATTGCGACCGCGCACCGCCCGGATCCGGACGGCTGCGGGCGACGTCGACCGTCCGGTCGAAACGCTCGCGCTCGGCGATCATTTCGTCGTGCGGCCGGGCGAGCGCGTCCCGGCCGACGGGGTCGTCGTCGAGGGCGTGAGCGAGGTCGACGAGGCGCTCGTCACCGGCGAGAGCGCGCCAGTCAGCAAGCGCCAGGGTGCCCTGCTCGTCGAGGGATCGCTCAACGGCTCCGGCCACCTCGTCGTCGAGACCCTGGCGATCGGTGAGGACACGACGCTCGCCCGCATCGCCCGGCTGGTCGAGAACGCCCAGACCGGCAAGGCGCCGATCCAGCGCCTCGTCGACCGGGTCGTGCACGTCTTTGTCCCGACCGTCATCGCCATCGCGGTCCTGACATGCCTCGGTTGGCTTCTTCTCGGCGGCGGCATCGAGAATGCGATCATCGCGGCGGTCTCGGTGCTGGTCATCGCCTGCCCTTGCGCGCTGGGGCTCGCGACGCCCGTCACGCTCGTCGCCGGGACGGGAGCCGCCGCGAAGGTCGGCATCCTGATCCGCGACATCGAGGCCCTCGAACAGGCCGCCCACATCGATACCGTCGTCTTCGACAAGACGGGCACGCTGACCGACGGGCGGATGCATGTCGCCGCCGTGGAGCCCAAGGCGGACCGCGCATCCATCCTGCGCATCGCCGCAACCCTGAACGGACCGAGCGAGCACCCGCTCGCAGCCGCCATCCTCACCGCCGCGGCCGCCGAGCGGATCGAACAGGGCAAGCTCGGTGATTTCCGCGCCGTGCCCGGCGAGGGCGTCGAGGGGCTCGTCGACAGCGTGCCCGCGGCCGCCGGCAACCGCGCGCTGATGGACCGACTCGGCATCGCGATCGAGCCGATTCGCGACGCGGCGCGCGCTCAGGCCAAGGCCGGCCGGACGCCCGTCTTCGTCGCCCGTGCGGGTGCCCCTGTCGGCGTCATCGCCCTGGCCGATAAGCCGCGCGCGACGGCGGCCGCCGCCGTCGCGGGGCTCAAGGCGCAGGGGTGCCAGGTGATGATGCTGTCGGGCGACACCGAGGCCGCCGCCGAAAACCTCGCCCGAGCGCTCGGCCTCGACGGCGTCGAGGCGCCGGTGCGCCCGGCCGAGAAGGCGCACCGCATTGCCAAGCTGCGCGAGGAGGGTCGGCACGTCGCCATGGTCGGCGACGGCATCAACGATGCGCCGGCGCTCGCGGCCGCCGATCTCGGCATGGCGATGGGGTCGGGAACCGATGCGGCGATGGCGGCGGCGGGCGTCACGCTGATGCGGCCGGATCCGGCCCTGGTGCCGGCGGCTCTGGTGATCGCGGGCGCGACGGCGCGGAAAATCCGCCAGAACCTGTTCTTCGCCTTCATCTATAACGTGATCGGGATCCCGCTCGCGGCTTTCGGGCTGCTGTCGCCCGCCGTCGCCGGCACCGCGATGGCGGCGTCCTCCGTCAGCGTCGTCCTCAACGCGCTCGATCTGCGGCGCTGGCGACCCTGACCCTCCTCTGGACCTGCGGGTTCAGTGCGCGCGATCGACGCAGAAATCGACCACGTCGATGAGGGCCTGCTTCATGGGGCTATCGGCAAAGAGCGCCAGAGCGTCCTTCGCCATGGCGCCGTAATGGCGCGCCCGTTCGACCGTGTCCTCGATCGCGCGGTGCTTGCGCATCAGGCCGATCGCCGTGTCGATGTCGCCGTCGAGGATCTCGCCCTGTTCGAGCGTCCGCCGCCAGAAGGCGCGATCGGCCTCGCTGCCACGCCGGAAGGCGAGCACGACGGGGAGCGTGATCTTCCCCTCGCGAAAATCATCGCCGACATTCTTGCCGAGCTTCTGGCCGGATCCGCCGTAGTCGAGCGCATCGTCGACGAGCTGGAAGGCAATGCCGAGATTCATGCCGTAGGAGCGGCAGGCGGACTGCTCGTCCTTGGGCCGCTCGGCGAGCACGGGACCGACCTCGCAGGCGGCGGCGAACAGCTCCGCCGTCTTGCCGCGGATGACGGCAAGATAGTCGTCTTCGGTCGTCGCGGTGTTCTTGGCGGCCGCGAGCTGGGCGACCTCGCCCTCGGCGATCGTCGCGGCAGCGCTCGACAGGATGTCGAGCGCGCGCATCGAGCCGACCTCGACCATCATCTTGAAGGCCTGGCCGAGCAGGAAGTCACCGACGAGCACGCTCGCCTCATTGCCCCACACCATGCGGGCGGCCGGCTTGCCGCGGCGCATGTCGCTCTCGTCGACCACGTCGTCGTGCAGCAATGTCGCCGTGTGCATGAACTCGACGGATGCCGCGAGCTTCACATGCCCCTCGCCGGCATAATGGGTGAGCTGGGCCGTGGCGAGGGTGAGGATCGGTCGCAGGCGCTTGCCACCGGAGGAGATCAGGTGATTCGCGACCTCCGGGATCATCGTGACGTCGGATCCCGTGCGCGACAGGATCATGGCATTGACCCGCGCCATGTCGGCCTTGGTCAGGGCGACGATCGCGTCGACGCCCGATCGCGGCTCCGCCTTCTCTTCGAATGGAACGACGACGCCCAAGCCCGCACTCCGCTCACTGTTTCCGGCGAGACCATAGAAACCGGCGACGAACTCCACAAGCGGCAGCATGACGCGCGGCGGTTTTGCCGGCGGGACGCACGACGATATGGTAGACGAGCCTGCGACCGGAGATCCTCGTGACAGACAGCCCCGACATCACAGCCCTCCCCTTCGAGAAGGCGCTTGCCGAACTCGAATCGATCGTCCGTTCGCTCGAGGGCGGATCGGTGCCGCTCGAGGATTCGATCCGCCTCTATGCCCGCGGCGAACAGCTGAAGGCCCATTGCGATCGGCTGCTCAAGGTGGCGGAGGCCAAGATCGACAAGATCCGGCTCGATCAGGACGGCCGACCGGACGGCACCGAACCACTGCCGGAAGGCTGATCGCGGAACCGGCACGGCGCATCTTTTCTTTTTTGGAAAGAATGCTTCGCTATTCCGTCTGCTTCTGGAAGCGATCGCGCCCGTCTACCTTCCCGTCACGGTTCGCACGGCGATGGATGCGAAGAGGAAGACGGGCCATGACAACAACTGCTCCCACGACGACGGCTCCCACCAGCGCGTCCCCCGCGGCGATTGCGGGCGTGACGGTGCGCGGGGCGATGGGACCGCGCTATGACGAGATCCTGACGCCTGAGGCCATGGCCTTCATCGTCGGTCTGCAGCGCTCCTTCAATGCCACGCGCAAGCGGCTCCTCGCCCTGCGCGCCGAGCGGCAGAAGCGGTTCGACGCCGGCGAGACGCCGGACTTTCTCGAGGAGACGCGCCCGGTGCGCGAGGCCGACTGGACGATCGCGCCCCTGCCGGCCGATCTTCTCGACCGCCGTGTCGAGATCACGGGCCCGGTCGACCGCAAGATGGTGATCAACGCGCTCAATTCCGGCGCGCGGGTCTTCATGGCGGACTTCGAGGACGCGACGTCGCCGACCTGGTCGAACTGCCTCGACGGCCAGATCAATCTGCGCGATCGCTGGGCCGGCCGCCTCGACTTCACCGACGCAACGACGGGCAAGGCCTATCGGCTGAAGGACAAGCCCGCGGTGCTCATGGTGCGGCCGCGCGGCTGGCATCTTCTCGAGGAGCACGTGCTCGTCGACGGCGAACCGATGTCGGGATCGCTGTTCGATTTCGGCCTTTACTTCTTCCACAACGCCAAGGCCCAGATCGCGCAGGGAACCGGTCCCTATTTCTATCTCCCCAAGCTCGAGAGCCATCTCGAGGCGCGGCTTTGGAACGACGTCTTCGTCGCGGCGCAGGAACGGCTCGGCATCAAGGTCGGCACGATCAAGGCCACCGTCCTGATCGAGACCATCACGGCGGCCTTCGAGATGGACGAGATCATCCACGAACTGCGCCAGCACATGGCGGGCCTCAATTGCGGGCGCTGGGACTACATCTTCTCCTTCATCAAGAAGCTGGCTCGCAACCCGACCTATGTGCTGCCCGACCGCTCGCAGGTGGTGATGGGGAAGGCGTTCCTGCGCGCCTATTCGCTGCTGCTGATCAAGACCTGCCATCGCCGTGGCGCCTTCGCCATGGGCGGCATGGCGGCCCAGATCCCGATCAAGGGCGATCCCGCCGCCAATGACGCGGCCTTCGCCAAGGTCCGGGCCGACAAGGAGCGCGAGGCCGGCGACGGTCATGACGGCACCTGGGTCGCCCATCCCGATCTCGTGCCCGTCGCCATGGAGGTGTTCGACCGCCTGATGCCGACGCCGAACAACCTTCATGTGAAGCGCGAGGACGTCTCGGTCGGTCGCGACGACCTTCTCGGCGTGCATGAGGGCGTGCGCACCGAGCAGGGCATGCGCGACAACATTCGCGTCGGTGTCCGCTACATGGAGGGGTGGCTGCGCGGGCGCGGCGCGGTGCCGATCTACAATCTCATGGAGGATGCGGCGACGGCCGAGATCTCGCGCGCCCAGATCTGGCAGTTCGTGCGCTACGGCGTCACCCTCGAGGGCGGCATGAAGGTGACGCCCGCCCTGTTCGAGCGCCTCTTTGACGAGGAGATGGCAAAGGTCAGGGCCGAGGTCGGCGAACAGGCCTTCGCCAATGGGCGTTTTCCCGAGGCGATCGCCCTTTTCCGCAAGCTCTCGCTCGCGCCGGAGTTCGAGGAGTTCCTCACCCTTCCCGCCTACCGGATGATCGCCTGAGAGCACCGGGCATCGCGTTCATGTTGCCAACCGGTCGCGAACCGGGCAGTGGAACGCGATGCTCGTCCTGCGCTCGCTCGCCTTCAACATCGCCTTCTACGTCAACATCATCGTCTGGATGATCGTCATCCTGCCGACGCTCGTCCTGCCGCGCAGGGTGCTCTTGGCAATCGTCAAGGCGTGGGCGCGCTCGAACGACCTCCTCCTGCGCGGCATCGCCGGCATTCGCACCGAGATAAGGGGGCTCGAGCACCTGCCGCCGGGACCGGTCCTGGTCGCCGCCAAGCACCAGTCCGCCTGGGAGACCTTCGCGCTGGTGCCGCTCTTCGACGATCCCAGTTTCGTGCTCAAGCGCGAACTGATGTTCATCCCGTTTTTTGGCTGGTATGCCGGCAAGGTCGGCATGATCGCGGTCGATCGTGGCGCACGCTCCGCCGCGCTGCGCAGCATCGCCGAGCAGGCCCGCATGCAGGCGGGACAGGGCCGCCAGATCGTGATCTTTCCCGAGGGCACCCGACGCGCGCCGGGTGCTCCGCCGGCCTATAAATACGGCGTCGCCCATCTCTACGCCGAACTCGACCTGCCCTGCCTGCCGATCGCGCTGAATTCCGGCTGCTATTGGCCGCGCCGCCGCTTCATCCGCCGGCCAGGCACCATCCGCGTCGAGATCCTGCCGCCGATCGCACCGGGCCTCGACAAGAAGCAGTTTCTCGACACCCTGCAAGCGTCGATCGAGACCGCGTCGGACCGGCTGCTCGACGAGGCCTCGCGCGAGACTGGCCTCGATCTGCGTGCCCTCCCGTCGGACCCCGACTGACACGGGGCTGCGTTTTCCACCGGAGTGCTTCAACAGAAAAAGCCCCGGCCGTGGACCGGCCGGGGAAACTTGACAGAAAAAGCCCCGGCCGTTGACCGGCCGGGGCATGGGATCGTCCGGGAGGAAGAGCGATCCGGATCAGTAGTTGTAGGCGCGCTCTCCATGTTCGGCGAGGTCGAGGCCCTCGCGCTCCTTCTCGGTCGACACCCGCAGGCCCATCGTCAGATCGATGAGCTTGAACAGGATGAAGGAGCCGATGCCCGACCAGGCGAGCGTCCACAGCACGGCCTTGGTCTGCACCCAGATCTGGGTGGAGCTCCAGGCTGCGACCTGCAGCGTGCCCGGGACGCTAACATAGTCCGGGATGCCGGCGCCGCCGATGGCGGGGTTGACGAGGATGCCGGTGGCGATCGCGCCGATGACGCCGCCGACGCAGTGCACGCCGAACACGTCGAGCGTGTCGTCATAGCCGAGCGCGTTCTTCACCGTGGAGCAGAAGAAGTAGCAGGCAGGCGACACGACGAGGCCGAGGATGACCGCGCCCATCGGACCGGCGAAGCCGCAGGCCGGGGTGACGGCGACGAGGCCGGCGACGGCACCCGTGATCAGGCCGAGCAGCGAGGCGCGGCCCTTGTGCGCCCACTCGATGAAGAGCCAGGCGGCACCGGCGGCCGCCGTGGCAACGAAGGTGTTGATCATGGCGAGACCGGCGACACCGTTCGCCTCGAGGTTGGAACCGACGTTGAAGCCGAACCAGCCGACCCAGAGGAGCGAACCGCCGATCATGGCCATGGTCAGCGAGTGCGGCGCCATGTTGTCCTTGCCGAGGCCGATGCGCTTGCCGAGGACGAGCGCGCCGACGAGGCCGGCGATGCCGGCATTGATGTGCACCACGGTGCCACCGGCGAAGTCGAGAGCGCCCCAGCCGAAGAGGAGGCCGACATCGGCGGCGACGGCGTCAAAGGCGGCCTGCGCTTCGGCGATCTTCGCCTGATCACCGGCCGCGGTCGCGGCCTGCAGCGCCGCGGCCGCGTTGCCGAACGCGTCGGGGCCACCCCAGTACCAGACCATGTGGGCCATCGGGATGTAGATGAAGGTCACCCACAGCACCATGAAGACCATCAGCGAGGAGAACTTGATGCGCTCGGCGAAGGCACCGACGATCAGGCCGGGCGTGATCATCGCGAAGGTCATCTGGAAGGCGATGTAGATGTATTCGGGGATGTAGACGCCGTTCGAGAAGGTCGCCGCCGTCTTCGAATAGTCGACGCCCGCAAGGAACATCTTCGAGAAGCCGCCGACATAGGAGTTCAGGCTGCCACCATTGGTGAAGGCCATCGAGTAGCCGTAGACGACCCAGATGATGCAGACGATGCAGGCGGTGGCGAAGACCTGGGTGAGGACCGACACCATGTTCTTGGTGCGGACGAGACCGCCATAGAAGAGGGCGAGGCCGGGAACGGTCATCAAGAGCACCAGCGCCGTCGCCGTCAGCATCCAGGCGGCGTCGCCGGACTGCTTGGCGGCGGCGATCGCGGCCGTGGTTGCTGCAGCATCCTGCGCGAGCGCTGCGGTGGCGGCCGTCATGCCGAGCCCGACGAGGCCCGAGAGACCGAGAAGGCGAAGACAATTCATGGGATCAACACTCCTGTCACGAAACAACGGGGCCAAGCGCATCACAGCGCGTCGAGGTCTTTTTCACCGGTGCGGATGCGCATCGCGGTTTCGATGGGCGTCACGAAGATCTTGCCGTCGCCGATCTGACCGGTTTTCGCGGCGGTGCTGATCGCCTCGATCACCTGTCCGACGAGTTCGCTCGCGACGGCGACCTCGACCTTGAGCTTCGGCAGGAAGCTCACCGCATATTCGGCACCGCGGTAGATTTCGGTATGACCCTTCTGCCGGCCATACCCCTTCACTTCAGTCACGGTCAGTCCGTGCACACCGAGCGCGGTGAGCGCGTCGCGCACCTCCTCGAGTTTGAACGGCTTGATGATGGCGATCACGATTTTCATCACACGCACTCCCTGAGGCATCGGGTCCGTCGGAACCTGGCATTGTTCGCGTCCACACGAGCGCACCCGAAGGCCGATCGCGATGCTTGGACTGCGCCATGCCAATCAAGCCCCGTGCCAAGCCGCGGTTTTTGAGTTAACACCCTGTAAATAATCAGTTTTCCCTATCTGCTCGAAACACAGGCAACTGCCCCCTCTCCGCATCTGCCTATTTTTTGATCACTCACGACACTTCCGCGTCACAATTGCTTCCCAAGGCCCGCCATGATTTCGCCGTGCCCCAACACCACCCTGCATGGGATGCGTGCAGCCCTGTCCGTCGCCGCGATCCTGACCGTTCTGTCGCACCCGGCCGCTGCCGCGTCCGGGTGCGCGCCCGCTTGGCCCCACACGCGGCCGATCGTTCCGACAGCGATCCTCGCCGATGGCTTCATCGCCACGGCCGGTGGCGAGCGCCTGCGTCTGGCGGCCCTCGATCGCGCGACGCTGCCCGCCGGCCGCACCCTCATCGGCACCGATGCGACCTTCGCCGGGTCGGAACCAGTCGACCGCCACGGCGCGCTGCGCGGTGACCTGATCCTGGCGGGGCTGTCCTACCGGGAGACATTGCTGCGCGCGGGCGAAGCGCGTCTGCGTCCGGATCTTCCCGCCGAGCCCTGTCTCGACCGGTTGCGCGGGATCGAGGCGCAGGCCCGCGCCAACAGACTTGGCCTGTGGAATGATCCGCGCTATGCGGTCCTCGATGCGGGCGATCCGGATGCCGTCCGGGCGCAGGCGGGCCGATTTGTCGTGGCGATCGGCAGGGTTGTTCATGTCGGGGTCAGAAAGAACCGCGTATATGTCGACTTCGGATCCGATTGGCGGCGCGACGTTGCGGCGGTGACGGATCGGAAATCGCTCGACGGCGCTCTTCTCGATGATCCGACCCGGCTCGCCGGCCGTCTAATCGAGGTACGCGGCGTGGTGCGGCAGGGAACGCCGCCCCATATCGAGCTTGAAGCACCCGGAACGCTCGTCGTTCTGGGTCATGACGGGAACCAGTGACCGGGACGATGGGCGGGCCAGGGCTGACGAAGGCGACGAACGGATGGGCGGCACGCGGTGGCCGAGCCATGGCGCTCGCCTTTCTGCTCGCGGTCGGCGGCTGCCAGAGCATGGAGATGGCGGCAATCCAGGACGGCGCACGCCCCGCCATGTCGACCGAGATCCCAGCTGAGGCACCCCGCACGATCGCCCCGGCGACACCGGCCGAACGCGAGCATGAACGCCTCGTCGTGGCCTATGGCGGCGCTTACGAGAATGAGCGGCTGCAGGCCTATCTCGACGATCTCGTCACGCGTCTTGCCGCAGCCTCCGACCGGCCCGACCTGCCCTACAAGGTCACGGTGCTCAATGTGCCGACGGTCAACGCCTTCGCGCTGCCGTCCGGGCGCATCTATGTCACGCGCGGCCTGCTCGCGCTCGCCAACGACAATGCCGAGCTCGCCGCCGTTCTCGCCCATGAGATGGCGCATGTCTCGTCCCGCCACGCTTATGCGCGGGCGGATGCCGAGAAGCAGCAGGCGCTCGTCACGCGCGTGATGACGCAGGTCGTCCGCGATCCGACCGCCGGCGAGATCGGCATGGCGCGGTCACGCATGGCGCTCGCGAGCTTCTCGCGCCAACAGGAACTCGAGGCCGACGCGATCGGCGTGCGGACCATCGCGCGGGCCGGCTTCGATCCCTATGGCGCCTCCCGCTTCCTCGCCTCGATGGACCGCCAGTTCGATCTGCGGCCGGCCAGCGCCTCGGTCGATTCGCCGGTGCGCGCCTATGATTTTGTCGAGACCCACCCCTCGACGCCCGAGCGCATCGACCGGGCCGTCGCCATCGCCCGGCAATATGTCGCTCCGGGCGCGGGCGAGCGCGACCGCAATGCGCTTTTGTCCGCAATCGACGGCCTGACCTATGGCGATGACCCTGGCCAGGGATTTCTGCGCGGCCGCTCCTTCGTCCATCCACGATTGGGATTCACCTTCGTGGCGCCGGACGGCTTCTCGCTCGACAACACGCCGAAGGCTATTCTGGGCATCGACAATGCCGGCCGGGCGCTGCGTCTCGACACGGTCAAGCCGAAGCCCGGACAGGCCCTTGCCGATTATCTCGCCTCCGGATGGATCGAGGGCGTCGAGACCGGCAGTGTCGAAAGCATCGATCTCAACGGCCTGCCGGCCGTGACGGCGCTGGCGCGCGGTCCGGAATGGAGCTTCCGCCTCTATGCGATCCGCTTCGGCGAGGACATTTATCGCCTGATCTTCGCGACGAAGACCCTCGACGCCACGGCCGATGCGATGTTCAAGTCGACCGCCGCGACCTTCCGCCAATTGTCGCCCGCCGAGATCGCCGGCGCGCGCCCGATGCGGATCAGCGTGGTTCCGGTCCGCGCCGGCGACACGCCGGCGACGCTGGCGACGCGGATGATGTATCCGGACCGCCAGCTCGAGCGCTTCCTGGTGCTGAACGGCCTCGCCCCCGGCGCGACCCTGCTGCCCGGCGACCGCGTCAAGATCGTCACCGAGTAGCTCAAGCACGCGGTCGCGACGGTCGCGACGACCGCATCCCACATCCACCGGACATGTTCGGCAGAGCGCGCACGGCCTGCACGCCATGCGGCAGACAACCCCCTTGCCAAAACACAGATTGGTCCTATCTTGCACTTGCAAGTCATTTGCAACTAGAGCGACCCTGTGCAGACCCTCGATACCGGTTTCGACGCCGTCCTGATCGCCTTCGCCATCACCCTGGCGGCAGGCCTCTTCACGATCCTTGGCGCCCTATCCGTCGTCTTCGCGCGGCGCCCCGATCCCCGCCTGCTCGCTTTCGCCCTCGCCTTCGCCGGCGGGGCAATGGTCTATGTCTCCTTCGTCGAGATCACGGTGAAGGCACAGACAGCCTTTGCGGCGGTCTATGATCCCAAGACGGCGTACAGCCTCGCGACGCTTGCCTTCTTTCTCGGCGTCCTGCTTCTGGCCGGCGTCGACCGTCTGGTGGCGAACCCGCATGCGGGCCTGTCCCGCACCGACGGCACCGGTGACCGGGCAGCGATCGCCCGCCTCGGCATCCTGGCGGCCCTCGCCATCGGCGCCCACAACCTGCCGGAGGGCCTCGCGACGTTTCTGGCGACGCTCGATGATCCCGCGATCGGCCTGCCGCTCGCGGCCGCCATCGCCATCCACAACATTCCGGAAGGCGTTTCGATCGCCGTCCCCGTCTATTTCGCGACGCAATCCAAGGCCAAGGCGATCGGCGCGACGGCCATCGCCGCCCTTGCCGAACCGGTGGGCGCCGCGATCGGCTTCGCCATTCTGGGGCCCTTCCTCCACGACGCCGTCTTCGGCTGGGTGTTCGGCATCATCGCGGGCGTCATGGTGTTCCTGGCGCTCGACGAACTTCTGCCGGCCGCGCGCCGCTATGCCAAAGGCCATGAAACCGTCTACGGCATGGTGCTCGGCATGGCCGCGCTCGCCCTCTCGCTCGTCCTGTTCAAGTGAGCGGCGGATGACGGTCTGAAATAAGGTTTCGTCGCATCTTGACGCCTCACCGCGAATGGAGGCATGTGGGCGCCGGGACAGCCCGCCCCAACGCGGGACGCCCATCTGCGAGGATGGAGAGATCGCGATGACGACCCTGATGCCGGCGGCAAAGCCCGCCGTTGCGAATTTTTCTTCCGGCCCCTGCGCCAAGCGCCCCGGCTGGTCCCCCGAAGCCCTGAAAAATGCCCCCCTCGGCCGCTCGCATCGCGCGAAGATCGGCAAGACGCGCCTGGAACAGGCGATCGCCCTGACCCGCGAGGTGCTGCGGGTGCCCGACGATTACCGCATCGGCATCGTGCCGGCCTCCGACACCGGCGCCGTCGAAATGGCGCTCTGGTCGCTGCTCGGCGCCCGCGGCGTCGACATGCTGGCCTGGGAAAGCTTTGGCGCCGAATGGGTGACGGACGTCGTCAAGCAATTGCGGCTGCCGGACGTGCGCGTGATGAAGGCCGAGTATGGCGCGATCGTCGACCTCGCCGCGGTCGACACGAAAAACCGCGACGTGGTCTTCACCTGGAACGGCACGACCTCGGGCGTCCGGGTTCCGAACGCCGACTGGATCGCCGCCGACCGTGAAGGGCTGACCATCTGCGACGCGACCTCGGCCGCCTTCGCCCAGCCGCTCGACTGGCCGAAGCTCGATGTCGTCACCTTCTCCTGGCAGAAGGTCCTTGGCGGCGAGGGTGCGCACGGCATGCTGATCCTCTCGCCGCGCGCCGTCGCGCGGCTGGAAAGCTACACGC
Organism: Labrys sp. (in: a-proteobacteria); assembly: GCA_046344875.1. Lineage (GTDB taxonomy): Bacteria > Pseudomonadota > Alphaproteobacteria > Rhizobiales > Labraceae > Labrys. The sequence continues at coordinate 158,514 of JBKDKQ010000024.1, read as the reverse complement.
CGGCCTGGCCGCTGCCAAAGATCTTCCGCCTCACCAAGGGCGGCAAGCTGATCGAGGGCATCTTCAAGGGCGAGACGATCAACACGCCGTCCATGCTCTGCGTGGAGGATTATATCGACGCCCTCGACTGGGCGAAGCGCATCGGCGGGCTCGATGCGCTGATGGCGCGTGCCGACGCCAATCTCGCCGCGATCGAGGCTTTCGTCGCGGCGACCCCCTGGGTCGACTTCCTGGCGAAGGACGAGGCGACGCGATCGAACACCTCCGTCTGCCTCAAGGTCGTCGACCCCGCGGTCACCGCGCTCGACGCCGAGAGCCAGGCGGCTTTCGCCAAGGCGCTGGCGAGCGCCGTCGAGAAGGAAAAGGCGGGTTTCGACATCGCTTCCTATCGCGACGCGCCGCCGGGTCTGCGCATCTGGTGCGGCGCGACCGTCGAAACGAGTGACGTCAAGGCGCTGATGCCCTGGCTCGACTGGGCCTTTGCGAAGGCGAAGGACGAGCTCACCCGCGCCGCCGCCTGAGAGCGCCGCGCGGTCGGGGCGGACGTCGGGCCACATGGATCGGTCGCCATCGACCGGTCCCTTTCCCGGCGACCTTCTCCGCCATCGCCGCGACGACCCCGCACTTTCCCCCTTATCCCCGTCACGTTTCTTTCCGTGGAACCTCCCCTATGACCGCCCCCCGCGTCCTCATTTCCGATGCCCTCTCCCCCGCCGCCGTCCAGATCTTCAAGGATCGCGGCATCGACGTCGATTTCCAGCCGGCGCTCGGCAAGGACAAGGACCGTCTCGCCGAGATCATCGGCGAGTATGACGGCCTCGCCATCCGCTCGGCCACCAAGGTGACCCCGAAGATTCTCGAAAAGGCGAGCCGCCTGAAGGTGATCGGCCGCGCCGGCATCGGCGTCGACAATGTCGACATCCCGGCCGCGACCGCCAAGGGCGTGATCGTGATGAACACGCCCTTCGGCAACTCCATCACCACCGCCGAGCACGCCATCGCCATGATGTTCGCCCTCGCCCGTGAGATCCCGGCGGCCGACGCCTCGACCCAGGCCGGCAAATGGGAGAAGAACCGCTTCATGGGCGTCGAGATCACCGGCAAGACGCTCGGCATCATCGGCTGCGGCAATATCGGCTCGATCGTCGCCAACCGCGCCGTCGGCCTGCACATGCGCGTCATCGCCTTCGACCCCTTCCTGTCGGCGGAGCGCGCGCTCGAACTCGGCGTCGAGAAGGTCGAGCTCGACGAGCTCCTGCGTAGGGCCGAGATCATCACGCTGCACACGCCGATGACCGCGCAGACCAGGAACATCCTCTCGGCGGAGGCTCTGGCGCAGACGCGCAAGGGCGTACGCATCATCAACTGTGCCCGCGGCGGCCTGGTCGACGAGACGGCACTCGCCGAGTTTCTCAGGAGCGGCCATGTGGCGGGTGCCGCCTTCGATGTCTTTTCGGACGAACCGGCGACGACCAACCCGCTCTTCGGCCTGCCGAACGTGATCTGCACGCCGCATCTCGGCGCCTCGACGACGGAGGCGCAGGAAAACGTCGCGCTGCAGGTCGCCGACCAGATGTCGGAATATCTCCTGCGCGGCGCCATCCAGAACGCCGTGAATTTCCCCTCGATCACCGCCGAGGAAGCGCCGAAGCTCAAGCCCTTCATCGCACTCGCCGAAAAGCTCGGATCCTTCGCCGGACAATTGACCGACTCGACCATCGAGGCCGTGCGCCTCACCTATGAGGGCGATGTCGCCAACCTGAAGATCAAGGCGCTGACGTCGGCCGCGATCGCCGGCCTCCTGCGGCCCATGCTCGCCGACATCAACATCGTCGCGGCGCCCTCCGTTGCCCGCGAGCGCGGCATCCTGATCGAGGAGACGACACGCGAGCGCCAGGGCGACTATGACGCGGTGATCACGCTCGAGGTGCAGACCGGAACCATGACCCGCGCGGTCGCCGGCACGATCATCGGCGGCTCGAAGCTGCGCATCACCCACGTCAAGGGCATCAACATCGAGGCCGACATCCTGCCGAAGATGCTCTACATCACCAACCATGACCGACCGGGCTTCATCGGCAATCTCGGCTCGCTCCTGGGGCGCAACGGCGTCAACATCTCCCACATGCAGTTCGGCCGCGATTTCGAGGGCGGCAACGCGATCGCGCTCGTCGCCGTCGACCAGCCGGTCGGCCCGGACCTCCTGAAGGAGATCAACACGCTGCCGAACGTCGTGCAGGTGCGCGCGCTCGCCTTCTGAGGACAGTGTCGGCCGGCGCGGCGCAGAGCCGGGCCGGCCGCCCCGAAACCATTGACCGGACGCCGGAATTGTTGGACTAGTCCGGCCCGGCCGCGCCACCCCGGCGCGGCGCACCCGTCACGAAGCCTGCGACCGACATGACCACCGAGCGCTACAATGCCGCCGCCGCCGAACCGAAATGGCGGCGGATCTGGGAAGAGCGGAAGATCTTCGAGTCCCGCAACGAGGATCCGCGCGATCGCTACTACGTGCTCGAGATGTTCCCCTACCCTTCGGGGCGCATCCACATGGGCCATGTCCGCAACTACACGATGGGCGACGTGGTGGCGCGCTACAAGCGCGCCAAGGGCTTCAACGTCCTGCATCCCATGGGCTGGGATGCGTTCGGCATGCCGGCAGAGAACGCCGCGATGCAGAACAAGTCGCATCCCGCGACCTGGACCTACGCCAACATCGACACGATGCGCCGCCAGCTCAAGTCGATGGGCCTGTCGCTCGACTGGAGCCGCGAGGTCGCGACCTGCGATCCGAGCTATTATCGCCACCAGCAGGCGATGTTTATCGATTTCATGCAGGCGGGCCTCGTCGAACGGAAGGTCTCCAAGGTCAACTGGGACCCCGTCGACCAGACCGTGCTCGCCAATGAGCAGGTGATCGACGGCCGCGGCTGGCGGTCGGGCGCGCTGGTCGAACAGCGCGAGCTCGCGCAGTGGTTCTTCAAGATCACCGATTATTCGCAGGACCTCCTCGAGGCGCTGGACACGCTCGACCGCTGGCCGGACAAGGTGCGCACGATGCAGCGCAACTGGATCGGCCGCTCCGAGGGCCTGCAGATCCGCTTCGCGCTCGATACAGCGACGACCCCCTCGGGCGAGAGCGAACTCGTGATCTACACGACGCGCCCCGATACGCTGTTCGGCGCGAAGTTCATGGCGATCGCCCCCGATCATCCGCTGGCGCGCGCGGCGGCCGCCCGCAACCCCGCGCTCGACGCCTTCATCAAGGAAGCCAAGCGCACCGGCACGGCGCAGGAACTGATCGACACGGCCGAGAAGGAAGGCTTCGACACCGGCATCCGGGCGGTCCATCCCTTCGATCCGACGTGGACGCTGCCGGTCTATGTCGCGAACTTCATCCTGATGGAGTACGGAACCGGCGCGATCTTCGGCTGTCCGGCGCATGACCAGCGCGACTTCGATTTCGCGACGAAGTACGGGCTCGGCACCCGCGCCGTGGTCTGCCCGCCCGGGCAGGACCCCGCGACCTTCGTGACCGACAAGGCCCCCTATGATGGTGAGGGCCGCATGATCAATTCCGCCTTCCTCGACGGCATGACGATCGAGGAGGCCAAGGCGGAGGTCGCGCGCCGTCTCGAGCGCGAGATCCGTGGCAATGCGCCGGTGGGCGAGCGCAAGGTCAATTTCCGCCTGCGTGACTGGGGCGTCTCGCGCCAGCGCTACTGGGGCTGCCCGATACCGGTCGTGCATTGCGAGGCCTGCGGCGTGGTGCCGGAGCGCAAGGAGAACCTGCCGATCCGCCTGCCCGACGACGTGACCTTCGACAAGCCGGGCAACCCGCTCGACCGTCATCCGACCTGGCGCCACACGACCTGCCCGTCCTGCGGCAGGGAGGCCCGGCGCGAGACCGACACGATGGACACCTTCGTCGACTCGTCCTGGTACTTCGCCCGCTTCACCGATCCGTGGAACGAGACGTCGCCGACGACGCGCGACCAGGCCGACCGCTGGCTGCCGGTCGACCAGTATATCGGCGGCATCGAGCATGCGATCCTGCATCTCCTCTATTCGCGCTTCTTCGTCCGGGCCATGCAGAAGACTGGCCATATCGGGCTGAAGGAGCCGTTCCAGGGCCTGTTCACCCAGGGCATGGTGGTGCACGAGACCTATCGCGCCGAGGATGGCGGCTTCGTGCTGCCGGCCGAGGTGCGGATCGAGGGCGAGGGGGCCGAGCGCCGCGCCTTCCACATCACCACCGGCGCGCCGGTCACGATCGGCTCGATCGAGAAGATGTCGAAGTCGAAGAAGAACGTCGTCGACCCCGACGACATCATCCGCGACTACGGCGCTGACACGGTGCGCTGGTTCATGCTGTCGGATTCACCGCCCGAGCGCGACGTGATCTGGACAGAGGCTGGCGTGGACGGCGCGAGCCGCTTCCTGCAGCGTGTCTGGCGTCTCGTCGGCGACATCGCGGCCCTGCCGACCGATGGTGCTTTGGGGGGTGTCGAGGAGGCGCTGACGGTGCGCAAGGCCGCGCATCGCGCGCTCGCCGCCGTGGGCGCCGACATCGAGCGCCTCGCCTTCAACCGTTGCGTGGCCCACATCTACACGCTCACCAACGCCATGACGAAGGCGGCTGAGACGGCGCGCGCCACTCCCTCCGCCGGTCTCGGTACTGCGCTGCACGAAGCCGCCCTCATCCTGGTGAAACTCCTCGCTCCGATGATGCCGCACCTCGCGGAAGAGTGCTGGGTGGTTCTGCGCCAGGACGGCCTCGTCGCCGAGACCGCCTGGCCGGTCGCGGATCCGGCGCTTCTCGAGGACGACACCATCACGCTCCCCGTTCAGGTGAACGGCCGCAAGCGTGCCGACTTGACGGTTGCCAAGACGGCGGCGCACAACGAGATCGAGGCGGCGGTGCTCGCCAACGACGCGGTCCAGCGCGCGTTGGAGGGCAAGGCGCCGAAGAAGATCATCATCGTGCCGCAGAGGATCGTGAATGTCGTCGTCTGACCGCATGTTCCGCCGCGCGGCCTTCGCGCTGATCGCCATCGCGCCGATGTTCGCGCTCGGGGGCTGCTTCACACCCCTCTACGCGCCCGATGCGACGGGCGTGTCGAGCATGGCGACGAAGCTGTCGGCGGTGACCGTGGACCCGATCGACAGCCGCATCGGCGTGCAGCTGCGCAACGCCCTGATCTTCAACCTGACCGGCGGCGGCGCGCCGGCCGCTCCGGTCTACGCGTTGAGCGTGGCGGTGACCTCCTCCGTCGAAAGCTCGATCATCGATGCCGAGACGGCCAAGCCCCAGATCGACACCGTGCGTCTGACCGGGAACTACACGCTGAAGAACATCGCGACCGGCGAGATCGTCCTCTCCGGCCGGCAGTTTGCTCTGACGACCTATGACCGCGGCCTGCAGCGCTTCGCCGCCGTCCGCGCCCAGCGCGACGCCGAGAACCGGGCCGCGACCGTGCTCGCCGAGCAGATCAAGACGCAGCTCTCGATCCACTTCGCCAGACAGGGCTGAGAGCAGCGGTCGCGATGACGACGATCCAGCCGCGGACCGTCGACGCGTTCCTGCGCAAGCCCGATGCCCACTACGCCCTGTTTCTCGTCTACGGTCCCGACACGGGGCTCGTGAGCGAACGGGCCAAGGCGCTCGTCGCGACCGGCGTCGATGATCCGGCCGACCCCTTCCAGATGGTGCGCCTCGACGGTGACGATGTCGCGGGCGATCCGGCGCGGCTCGCCGACGAGGCCTACACGGTTCCCCTCTTCGGCGGGCGCCGGGCGATCTGGGTGCGGGCCGGGGGACGCTCGCTCGTGCCGGCGGTCGAGCCGCTCCTCCAGGATCCGCCGCGAGACTGCCGCGTCGTGATCGAAGGTGGCGACTGGCGCAAGAACCACCCGCTCGTGGCCGCGCTCGACCGCTCTCGCGCCGCGGCGGTGATCGCCTGCCATGGCGACGAGGCGGCCTCGATCAGCCAGATCATCGCCGACGAGGTCGCGCGCGCCGGCCTCACCATCGCGCCGGACGCCCGCGACGCGCTCGCGACCATGCTTGGCGGCGATCGCCTCGCCTCCCGCGCCGAGGTGCAGAAGCTCTGCCTCTACGCGCACGGAACGGGCCGGATCGACCTTGCCGATGTTCTCGCCGTCGTGGGTGACGCGACGGCGCTCGCGACCGATGCCATCATCGACGCCTCTTTCTCCGGCCGGCTCGGCGTTCTCGACACGACGGTGGCCAAGGCCTGGGGCGAGGGCGTCAACGCCTCCGTGCTCGCCGGGGCGGCGCTGCGTCATGCGCTGATGCTGCAGCGACTGCGCGCCCTCGTCGATCGCGGCCAGCCGGCGGCGGCGGTGGTGGAAGGGGCCGGCGGCATGATCCATTTCAAGCGCAGGGCCGACATCACGGGACAGCTGAGCGTCCTCGACGGATCCCGCCTCGAGGCGATCGTCGCCGATCTTCAGACGGCCGTGCTCGAGGCGCGGCGCAACCAGACGCTGGCGCAGGCGCTCGTCTCGCGGGCCTTGATGCGGATCGCGCTCGCCGTCGGCCAGCGCCGACGCTGATCCGGGCGGCGCCGGCCCGGCCTCAGTTCGCCATGCGGGTTTCGTCGATGTAGAAGAGCCGGTCCGGCGGCGTGTCGACGGTGTTGATGTCGAAGATCGCCACCGCCGTCTGAAAGCCCTGCGCGTCGGTGATCGACCACTGCTTCAGGGAATAGTCGGTCGCAGAAAACATCAGGACGATCTGGGCGGCCCCGCCGATCGCCTGTTCTTCCTGCAGGGTCACGCTGACGAGATCGGGATCGACGCTCACACCGACCACGTTCGGATCCTGCAGAAGATCGATCGTGTCCTGCAGCAGGAATCGCAGCGGCGTCTGGCCGATCAAATAGAGGTCCTGGGTGTTGAGCTTGCGGTCGCGGACCGCGACCGAGCGCCCGTCGGCGATCAGTTCGACCTGCGAGGGCGGATCATACTGGAAGCGCAGCCGTCCGGGCTTCGAGATGTAGAATTTCCCCGTCGTCCGCGTGCCGTCGGGACCAAGCTGCGTGAAGGTGCCGCTCATGATGCGGATGCTGTTGAGATAGGCGTTGATGTGGCCGACGAGTTCGGGCTGCGTGGAGGCCGGAACCACCGCGCCTGACGGGGCCGAGAAACCGGGTGTCGCAAGAGCCGGATCATCCGGTGCAAGCACGGTCGGGGGCGCGAGGTCGGGCTCCGCCGGCCGCTCAGGCGGAAGTGTCACTGGTGCATCGGCCGGTGCCTCACCCGCCGCGACCGGCGTCTCGGCGGCGGGAACCTGCGCGGCGGGTGCTTCCGTCGCCGGGGTGTCCGGAATCGCCGGGCGCTCTGCCGGCAGCACGAGCGGAGCCTGTGCCGCCGGCTCGGTCTGTGCGACGGCGGGCGCCGCGACCAGGGCCACTACCACGGCCATGAGAAGGGCGACGGGCACAGATGCACGCGACATGGTCAACTCCGACTGCGGACGATCCTCTCGCCCGAGGTGGCGCTAGGCGCTCTCTGTGGCCTTTTCGCGACCGGGGGACAAGCCCCCGTCCCAGTATCGACCCACCGTCGCTTACAGATGGATGGTGCGCCCGGCAACCCCGAGCGCCGCTTCCTTGACCGTCTCCGACAAGGTCGGGTGCGCGTGACAGGTGCGCGCGAGGTCTTCGGACGAGCCGCCGAACTCCATCAGGACGGCCGCCTCATGGATGAGATCGCCGGCCTGCGCCCCAATGATGTGCACGCCCAGGACGCGATCGGTGGTGGCATCCGCCAGGACCTTGGCGAACCCGTCCGGCGTGCGGTTGGCGCGGGCGCGGCCATTCGCCGTGAAGGGAAACTTGCCGACCTTGTAGGCGATGCCCTCGGCCTTGAGTTCCTCCTCGGTCTTGCCGACCGAGGCGACCTCCGGGAAGGTGTAGACCACCCCCGGAATGACGCCGTAATTCACATGCCCGTGCTGGCCGGCGATGATCTCGGCGCAGGCGACGCCCTCATCCTCCGCCTTGTGCGCCAGCATGGGCCCGCGCACCACGTCGCCGATCGCGTAGATCCCGGGAACGGTCGTGCGGAAATGATCGTCGATCACCACCCGCCCGCGTTCCAGAGCGACCCCGACCGCCTCGAGACCGAGCCCCTCGGTGAAGGGCCGACGACCGGTCGCGACGAGGACATACTCGGCCTCGATCACCTCCGCGGGACCACCCGCCACCGGCTCGACCGTGACATTGGCGCCGGTGCGTGTCGTCTCGACGCCGGTGACCTTGGTCGAGAGGCGGAAGGTGAAGCCCTGCTTCTGGAGCATGCGCTGGAACTGCTTGGCGACCTCGCCGTCCATGCCCGGCAGGATCCGATCGAGATACTCGACGACGGTGACCTGCGAACCGAGACGCCGCCAGACCGAGCCGAGCTCGAGGCCGATCACCCCGCCGCCGATGACGACGAGGCGCTTGGGCACCTCCTCGAACTCGAGCGCCCCGGTCGAGGAGACGACGATGTCCTCGTCGATCGTGACGCCGGGCAACTGCGCAACGTCTGAGCCCGTCGCGATGACGATCGTCTTCGCCTCGATCTCCTGGGATGTCCCATCCTCGGCGGTGACCTTCACCCTGCCGGGAGCGAGGATCGACCCGGTGCCGCGATAGGCGGTGATCTTGTTCTTCTTCAGGAGGAACTCGATGCCCTGGACGTTGGCGTCGACGGTCTCCTGCTTGTGCCGCATCATCTGCTTGAGGTTGAGCTTCGGCGTCACCTCGATACCAAAGGCCTTGAAGCCATGCCCGGCCTCGTCGAACAACTCGGAGGCGTGAAGCAGCGCCTTGGACGGGATGCAGCCGACATTCAGGCAGGTCCCGCCATGGGTCTTGCGCTTCTCGACCACGGCGACGTTCATGCCGAGCTGCGCCGCGCGGATGGCGCAGACATAGCCGCCGGGACCGGTGCCGATGACGATGAGATCGTGGGACATGGGTGGGTTTCCCTTCGAGTTGCGGGCATGACGGATGGCCGAGGCGGCACGGCACACGGCCGGGCCGAGTTCAGGCCGGCCGTTCTCACAGATCCATCACCAGACGGCTCGGATCCTCGATGCCTTCCTTGACGCGCACGAGGAACGTGACGGCTTCCTTGCCGTCGACGATCCGGTGGTCGTAGCTCAGGGCGAGATACATCATCGGGCGGATGACGATCTGGCCGCCGACGACGACCGGCCGTTCCTGGATCTTGTGCATGCCGAGAATGCCCGACTGTGGCGCGTTCAGGATCGGCGTCGACATCAGAGAGCCATAGACGCCGCCATTCGAGATGGTGAAGGTGCCGCCCTGCATGTCCTCGATGGCGAGCGCGCCGTCGCGCGCCTTCTTGCCGAAATCACCGATCGTCTTCTCGATCCCGGCAAAGGAGAGCTTGTCGCAGTCGCGAACCACCGGCACGACCAGGCCCTTGTCGGTCCCGACCGCCACGCCGATGTGGTAGTAGTTCTTGTAGACGAGGTCCTGCCCGTCGATCTCGGCGTTCACCGCCGGCAGTTCCTTGAGGGCCTGGACGACGGCCTTCACGAAGAACGACATGAAGCCGAGCTTCACGCCGTGCTTCTTCTCGAACAGGTCCTTGTACTGGTTGCGCATCGCCATCACGGCGCTCATGTCGACCTCGTTGAAGGTCGTGAGCATGGCGGCGGTGTTCTGCGCGTCCTTGAGACGGCGGGCGATGGTCTGGCGCAGGCGCGTCATGCGCACGCGCTCCTCGCGTCCCGCATCGAGCGCAGAGGAAGCGGGACGCGAAGCGGCTGGCGCCGCAGCAGGCGCGACGGGGGCCGCGGCTGCAGCCGCGACGGCTGCGATCACATCCTCCTTCAGCACCTGGCCACGCTTGCCGGAACCGACGTCGACGCTGACGCCCGTCTCGGCCATCATCTTCGCAGCCGAAGGTGCCGGCGGCATGCTGGTCGCGGCCGGTGCCGGAGCGGCAGGTGCGACAACGGCAGGTGCGGCGGGCGCGACCGGTTCAGCGGCCTTGGCGGGCGCTGCGGCAGCGACGGCGGCACCGCCCTCGGCGATTGCTCCAAGGAGCCCCTGCGCCGCAACGGTCTCACCGTCCTTGACCGTCACCTCGCTGATCGTTCCGCTCGCCGGCGACCGCACCTCGACGGTGACCTTGTCGGTCTCGAGTTCGGCGATGATCTCGTCGGCGGCGACCGCATCGCCGACCTTCTTGAACCATTTGCCGACGGTGGCCTCGGTCACCGATTCGCCGAGGGACGGGACACGGATTTCAGTGGTCATGCGTTTGCCGCCCGAGGGCGCTCCCTAAATCAGTCTCAGTCGTTCGGGCTGGCCGCCCAGGGCGTCATCATCCCGCCAGCGCTTCGTCGAGGAAGGCCTGCAGCTGGGCGAGATGCTTCGACATCAGGCCCGTTGCCGTCGCCGCCGACGCGGCGCGCCCGACATAGGCGGCGCGTTTCGCCTTGGTGCCGGCCTGGCCGAGGACCCATTCGAGATAGGGCTCGACGAAGGACCAGGAGCCCATGTTCTTGGGCTCCTCCTGACACCAGATCACGTCCGCCTTGCGGAAACGCGACAGCTCCGCCACCAGCGACTTGAGCGGGAAGGGATAGAGCTGCTCGATGCGCATCAGATAGATGTCGTCGATGCCGCGCTTCTCGCGCTCTTCGAAGAGGTCGAAATAGACCTTGCCGGAGCACAGCACGACACGACGGATCTTTTCGTCCGAGACGAGCTTCACACTCGCCTGACCGAGTTCCGCATCGTCCCACAGCAGGCGGTGGAAGGAGGTGTCGCCCGCCATCTCCTCGAGCCGCGAGATGCAGCGCTTATGGCGCAGCAGGCTTTTGGGCGTCATCAGGATCAGCGGCTTGCGGATGTCGCGCTTCAGCTGCCGGCGCAGGATGTGGAAGTAGTTTGCCGGTGTCGTGCAGTTGGCGACCTGCATGTTGTCCTCGGCGCACATCTGCAGGAAGCGCTCGAGGCGGGCGGAGGAATGCTCCGGCCCCTGCCCCTCATAGCCGTGTGGCAGCAGGCAGACGAGGCCCGACAGACGCAGCCATTTGCGCTCGCCCGACGAGATGAACTGGTCGAACAGGACCTGCGCGCCATTGGCGAAATCGCCGAACTGCGCCTCCCAGGCCGTCAGCGCATTCGGCTCAGAGAGCGAGTAGCCGTACTCGAAGCCGAGGACCGCCTCCTCCGAGAGCATCGAGTTGATGACCTCGTAATGCGCCTGCCCCATGCGGATATGGTTGAGCGGCGTGTAGCGCGTCTCCTTCTCCTGATCGATCAGGACGGAGTGACGCTGCGAGAAGGTGCCGCGCTCGCAGTCCTGGCCCGACAGGCGCACGCGATGGCCGTCGTCGAGCAGCGTGCCGAAGGCGAGCGCCTCGGCGGTCGCCCAGTCGGCGCCCTCGCCGGTCTCGATCATCTTGCGCCGCGTTTCCATGAAGCGGGCGATCGTCTTGTGGATGTTGAACCCGTCGGGAACGCTCGAGATCGCCCTGCCGATCGACTTGAGCCGCGACAGTTCGACCCCGGTCGCACCACGGCGCGGATCATCCGCCGTCTCCGCGCTCGGCGCCTTGACGCTCGACCATTGCCCGTCGAGCCAGTCGGCCTTGTTGGGGCGATAGGCCTGGCCGGCCTCGTACTCGGCCTCGAGCCGCGCCCGCCAGTCGGCCTTCATCTTGTCGACCTCGCCCTGGGTGAGGACGCCGGCGGCGACGAGGCGATTGGAGTAGATCTCGACCACGCCCGGATGCGAGCGGATCTTCTTGTACATCAGCGGCTGGGTGAAGCCGGGTTCATCGCCCTCATTGTGACCGAAGCGGCGATAGCAGAACATGTCGACCACGACCGGCTTCTGGAACTGCTGCCGGAACTCGATCGCGACCTTGGCCGCGAACACCACGGCCTCGGGATCATCGCCGTTCACGTGAAAGATCGGCGCCTCGATCATCTTCGCCACGTCGGAGGGATAGGGCGAGGAGCGCGAATAGCGCGGATAGGTGGTGAAGCCGATCTGGTTGTTGATGATGAAATGCACCGAGCCGCCGGTGCGGTGACCTTTCAGGCCCGACAGGCCGAAGCATTCGGCGACGACACCCTGACCGGCGAAGGCCGCATCGCCATGAAGGAGGAGCGCCATGACGGCGCGACGGTCATCCGCCGTGCAGCCATGCTGGTCCTGCTTGGCGCGCACCTTGCCGAGAACGACGGGGTCGACGATCTCGAGATGCGACGGGTTCGGCGTCAGCGACAGATGCACCTTGTTGCCGTCGAACTCACGGTCCGACGAGGCGCCGAGGTGATACTTCACGTCGCCCGAGCCTTCGACGTCGTCGGGTTGGGCCGAGCCGCCCTTGAACTCGTGGAACAGGGCGCGGTGCGGCTTCGACATCACCTGCGTCAGCACGTTCAGGCGGCCGCGATGGGCCATCCCAAGAACGATTTCCTTCACGCCGAGATTGCCGCCGCGCTTGATGATCTGCTCGAGCGCCGGGATCAGGCTCTCGCCGCCATCAAGGCCGAAGCGCTTGGTGCCGGTGTACTTGATGTCGAGGAATTTCTCGAAGCCTTCCGCCTCGATCAGCTTGTTGAGGATCGCGCGCTTGCCCTCGCGGGTGAAGGAGATCTCCTTGTCCGGCCCCTCGATGCGCTGCTGGATCCAGGCCTTCTGGGCCGGATCGGAAATGTGCATGAACTCGACGCCGAGCGTCGAGCAATAGGTCCGCTTGAGGATCGCGGTGATCTCGCGGATCGTCGCGAACTCCAGACCGAGCACCTTGTCGATGAAGATGCGGCGGTCCCAGTCGGCATCGGTGAAGCCATAGGTCGCCGGGTGCAGCTCCTCGTGATCCTTGGCGGGTTCGAGCCCGAGCGGATCGAGATTGGCATGGAGATGGCCGCGCATGCGATAGGCGCGGATCAGCATGAGCGCGCGCACCGAATCGCGGGTCGCCTGCAGGATCGCGGCTTCAGTGATCGCGGGCGCCGCGGAAGGGGCCTCGGCCTTGCTGACCTCGGCAGCCTTGACGCGGATCTTCTCGCCGACCGCCTTCTCGACCGCGCCCCAATCGCCGTCGAGCGCGGAGACGAGTTCGCCATTGGCGGCGATCGGCCAGCGCCCGCTCTTCCACGAGGCTCCGTCGGCGCTCTTGGCGACGTCGGCCCGGTCATCGCCGAGCGCGCCGAAGAAACGGCGCCAGGTCTCGTCGACGGAGGCGGGGTCCTTCTCGTAGCGCGCCTGAAGCTGCTCGAGATAGGCCGCGTTGCCGCCGTAGAGGAAGGCGGTGTCGAGAAGGGCCTGGTTTTCGTCGTGACGATCCATCGCTTTTGTCCTGAAGGCTGAAACGGGCCGGACTGAGGTCAGCCCTTGAGCACCTCGACCAAGGTCTTTCCAAGGCGGGCGGGCGAGGGCGAGACACGGATGCCGGCCGATTCCATCGCCGCGATCTTGTCCTCCGCTCCGCCCTTGCCGCCGGAGATGATGGCCCCGGCATGGCCCATGCGGCGTCCGGGCGGCGCGGTGCGGCCGGCGATGAAGCCGACCATCGGCTTCTTGCGACCGCGCTTTGCCTCGTCCTTGATGAACTGCGCCGCGTCCTCCTCGGCCGATCCGCCGATCTCGCCGATCATCACGATCGACTGGGTCGCCGCGTCGGCGAGGAAGAGTTCGAGAATGTCGATGAACTCGGTGCCCTTGACCGGGTCGCCGCCGATGCCGACGGCCGTCGTCTGGCCGAGCCCCTCGTTCGAGGTCTGGAACACCGCCTCATAGGTCAGCGTGCCGGAACGCGAGACGATCCCGACCGACCCCTTCTTGAAGATGTTGCCGGGCATGATGCCGATCTTGCACTCGTCCGACGTCATCACGCCGGGGCAGTTCGGGCCGATCAGGCGCGATCGCGAGCCCGACAGAGCACGCTTGACCTTGATCATGTCGGCCACCGGGATGCCCTCGGTGATGCACACGATCAGCGGGATTTCGGCAGCGATCGCTTCGAGAATCGCATCCGCCGCGCCCGGCGGCGGCACATAGATGACCGAGGCGTCGGCGCCTGTCGCCTCGCGCGCTTCGAGCACCGTATCGAACACCGGCAGGCCGAGATGCACGGAGCCGCCCTTGCCGGGCGAGGTGCCGCCCACCATGCGGGTGCCGTACTTGATCGCCTGTTCGGAGTGGAAGGTGCCGTTCTTGCCGGTGAAGCCCTGGCAGATGACCTTGGTCGCGGCGTTGATCAGAATGGACATGGGGTCAGCCTCTCACCGCCTTGACGATCTTCTGCGCGGCGTCATCGAGATCATCGGCCGAGATCACGTTGAGGCCTGACTCGGCGATGATCTTCTTGCCGAGTTCCACATTGGTACCCTCGAGCCGCACGACGAGCGGCACCGTGAGGCCGACCTCGCGGACCGCCGCGATCACGCCCTCCGCGATCACATCACAGCGCATGATGCCGCCGAAGATGTTGACGAGGATGCCCTTCACATTGGGATCGGCGGTGATGATCTTGAACGCCGCCGTCACCTTTTCCTTGGTGGCGCCGCCGCCGACGTCGAGGAAGTTCGCCGGCTCCTCGCCATAGAGTTTGATGATGTCCATGGTCGCCATGGCGAGGCCTGCGCCGTTGACCATGCAGCCGATCGTGCCGTCGAGCGCGATGTAGGAGAGATCATAGCGCGAGGCCTCGATCTCCTTGGGATCCTCCTCGGTCTCGTCACGCAGGGCGAGCACGTCGGGATGGCGGAACAGCGCGTTCGAATCGAAGGAGACCTTGGCGTCGAGGAGCTTCAGATCACCGGCTTCGGTGATGATCAGCGGGTTGATCTCGAGCAGGCTCATGTCGGTGGCGTTGAACGCCTCGTAGAGCTTCGTGAGGATGTGGCCCATCTGCTTGGTCTGCTCGGCGTTGAGCCCCAGCGCCTTCGACACGACCCGGACATGGTGCGGATAGACGCCCGTCACCGGATCGACCTGCACGGTCACGATCTTCTCGGGCGTGTCGTGGGCCACTTCCTCGATGTTCATGCCGCCCTCGGTCGAGACGACGAAGGCGATCCGGCTCGTCGAGCGGTCGACGAGCATCGAAAGGTAGAATTCCTTGGCGATGGCCGAGCCGTCCTCGATGTAGAGCCGGTTGACCTGCTTGCCGGCCGGTCCAGTCTGTAGCGTCACGAGCGTGTTGCCCAGCATCTCCCTGGCGCTGGCGATCGCCTCCTGCGCCGACTTGTGGACACGCACGCCGCCCTTCGCGTCGGGGCCGAGTTCCTTGAACTTGCCCTTGCCGCGACCGCCGGCATGGATCTGGCTCTTCACCACCCAGACCGGACCCGGCAGCGCGGCGACGGCCGCCTCGATACCGGAGGCCTGCGTGACCGCCGCCCCCTTCGGTACCGGCAATCCGAAGGATCGGAGCAGTTCCTTCGCCTGATATTCATGAATGTTCATCGGGGCGTTCTTCCAGGCTTGTCGTTATGGGTTCGGCTTGCAATGGGCCGCATGCATGATCGCGAGCAGCTTTTCGGCGCGATCCGGGCCGGGCGAGAAGATCGGCGCGTCGGAGATGCGACCGTTGTAGCAGTCCTGCGTCGCACCGGTCGGTGTGCACATCGGCGTGGTGGTGACGAAGCTGAAATTGCCGGGCTCGTTCGAATAACGCCTGAGTTCGCCCGTGGCAGCGGCGAAATCGACGTCGAACGTCATGGCTTTCACCTCATTCCCAAACGGATCGACGACCGGCACGGAATAGGCGATCTCATAAGAAAACGCGCAATTCTGCCGGCGCGTTACGGTGATGCGCGCCGTCTCCTTGCCGCTTTCGACATTGGTCACGGTGAACACGGCGGGGCTTTCGGAAACCTGCTTGGCCTTGTCGGCACCGTCGATGACGGAGCCGTCTTCCAGCGCGAACCAGAGAATCGCTGCCGTCTCCTCCGGCGTTTCGCCAGCAATCGGCGCGATCGGCACTGATGTACCGGCCGAGCAAAGCTTCGCCGTGCCGAAACCATCGAACATCGCGCTGACGAACTCGTAGGTCGCGTCCTTCGGCAGTGCCGGTCCCTCCCGGAACAGCGCGTCGCAGGGCGCATCGCCACTTTCCGCCGTGCAGAGGTCCTTCGACGCCGAAAGCGCTGAGCGCCGCACCACGCCGTTCGCATCCGGTTCATAGCCATAACCGAGGCCGGAGCCCTCGAACCGCAGGCGATAGCTGTACGGCTTGAGCGCGCCGGCGCTGGCCTCGAGCTTCACGACATACTCACAGCCGAGGAACTTCTCGATCGACAGCCGACCGGCGGGCGCGCCACCGGCCTCGGGCACCAGGTCGAACACGGCCGGGGCCGCGCTCACCCGAACCGCCCTGAAGCCGTCGACCACGAGACCATCGGCGTAGCTCGTGAACAGGAAGGCGACCTGCTCCTCGATCGACCGCTCGGCCGCGGAGGCCGACGACACCACGCCACAAGCAAGAAGCCCCGAAAGGAGTACCGCCCCTGCGCGCATCGTGACCTCCCTGGCAGCGCCCTCGTGACCGCCCGCTCAGGCCATCGCCGGATTGATCGTCTTGCAGGCTTCGACCAGCCCCTTCACGGCGTTGACCGACTTCTCGAATCCCACCCGCTCATCCTTGTCGAGCTCGATCTCGACGATGCGCTCGACACCCTTTTCGCCGATGACGACCGGCACGCCGACATAGAGGTCGCGCACGCCATATTCGCCGTTGAGATAGGCGGCGCAGGGCAGGACCCGCTTCTTGTCCTTGAGGTAGCTCTCCGCCATGGCGATCGCGGAGGAAGCCGGCGCATAGAAGGCGGAGCCCGTCTTGAGCAGGTTGACGATCTCGGCGCCACCATCGCGCGTGCGCTGGACGATCTCGTCGAGGCGCTGCTGTGTCGTCCACCCCATCTTGATCAGATCAGGCAGCGGAATACCGGCGACCGTCGAATAGCGCACCGACGGCACCATGGTGTCGCCGTGACCGCCGAGCACGAAGGCCGTGACGTCCTCGACCGACACGTTGAACTCGGTCGCGAGAAAATGGCGGAAGCGGGCGGAATCGAGCACGCCCGCCATGCCGACCACCTTGGCCTTGGGCAGGCCGCTCGCCTTCTGCAGCGCCCAGACCATCGCATCGAGCGGGTTTGTGATGCAGATCACGAAGGCGTCGGGGGCATATTTGGCGATGCCGGCGCCGACCTGCTCCATCACCTTGAGGTTGATGGAGAGGAGATCGTCGCGGCTCATGCCGGGCTTGCGCGGCACGCCGGCCGTGACGATGACCACATCCGACCCTTCGAGCGCGGCATAGGTCTGAGTGCCGGTGAAGCGCGCGTCGAACCCTTCGACCGGCGCGGCCTCCGCGATGTCGAGCGCCTTGCCCTGGGGCACGCCTTCCATGATGTCGAACATCACGATGTCGCCCAGTTCCTTCAACCCGGCGAGGAGAGCGAGAGTACCGCCGATCTGTCCGGCGCCGACGAGGGCGATCTTGTTGCGAGCCATGGAACTGTCCTTCGAAATGCGGAGACAACAACCGTCGGAATGGGAATAGTGCCTTTGTCCGAGGCCATCAAGCAGCCGCCCATCATACTTTCGCGACAGCGTCCCGATCTGGGACGCGGTGGGTTGATCAACGAAAAATGTTTATTTTACAGGATGTTGGCCGATGGCATACCGACACTGCTTCCGGCTGAGAACGGACAATGACGGGCTCGGCAGGCACGATACACATTACAAAAAATGAAGTATGTAATCACGACCGCAACTGCTTTTGGGCACACCGACGGGCAACGCCTGTCCTAAGCACGGTCAATCATCGGTTGTCACAAAAGGGCCGCCGACTGTCGGCGATACTGGTTCGGCTCGCGCCGTCCAGCTACGGTTTCATCGAGAAGCCGGGCGGTCGGATCGAAGTGCTCAGCCGCTCGCTGCTGGATGGGCCCGGTGTCGAGACCGAGATGTCGGCGGTCAGCGCCAGGCTCGACGCCCTGCCGATGACCGCCACCGATCCGGCCGGCATCGCGGCCGAGATCCGGGCGATCAACGCGCTGTCAGACGCCCGCTTCAGCGACGAGCCGATCCTGCGGGAACGCGACCGGACCCGATGAGACGGATCAGCGGACATCTCCGCTAATCCGAAGATGGCCGTTCGGGCTGCGCCGTCGCGCGGGCGCCTCAGCGCGGGATCGCCGAAGTCACGGCCGTGATGGCGCCGGGCGTCGTGACCGGGCGGTCATATTCGGGCGGGCGCAGCGTGCCGCCCATGTAGACGGCCTCGTTGCGCCAGCGCATCGCGCTCGGCGCCGTCTCGAAGGCGGCGAAATGGATCTCGCGCGCTCCGGTCTCCGCGAGAATGCGCGCGACGTTGCGCTCGGTGATGTCGCCGCCGGGCATGATGACGAGGCGATCGCCCGCGCGCTCGATCAGGCGGCGGATGAGCGGCGCGCCCTGCAGCACGCTCGGCTCCTGGCCCGAGGTCAGCACCCGGTCGATACCGAGGTCGATCAGCGCGTCGAGCGCCTCGAAGGGATCGCGGGACATGTCGAAGGCACGGTGGAAGGTGACGGAGAGCGGACCCGCGCGCTCGATCAGGCGTTTCGTCGTCGCGACGTCGATGCGGCCATCGGCGAGAAGCTGGCCGATGACGACACCGTCCGCGCCCGCCCCGCGCGCCGTGTCGAGGTCGGCCGCCATGGCCTCGACCTCATCGGCGTCAAAGAGAAAATCGCCCCCGCGCGGCCGGATGATGACGTGTACCTTGATCGCCCCCGCAGCCGCCGCGACCGCCGCCCGGATCATGCCGGCGGAAGGCGTGATGCCCCCTTCGAGGAGACCGGCGCAGAGTTCCACGCGCTGCGCGCCTGCCGCAATCGCGGCGCGCACGCCTGCGATGCTGTCGATGCAGATTTCGATGACCGGCCCGGTGTCAGCGCTCGTCATGGCGATCCGACCGACGCACCGTCAGCGAATGCGCGCCCCACCCGTCGCCTCGAAGACATAGAGGTGCTCCCGCATCAGAGAGATCGAGACATTGTCGCCGATCTTGCCGCTGAAATCCTTCGGCGCCTTCACCGTCAGCATGTCGTCGCCGACGCTGACCGTGACCAGCGTATGATCGCCGATGAGTTCAGTCGTATAGATCTCCGCCGGAATCTCGCCCGCACCGGGGGCGACGACCGCACAGTCCTCGGGCCGGACGCCGAGCACGGCGGAGGGAGCACGGCCGGACAGGTTCAGCGCGATGCTCGCACCCCGCGTCGTGAAGGTCGATCCCTCGAGCGATCCCTTGATGATGTTCATCGGTGGTGAGCCGATGAACTGGGCGACGAAGAGGTTGGCGGGGTCGTTGTAGATCTTCGCCGGCGTGTCGAGCTGTTGCAGCACGCCCTTTTCGAGGATCGCGACGCGGTGGGCGAGCGTCATCGCCTCGATCTGATCATGCGTGACGTAGATCGTCGTCGTGCCGAGCGTCGACTGCATGTGCTTGAGTTCGGCGCGCATGTGGCCCCGCAGCTTGGCGTCGAGGTTGGAGAGCGGCTCGTCCATGAGAAAAACGGACGGGCGCCGCACCATGGCGCGGGCGAGCGCCACACGCTGGCGCTGGCCGCCCGAGAGCTGCCGCGGATAGCGGTCGAGGAGGCCGTCGATCTGCACCTGCTTGGCGGCCTCGAGCACGGCTGCGTCGAGCTCCGCCTGCGGCACCTTCCGCACCTTCAGCGGAAAGCCGATGTTTTCTGCGACAGTCTTGTGCGGATAGAGCGCGTAGGACTGGAAGACCATCGAGACGTCGCGATACTTCGGCAGGATCTGCGTGACCTCGCGGTCACCGATGCGGATCGTGCCGGAGGTCGCCGTTTCAAGGCCGGCGAGGATGCGCAGCGCCGTGGTCTTGCCCGAACCGGACGCCCCGAGCAGGACGAGAAACTCGCCTGGGGCGATCGAGAGGGACAATTCCTCGAGGACGCGCACCGCACCGAAGGACTTGGCGATCTTGTCGAAGGTAACCGGCACGCCGGCCGTTGCGGACTTCATGCGATCCACCTCTCACACTAACCCTTGACCGCGCCGAGCAGCACGCCCTTGGCGATGTAGCGCTGAAGCACGACCGCCATGAGGATCACCGGCAGGATCATCACGACAATGACGACGCACATGGTCCACCACAGAATGCCGCGGTCGCCCGCGTTCATCGCCGCGACGAGGATCGGCATGGTCTGCGCCTTCGACGTCGAGAGGAACACGGCGAGGAGATATTCGTTCCAGCACAGGATCAGGACGAGCAGCGTCGTCGCGGCAAGGCCCGGCTTGGTGAGCGGCACGACGATCTCGCGGAAGATGCGGAACCGCGTCGCACCGTCGAGCTGGGCGCTTTCCTCGAGTTCGATCGGCAGGCCGACAAAGAAGTCGTGCATCAGCCACACCACGATCGGCAGGTTCGCGACCGCATAGGCGAGGATCAGGCCGAGATGCGTGTCGAGAAGCCCGACCGACTGGAACATCATGTAGATCGGGATGATGACGACGATGGGCGGCAGGATGCGCTGCGAGATGATCCAGAACAGGATGTCGCCATTGCCGAGCCGCGCCTTGAAGCGCCGGCCGAGCGCGCGCAGCAGGAACAGGAACACGCCAAAGGCGACCGGCATCGTCACCTGCCAGGGGATCCCCATCGTGCCGGTGACGACCGTCGCGATGACCAGCAGTGCGACGAAGAGCAGGATCGACCCGAGTTTCGGCCGGTACTCGATGCGCGCCAGCGCATAGGCGGCCATCGAGCCGATGACGATGCACAGCGCCGTCGAGGCGACGCCGATCACGATCGAATTGATGTAGGCCCGAAGCGTGTCGCCGAAATCGGTGACGAGGAGCGCCTCCCAGGCGTGCAGGCTCGGCCAGAAGTCGATGAAGGGCAGGAAGACCGGACCTTCGTTGACGTGCTGCGGCAGCTTGAACGAGGTGACGACCACCCAGTAGATCGGAAAGATCACGAAGATCGACCAGGTGATCAGCAGCGTATAGGCCACGATCTTGGCCGTCACCGTCATCTTGCCGACCGCCGGCGGTTCGAAAAGGCGATCGAAAAGGCCGCGATTCTCGAGCTCGAACTTCCGCGGCGCGCTCATGTCTTCCTCAATTGCTTCAAGACGACATAGTTGAAGAACGAGGCGCAGATCACGACCGTCACGAACAGGAGCAGATAGGCGACCGCCGCCGATTGGCCGAAATCATTGGCTCGCCAGGCGAAGACGGCGTGCAGTGTCATGGATTCCGTCGCGATGCCCGGCCCGCCCGAGGTCATGATGTTGGGCAGATCGACGATCTTGAAGGCCTCGATGACGCGGATCAGCATGACGGTCGCGGCAACCGGAATGATCTGCGGCCAGATGATCTCTCGAAAGATCTGCCCGGAGCCGGCGCCATCGACCTGCGCCGCCTCGACATGGTCGCGTGGCACGTTCTCGAAGGCTGCGAGCAGCACGATGAAGATGAACGGGATCCACTGCCAGGAGTCACCGATGATGATGAACATCCTCGCGGCCCATGGGTCTGTCGCCCAGGAAAAACCGCCAAGGCCGACCCACTGCCAGATCGGTGCGATCGGGCCGACATTGGTGTCGGCGATCATGCGGAAGGCGTAGCCGATGCCGAGCGGCGTGATCATCAGGGGAATGAAGAAGATGACGCGGAAGAAGGCCTTGCCGGCGATGGGCTGCGAGCACAGGAAGGCGAGCCCGAGGCCGATGACGAACTGCAGGGAGCAGCCGACGAACACATAGAAGAGCGTCGTGCCGAGCGTGCCCCAGGGATTGCCGCTGAGCGCCGTGGCCGAGAGCAGATAGGCGATGCCGATGACCACGGTCGACGTGATGATGCGCCCGAGCGTGCCGACGAGCGTCGGACCGCTGCGCAGGTAGTTCACCCACCACCAGACGATCAGACCGGTGATGGCGAGGCTGACGATCCAGCCGAGCACGCTGAGTTCGCCGAGACGACCGAGAAAATGGACCTGGTCATTGCCGGCGAACTGCTTGGTGAAGTTCTGCAGGCCCACGAAGCGGACCTGGAAACCGCCACCGGTAAGACGGATGCGCGAGACCGCGATGACGAGCGACGCGATGGTGGGAAAGATCGCGAAGACCAGGATCATGAAGATCGCCGGCGCTATGAAGATCGTGCGCGAATGACGGTCGAACCACTCGCTCCAACTCTCCCCCATAGGCGAACCGACCGGGGGATTGCCCCCCGGTCGGCCTGCCAGCGCATCGGCTGTCGTCGTCATCGGATGGTCCGACTTACTTGTTGCTCACGCCGAGCGCGAGCCCGAGCGCGTTCTTCTGGTTGTCGCGACCGAAGTCCTCGGTGATCTGCTCCCAACCGTCCTCGATGTTCTTGAGCGCTTCTTCGACGGTGATTTCACCGGCGAGGTAGCGGGCGAGTTCGGTGTCGAGCACGACGCCGGAGTACTGCTGGGCGCCGGGGAGCTTGAAGTCCGAAGCCATGTTCGGGTTGTTCAGCGCCGCGTTGATCGCGCCGAGATAGTTCTCCGCGACTTCCTTGGAGAAGCCGGCCTTGATCCACAGGTCGGGATTGGTCAGCTGCGACACGCGGTACGGGTTGTAGCCCGTCCAGCCGATGGTCACGTCGACGTTCGACTGCGCTGCCTGGTTCATGTAGGACAGGAAGTCGTAGGCCGCCTGCTTGACCTTCGGGTCCGACTTGGCGTTGACCGCGCCGGCCCAGCCGCCGAACGCCGCGAACGGCGCATAGTTGATGCCGTCGACCGAGTGAGGCGAGTTCTCCTTCGTCACCGGCACGAGCTTGCCGGTCGAGCGATCGAGCACTTCCTTCCAGCCCAGCGCCGGAACGGCGTAGAGCTTGTCCTTGATCGCCGCCGCATCCGGCTCGATCGACATCGGGCCCGGATCACCCCATTCGATCAGCAGCGCGCAACGACCCGCCTTGAAGAGGCCGCGCGTATCGCCGATGTCCATGTTCAGTTCTTCCGGCGGACCATACTTGCCGGTTTCCTTGTACATTTCGAAGGCCTTCTTCCAGGCCTCGTTGTTGATCAGCGGCTTCATCGTTTCGGCATCGAAGTGGAAGCCCTGAGCCGTGCCCTGGGTCTGCACGAGGCCAGCCGCCATGGTCTGGATCGCGAAGTAGGACTGGGCATTGCGCTTCTTGAAGATGCACGAGCCATAATCCGGCTCGTTGTCGCCGTTGTAGTCCTGGCCATGCACGGCCTTGGCGATCGCGAGGTAGTCTTCCCAGGTCTTCGGCGGCTGCAGGCCGGCCTTGTCGAGCACGTCCTTGCGGTAATAGACCATCTGGAAGTCGCCATCGACCATCAGCAGCATGGTCTTGCCGCCGATCTTCTGGCCGAACTCACGGAAATACGGCGCGATGTCCTGCGGATCGAGCTTGGTGTCCTTCTCCACGTAGGGGGTCAGGTCTTCAAGCAGGCCAGCGGCCGCGAGTTCGACGCCCCAGCCGGCGGCGAAGACGCCGACGTCGATCGAGTTGGTGCCGGTCGACCAGTCCGTCTGGATCTTCTGGAACAGTTCGGCGAACGGAACCTCGGCGACCTCGATCTTGGCGCCCGTCATCTGCGTGAACTCGACACCACGGTCGATCAGGCGCTGGGCGATCACCTTGCCCGGGCGCGTCATGATGCGGACGGTGATGCCGTCATACTCGCCCGCCACCGCCACCGTCGGCGCACCATAGGCCGCGGCAGTCACCATCAGAGCGCCGATCAGCGCTTTACGAAATCCCATGTTTTCCTCCCACAGGCTGGCGGATCTTCAGCGTCCGCCAATGGCCCGACCTTAGCGTGCCGATTGCATCAGTCAACCAAGCAAAACTGATTTTTGTGATCGATGAAGCCGCAATTTCAGGCACGATTCATCCGATGAAACGGAAGGAGGCAGCGGGCATGCAGGTAAGATCCATTTATTGAAACGGCTTTTCATCAGTAAAGAAGCGCAAGATACGATGTAGATCGTGAAAGTTTCACTATAGTGTCAAAAAAAAGCCTCCATGAAAGATGATATCGGTCAAATAGATTTCCGAACGTCTGCGCAGACGTGTAACGATAATTGCATAAGGCCTTTGACGAATGCGCGACCGTCATCTGACATGCTAGTCAGTCAATGCCCCTCGACTGTCTGAGGTGCTTCGGCAGCACGCTTGCACGCGCCATGTGGCTCGCCATGTGGATCGCCATGCGGATCGATCTGGGCCAGCCTCGCCCAAAAGCCCGGCGATTGACAGTCCCCATCAAGCTCCCCCATCGGTGATCCGCATCACAGGGTGGAGCATGGCCATGAACGGGCCTCTTGTCGTCGGTATCGATATCGGCACCTCGGGCGTGCGCGCAGTGGCGGTCGATCCGACCGGCGCGATCGCCGGCGATGCGCGCACGCCAATGCCTCCACCCTTGCGCGAGGGCGCGCGGATCGAACAGGATCCGCAGGTCTGGGTCGAGGCCGTCACAGCGACGCTCGACGCGCTGTTTCAGTCCGTCGATCCCGCCTCGGTGGCCGCTCTTGCCGTGGACGGTACGTCGGGCACGATCGTCGGCCTCGACCGCGACGGCGGGCCGGTCGGCACCGGGCTCCTGTACAACGACGCGGCCGAGACCGCGGCCGCCAAGGCGATCGCCGGAGCGGCGCCGCCCACCAGCGCCGCCCATGGCGCGACCTCCGGGCTCGCCAAGGCCATGGCGATCAGCCGGCGCCCGGGCGTCGTCGCGATCGCCCATCAGGCCGACTACATTGCCGCCCTTTTCTCGGGCAGGCTGGTGACAGACGAGAACAACGCGCTCAAGACCGGCTATGACCCGATTGCCCGGTGCTGGCCCGACTGGATCGCGACGCTCGGTTTCGATCGCGCGCTGCTGCCGCAGGCGCTCGTGCCGGGCACCGCGATCGGACCGGTGACGGCAGCGGCCGCCCACCGGCACGGGCTGCGACCGGAAACGCTCGTCGCGGCCGGAACGACGGACGGGTGCGCCTCCTTCCTCGCCACCGGTGCCGATGCGATCGGCGACGGAGTCAGCGCGCTCGGCACGACGCTGACGCTCAAGCTCCTGTCGGATCAGCCGATCTTCTCGCCGAGGCATGGCGTCTATTCGCATCGGCTGGGCGAGCGCTGGCTCGCGGGCGGCGCCTCGAACAGCGGCGGCGTCGCCCTGCTCCAGCATTTCAGCGCGCAGGAGATGGCCGATCTCGAACCGCGTCTCGACCCCGCGCGCCCGACCGGCCTCGACTATTACCCCCTGCCCGGCACGGGCGAGCGTTTCCCCGTCGCCGACCCCGATCTCGCGCCCAGGCTCGAGCCCCGCCCGGCGGATGCAGCACAATTCCTGCAGGGCATGCTGGAGGGGATCGCGGCGATCGAGGCACGTGGCTACGCGCTTCTCGCCGAACTGGGCGGTCCGCCGCTTCGTCGGGTTCTCAGCCTCGGCGGCGGCGCCCGCAACGCCGCCTGGACCGCGATCCGCCAGCACCGCCTCGGCGTACCAGTGACACTGGCGCAGACCGATGAAGCGGCCTATGGCTGCGCGCGCCTCGCACGCATGGCATTGAGGACGCAATGAACCGGTTCCGCGACATCGTCGCCCCCTACGGCCTTTTCTTCGTCGACCAGTTCGGCGTTCTGCGCGACGGCGACGGACCCTATCCGGAAGCGGTCGACAGCCTGGTGAAGCTGCGCGACGAGGGCCGCCGCGTCGTCATCCTGTCGAACTCCGGCAAGCGCTCGGCGATCAACGAGGAGCGGCTGGTGCGCATGGGTTTCCCGCGCAGTTCCTTCGATCATTTCCTCACCTCCGGCGAGGTCGTCTGGCGGCTTCTCGCCGACGGCACGATCAAGCGCCCGCGCACCTGCCTCGTCCTGTCGCGCAACGGCGACACCTCGCCCGTCGACGGGCTCGGGATCACGCTGACCGACGATCCGGCCGAGGCGGAGATGGTGCTGATCGCGGGCTCCGAGATCCCCGATCGCAGTTTTGAGGAGTATCGGGCGATCCTCGCACCCTGTGCGGCGCGGAAGGTTCCGGCGATCTGCGCCAATCCGGACATGATCATGCTGATCTCCTCCGGCAAGGCCCCCGGCTCCGGCCAGATCGCGCGGCTCTATGAGCGGCTCGGCGGAACCGTGACCTGGCTCGGCAAGCCGCACCCGACGATCTACTGGATGGCGCGCGCGCTCACCGGCCTCACCGAGGCGAAGGCGCTCGGCGTGGGCGATTCGATCGAGCACGACATTGCCGGCGCCAAGGGCGTCGGCGCCGACGCAGCCCTCATCCTCGCCGGCATCCATGCCGGTGCCTCGGATCTTGAGGCCGAGTATGCCGAATATGGCGCACGGCCGGACTATGTGCTCGACCGCTTCGTCTGGTAGGTCCGGTCGCCTCAGTCCTCGTCGAGACCGGCGATCGCACGGGCGAAGTCGCGGGCCGAGAAGGGTTCGAGATCCTCGATCCCCTCGCCGACGCCGATGAAATGCACCGGCAGGCCAAACCGCGCCGCGATGGCGACGAGAATGCCGCCGCGCGCCGTGCCGTCGAGCTTGGTCATCACGAGACCGGTGACGCCGGCGATCTTGCCGAAAATCTCGACCTGCGAGAGTGCGTTCTGGCCGACCGTCGCGTCGAGCACGAGAAGCACGGCGTGGGGTGCGCTCTCGTCGATCTTTCGGATGACCCGGACCACCTTGGCGAGCTCGTCCATGAGCTGCGCCTTGTTCTGCAGGCGCCCGGCGGTGTCGATCAGAAGAATGTCCCGGCCTTCCTCGCTTGCCGCCTTGATGGCGTCGAAGGCGAGACCGGTCGCATCCGCGCCCTGATCGCGTGCGATGACGGGGGAACCCGTGCGCTCGCCCCAGACCTTGAGCTGTTCGATGGCGGCGGCGCGGAACGTATCACCGGCCGCGAGCATCACGCTCTTGCCCTGGGCGCTGAACTTCGCCGCGAGCTTGCCGATCGTCGTCGTCTTGCCGGAGCCGTTCACGCCGACCATGAGGATCACGAAGGGCTTGCGCGTCTCGTCGACCAGAAGCGGTTTTGCGACCGGCTGCAACACGGCCTCGACCTCGCTCGCCAGAACCGCCCGCACCTCGTCCGGGGCGATCTCGCGGTCGAAGCGGCCCTTGCCGATCGCCGCCGTGATCCGGCTCGCGGTCTCGATGCCGATGTCGGACTGGATCAGCACATCCTCGAGATCCTCCAGCGTCGAGGCGTCGAGCCGGCGCTTGGTGAAGATTTCGGTGATGCCGATGCCGATGGCCGAGGAGGACCGCGACAGACCTTCGCGCAGCCGGGTCCACCAGCTCTTGCGCGGCGGCGGCGGCGCGGACGCCGTCTCCTCGACCGCCGGCGTCTCAGGCCTGCTGCTGCCACCGAACAGGCGGGACAGGAGGCCGGGCTTCTTGGGTTCGTCAGCCATGGGGTGGCGGGGTTGTGTGCGACATCGCCGTTCTCTAGCGCAGGCGCACGCGACGCGGTAGCGCTATCGCCATGGATGCCGACGCCCTCGCCCACAGACTTCTCTATCGCGACGCCTCGATGCTGATCATCGACAAGCCCGCCGGGCTGCCGGTGCATCGCGGCACGAAAGGCGGCCCGACGCTGATGGACCATCTGCCGGCCCTGCAGTTCGGTCTGCCGCGCCCGCCCGAGCTCGCCCATCGCCTCGACAAGGAGACCTCGGGCTGCCTCGTCCTCGGCCGGCATCGCCGCGCGCTTGCCGATCTTGGTGCGCTGTTTGCCGCCGGCAAGGTGCGCAAGACCTACTGGGCGGTGGTCAGGGGCGGACCGGCGACGGAGGAGGGCGTGATCGACATGGCGCTCGCCAAGAAATCACCCGATCGCGGCTGGTGGATGCGACCCGATCCGGCGGGACTGCCGGCGCAGTCGACCTTTCGCGTGCTTGGTCGCGCGGACGGACTCACCTGGCTCGCGCTCGAACCCCTGACCGGCCGGACGCATCAGCTGCGTGTCCATTGCGCCGCCTCCGGCTTCCCGATCCTCGGCGACAGCATCTACGGCGACAGCCCGCGCTTCGGCGGCGAGCCGCTCCATCTCCATGCGCGCGCGGTGTCCGTGCCGCTTTATCCCAGGAAACCACCCGTGACCGCCGAGGCGCCGGTGCCGGAGGCGCTGCGCGCGCGGCTCGCGGCGCTCGGACACACCGATCCCGACTCACCGGACAAGGCCTGACGCGAACTGGCCGGCGTGCGACGACGCGGCGTCGGGTTCTCGACACGGACCGCCAGTCCGGTTCCTATGATGCCCTCGCCCGAGAGCCGCCGCCTGAACGAGGAGGACCGCCATGGATCGTCGCTGGTTGCCGCTGAACGCGCTGCGCGCCTTCGAGGCGGTCGGACGCCATGGCAGCTTCACGGCGGCGGCCCAGAGCCTTCTGGTGTCGCAAAGCGCCGTCAGCCGGCACGTCATCGGGCTCGAAGACCTGATCGGCGTGCCCCTGTTCGACCGCAAGCCGCCGCAGCTCGCCCTCACCGAGGCGGGCAAGCGGCTTCTGCCGGTCGTCGAGAAGGCGTTCGAGCGCATCGACCAGACGCTGGAGGACATTCTGCGCGAACGCGGCTCCCCAAGACGCTCGCTGCGCATCCTTCTGCCACCAACCTTCGCGCAGCGCCTCGCCGTGCCGATTCTCCGCGATTTCCGCGCCGAGTTCCCGGATGTGACGCTCGATGTCGACTCGCGGCCGGCGACCGGCCACGCCGAACGCGATGCCGATGTCGCGGTGATCTATTCGCCGCCGAAGGTCGCGCCCCAGGTGCTCGATCTTCTGTGGATGGTGAAGCTCACCGTGCTGTGCCACCCGGCGGTCGCCGCCCGTCTCGATCGCGCCGACATGCCGGCCTTTCTCGCCGCGGCCGATCTCCTGCACGTCAAGCTCGAGGGGCGCTCGTCCTGGTTCTTGTGGGAGACCTTCGCCAAGGCGGCGGGCGTGCCCGGGCTCACCGTCGATCGCGGCCTCGTCTTCGACACGGCGCAGCTTGCCGTCCAGTACGCCCTGTCCGGCGAAGGGATCGCCCTCGTCGATCCAGTGCTGTTCCGCGACGAGATCGCCGCCGGTCGGCTGGTCCAGCCCTTCGACATCCATGTCGACGACGGCTACGGCTATTATCTGTCGATCCATCCCGACGATCTCGACCGGCCGGAGATCGCGCTCTTCCGCGGCTGGCTGATCCGGCGCTTCTCGCAGCCCTATGGTGACGTCGCGCCGCGCCAGCCGACCACGCGGTGAGGCATGCGCACCCGCTGGCTGTCGATCGTCGCGCTGCTCCTGTCCGTCTTCGGCGTATTGATGGGCAATGGCGTGATGACGACGCTGGTGCCCGTGCGCGCGGCGATCGAGGGCTTCGCCAAGATCGACATCGGCATCATCGGCGCCTGTTACTTTCTCGGCATGCTGACGGGCGCGATGATCGCGCCACGGCTCGTGCGGCGGATCGGGACGATCCCGGCCTTCGCGCTGTCGTCGCTCCTGGGAACCGCCGTCCTTCTGACGATGCCGGTCGCGGTGCATCCCTGGAGCTGGGCGATCCTGCGCGGTATCTCGGGCTTCTCGCTCGCCGGTATCTACGCCATCGTCGAGAGCTATGTGCAGGCGAGCGCCGAGAACCGCTATCGCGGCAGGCTGCTGGCCGCCTACTCGATCATGCAGTATGGCGGCTGGGCGGCCGGCGGCCAGCTGATGCGGGTGGCGTCACCGACCGAGACGACGATCCTTCTCGTGGCGGCCGGCATCGTGATCGCGATCGGGATCCTGCCGCTTCTTCTCGTCGACCGCGAGCCGGGCCAGGCGGCAGCGGCGACGCCCGGTGCGCCGAAGCCGGCAGGGCTCAACCTCGCCGGCCTCTACCGGACCTCGCCGATCGGTTTCGTCGCGACCATCCTGATCGGCATGGCGAACGGGCCGTTCTGGTCGCTCACCCCGGTCTATGCGACCGATATCGGGCTTAGTGCCGTGGCGGCGGGATCGCTGATGACGGCGGTGACGATCGGCGCGGCCGTCTTCCAGTTTCCGGTCGGGCGCCTGTCGGACGCGATCGACCGCCGCTTCGTTCTGGTCGGCCTGACGCTGACGGCGGCCGTCGTCGAATGCGTGCTCTACCTCTTCGGCGCGAGGCTGATCGGCTGGCCGCTCCAGACGCTCGGCTTCATGCTCGGCGGCCTCATCGCGACGCAGTACTACACGACATCCGCCCATACGAATGACCGGGCGGGGGTCGGTCGCGCCATCAATGTCTCGGCGGCGCTGCTCTTCCTCTATTCGATCGGCGCCATCACCGGCCCGCTCACGGCCTCCTTCGCCATGCAGGCGCTCGGTCCGGCCGCGCTCTATCTGCACAATGGCGCGCTGCATGTCGTCGTCGCGGTCTTCGTCGTGCTCAGGATCCTGCGCCGGCCGCCGCCCGCCCGCGCGGTGCTCGTCCCGCGCGAAACCCTCAATCCCGAGACCTGACCGGGCACCAGCCGCCCCAGACAGTCCACACATGAAAAGCCCGCGTCGACCGGGTCGACGCGGGCCTTGATCCAGGCGGAAGAGGCGATCAGCGGCAGACGCGGACGCGCTTCACGCGATAATGGCCGTAGTACTCGTCGTAGTAGCGCACCTTCTTGTAGAAGCAACGCTTGTAGTGCACCGGCACATAGGTCTCGTAATGGCCACCGCCATTGGCATATCCGCCGCCATAACCATAGCCGTACCCATAGCCGCCGGCCGAAGCCGCGAGCGGGGCGGCGACGATGCCTGCCGCGAGAGCGGCGGCGGCGATCAGGGACTTGGTGACAAAACCAGACATTGGACGATCCTCCCATGGCCGCCCCTCGGGGCGGGAACCAACGAGGGGCCATCCCTCGTTTCATGGAAGGAAGGTACCGCCCGACGGCCGGGGGCGCTGTTCCTTGGGGAACGTTCGTCAGGACGAGGGCTGGCGGGCCGCAAGCGCCGTGCGCTGTCGACCGTCCGCATCGAAATTGGCGGGGTCGAGCCAGCGTTTATACTCGCGGCGCAGCGCCGGCCACTCATCGTCGACGATCGCGAACCAGGCTGTGTCGCGATTGGCGCCCTTGGCCACCATGTGATGGCGGAACACGCCCTCGAAGCGAAAACCGAAGCGCAGCGCCGCGCGTTTCGAGGGCTCGTTGGCGTCGTTGCACTTCCATTCGAACCGGCGATAGCCGAGCTGGTCGAAAGCCTCACGGGCGAAGAGATAGAGCGCCTCGGTCGCGAGCCGCGTCCGCGCGACGGCGGGACCCCACAGGATCGATCCGATCTCGATGACGCCGTGCTCCGGCGTGATCCGCATCAGGCATTGCCGGCCGCCGGCGAGCCCGGTCGCCCGGTCGACCACGGCGAAGGGCATCGGATCCTCCGACAGCGCCATGCGAGCAAGCCAGGCGTCGAAGGCGGGGCGCTCCTGCGGCGCCTCGAACAGATAGCGGAAGCGCTCCTCCGCGCCGGGCGCCATCGACGCGGCAAAGAGCGCGTCGCCATGGCGCGCCGGATCGAGCGGCTCGAGCGCGACGTAGCGGCCGACGATCGGCGCGCGCGCGGGCCGGGGGCGAGGCGTCCAGTTCGCGAGATCCATCAGTAGAGGCCCATCACCGCTTGACCTCGACTTCGATGAAGCTCATCGGCGCGGTGCCACCATTGACGACATTGTGTTCGACGCCGACCGGTCGCGAATAGGCCTGGCCAGCGGCGACACTGACCCGTCGTTCGCCGGTCGGCTCCTCCAGAAGGAAATCGCAATCTGTCATCGGCACGACGACATAGGCCATGCCGTGGACGTGGTGGCCGGTCTCGGCGCCGGGCTCGAAATCCCAGCGCGTCACGCGGACGCGCTCGTCATCGACGAGGATCGTGGCGATCGCGGGGGCGCGGGCGGTGAAGCGGGAGGGCATCGGCGTGTCTCGGCTTGAACCCCTGACCGACTACCACGGTGGGCCCGAGCCGGTCGAGCGCCGGCACGCTCAGCCGACGCCCGGCAGCGCCACGCCCACAGCCCCGGCGAGGGCCCCAGAGCGCACGAGATCGAGCGCGCTTTCCATGTCGGGATGCATGTGCCGGTCGTCGGTGAGCGTCGGGACCCGCGCGCGCAGAAGCGACCGCGCCGCCTCGAGCGGCGGGCTCGAGCGCAGCGGCAGGTGGAAATCGCAGCCCTGTGCGGCGGCGAGCAGTTCGATCGCGATCACGCCCTGCGCATTCTCCGTCATCGACAGGAGCCGACGCGCGCCATGGGCCGCCATCGAGACATGGTCTTCCTGGTTCGCCGAGGTGGGGATCGAATCGACACTCGACGGGGTCGCGCGCTGCTTGTTCTCGGACACCAGCGCCGCCGCCGTGACCTGCGGGATCATGAAGCCCGAATTGAGCCCCGGGCGCGGCGTCAGAAACGCCGGCAGTCGCGACAGGGCCGGATCGACCAGCATGGCGATGCGCCGCTCGCTGATCGATCCGATCTCGGCGACCGCGAGCGCGATCATGTCGGCGGCGAAGGCGACGGGCTCGGCGTGGAAATTGCCGCCGGACAGGGGCACGCCGTCCTCGGGGAAGATCAGCGGATTGTCCGAGACGCCGTTCGCCTCGGTGGCGAGCGTCGCGGCGGCCATGCGCAGCACGTCGAGGGCCGCGCCCATCACCTGTGGCTGGCAGCGCAGACAATATGGGTCCTGCACCCGGTCGTCGCCCTCGAGATGGGAGGCGCGGATCGCCGAGCCCGCCATCAGGTCGCGCAGCGCCGCCGCGGTCTCGATCTGGCCGCGATGGCCGCGCACGGCATGGATGCGCGGATCGAAGGGCGCGTCGGAGCCTTTGGCCGCATCGGTCGACAGTGCGCCGGCGACGAGCGCCGAGCGCAGGAGCGTCTCCGCCTCGAACAGTCCGGCGAGCGCATAGGCGGTCGAAAACTGCGTGCCGTTCAGGAGCGCGAGGCCCTCTTTCGGCCCCAGGACGATCGGCTCGAGGCCGGCGAGTGCCAGCGCCTCACGGGCTGGCAGGCGCCCTTTCGGCGTATCCGCCTCGCCGACGCCGATCATGACGGCGGCCATGTGCGCGAGCGGCGCGAGATCGCCCGAGGCGCCGACCGAGCCCTGTGCCGGGACGACCGGCGTCACATGACGCGCCAGCATGGTGGCAAGGAAATCGACGGTCTCCATCCGCACGCCGGAAACGCCGCGGGCGAGGGAGGCGAGCTTCAGCGCCATCATCAGCCGGCAGATCGGCGCCGGCATTGCCTCGCCGATGCCCGCCGCGTGCGACAGCACGATGTTGCGCTGCAGGGTCTCGAGATCCCCACTGTCGATCCGCACGCTCGCAAGCTTCCCGAAGCCCGTGTTGATGCCATAGACCGGCGCACCACGGCGCACGATCGCGGCGACGGCCTCGGCGGAGGCGGCGATCGCCGGGCGGCAGCCGTCGGACAGCGTGACGGAAGCACCCCCGAGGATCGACCGCCAGTCGCCAAGCGCGACCTCACCCGGTATCATCGCGATCGCCATGGTTTCCCCCGCCTTTCGCGCGCCCCGATCGGATCCGGGCTGGCGCATTGCCTCGATAATGTATATACATATTCCAGCCCGTTCGCCCTGTCCAGATCGTCACGGACGGGCTCGCCCCCTGCCGACAGGAGCCCTGGAAAGCAGTCATGGAACCTGAAGCGCTCGTCCACACGCTGCACCAGCGCATCCGCGGCGACATCGAGGGGCGGATCATGTCCGGCGACCTCAAGCCGGGCGACCGGATCCCGTTCGAGCACGAATTGTCGGCGCATTACGGCTGTTCGCGCATGACCGTGAACAAGGTCCTGTCGGCGCTCGTCGATGCCGGCCTGATCGAGCGCCGGCGGCGGGCCGGCAGCTTCGTCCGCCGCCCCCTCGCCCAGACCGCCGTCCTGACCATCCCCGACATCAAGGCCGAGATCCAGGATCGCGGCGACGTGTATCGGTACGAACTGCTGAGCCTCACCCGCCGCCGGGCCACCAAGGCCGACTGCAAGGCGCTCGCGACCGCGACGGCGGTGCCGGTCATCGCCGTCACCTGCCTTCACCGCGCCGGCAGCCTGCCCTTCGCGCTCGAGGACCGCCTCCTCAACCTCGCGGCCGTCCCCGAGGCGGAGACGGCGGATTTCTCCGTCGAGCCGCCGGGAACCTGGCTGATCGCCCATGTCCCCTGGACCGAGGCCGAGAACCGGATCGCCGCGACCAACGCCACGCGCGCCACCGCCGAGGCGCTGTCGATTTCGCCCGGCGCCGCCTGTCTGACGGTCCAGCGCAAGACGTTTCGCGCCGGCCAGACGATCACTGCGGTCAGCCTGACCTATCCCGGCAACCGGCACGAACTCGTCGCGCGCTTCACGCCGGGACCGGGCGAGAACGGGGGTCGTTTTTAACCAACCTGTTAATCTTCATGAACGATTGGCTTCCGGCGGCCGCCCGGCGTGCTATGGTCCGGCATCGATTTCAAGCAGTGCCTGACGCGGCCCCCCGCCGCGCCCTTGGCGCACGCAGGGGTTCTATGGTCCACACGCCTTTCCACGCCACCCGCGACTTCGAAGCGGAAGAGGAGCGCCGTGCCGCGCTCGGCTATCTGCTCGAAGCCTGGGAGGAAGCGATCCTCGACGGTCTTGACGGCGAATGTGTCGCCAATGCCGCTCTGTTCGCAGCCTTCAAGGAGCTCGTCGCCGTCTATGGCGAGGAGGCCGTCGCAACCTTCGCCGCGCGCCTGCCTGAGCGCGTGCGCAACGGCGAGTTCACCATGCCGGGACTGCATCAGTAGCGCCTGCGCCTCGTCGGCCACGCACCTCGACCGGCTGCTGCCCTTCGTCGTTGCCACGATGCAACGGGCAGCGAGATTGAATGCGTCCCCCTCGCATAGGCACCGTTGCGATCCTATCCTAGGCTGAAGCGGTCTCGTCTGGGATCAGGTCCATGATTCGGCTCACGCTCGGGCGCCTCCTTCTCGCAGCCGTCCTTCTCGCCCCGGCGGCCGCCGCGGCGCAGCAAAAGGACATCGTCACGCAGCCCCTGACGGCCCCGGCCGAACCGGTGACCCCGGCCGGACCCTCGGCGCCCGCCGGACCGGCAACGCCACAGGCCCCCGCCGATCCCGCTGTGACGGCGCCCGTGACGCCGCAAAGCAGCACGCCTTCCGCAGAGGCCGCGACGCCGGCGGAGCCGGAACCCGAGGACGCCCCGATCGATCCCGGCAGCACGGTCGATCCCGCGCCGGCACAACCCGACACCACCACCGCCGCTGCCGAAGTCCTCTATGATGAAGCGCTCCTGCCGCCGGCGGTGCGCGAGATGCGTCGCAAGATCATCGAGGCGACGAAGACCGGCGATGTCGAGGCGTTGCGCCCGATCATCGAGGCCAACGAGGAGCCCCCGGCTTTCCCGGGCGACGCAGGCGGCGACCCCGTCGCGGCGCTGAAGCTCCTGTCAGGCGACGAGCAGGGCCGCGAGATCCTCGCCATCCTGCAGGAGGTTCTGGAGGCGGGTTTCGTCCGTGTCGACGCCGGCACGCCGCAGGAAATGTACATCTGGCCCTATTTCACCCGCGTGCCGCTGTCGACGCTGACCGGCCCGCAGCTCGTCGAACTGTTCCGGCTCGTCACGGCCGGTGATTTCGCCGACATGCAGGACAAGGGCGTCTACTCGTTCTACCGCGCCGGCATCGCGCCGGATGGCAGCTGGCGCTTCTTCGAGGACGGCGACTGACAGCCTGGCCCGTGCCGAAACGCACGGCACCGGCCGCGTAAAGGCGGCAAGGCGGCGCATCGTTTCGACGGCTGCCGCGGGCCCGCGACGGCCGAACAGGGCGCGTGGGCGGTATGGACGAATTCTTCTTCATTCTTCTGGGTCTCCTCGTCGTCATCGGCCTGCCGACGCTCGCGATCGCCGCCTTCGTCATGGTTCTGGGGCTGCGGCGACGGGTGACGCTGCTCGAACGGCGCCTCGGGCTTGCGCCCGGGGCACCGCTTCCGATCGTGGAACCCGCGTCCGAAGACGGCGAGCCCGTCGTCGCGTCCGTCGTGCCGCCGATGACGCCGCCCGTCACGCCGCCATCCGCGGTGGAACCGACACCGCCGTCCGTCGTCGACGCCACCGCGCCCACCCCGCAGACCGAGCCCGCCTTCGCCTCCGAGGCGGCGCCGGCGGACGCGCCGACGCCGGCGCCTGATCCGGCCACGGCGGCCGCGCGCCAGGCGAGCCTCGAGGAGATGCTCGGAGCGCGCTGGACCGTCTGGGTCGGCGGCATCGCCCTCGCGCTCGGTGGCGTCTTCCTCGTCCGCTATTCGATCGAGGCCGGCCTCATCGGACCGGGGGCGCGCATCCTTGCCGGCCTCGTCTTCGCGCTCGGTCTCGTCGCCGGCGGCGAAGTATTGCGCCGCCGCGAGCGTCGGGACGGCATGGCCGGCCCGATGAACGCCCATATTCCGGGCGTGCTGACCGCCGCGGGAACCGTCGCCCTGTTCGGCACGATCTATGCCGCCCATGCGCTCTACGGCTTCATCGGAGCGGGCACCGCCTTCGTCGCGCTCGGCCTCGTCGGCGTCGCGACCATGGTGGCGGCGGCCCTGCACGGGCCCTGGCTCGCCGGCCTCGGGCTCGTCGGCGCCTATGCGACGCCGCTCCTCGTCTCCTCGCAGTCACCCAACCCGTGGGCGCTGACGATTTACCTCGCGGTCGTGACGGGCGCGGCCTTCACGCTGGCGCGGCTGCGTCTGTGGCGCTGGCTTGCGATCACGGCGACCCTCGCCGCCCTGCTCTGGGGGCTGATCCTCGCCACCGAACTCGGCGCCGATCGCCTGCCCGCGATCGTCCATCTTCTGGTTCTGGCAAGCCTCGTCATCGGCATTCTGGGCCTCGAAAGCCATCGCGGCGACGGGAACGATGCCCCCTTCGACGTCTTTGCCCTCGCCGCGATGCTCGGTGTCGCGGGTCTTGCCCTCGTCGTGGCGATGGTGGACGGGCATGGCGGGCTGACCGTCGCGACGGCTCTCATTGTCGCCGGTGCCCTGCTGCTCGCGGCGCTCGCCGTCCCGGCCCTCGCGCCCGCGGGTCTGATCGCGGCGCTTCTCGCGATCGGCCTCGCGGCCACCTGGCCGGTCGTGGCGCAAAGCCTCGCCGAACCGCTTCGCGTCATTCCCGACCTCGTCGAGTTCCCCTCGCTGATGCCGGATGCGGCGTTCCTCTATGCAACCCTCCTCGCGCTCGCGGCGGCGGCCCTCTTCGCCGGCACGACGCTCACCATCGAGCGGCGCCCGACGTTGCCCCTTGCCCCGGCGATCGCCTGGGCGCTCGCCGGTGTCGCCGGACCACTTTTCCTGCTCGCCATCGCCTATGTCCGCCTCACCGCCTTCACGGCGAACCTGACCTTCGGCGCCCTCGGCCTCGGACTGGCGGCGCTCCTCGCAGCGTCGACCGCGCGGTTCCTGGCGCGCGAGCACGGTGAGAATGGCCCCGCGATGGGCGCGGCGGCCTCGATCCACGCCGCCGCGGCGACGAGCGCGCTCGCCCTCGCTCTGACCATGACCCTCGCCGGCTCGACCTTGACGCTCGCCTTCGCGCTGTCGGCGCTCGGGACGTCATGGGTCGCGCTCAAGCGGCCGATGGCGGCGCTGCGCTGGTGCGCGGTCGGCCTCACCGCGCTCGTCCTGCTGCGCAGCGGCGGTTCCTGGACCGTCATCGGCGCCGTGATGACGACCTTCCCGGACTGGTCGGAGATCGCGCTGCGCTTCGCCCTGCCGGCCCTCGCGATCGGCCTCGGCGGCTATCTCCTGCGCCGCCGGGCGACCGATGCGCCCGCGGCCTTCCTCGATGGTGCGGCGATCCTGCTCGCCACAGCCGCCGGCTGCCTCGCCATCCGCCTCGCGATCCAGGGGCAGGACGAAGCGCTCTACGGCTATACCGGCCTGCTCGAGACCGGTCTTTACGTCGCGATGTTCCTCGCCATGGCGATCGGTTTTGCCCGGGGCGCGCGGATGAGCGGCAGCATCGTCCACCGTATCGCGGCACCGGCCTCGGCCGTGCTCGCGCTGGCTCTGGCGGCCGGAGGACTGCTGATCCTGCGCAATCCGATCATCACCGGCGATACGATACCGGGGTCGCTGTTCTTCAACGCGCTCACCCCGTCGCTCGCCGGAACTGCCGTTTTGTGCGCGATTCTGCGCCGTGTCTGGGCTGGCATGGCCGATCAGGCACCAGGATCGGATCTGGCTCGGCCGATCGCGCTTGCGGCCGGCATAGGCGCCACGCTGCTCGCCTTCCTCTATGTGACGGCCCAGACGCGCTTTGCCATGCGTGACGGCGACATGATGGTCTATGACGTGACCACCGCCGAATCCTACGCCTATTCGGTGGTCTGGCTCGGTTTCGGCGTGGCACTCCTTGCCGGCGGCCTGCTCTTCGCCTCGAAAGGCGCGCGCGCAGCCTCTGCAGTCGTCATTCTGCTGACCGTCGCAAAGGTCTTCCTCGTCGACATGTCGGATCTCGAAGGCGCCTGGCGCGCGCTCTCCTTCATCGGCCTCGGCCTCGCCCTGATCGGCATCGGCCTCGTCTATCAGCGCCTGCTGTTCAGCGGTCGCGGCAGCAAAGCACCGCCGCAGACGCCGCCTTCCGCGGGCGCCTGAAGCGCAGGGTCAGGCGCGCTTCAGCCAGTCGACCAGCCGACCGGCCGCCTCGGTGATGCGTTCCGGGCTCGACAGGAAGCAGGCGCGCATGAAGCCCTCACCACCCGGCCCGAAGGCGGTGCCGGGCGCCATGCCGACATTGGCCTCGTCGACGATCTCGAGGCCCAGCCGCCGGACGTCGGGTTTCCCGTCGACCTTGAAGAACAGGTAGAACGCCCCCTGGACCGGCGCGAACTGGACGCGGCCCGTCCCCGCGAGCGCCTCGCACAGGATCTGCCGACCGCGACGGGCGCGCCCGATCATGTGCTCGACGAAACCTTCACCCCGGTCGAGCGCCGCCACGCCCGCGCGCTGCAGGAAGGTCGCGACGCCGGAACCGGAATACTGGATGAGGTTCTCGATGATCTGGCCGAGTTCGGGCGGGGCTTCCATCCACCCGAGGCGCCAGCCGGTCATCGCCCAATTCTTCGAGAAGGTGTCGACGAAGAGGATGCGGTCCTGCGGCGTGCGCAGGTCGCGGAACGAGGGCGCCCGCACGCCCTCATAGACGAAGCGGGTGTAGATCTCGTCGGCGATGATCCAGATCCCGTGGCGGCGCGCGATGTCGAGCAGCACTGCGAGTTCTTCATGGCTCGCCGTCCAGCCGGTCGGATTCGACGGCGTGTTGACGATGAGCGCGCGGGTCCGCGGCGTGATCGCGGCCTCAATGCGCTCGGGATCGAGTTTCCATCCCTCGAGCGTGAAACGCATCGGGACGGTGACCGGTGTCGCACCGCCGACCCCGATCGCGGCCGCAAAATTCGGCCAGGCGGGGCCGAGCAGCAGGATCTCATCACCCGTCCCGGCGAGGATGCGCACGGCGATCTGCACGGCATGCATGCCCGACTGCGTAACGAAGAACCGCTCGCTGGCGAAAGGCTGCCCGAAGACCCGATCGTGGTAGCGCGCGAGCGCCTCGCGCAGGTCCGGGATGCCGCGCTGCCAGGTGTAGAAGGTCTCGCCCGCCGCCAGCGACCGTGTCGCGGCCTCGACGATGAAGGGCGGGGTCGGCAGATCGCCTTCGCCCGCCCAGAGCGGGATCATGCCCTGCCGGTTGCGGCCATAGTTCATCACCTCGACGATGCCGCTCTCCGGCGCACCGACGGCTTCCGGTCGCAGGCCGGCTAGAAAATCAACCGGTGCCTCCTTGGGCGTCTGGGCCTCGGCCATCGACATTGCACCTGCTCCACTGACGCCCGGCGCCAACCGCGACACCGCGGCCGTTCATTCCGGAGATTTCGAGTGTCCGGTCCATGACCGGCGCCGCACAGACGCACAGCGCGCCGGCGGCGTCAAACCTCTTCGCCGAACTTGTCGGCGACCAGGGCCTCGAGTGCATCGAGTGCCGCCACGGCGTCCGGCCCTGACGCTTCGACCGAGATGCTGGTGCCGCGCGCGGCGGCAAGCATCATGAGACCCATGATCGAAAGGCCGCCGACCGTCTCACCGCAGCGCGACACGCGGATCTCGGCGTTGAAGCGCTCGACCGTCTGAACGAATTTCGCCGAAGCCCGCGCATGCAGGCCACGCTGGTTGATGATCGGGAAGACGCGCTGGAGGGCGCCTGCGGACGGTGCCGAAACCACGGGGTCGCAGGGCGCGGCGTCGGGTTCGTCCGTGTCGGTGCTGCCGACAGACGCGCTCATCTGCTGGGGGCCGGCGGCAGCCGGATCGCCCCAGCACTCCGCCCAGGGATTGATGAACCGGACGGCATCCGGACGCGTGGCGTCGGGTTCCGGGTTCGGCATCCGCGAGAAGGGAGAACGACCGGTCATTGTCCCGACAAAACCCGACTGGCTACGGTAATATACTTACGTCCTGCTTCTTGCGCCTGGATCACCGCGTCCGCAAGTGGAATCTCGGCGCGCACCCGCGCGAGACGCACCAGCATCGGCAGGTTGATCCCGGCAAGCACCTCGACGGACGGGCCGTTCATCACCGAAATGGCGAGATTGGACGGTGTGCCGCCGAACATGTCGGTGAGGATCGCGACGCCATGCCCGGTCTCGACGTCGCGGACCGCCTCGATGATGTCGATCCGGCGCTGCTCGACATCGTCGTCCGGGCCGATGTCGATCGCCCGGACGTTCTCCTGCCGGCCGACGACATGTTCGAGTGCCGAACGGAATTCGGACGCAAGACGGCCATGCGTGACGATCACGATGCCGATCATGGGAAACTCCGGGTCGCCACCGCCTTGCCGACGATGACCAGACCCCGCGCAAGGGCGCGCCGGTGACGGTGGGGCAAGGCTGAACGAGGCCTCCGGACGACATGACGCCAGCGAGGCGCCATCCAACAAGCGGCGCGATCATATTCTTGCGGTGCACAAAAACAAGGGCCTGCGGGACGGGCCGTTGGATGGTCGATCGGTAACCTTTCCGCGCCGGCGGTTGCTGGCGGCGCGGTCGCGGGCGTATGCTCGGCGTGGGAGGATCCGCGATGTTCAATCTCTTCGACATTCTGCAGAACGCGCAGGGCGGCCAGGCCATGCAGAACCTCGCGAAGGCCTATGGCCTGTCGCCCGAGCAGACCCAGGCGGCGGTCGAGGCGCTGTTGCCGGCCTTCTCCATGGGCCTGAAGCGCACGACCCTCGATCCGAACCAGTTCCAGTCGCTGTTCGGCATGATGAATGCCAGCCCGCACCGATCGGCCTTCGAGGATGCGATGGCAGCCTTCGGCCAGCAGTCGACCGCCAACGGCAATGATCTCCTCGGCGCCCTATTCGGCTCGAAGGACATGAGCCGGGCGATCGCCGACCAGGCCGCCGCGATGAGCGGCGTCGGGGCCAGCGTGCTGAAGTCGATGCTGCCGGTTCTCGCCAGCATGCTCGCCGGCGGCATCGCGCAGAACGCGCAGCAGGCCACGCCGAGTCAGCCGAACCTCCAGGATCTGATCGGCCAGATGATGGGCGGCATGTTCGGCGCGGGACAGGCGGCAGCGCCGCGCCCGACACAGGTCCAGCCGAACGAGAATGGCGGCGGGCTTCTCGGCGCCCTGCTCGGCTCGATCCTGGCCCAGGGCAATTTCCAGACCGGTCAGGCGGCGCCGACCTCGCCGCCCGCAACCAACCCCGCCGACATTCTGGGCCGCATGTTCGATACAGGCCGGGAAGCGCAGAAAGCGCATCTCGACCAGATGCAGTCGATCTTCGAGACCTTCCTCGGCGGCCGTCGCTGAACTGTCCCGCGACGGATCACGCCACGCCGTCCCAGACAAGGTCGGACTGCCCGGCATGGAGCGCCTCCGCCAGCGCGGTGAAACGCTCCCCCTCGCCATGGAGGATGAGCGGCGCGAGGAGTCGGAAGGGCGTACGGCTCCCTTTCGTCGCGCGCAAAAGCACCCGCGTCGCGTCCGCGCCGGCGCGCGGCAGCACCGGCAGCACCCGCACGGCGCCGAACCGCCCGGCGACGCCGGCGAGCAGGGCCGGGAGCGCGTCGGCGCGATGGATCAGGACGAGATCACCGCCCGGCCGGAGCATGGCCGCCGCGCTGCGCAGCCACGCGTCGAGCAGCGCCGGGCCGCCCCCATGCGCGGCGGCACGGTAGGCGTCGGGTGAGCGTCGGATCCGCCGCGCGTCGTGGAAGGGTGGATTGGTGAGGATGAGATCGACCGAGCGGTCCGCCAGCCCGACGGCGATCCGGGCAGCGCCAGCGAGCGTCACATCGGCCTCGACGACGACGACGCGGGCCGAAAGCGCGTTGCGGTCGACATTGGCGCGCGCGAGCGCCGCGATCGCCGGATCCTTCTCGACGAGGGTGACACGCGCAAGCGGCGCGCGCACCGCCACGCTCAACCCGACGGCGCCGACCCCGGCGCCAAGATCAGCGACCTCCCCCGCGAAGGCCGGCGCGACCGCCGACTGAAGCAGCGCGGCATCGGTGCCGACGCGGTGGCCGCGGGCGGGCTGGAGCAGGCGCAGCCGGCCGGCGAGAAAATGATCGTCGGTCGTCGGAAAGGTCACGCCGACCGCAGTTCATGCGCGAGGCCGGCGTCGCGCAGCAGCCGGCGGGCCTGGGCGAGATCGTCACGCGGCACCAGCAGGCGGCGCGGGATGATGCCGAGCGATCCCTCGAGCACGCTCATATGCGTGTCGAGCACGAGGCAGGGGATGTCGGCCGCGCCGAGCAAGGCTTCGATCGCGGAAATCAGCACGGGATCATTGGTGCGCACGAGTTCTTCCATCGCCTGATCATCGACCGCCGCCTGCGGCCGCGCAAGGACGACGTCGGGTCAGCCGCCGACGCGCCGGCAGACGATCGGCGGCCCGACCTCGCGGCCGATCCGGTCGAGCGCCTCGCCGAGGTCCTCGTAGACCACCGCCATGGCGGCGCCACTGGCATGCACGATGCGCGAGGGATCGGCGATGAAGGCGACATGCCCCTTCCAGAACAGGAGATCGCCGCGCCGCACCCGCCGCCAGTCCGCGCCGGCATCGATCGGCGTGCCGAGCTCGGCCGCCTGCATGTCGCTGTCACGCGGACAGGCGAGACCGCAGGCCTGCATCGCCGTCTGCACGAGGCCCGAACAGTCGAGCCCGAGGCTCGTCTTGCCGCCCCACAGATAGGGGGCGCCGACGAACCGCTCGGCGACCGCGACGGGATCATGCTCGATCGTCTCGAGCCGCGTCAGATGCGGCGCAAAGACGTAGCCGCCGTCGACGAGAAGCGCGAAGGACCCCTGCTGGCCGCGCACGGCAACCTCGCTGCCGAAGCTGAGCGGCATCAGGGGCGGCAGCTTGATCGAGGCCGTGGGGTAGATGAAGCTGCGCAACGCTGCGATCTTGTGCGTCGGCGGGAGCGGGTCGGCGAGCGCGTTCGAGGAGAGATAGCCGACATAGCCGTCGCGCTCGAGCTGCCCCCAGGCCCAGCCCTCTCGCTCCTCATAGACGAGGA
Source organism: Labrys sp. (in: a-proteobacteria) (assembly GCA_046344875.1). Taxonomy (GTDB): domain Bacteria; phylum Pseudomonadota; class Alphaproteobacteria; order Rhizobiales; family Labraceae; genus Labrys. The sequence goes on along the minus strand of JBKDKQ010000024.1, from coordinate 114,883 downwards.
CGGTCTCGCCATAGACGGCTTCCGTGTCGATGCCGTCCGCCGGATCCGGACGCGGCCGCAGCGCCGTCGCGGTCTCGATGACGCGGCGCGGCGTGCCGGTCGCGTAGCGCTCGGCCGCCACGAAGCCGCGCAGGTTCTCGGCGGCGAGATCCGGCCGGGCGGGCGTACGGCGGCGGTCGAGTGCGTTCATCGGGGCAGATCCCGCGCCTTGCCGACCATCAGGTCGCCGAGCTGCTCGACGAACAGCGCGCCGGCGACGGTGCGCTGGATGATGACGTTGCGCCGGTCGGCATCGTCGCGGCGGCGGGTCGTGAGCTTCATCTTGCCGAGCGTGTCGAGGGCACGGGTGATGACGGGCTTCGTCACGCCGAGTTTCTGGGCGAGCCCCCGCACCGTGTGGGGCGGCGGTTCGAGGTAGACGGTGAGCAGGATAGCGATCTGCCGCGACGACAGGTCGGGCTTCTGGTCCTGCACGAGATCGAGCGCAATGTCGTGCCACAGCCGCAGCGCCTGCGCGGGTCTCAACTCTATCGCCATGGGGCCCCTCCGCCCACCATGGTCATTCTTCCCGCTATGCATGCGGACGGCAAGGGCGAGCGTGCCAAAACGACCCTCAAAAATGCTGATTCCATTACCAGTCGGCGGCGACGGCGGCGCAGCCGGCCAGACCGGGGCACGGAGCGGTGATCAGCTTGGTCGGGATCGCCCGCAGGAACGGTTCGAGCGGCGATTTCGCCTCGAAACCGGCCCGGAAGGCCCCCGGATCGAGCAGGGCGGAGAGTTTCTGGGCAACGCCGCCATAGAGGAAAACGCCCCCCTTGGCCGCGAACATCAAGGCGACGTCACCGGAAAAGCGCGCGAGATAGTCGAAGAAGAGAAGGGCCGCCTCGCGCGCCGCGGCCTCGTCGCCCGCGAGCGCACGCGCTCCGATCTCGGCCGCTGAGCGGCGAGGTCCGCCGCCCCGCAGAGCCGCGTCGATCCGTTCCAGACCCGACCCCGACAGCACGTGTTCGCCCGACACTCGGCCGACTTCCGACAGGATGGCCGCATGCGCCGCCGACCAGGAACCGCGCGGCGCGCCGATCTCGGCATGCCCGCCCTCGGACGGCACGGCCGCCCAACGATCGCCGGCGCGCACCAGCGCACCGACGCCGAGCCCGGTCCCGGGACCTAACACCGCCATGTTGGCATGGGCGACGCCGGTCTCGACCGGGCCGATCGTCGCGGTCTCGTCCGCGGCGAGATGCGGCAGGGCCCGCGCCACCGCCTCGAAATCATTGATCACCTCGAGCCGGTTGAGCCCGAGTTCACCACACAATGCCGGCGGCCGGAAGCGCCAGCGCGCGAGATTGGTGGGCCCCACGATCTCCCCCGCCACAGGGCCGGCGATCGCGAGGACCGCGCTGTCGGCACGACGCCCGGTATCGGTCAGATAGGTCCGTACGGCGTCGGCAAGGACGGGATGATCGGCGTTGCGGTAGTAACGAACGTCTTCCGGCACCACCGATCCGCGGTCGACGAGCGCAAATCGGCTGTTCGTGCCGCCAATATCTCCAAGCAGGACCGTCTCGCTCATACCCCAGACCATCGCGGCAGCACCGGGCCGAAACCTGCCCGTTTCACAGGCACATGGCAAGGAAGCGATGGCGACCGCAAGCGATTTCCACGCCCCGGACGGCCCGTCATCCGGACGGGCTTGCCACGACGCGGCGCGGACCGCTATCCAGTGGCCACGGCGCGGCCGGACGCGATCGACGGGAGACGAGAATGCGCGACATCATGGGCATGATGAAGCAGGCCCAGGCCCTTCAGGCCAAGATGCAGGCGGTGCAGGCCGAACTCGAACAGCTCGAGGTCGAGGGCGCGTCGGGCGGCGGGCTCGTCAAGGTGCGCATGAGCGCCAAGGGCGAACTCAAGGGCGTCACCATCGACCCCTCGCTCCTCAAGGAGGACGAGCGCGAGATCATCGAGGATCTGATCGTGGCCGCCCATGCCGACGCGCGCGCCAAGGGCGAGAAGGTCTCGCAGGAAAAGCTCGGCGCGCTGACGGCCGGCCTGCCGCTGCCGCCCGGCATGAAGCTGCCGTTCTGACGATCTGACGCAAACGCCTCTCAGGCGACGGCGGTCTCGACGTCGCGCTTCATCCGCATGCCCTTGCGTTCTTCCGAGGGCGTGCGGCGGAAATGCTCGCTGTAGCACTTCGAGAAGTGCGAGGCCGAGACGAAGCCGCAGGCAAGCCCGACCGACAGGATCGGCATCGAGGTCTGGCGCAGCAGTTGCCGCGCGCGGTTGAGACGCATTTCGAGGTAGTAGCGCGTCGGTGTCGTGTCGAGATACCGCTGGAAGAGGCGCTCGAGCTGGCGCGGCGACAGGCGGACGAGACGGGCGAGCTGCGCGCAGCTCACCGGCTGTTCAAGCCGCTTGTCCATCTCGCCGATCACCGCGAGCAGTTTCGGGTGCGACACGCCGAGACGGGCGCGCAGTTCCATGCGCTGGCGCTCATGGCTGTCGCGCATGCGGTGATGGATGAGTTCGTCGGTGACGAGCGCGGCGATGACGCCGCCCTTCTTGGCCGCGACGAGCGCCAGCATCATGTCGATCGCGGCCGTGCCGCCGGCGCAGGTGAAGCGGTTGCGGTCGATCTCGTAGAGCTCCTGCGTCACCTCGAGATCCGGGAATTCCTCGCGGAAGGAGTCGAAATTCTCCCAGTGGATGGCGCAGCGATGCCCCTCCAGAAGACCCGCCTTGGCGAGGATGTAGGCGCCCGTGCACACCGCGCCGATCGACACGCCGTAGAAGGCGAGCTTGCGCAGCTTGGCGATGAGCGCGGTGTGGTCGACTTTCTGAACGTCGAGGCCGGAGCAGACGATGATCTCGGGCATCGGTCCGATATCGGCATAGGAGCCGTCGACGGAGACGGCGACGCCGTTCGAGGCCTCGATCGCCTTGCCGTCCGGCGAGTAGAGCCGCCAGGCGAAGGCCTTGGCGCCGGTGACGTAGTTGGCGAGACGCAGCACCTCGACGGCGGATGTGAAGGCGATCATCGAGAAGTTGGGAACCAGCAGGAACCCGACGGTATGGGTGTTTCCGACATCGGCTCTGACGTTCATCGCGCTCTCCCCCGAGCAGTCGCAACCCACGGCCCCGGCCGACGCGACGGATCATCGTCAGAACGCGTCGGATCGGCTACAGCGATGACAATTCCCGACATTGCCTGTCGAAAGCTATCGAGAATGCGACATCTCCTGATCAGTCAGTGTCGCTCATGTGGTATTTCGCGTCGAGTTCGGGGAAGGACGGATCGCCGATCATGTCCCGATTGCGACGATGCTGGCGCGGGTGAAGAAATCGCTGGCAATCAAATGGTTTTCCGGTCCGATCCGTCGCGATGCGACAAAGGGCGCGTCGGATCCGTGCTAGACGAGCCGTGTCGCGATGGAGATAGTCGCGGCGTCGACAGGGCCTCCACAGGATCACACGCGTGCGGTTCTCGTTTCTCTCCCTCGCGCGCAACGCGCTGACCGGACACAAGGGCTGGCCCGAGCAATGGCGCTCGCCCGACCCCAAGCCCGCCTATGACGCCGTCATCATCGGCGCCGGCGGCCACGGGCTCGCCACGGCCTATTACATGGCCGCGGAGCACGGCATGCGCAACATCGCGGTGATCGAGAAGGGCTGGCTTGGCGGCGGCAACACCGGCCGCAACACCACGATCATCCGCTCGAACTACCTCTGGGAAGAGAGCGAAGCGCTCTATAACCATGCGCTGAACCTGTGGAAGGACCTCTCGCAGGTCCTCAACTACAACGTCATGTATTCGGCGCGCGGCGTGATGATGCTCGCCCACAATGTGCATGACGTTCAGGTGTCGAAGCGCCACGTGCATGCCAACCGGCTCGCCGGCATCGACAATGAATGGCTGACGCCGGAAGAGGCGAAGGAATTCTGCCCGCCGCTCAACATCTCGAAGAACATCCGCTATCCGATCATGGGAGCGGCGCTGCAGCGTCGCGGCGGCGTCGCGCGCCATGACGCGGTCGCCTGGGGCTATGCGCGCGCGGCCGACGCGCTCGGCGTCGACATCATCCAGAACTGCGAGGTCACCGCCATCCGCCGCGACGTCAGCGGCGCGGTCGAGGCGGTCGAGACGACGCGCGGCGTGATCAGGACGAAGAAGATCGGTGTCGTCGCCGCCGGTCACACCTCCGTAGTCATGGCGATGGCCGGCGTGCGCATGCCGCTCGAGAGCTATCCGCTGCAGGCGCTGGTCTCGGAGCCGCTGAAGCCGGTCTTCCCCTGCGTCGTGATGTCGAACACGATCCACGCCTATATCTCGCAGTCGGACAAGGGCGACCTCGTCATCGGCGCCGGCACCGACCAGTACGTGTCCTATTCGCAGACCGGCGGACTGCACATCACCCGCCACACACTCGATGCGATCTGCGAACTGTTCCCGATGTTCCGGCGCGTGCGCATGCTGCGCAACTGGGGCGGCATCGTCGACGTCACGCCCGACCGTTCTCCGATCCTGTCGAAGACGCCGGTGCCGGGCCTCTTCGTCAATTGCGGCTGGGGAACGGGTGGCTTCAAGGCGACACCGGGATCGGGCCATGTCTTCGCCCATACGGTCGCGACCGGCGAGCCCCATCCGATCGCAGCCCCCTTCACCATGGACCGCTTCAAGACCGGCCGCCTGATCGACGAGGCGGCGGCCGCGGCGGTCGCCCATTGAGGCACCGCCCGCCGTGCCCGTTGCCCCGCCCTGCTCCCGCCGTTCCTGCGAAATGACCGCCCCATGCTCCTGATCACCTGCCCCTATTGCGGCGTGCGACCGGAACTCGAGTTCCGCAACATGGGCGAGGCCCATATCGCCCGCCCGACCTTCGACGCCTCGCCGAGCGACGAGGACTGGGCCGATTTCCTCTACCGGCGCACCAACACCAAGGGCCTGATCGCCGAGCGCTGGCGCCATGTCCATGGCTGCGCGCGCTTCTTCAACGCCGTGCGGCACACCGTCACCGACAAGTTTGTGACGACCTACAAGGTCGGCGACCCGCGCCCGGACCTCGCGGCGCTGATGAAGGATCCCGCCCGATGAGCGCCCGTTTCCGCACCGCGACCGGCGGCCGCATCGACCGCGCCCGGACGATCCGCTTCGTCTTCGACGGCGTCACCTATGAGGGCCTGCGCGGCGACACGCTCGCTTCGGCCCTTCTCGCCAACGGCGTCCACCTGATGGGCCGGTCCTTCAAGTATCACCGCCCGCGCGGGGTGATGTCGGCGGGCTCAGAGGAGGCGAACGCCCTCGTCACCGTGATCCGCGACAAGGCCCGCATGACACCGAACCTGCGCGCGACGCAGATCGAGATCTACAACGGCCTCATCGCCGAGAGCCAGAACCGCTGGCCGTCGCTGAATTTCGATCTGACGGCGATCAACGACCGGCTGTCGCCGCTCTTCGTCGCCGGTTTCTACTACAAGACCTTCATGTGGCCGCGCTCCTTCTGGAAGTCGCTCTACGAGCCCAAGATCCGCGCGGCCGCGGGTCTCGGCGCGGCACCGACCCTGCCGGACCCGGACCGTTACGAGAACCGCTTCGCCCATTGCGACGTGCTGGTGATCGGCGGCGGACCGGCCGGCCTCGCGGCGGCCGTCGCCGCGGCGGAAGCCGGCGCCAAGGTCATCATCTGCGACGAGCAGACCGAGCTCGGCGGCTCGCTCCTGTCAGAGACGACGGCGACCATCGAGGGCCGCGTCGGCCGTGACTGGGCGACCGACATCATCCTGTCGCTCGCCCTCAAGGACAATGTCAGGGTGCTGCCGCGGACCACCGCCTTCGGCTGGTTCTCCGACAACATGATCGCGCTCGCCGAGCGGATCACCGACCATATGGAGAAGCCCGACGACAAGCTGCCGCGCGAGCGGCTGTGGCAGGTCCGGGCGCGTGAGGTCGTCATCGCCACCGGCGCCATCGAGCGGCCGCTGGTGTTTCCGGAAAACGACCGGCCCGGCATCATGCTGGCGGAGGCCGCTCGCACCTATCTCAACCGTTTCGGGGTCAAGCCCGGCGAACAGGCGGTCGTCTTCACCGCCTGTGACAGCGCCTATCGCGTCGCGCTCGATCTCAAGGCCGCGGGCGTCGACATCCCCCTGATCGCGGATCTGCGCCGCGAGGGCGGCGCCCTCACGGAGGAGGCGCGCGCGGCCGGCATCCGCGTCGATCTCGCGGCGACGCTGTGCGGCACGGTCGGGCGAAAGCGCGTCTCCTCGGTCGAGCTCGGCCATGTCGGGCCGAACGGCACGGTGACGGGCGGCGACATCATCCCCTGCGATCTCGTGCTGATGTCGGGTGGCTGGACGCCCTCCGTCCACATGTTCTCGCAGTCGCGCGGCAAGCTCGCCTTCGACGAGAAGACGCAGTGTTTCGTGCCCGGCACCTCCCTCGACCGCGAGCGCTCGGCGGGCGCCTGCCGTGGCGTCTTCGCCTTCGCCGACGTGATCAATGACGGGTTCCGCGCCGGCCACGAGGCGGCGCGCGCGGCCGGCGCGACCGGCGGCACGATCAAGACCTTCGCGGTCGCCGGCGAGACGGTGCCCGCCGGCTTCTTCACCGGCGCCTGCCCGCATGACCGCAACCCGGCGACGACGCGCGCCTTCGTCGATTTCCAGCACGACGTCACCGCCAAGGACCTGAAGCTCGCCACCCGTGAGGGCTTCCGCTCGATCGAGCACGTCAAGCGCTACACGACGACCGGCATGGCGACCGACCAGGGCAAGACGTCGAACATCAATGCGCTCGCCGTCGTCGCGGACACGATCAAGAAGCCGATTCCCCAGGTCGGCCTCACCACCTTCCGCATGCCCTATACGCCGACGACCTTCGGCATCTTCGCCGGCACCTCGCGCGGCGATCTCTTCGATCCGGTGCGCAAGACCGCGATGCACGACCGCGCGGTCGTGCTCGGCGCCGTGTTCGAGGATGTCGGCATGTGGAAGCGCGCCTGGTACTTCCCCAGGGCCGGCGAGAGCATGCACGACGCGGTCAACCGCGAGTGCAAGACGGTGCGCACCACGGTCGGCATGTTCGATGCCTCGACGCTCGGCAAGATCGAGGTGGTCGGCCCGGACGCGGCCGAGTTCCTGCACCGCATCTACGTGAACCCCTTCCTCAAGCTCGAGGTCGGGCGGCTGCGCTACGGCATCATGACCCGCGACGACGGCTTCGTGTATGACGACGGCGTGGTCGGGCGCATGGCGGTCGACCGTTTCCACGTGACGACGACGACCGGCGGCGCGCCGCGCGTCCTGTCGCACATGGAGGATTATCTCCAGACCGAATGGACCGACCTGAAAGTCTGGCTGACATCGACCTCCGAGGAATGGGCGGTGATCGCCGTGCAGGGGCCGAAGGCGCGCGAGGCCTTGCTGCCGCTCGTCGAGGGCATCGACCTGTCGCGTGAGGGCCTGCCGCACATGTCGGTGCGCGAGGGAAAGATCTGCGGCGTGCCGACGAGGCTCTTCCGCATGAGCTTCACCGGCGATCTCGGCTTCGAGGTCAACGTCCCGTCGGCCTATGGACGAGCGGTGTGGGAGGCAATCGAGGCAGAGGTGACGAAGCTCGGCGGCTGCCCCTACGGCACGGAAGCCATGCACGTTCTGCGCGCCGAGAAGGGCTTCATCATCGTCGGCCAGGACACGGACGGCACGCTGACGCCGGACGAGGCGGGCGTCGGCTGGGCGGTCGGCAAGAACAAGGCGGACTTCGTCGGCAAGCGCGGCCTGATGCGGCCCGACCTGCAGAACCCCAACCGCAAGCAGCTCGTCGGCCTTCTGACCGTCGATCCCAGCACGGTGCTGGAGGAGGGCGCGCAGATCACGCCGACCGCGAGCCCCGCCATGGGCGAACATGCCCACGGGCATGTCACCTCGTCCTATTTCTCGGCCAATCTCGACCGCTCGATCGCGCTCTGCAATCTCGAACGCGGCCGCGCGCGGATCGGCGAGACGGTCTATGTGCCGATGCCGGGCGGCAGCATCCCGGCCGTGGTCTGCGATCCCGTGTTCATCGACAAGGAAGGCAAGCGCACCGATGCCTGACCTCGCCCAGCGCCGCGACCCGCTCGACCGCCACGCCGTCGTCAATCAGCGCGGCAAGATCACGATCGCCCCCGCCGCGCCGCGCACCCGCCATGTGCTGCGCGGCAGCGAGGCGGTGGCGACCGCCGTCGGCTCTGCCTTCGGCCTGGCGCTCCCCATGACCCTCAACACGGCGAGCGTCGACGGCGACAAGGCCGCCTTCCGCCTTGGGCCGGATGAATGGCTGCTCCTGGGCGGCACGTTTTCCGGCATCGACACCGCCGAGCCCTTTTCGCTCGTCGAGGTCTCGAACCGCAACACGGCCATCACCGTGTCGGGCAGCGTCGCGGCGGACGTACTCAACGCCCATGTCATGCTCGATCTCGACCCCGCCGCCTTCCCCGTCGGCATGGCGACGCGCACGCTGTTCACCAAGGCGGAGATCGTGCTGTGGCGGACGGGCCCGACGGCCTTCCACATCGAGGTCTGGCGGAGTTTTGCGGAGTATGTCTTCGGCCTGCTCGGCGAGGCCGCGCGCGAACATCTGAAGTAGCGCTGGCGGTTGGGGACAGCGCTACGGTCGAAGCGTTGTCGGCTGCAACCCATCCCGCCAGAACCACGCGAAACAACTACGAGACGATGCCCGTAGGCCATGCGGGCAGCGTTTTTCGCCGCCCGCAGCCCGACGTCTCAATGGCTGCCGTCCACCGCTCAGCGCGTGGTGGGCAGGTGCAGCACGGGGCGCACTTCAACGGCGCCATGGGAGGCCGCGGGGCAGCGCGCCGCCCAGGACAGCGCCACGTCGAGATCCGGGACATCGACGACGACATACCCGCCCAGCTGTTCCTTGGACGCCGCCACCGATCCGTCCTGCACCATGCGGTTGCCGCCCTTGAGCCGCACCGTCGTTGCCGTCGCGGGGGGCGTGAGCGGGTCGCCCTTGAGGACGATGCCCGACTGGTACAGCGAATTCACATAGGCGTTCCAGGAATCCCAATAGGGTCCGGTCCGGTCGGCGCTGTCGCGCTGCGGAGCGATTTCGGCTTCGTTCTCATAAAACATCAGCATGTACTGCATGGTGTCATTCCCATCCTTGTTTGCCGAGGCGGCTCATCCGTCTCTGCAGCCATGACGAAGCCGGAGCGGCCAAACAGACAGGATCCGAAAAAATTTCTCGAACGTCCGGGAAGTCGGCCACCGCACCTGTTCGCTCGAGGTAGCCACATACGCTCGCACGCCGATCTGGCTCATCATGGCGCCGGGCGGCGAGGCCTGCCCTTGTTCGACCCGGGCGCCGTCCCTAGGTCCTGGCGACGGGATGCAGGGGGCGACGATGCGGTATCGTGAGGACATACTGGCCTGTGAGGAGCGGCTGCGTGCTGCCATGATCGCCGGCGACGTCGCGACCTTGTCCGATCTGATCGAGGATGGGCTCGGCTTCACGGACCCGATGGGCGACGTGATGACGAAAGCGCAGGATCTGGAAGCCCATCGCAGCCGGATCTTTCGGATCCGCCGTCTCGACCTGTTCGATCTGTCCCTGCACCCGCTCGATGGCCTCGTCGTCGCGACGACCAAGGCCAAGCTCGAGGCGACCTATGGCGGGCAGCCTGTCGCCGGCACATTCGCCTACACCCGCATCTGGCGTGAGGGCCAAGGCGGGTGGCGGATCGCTGTCGGGCATTGCTCGAGGATCGGCGAGCTCTGAGCGAGGCTCCTGCCGGCCAACCCGCATGATGCCTCGTCGATCAGGTCTCTACCGGAACCGCAGGTTATCGCGCGTCAGGGCCGCGACCGTGGTGCAGCCCATGAGCTTCATGCCGCGTTCGATCTCGGCGCGCATCAGCATCAGCGCGCGCTCGACGCCCGGTCGTCCGGCGGCGGCGAGCGGGTAGAGATAGTAGCGCCCCAGTCCCACGGCCTTCGCGCCAAGCGAGAGCGCCTTCAGCACATGGCTGCCGCGCTGGACGCCGCCATCCATCATCACGTCGATCCGGTCGCCGACCGCGTCGACGATCTCGGCGAGCTGGTCGAAGGCGGCGCGCGAGCCGTCGAGCTGCCGGCCGCCATGGTTCGACAGGATGATGCCGGTGCAGCCGATCTCGACCGCGCGCCTGGCGTCCTCGACCGACATCACGCCCTTGAGGCAGAACTGGCCGTTCCACTCCCGCACCATGCGCGCGACATCGTCCCAGGTCATGGTCGGGTCGAGCATCTCGGTGAAATAGCGCTGGATCGACATGGTGCCGCCGCCCATGTCGACGTGATCGTCGAGCTGCGGCAGCTTGAACGCCTCGTGCGTCACATAGTTGAACGCCCACATCGGCTTGATGGCGAATTGCAGCATGCCGGCGAGCGTCAGCCGGAAGGGGATCGAGAAGCCCGTGCGTTTGTCGCGCTCGCGGTTGCCGCCCGTGATGCTGTCGACGGTGAGCATCATCACTTCCACGCCGGCGGTCTTTGCGCGCTGCATCATCGCCGAGTTGAGGCCGCGATCCTTGTGGAAGTAGAACTGGTAGACCTGCGGCGTCTTGTGGGCCTTGCGCAGGGCCTCGAGGCTGACCGTGCCGAGCGAGGAGACCCCGAACATGGTGCCGAACTGCTCGGCGGCTGCCGCAACCGCCCGCTCGCCCTCGTGGTGGAACAGCCGCTGCAGGGCCGTCGGCGAGCAATAGACCGGCAGGGCGAGTTTCTGGCCCATCACCGTCACCGACATGTCGACCGAGCCCGCGCCGCGCAGGATGTTCGGCACGAGGTCGCAGCGCTCGAAGCTCTCGGTGTTGCGGCGAAGGGTGGCCTCGTCGTCCGCGCCCCCGTCGATGTAGTTGAAGATCGGCCCCGGCAGGCGACGGCGCGCGAGGTCGCGGAAATCGTGGAAGTTGTGGCAATCCTGGAGACGCATGGACGAAATCCGGCAGAACATGGCCGGCGGGGCCCGGCGCCTGCATAGCTACAGGCACGGAGCACGGATCACAATGCGGCGACCGCCCGTTTCACGCGACAGACGCGACGCACGCTAGTCACGCCGCGCACCGATGAAGGACCCGGTCGCGGCGATCACCCCCGGCAGGGTCTTGGCGCGGGGCAGGCCGGTGCGCGCCGCGATCATGTCGGCATAGCCGACGAGCGGCGGCTCGGCGGGCTGCGCGACGACGCCCCCGACCCGCCGCTCCTGCGCGAGCCTAATCGACGGGCCATCCGTCCGCACCAGCATCATGGTCTGGACGCGGCTGCCATTGCCGCTCTGGCTGAAGACAAAAAGTTCCTTCACCGCGTCGAAGGGAATGCGCGTCTGCGACGGGGTGCCGTCGATCGGCGCGACGTCGATCACGACGACCCGATCGACGGCATCGAAGGTCGCCACCGTCCGCCCGCCGATCCGGGCACGCGCGATGATGATCGTGCCGACGATCGCAAGGAGCGCGATCACGGCGGATGCGATCAGCGATCCGCCCGAGAGCGCCGGATCATGCATCACGATCGCCGCGATGGCCGCGACCGCGACCAGCACCGTCCCGCCGATCATGAAGGCCCGGTTCATGGGCCGCGCGTCATGGATCAGCACGAGGCCGCGATCGCCTTCCGTGAGCTCCGTGGCCGAAACCCGACGATCCGCCATGAACGATCTCCCCAGGATCAGCATGACCGCGACGGCCGCGATCGGCAAGGCGCGATCGGGGCCTGAACGGTGAAGCCGGCCGCCTAGTCGTCATCGCCGAGTGGATGCAGGTCGCGCACCATCGCCTTGACGCGCTCGTCGAGCACGTGGGTGTAGATCTGCGTGGTCGCAATGTCGGCATGGCCGAGCATCATCTGCACGGAACGCAGATCGGCGCCGTTCTGCAGGAGATGGCTGGCGAAGGCATGGCGCAAGACGTGCGGGCTGACGCGATCGGGCGCGATCCCCGCAATGCGCGCGGCCGATTTCAGATCACGCGCGAAATGCTGGCGGGAGAGATGCCCGCTCGCGCCGAAGGAGGGGAAAAGCCAGGGCGAGGCACCGTCGCGGCCGGCCTCGGCGAGAAGCGCGAGAAACCGGGCCATCGCCGCCTTCGCTGCCGGCGTCAGCGGCACCAGCCGCTCCTTCGAGCCCTTGCCGACCACCGAGATCACGTCGAGCCCGGGCCGCGCGGCGCTGCGCCGGAGGCTCATGAGTTCGGACACGCGCAGGCCCGAGGCGTAGAGCGTCTCGAGCAGCGCGGTGAGGCGCGCCGCGCGCAACCGCTCGAGAATCGGGCGGTCCGCATCCTCGATGCCTTCGCGCGCGGCCGCGAGCAATCGATCGACCTCGTCGACGGAGAGGATCTTGGGCAGCGCCCGTCCGCGCTTGGGGCCTTCCAGGATCGCCGCCGGATCATCGCTGCGGATCTGCTCGCCATAGAGAAACTTGTGGCACTGGCGGATCGCGGAGAGATGCCGGGCGAGTGTCGTCGCCTTGAAGCCGAGATCGGTCAGCGCGGCGAGGTGATCGCGAATGTCGCCCGTCTCGGCTGACGCAAGGCCGCGCCCGCGCGCGCCGAGAAAATCGGCATAGTCGGTCAGATCGCGCCGATAGGCATCGAGCGTATTGGGAGCCCCGCCGCGCTCCGCCGCCACCATGTCGAGGAACTGATCGATCAGGCTGGCGTCCGAGGAGGACCTTCCCACGGGGTCAGCTCGCGGGCTTCGCGGTCGAGGCCGGCGTCGGCGTCGCGACTGGTGGAGCGAGCGCATCCGCCGGCAGATCGACGGGCACGATGATCTCGCGCGGCGTCGGCTTCACGCCGACGGCGAGGCCATAGACCGCTCCCCAGCCGAGCGCACCGAGCAGGGCGAGGATGGTGAGAAAGCGAAAGAGGCTGGGCATGGCGGGACCGTCGCTGTTCTTGGATCACAAGGACCGCATCGCCGCAACCCCGCCGCGCCGCCTCGTCGCGCCTCACGCCTTGACGCGCAGGTTCTCCGGATCGAAGGGCGCCTTGAGCGTCACCCGCGCCGGGACACGCTCCGTCGCGATCTCGAGTTCATAGGACCCCGACAGCACATAGTCCTGATCGACGCCCTCGGGATCCCGCACATAGCCATACCCGATGCCCTTGCCGAGCGTGTGGCCGAAGCCCGCCGAGGACAGCCAGCCGCAGCGTTTGCCGTCGCGATAGATGGTCTCGCGGCCGAGAAGGACGATGGCGGGATCATCGACCAAAAAGCCCGCCATCAGGCGCGGCAGAGGCTTTTGCGCCTGGGCCAGCAGGGCGTCGCGACCGAGGAAGGGGATGGACTTCTTCAGTTTCACCGCCCAGCCGAGACCTGCCATCAGCGGCGAGTGGTCCGGTCCGATATCGGCGCCCCAGGCGCGGTAGCCCTTCTCGAGCCGCAGCGTCTCGATGGCGCGGTATCCGGCATTGACCATGCCATGCGGCGCACCGGCGGCGGTGAGCGCGTCGAAGACGGTCGCCGCGAACTCCACCGGCACATGCAGTTCCCAGCCGAGCTCGCCCACATAGGTGACACGCCCGGCCATCACCGGCGCGCCGGCGATGGCGATGCGGCGGATGCGACCGAAGGGGAAGCCCTCGTTCGAGACGTCGTCGCCCGTGCAGGCCGAGAGAATGTCGCGGGCACGCGGCCCCATCAGCGCGAGCACGGTGTAGCTCGAGGTGACGTCGGTCAGCGTCGCGTCGAGCCCGACGGGGATGTTACGCTGGATCCAGTCATGGTCATGCGTGGCGAAGCCGGTCCCGGTGATCAGGTAGAACTCGGTCTCCGACAGCCGCGCCACGGTGATATCCGCCTCGATCCCGCCGCGCGCGTTCAGCATCTGGGTGTAGGTCAGCGCGCCGGGTGCCTTGGCGACGTCATTGGCGCAGAGCCAGGACAGCGCCGCCTCCGCGTCGCGGCCCGTGACCATGAACTTGGCGAAGCTCGATTCATCGAACAGCGCCGCCCGTTCGCGGCAGGCCTTGTGCTCGCGCCCGACCGCGGCGAACCAGTTCTGGCGGCCATAGGAATAGATGTCGCGCGGCTCCTCGCCCGGTCCGGCGAACCAGTTCGGCCGCTCCCAGCCGAGCTTTTCGCCGAAGACCGCGCCCTGTGCCTTCAGCCGATCATAGAGCGGCGAGCGGCGCAGCGGCCGGCCGGAGGTATATTCCTCATAGGGCCACGCCATGGCGTAGTGCTTGGCATAGGCCTCCATGGTGCGGGTACGCACCCAGTTGGTGTCGAGATGGCCGCGCCCGAAGCGGCGGATGTCGACCGCCCACAGATCATAGGGCGGCTCGCCGCGCGCCACCCATTCGGCGAGCGCCATCCCCGCGCCACCGCCCGACGCGATGCCAAAGGCGTTGAAGCCGCAGCCGACATAGACGCCCTTCGTCTCCGGCGCCGCACCGAGGATGAAATTGCCGTCCGGCGTGAAGCTCTCCGGGCCGTTGATGAAGGACTTGATGCCGGCCGTCTCCATCGCCGGCACGCGGCCGATGGCCAGTTCCAGGATAGGCTCGAAATGCTCGAGGTCGTTGTCGAGAAGCTGGAAGGCGAAGGGGTCGGTCGCGCGGGTCGTCGCCCAGGGCTTGGGGTTGGGCTCGTAGCCGCCCATGACCAGTCCGCCGACCTCCTCCTTCCAGTAGGTCAGGCGATCGGGGTCGCGCAGCGTCGGCAGGTTGGGCGTGACGCCCTCGATGCGCTCGGTGATGAGGTACTGGTGCTGCATCGACACGAGCGGGATGTTGACGCCCGCCATGCGCCCGATCTCGCGCGACCATTGCCCCGCGCAGATCACGATCTTCTCGGCCTCGATCCTGCCCTGATCGGTGAGAACCGCCCGTACCCGGTCGCCGGCGAGCTCGATGCCGGTGACGGTGATGTCCTCGCGGATCGTCACGCCGCCCATGCGCGCGCCCTTGGCAAGCGACTGGGCGATGTCGGAGGGCGAGGCCTGACCATCCGTCGGCAGGAAGGCCGCGCCGACGACGTCGTCGACCTGCATCAGCGGCCATAGATCCTGCGCCTCCTTGGGTGTCAGGAGATGCATGTCGAGCCCGAAGCTGTGGGCGGTCGTCGCCTGGCGCTTCACCTCCGTCCAGCGCTCGGCGTTGCAGGCAAGCCGGAGGCCGCCATTGCGCTTCCACCCGGTGGCGAGGCCCGTTTCCGCTTCAAGCCGGTCGTAGAGCGACACCGAATAGCCGAGGAGCTGGGTGACATTGGCGTTGGTGCGCAGCTGCCCGACAAGCCCGGCCGCGTGCCAGGTCGATCCGGATGTCAGCTTGCCGCGCTCCAGCACGATCACATCCGTCAGCCCCATCCGGGCGAGGTGATAGGCCGTCGAGCAGCCGACGATTCCGCCCCCGATGATGATGATCTTGGCGCTCTTCGGAAGGTCGCTCTTGGGCGCCTCGGACGTGCGCAACTCTGACTTGGGCAGTTCGGTCATGGTCGTTTCCAGATCGGTGGCATCAGTCCATCGCCTCGACGGCCCGAAGTGCGGCTTCATAGCGCTTCAGGTTCTCGGCGGTGTAGGCGGCGTAGTCGAAGTCGAGGCTGGAGTGGATCTCGGAGATCATGCTC
Organism: Labrys sp. (in: a-proteobacteria); assembly: GCA_046344875.1. Classification (GTDB taxonomy): domain Bacteria; phylum Pseudomonadota; class Alphaproteobacteria; order Rhizobiales; family Labraceae; genus Labrys. Next base: position 99,265 of record JBKDKQ010000024.1, on the reverse strand, counting down.
CACATCGTCTCGCGCAACAGCGAGGCGGCGGTCATGGCGGCGGCGCTGCGCCGCAGGCCGTCGTCGACCGGCCGCCCGAAATAGGCCTCGAGCACCCGTTCCGCATCGTCGGCCGGCATCTCCGCGTTGGAGGCGAGGCCGCCGAGATCGAACAGCGGCGAGTTGAAGCCGGCATAGTCCCAGTCGACCAGCCACAGACGTCGACCGTCGTCGAGAAAATTCGCCGGCAACAGATCATTGTGCCCGAAGACGATGTCGACCGGCCCGACCCGGCGTTCGAGTCTCGCGGCCTCGGCGATCAGGCGCGGGAGGATCGGCACGTGCCTGCTGCCGGCCTCGTGGAGCGTGTGGGCATAGTCGCGCAGCACGTGGAACACCCAGAAGATCGCCGCCGATCCGCGAAAATGCGCGGGTATCTCGCGATGACAGCGCCGGATGAGTTCGACGAGGGCGCCGAGATGGCGCGGGTCGCGCACATCCGCCGCCGTGAAGGTCTTCCCCTCGATGAAGTCGATGACGAGGGCCCCCGGCTCGTGGTGGAAGACGGCCGGCGACACACTGGCCGCCGCCGCGGCGCGGCTCGCCGCGAGTTCATTGGCGCGGCTGATGTGATGGACGGGGATATCGCCGCCGATGCGCACCACGTAGCGCCTGCCGCGATCCTCGACCGTGAAATTCGTGTTGGTGATGCCGCCGCCGAGCGGAATCGGTGTGACCGGGCCTGACCAGCACACGAGACCCGCCGCGCGCGACAAGGCGTCAGACATAGGCGCAATTCCGTATCGATTGTTCAGCCCGGTCGCAGGATACAGGGACGTGGACGATATCGTCCAGCAGCATGACGGGCGGCAGGTGGGTCATCGCCCCGCATGGGCTTGACGACGACCGGCGCCGCGGCGCTAGCCTGTCGTGTGATCGAAGGCCTCGAGGTCGGCGTGAAACGGAGCAGCGGAGAATCCATGATGCAAAAGAGCCTCCCTCTGGTCCTGACCCTGCTCGCCGCGACTGCTTTTCTGCCGTCGGCCGGTCCGCACCCGGCCCTGGCCCAGACGGCGGCCACGGCCGCGCCCAACCCGCAGTTCGATGCCGCCAAGGCCGCCGCCGACACGGCCGGGGTCACCGAGACCGCTGCGCTCCAGCGCAGCCTGATTCTCACCGGCGATCTCAATGCCCTCGCCTCGGGCGAGTTCGGCAAGCGCACCTTCGAGGCCATCAAGGCCTTCCAGAAGCGGATCAAGGCACCCGAGACCGGCATCCTGCTCGCGGCGGAGCGCAAGCGGCTCGAGGCGGAAGCGGCGAAAGTCAGTGCCGCCTACGGCTTCAAATCCGTCACGGAAAAGGGGGCGACCCTTCTCTATCCCGCCAAGATCGTGACCAAACGGACCGAGGGCAAGCGCGGCCCGAAATTCTCCTCGCCCAAGGACAGCGTCACGGTCGACATCCTGTTCTACCCCAAGGAGGACGAGGACTTCGCCGCGCTGTTCGAGCGGCTGAAGAAGCCGCGCGAGGGTCGCACCGTCACCTATTCCCTGATGAAGCCGGAATTCTTCGTCATCGCCGGCACGGTCGACGGCAAGAGCTTCTACATGCGCTTCCTCGCCACGACGGCCGGGACGCGAGGTTTCGTCGTCGGCTGGGACCCGAAGATGTCGCCCGAATTCGACCGGGTGCCGATCACCATGGCCTCCTCGCTGGAGGCCGAGGGCCAGCTCGCGCCGCTGTTGATCGCATCCCCGACCGGACCCGGCGGCCAGTCGGCGACGGAGGCAGCGACCCCGGTCACGGCTCCCGCCGGACCGCCGCTGCCCTTCCTGCCGGGCGTGGTCTATGCCAAGCGCGATGGCCTCGGCGTCGTCGTGTCGGCGAAGGGTGACGTCCTGACGACCGCCGATCTCGTCGTCGGCTGCGAGACGCTCGCCGTCGCCAAGGGTGGCACCGCGACCGTCATCGCCGGCGATCCCGTCAACAATCTCGCGCTGGTGCGTCTCGACAAGCCGGGACCGTCGCCAGTCATGATCAGCGCCGCGCCGCTCGTCGACGCCGCGACGCTCCAGACGGCGGCGCGCGGCGAGGACGGGTCGGTCGTGACGGCCGCGGCCGCCATCACCGCAACCTCCGGTCCCAATGCGGATGCCCGGCGTTTCCTCGCTGCTGGACCGATGAGCGCCGGTTTCCTCTTCGACGAGGCCGGTGGGCTCGTCTCGCCGCGCATCGGCGTCGACGGCGACAAGGCCATCGGCCTGCGCCCGCTCTTCGTTTCGGCCTTCCTTCGGGCGCAGGGCGTCACCCCGGCGGCGACCGGCGGCGATGCACCCTCGGCGGTGATCGGCCTGTCCTGCGACAAGACCCAGGGGTGACGTCCGACGCGCATGTGATGCCAAGCGCCGCATGGGCTTCAACCTGCGTCGAATTGACGGAACGACCGGTTTTCATCATGGTGCCGAAAATTTGTGATCACATTGGAGACCCGTCATGGCCGAACCTGCCGTGAAGCTCGCCGAGACCCGGAAGGCCGACGCCTTCGACTGGACCGATCCGCTGTCGCTCGACAGCCTGCTGACGGAGGAGGAGCGCCTCGTCCGCGACACGGCGCGGGACTATGCGCAGGAAAAGCTGATGCCGCGCGTCCTCATGGCCTATCGCAACGAGGAATTCGACCGCTCGATCATGACCGAGATGGGCGAACTGGGCCTGCTCGGCGCGACCATCCCCGAAGCCTATGGCGGGGCGGGTCTCGGCCATGTCGCCTATGGCCTCGTCGCCCGAGAGGTCGAGCGGGTTGATTCCGGCTATCGCTCGGCCATGTCCGTTCAGTCGTCGCTGGTCATGCATCCGATCTACAGCTACGGCACCGAGGAGCAGCGCAAGAAGTGGCTGCCGCGTCTCGCCACCGGCGAACTGGTCGGCTGCTTCGGCCTGACGGAACCGGATGCCGGCTCCGATCCCGCGAGCATGAAGACCCGCGCCGTGAAGGTGCCGGGCGGCTTCGAGCTGACCGGCTCGAAGATGTGGATCACCAATTCGCCGATCGCCGACATCGCCGTCGTCTGGGCCAAGCTCGACGACGTCATTCGCGGCTTTGTCGTCGAGCGCGGCATGAAGGGGTTCTCGACCCCGAAGATCGAGGGCAAGCTGTCGCTGCGTGCCTCGATCACCGGCGAGATCGTGCTCGACGGCGTCTTCGTGCCGGAAGCGAACCTTCTGCCGAATGCCAAGGGCCTCGGCGGCCCCTTCGGCTGCCTCAACAAGGCGCGCTACGGCATCGCCTGGGGCGTGATGGGTGCTGCGGAATTCGCCTGGCATCGCGCGCGCCAATATGCGCTCGATCGCAAGCAGTTCGGCAAGCCGCTCGCTGCGACGCAGCTCATCCAGAAGAAGCTCGCGGACATGCAGACCGAGATCGCGCTCGGCCTGCTCGGCGCGCTCCAGCTCGGCCGCCTGCTCGACGCCAAGACGGCGGAGCCGCCGGCGATCAGCCTGATGAAACGAAACAATTGCGGCAAGGCGCTCGACATCGCCCGCATGGCCCGCGACATCCATGGCGGCAACGGCATCGCCGACGAGTATCACGTCATGCGCGTCGCCCAGAACCTCGAGACCGTGAACACCTATGAGGGCACGCACGACGTCCATGCCCTGATCCTCGGCCGGGCCCAGACCGGGATCCAGGCCTTCTTCTGACGGCAGAACCGGTCCGTCTGGGGTTACCGCGTACGCTCAGGCGTTCGCGGCCAACCCTTGCGCCGGTTGGCGCTTGCAGCGCTGCAAGCGCGGCCTGCGGCCCTGCGATTGCCCGCCTCTCACCGAACCGCTAACGAGATACCGTTCCGCATCCGGCGGATCGAACGCGCAGAGCATTCCGCGCGGCGGCCGCCATCCAGCCGCAGCAGCGACAGCGCATCGGAAACCATTTGGGAGGTACCATGTCGGACAAGAAGATCATTGCCGTGACGGGCGCGACGGGCGCACAGGGCGGCGGCCTCGTCCGCGCCATCCTGGCGGACCCCGCCGGCGGTTTCGCGGTGCGTGCCATCACGCGCGATCCGACCAGCGACAAGGCCAAGGAACTCGCGGCCCTCGGCGCGGAAGTCGTCGCCGGCGACGTCGATGACGAGGCGAGCCTCGTCAAGGCGCTCACGGGCTGCTACGGCGCCTTCTTCGTCACCTTCTTCTGGGCGCATTTCTCGCCGGAGAAGGAAATCGCCGAGGCCGGCAACATGGCGCGCGCGGCGAAGGCCACCGGCATCAAGCACGCGATCTGGTCGACGCTCGAGGATACGCGCCGCTGGGTGCCGCTGTCGGATGACCGGATGCCGACGCTGCAGGGCAAATACAAGGTTCCCCATCTCGACGCCAAGGGCGAGGCGAACGCCCTTTTCGCGGCCGCGGGCGTGCCGACGACCCTGTTCCACACCTCCTTCTACTGGGAGAACTTCATCTATTTCGGCATGGGCCCCAAGCCCGGTCCGGACGGCACGCTGACCCTGACCCTGCCCATGGCGGACAGCCCGATGGCCGGCATCGCCGCCGAGGATATCGGCCGCTGCGCCTATGGCGTGTTCAAGCGTCCCGACCTGATCGGCAAGTCGATCGGCGTGTCGGGCGAGCAGCCGACGGGCGCCGAGATGGCCGCCGCCATGGCGCGCGCCTTGGGCAAGCCGGTCGTCTATCAGGCGATCAGCCCCGCGACCTATCGCGGCTTCGGCTTTCCGGGCGCGGATGATCTCGGCAACATGTTCCAGTTCTATGCCGAGTTCGCCGAGGATTTCGGCAAGGCCCGCAGCGTCGCCTTCTCGCGCGAGCTCAACCCGGCGCTGCAGAGCCTCGACGCCTGGCTCGCCGCCAACAAGGATCGCATCCCGCTGAGCTGAGACCGGCGCGGGGCCCGCGACTGCCGCGAGCCCCTTTGCACCGGAAGTCTTCCATGGCAAAGGTCGGGCGCCATGACGCCCGACCTCTCCTCCTTCCGCCGCCTCGTCGTGAAGATCGGTTCCTCGCTCCTCGTCGATCAGGGCAAGGGCCGGCTGAAGCATGAGTGGCTTACCTCGCTCGCCACCGATCTCGCCCGCCACGCGGCGCGCGGCGCCGAGATCGTCGTCGTCTCCTCGGGCGCGATCGCCCTCGGCCGGACCGTCCTGAAACTCCCGCGCGGCCCCCTCGCCCTCGAGGAGAGCCAGGCGGCGGCGGCCGTCGGCCAGATCGCGCTGGCGCGCGTCTGGGCCGAAACGCTCGGCGTCCACGGCCTCACCGCCGCGCAGATCCTCGTCACGCTGGGCGACACCGAGGAGCGACGTCGCTACCTCAACGCCCGCAACACCATCGGCAAGCTGCTCGAACTGCGCTGCATCCCCGTCGTCAACGAGAACGACACCGTCGCGACGAGCGAGATCCGCTATGGCGACAATGACCGCCTCGCCGCCCGCGTCGCGACGATGGCGGGGGCCGATTGCCTGGTGCTGCTGTCGGACATTGACGGGCTCTACACCGCCCCGCCCCACGAGGACCCGACCGCCACACTGATCCCGGTCGTGCCGCGCATCACCGCCGAGATCGAGGCGGGCGCCGGCGCCGCCGGCTCCGAACTGTCGCGTGGTGGCATGCGCACCAAGGTCGAGGCGGCCAAGATCGCGGTGGGAGGCGGCACGGCGATGGTCATCGCCTCCGGCAAGGTGGAAGCACCGCTCGCCCGCATCGAGGCCGGTGGCCCCTGCACATGGTTCCTCACCCCCTCGACTCCCGTCACGGCACGCAAGAAGTGGATCGCCGGCCAGCTCGAGCCGCGCGGTGCCGTGCATGTCGATGCCGGCGCCGCGCGTGCCCTCCTCACCGGCGCCAGCCTGTTGCCGGCCGGCGTCACCCGCGTCGACGGCAATTTCTCGCGCGGCGACGCCGTGATCATCCGCGATCCGTCCGGAGCCGAGATCGGGCGCGGCCTCGTCGCCTATGACGTCGGTGACGCGATCCGGATCGCCGGCCGCAAGAGCCGGGCGATCGAGGAGGTGCTCGGCTATCGCGGCCGTGCCGAGATGATCCATCGCGACGACATGAACCTCTTCGGCGGCACCGAGGCCTGAGACACGTCAGGATTGCGGTCGAGCGCGATCCATCCGATGCTGCGGCATCTGGGTGAGGAGGTCGACGATGCGCTGGACCAACCCGACTGCGATGCTGTCACGGTGGGATGGGCGTACGGGCTTCGCTGCCGCGCTGGGCCTCGTGGCGATCCTCGCAATGAGCGCGCCGGCCGCTGCCGGTCCCGCCTGCCGCGAACAGCCGGCCCTCGTCGCGCTCTCGCAGCACGCGCTCTCGGCGCGTGAAGCGATGCCGCGATTTCCCGCCCGCCGGATCGGCACCCTCTCCGCCTTCCTGCTGATCCGCTATGGCGCCCTCACCGGTGCCGAGGCCAGCAAGACCGTCGACGCACTGGTCGCCGCCAAGGCACGCCGTGCGGACGAACTGTCGACGGCCTACAGGGTTGCCAACGGCCCAGTGGATCCCGGCTCCATCGCGACGATCGCCGCGTCGCAGTTCCACACGGCCGCCCAACGCGTCCTCATTCGCTCGAACAACCGCGCACTCCTCCTCGATGCTCTCGCGGCGAGCGAGCCGACGCAGCGGATGATGATCGAGAAGGCCCTTGCGATCGCGCTCATCGACCTGCCGGATGCCGAAAAGACGGCGATCGCCGGAGAGACGCAGGCGAAGGGGCTCGATTTTCTCACCGCGGGAATTCTGGCCACCGTTCGGGACCGCAAGCCCTGGACCGCCTTCCTAGCCACGCTGCCACCGGACCGGGCGCGTGGCATGGAGGAAGCTTGGTACTGGATACCGGCCGTCAACAACATGGCGGACCTGCCTCGCGCCGGACTGCAGGGCGGTCTCGAGGCTGCGTTCAACCGGACGGCGTTCAATGCGGCCTTCCGGATCGCGTCGCGTCTCGGGGAAGCGGACTTCACGCTGCCCTACATCAACCAGACCGGCGACTTGACGTCGACGCTGGCCGCCTCCGCTGTCCTGCTGCCCGCCTTCGGACGGGGCGAGCCCGATCCGTTGCGCGACCCGGCCGCCGGTTGGCTGGCGACCTACCGGGCTCTGGTCACGGTAAAGGGCCCGGAGAAATGGCTCGACAACACCCTGGCGCCGATCAGCCTGACCTCGCGACGGCATCACGACGGCGCGGTGCTCGTCGTGCTGCGCTGGGCGTCAGCGGCGCGGGCGCTGGGCGGGGCCATCGCGGCAGGCAGAGATCTGCCACAGACCCCGCCCGCCGAAATCGCCACGCCCGGCGAACCGGACTGGTCGGCCTTCAGGGCCGTGGCGGCCGCCGTCGCGGCGGGCGACGCGCCCGAAAGCTTTTCGGCGGATCCCGCAAAGGCGGCCATGGCGGCCGAAATCCTGTTTGCCGCAGGCCGGGGTGAGGCTCTGCCGGCATTGATCACCGCCATGACCGACAAGGCGGCTTCGGCCGTTCTCGCCGAGGATTTCGCCTTACGCATCGATCGACGTTGTGCCGCCCATGCCGTGTCGCGCGGCGAAGCGGTGTTCTATCCCGGCGAACCGCTGTTGCGGTTCGACTGACCGAGGCAGACGCCTCTTCCGCTGCAAGAGTCTTCCCATGGCCAAGCAATTCGACCGCATCCGTGACGACCATCGCGCCTTCATCGAGCGCCAGCACGTCTTCTTCGTCGCGTCGGCGGCGGCAACCGGGCGCGTGAACCTGTCGCCCAAGGGCCTCGACGCCTTCCGCGTGCTCGGCGAGCGGCGGGTCTGCTATCTCGACCGCACCGGCAGCGGTAACGAGACGGCCGCACATCTGCGCCAGAACCCGCGCCTCACCATCATGTTCTGCGCCTTCGACGGCGCGCCGCTGATCCTGCGGCTTTATGGCACAGGCACGAGCCTGCCGCTCGGGACGCCCGCCTTCGATGCTCTGCGCGCGGAGGCCTTCGCCGGTACCGATCCGCTCGGCGTGCGCCAGATCGTCACGCTCGACGTCGATCTCGTGCAGACCTCATGTGGCTTCGCCGTCCCGCTCTACGGCTATGAGGGCGAGCGTGACACGCTGACGCGCTGGGCCGCGTCGAAGGGCGAAGAGGGTCTCGCCGCCTATCGTCGCGAGAAGAACGCCGTCAGCATCGATGGTTTTCCGGCCCTGTGAGCAGCGACGGGACAGCGCCGGAGTCCCCCTTCACAAGATCGACATGTTGATCATACATTAAGCGGGCAGACGATTTGCATCGTCTGCTCTGGGCTTGGAGGAGGGAGCGCGTCTTGACGGCGCATGTTTCGCCACCCGTGTTCCAAACGCCGGTCTCTCCGGAGGCCTGCCCGGCCTTGGTGCTGAACGCCGACTACCGCCCCCTATCCTACTATCCGCTGTCGCTCTGGTCCTGGCAGGACACCATCAAGGCGGTCTTCCTCGATCGGGTGAACATCGTCTCGGAATATGACAAGGTCGTTCGAAGTCCGACCTTCGAGTTCCGCCTGCCCTCGGTCGTCTCGCTCAAGACCTACGTCAAGCCCTCGCGCAATCCGGCCTTCACGCGCTTCAACGTCTTCCTGCGCGACCGCTTCTCCTGCCAGTATTGTGGCACGCGCGACGAATTGACCTTCGACCACGTCATCCCGCGCTCACGCGGCGGTCTCACCACCTGGGAGAACGTCGTCGCCGCCTGTTCGCCCTGCAATCTGCGCAAGGGCGGCGCCATGCCGGCGGAGATCGGCATGCATCCGATGCAAAAGCCCTTCGCGCCAACGCTCGCCGACCTGCACCAGAACGGCCGGCTCTTCCCGCCGAACTATCTGCACGATAGCTGGCTCGACTATCTCTATTGGGATACCGAGCTCGAGCCCTGACGCAGGGCGAGCGCGGCGCCGGCGAGCGTTGTCGCGAGCAGGCCGGCCATCACGACCGCGTTCCAGCCGGCGAAGGACAGCCCGAGGAAGCGAAAGCTCGGATCGGTACACGACACGACCTTGCTGTCGCTGATCGCTCCCAGAAGGCCCCCGACATCGCCTGGCGTCGTGGCGCTGTTGCCGCCGGCGCAATCACTCGGTCCCGGCCAGAACGCCCATTCGGCCCCTGCCTGATAGACGCCGAGAGCAAGCCCCCAGGCGAAGAGCCCCGCGAGGAGCACGAGCCCGGCGATCGCGGCCGCGCGCGGCAGCCGGTCCGCCGTCAGCGCCAGAAGAGCGGCGACGGGGATGGCGAGATAATAGGGCCAGCGCTGTTTCAGGCACAGCGGACAGGGCTCATAGCCAAAGCCGTACTGAAAGACATAGGCCGCGCCCATCACGAGCGCGGCGGCGAGCGCCGCCAGCATCGCGGCGCTGCGGACGGGATCACGGGCGAGGATCGGCGGCAGGGTCGGCATGATCAGACGAGGTACCGCACCACGACGAAACCGCCAATCACGAAGACGGCAAGCGCTGCCGTGACGAGGCCGAGATGGGCTTCCATGAAGCGGCGGATCGGCATGCCGAACCGATGCAGGAGGCCGGCGAGCACGAAGAACCGCAGGCCCCGCGTGATCAGCGACAGGATCGTGAAGGTCAGGAGATCGAACCCGGCGAACCCCGCCGTGATCGTCACCAGCTTGTAGGGGATCGGCGTGATGCCCTTGAGCAGGATGATCCAGGCGCCCCAATGGGCATACATGGCCCGGAATTCCTCCATGCCGTCATGCATGCCGTAGACGCGCACGAGCCACTGACCGACCGTGTCGAACAGCATCGACCCGATGGCGTAGCCGGCGAGACCGCCGAGCACCGAGGCGATGGTGCAGATCGCGGCATAGAGATAGGCGCTTTTCGGTCGCGCCACCGTCATCGGCACCAGCATGACGTCGGGTGGGATCGGGAAGACCGAACTCTCGGCAAAGGCGACGAAGGCCAGCACCCAAAGCGCATGGGGGCTCGCGGACATGTCGACCATGCGGTCGTAGAAGCGGCGAAGCATCGGCGGATCCGGACGGGGCAGGTCTCGGCGAGGCTTCGCGTCGACAGGTGGCACAAGGCCTATTCCACAAGCCGCACGCGCGCAATCCGTGATGACCGGGAGGCGCGGTCGGCGACCCGCGCCCCTTTCACTCGGCGGCGGCGAGCGATACCTGCGCCTCGGCCGGCGCGAGCCAGAGGTCGAGGAAGCCTTCGAGCCAGCGATGCACCGCCGGATCGTGCTGGAAGCGCCCGGCGATCTGCGTGACCCGGTCCTGAGCGCCGGGCACGGCGAGCTTTTCGTCGGCGCAGACAGTCCAGCGGCACAGCATGGCGTGCGTCACCTCGGGATGGAACTGGATTCCAAAGGCGCGGCCCCGTCGGATCGCCTGGTTTTCGAAGGTCTCCCCGGTCGCGAGGCGCTCGCAGCAGGCAGGCTTCTCGAAGCCCTCCGAATGCCAATGATAGACGTGGCTCGGCCAGTCGAGCAGTGCCGCGCCGAGCGCCGTCGGCGTGATCGGCCAGTAACCGATCTCCGCCCGGGCGTCGGGCCGCGCCGCGACCCGTCCACCGAGCGTCTTCACCATCATCTGCGCGCCGAGGCAGATGCCGAGAAAGGGCTTCGCCTCGCGCAGCGGCACGTTGATCCAGTCGATCTCGGCCTTGATCCAGTCCTCGGAATCGTTCGCGCTCATCGGGCCGCCGAAGATCACGGCGCCGGCATGGCCGTCGAGGGTGTCGGGCAAGGGATCGCCAAAGCGCGGACGCCGAATGTCGAGCGCATGGCCGCGCTCGCGCAGAAGCCGCCCGACGCGGCCGGGCGTCGAGTGCTCCTGGTGCAGGATGATCAGGATCGGATCCGGCACGGACACTCCGTCATGTGGTTTCGCCTGCGCCATTCACGATCCATGCCAAAGGTTAACGCCCGCTGAACGGCGTGTCCCGCAGCGGGAAAGGCGCGAGTTCTGCCCAGGTTTCAGGCAAGCGATGCCGCAAGACGGCGCAGGAAGGCGGCACAGGCCTCGAGCTCGGAGAGCGCCACGAACTCATCGGCGCGATGGGCCTGCGTGATCGAGCCCGGCCCGCACACGACCGTCGGGATGCCGGCCGCCTGGAAATGGCCGGCTTCGGTGACGTAGGAGACCGTCTCCGTGCCGTTCTGCCCGGCACAGCGCAGCGCCAGCGTCTCGGCGATCGATCCCGGCTCCGGCCCCAGCGCCGGCACGAAGACGTCCTCGCTGATCTCGACCATCGCCTCGGGCGCCGTCGCCCTAAGACGCGGCTCGACCGTGTCGCGGCTGAAGGCAGCGAGGCGACCGGGGATCTCGTCGCGGTCGAGCGTGGGAAGCCCCCGCAGGTCGAAGGTGAAGCGGGTGCGGGCGGGGACGATGTTGATCGCCTCACCGCCCTCGATCTGGCCGACCTGCAACGTCGAGCAGGCGGGATCGAAACGCCCGGACGGATCGCCGCGCCGGGTGAGTTCCTCGCCGAGCGTCTCGAGTTCGACGATGAGCCGCGCCGCGGCGTGAATCGCGTTCGCGCCGAGATGGGGCAGCGCCGAATGGGCCGGCCGGCCGGTGACGATGACCTCATAGCCCGCCGCCGACTTATGCGCATCGACGACGCGCATCGAGGTCGGCTCCCCGACGATGCAGGCGATCGGGTGCGGCACCGAGACCCCGAAACGCGCGATCATGTCGAGGCTGCCGAGGCAGGTGATCTCCTCGTCATAGGAGAGCGCGAGATGGATCGGGGCCGACAGCCGCGCCGACTTGAACTCCGGCACGAGCGCGAGGGCGGTCGCCACAAACCCCTTCATGTCGCAGGATCCGCGCCCGTAGAGGCGCCCATCGGCGAGGCGCGGCTCGAAGGCCGGCATCGACCAGGCCTGTCCCTCGACCGGAACCACGTCCACATGGCCGGAGAGACAGACGCCGGGACGATCGGTCGGCCCGATCGTGGCGAAGAGCGCCGCCTTGTCGCCCGTCGCATTCGGCAGGCGCACGCTCTCGATGCCATGGGCGGCGAGATAGTCGGCGACGAACTCGATCAGGGGCAGGTTCGTCCGGTCGCTCACCGTCGGAAAGCGGATCAGCCGGTCGGTCAGTTCGGCCGGCGTGTAGCGTGGCGCGGAGCGAGTGAGGGACGGGTCGCGGGACATGGGTCGAGCAAACACGCCGAGGCCTGACAAGGCAAGGCCCGGCGTGCTGCCTCACAGCGAGAGCTTGCGCTCGTAAAGATCCGGCAGGTCGTTCTCGATCAAGACGACGTCGCCGGCGACGAGGTTGCGGCTCATCCAGCCCTGGGCCTCGGCGAAGTTTGCGCATTCGACGACACTGCCATCGGGATTGCCGGCCCGATAGGCCTCGATCAGCGCGCCGATGCGATGGGCTGCGACCGCGAGCAGGATGTCGACGCGGCCCGCAGCCTTCTCGCCGATGGCCCGGTGCTCGCTCTCATGCGCCTCGCCGAGTTCGACCATGCCGGGCGTGACGAGGATGCGGCGCCCGCCTTCGCCGACCAGCGTCGGGAGGAGATCGAGCGCGGAGGCGAAGCCGGCGGGGTTGGAGTTGTAGCCATCATCGATGATGGTCGCGCCGCCCGGCTGCCGCTTCACCTCGAGGCGGTGCTTGATCTGCGGCGTCGACCGCAGCGCGATCAGCGCCGTCTCCGCCTCGACGCCGAGCTGCAGCGCGGTGAGGAAGGCGAGCGCCATGTTGCGACCATGGTGCAGGCCGAACAGCGGGGCGCGCAGCGTGTGGTCAGCACCCTTGAACGACAGATCGACGACGAGCCCATCCGCCTCCTGGCGCACGCCCCGCAGGATCGCGTCGCGATCGGCGCCCTCGCCAAGGATGATCATCTGGCCGCGATGCGCGTCGGTGAAGTTTTGTGCGTCGGAAAAGGCGAGAACCTGATCATTGATGATCGCCGTCCCTGAGCGCGCGATCGCGGCGGCGGGAAGTTCGAACTTCGTGCGCGCGACGGCGTCAAGGCTCTTGAAGCGCTCGTAATGGGCCGGGCCGACGGCCGTCACCACGGCGATATCGGGCGGCGCCAGCCGGCACAGCCGTTCGATCGAGCCCGGCCCGTAGGCGCCCATCTCGACGACGAAATGGCGGTGATGCGGCTCGAGCTTCTCGCGGATGATGCGGGCGATGCCCATTGGCGTGTTGACCGAGCCGGGCGTGATGATCGCAGAACCCGAGGTTTCGAGGATGTGCCCGAGGATGTGCTTGGTCGACGTCTTGCCGAAGGAGCCGGTGATGCCGATCACGACGGGCGCGAGACGCCCGAGCTTCTCATGCGCCTCGTCCCAGAACCGCTTCTGGATGCGGTCCTCCTGCGGCTGCAGGATCATCACGGCGGCGACGAGCGCGAAGGGAATCGCCTGGACGAGCAGGATCACCAGCCAGACGGGGAGACCGATCGCGGCGATCACGAGGCCGGCCGTGCCGAGGAGAAGCAGCGCCAGACGGTAGATGCGCGTCGCCCGCTCGGTCATGGCGAGCTTCTTCTTCGCGACGACGCGCGGATCGCTCTCGCGCCAGGCCGCGAGCCCGCAGGCGAGCGCCATGAAGGCGCCGACGATCATCGGCGGCGCCGGGTAGACCAGCGACAGGGCGGTGAGCGCGAGCAGCATCAGCGACAGCCGCTTGTCGATGACGAGGCCGGCGCGCATCCAGGCGAGGAAGCGCGGCCCGTCATATTCCTCCTGCTGGAAGACGTGCAGATAGGTCAGGAGGCGCTTCGCCGCGAAGGGGACGAAGCCGGCCAGGGCGATGAGGAAGGCGAATTGCGGGGCAAACGCGTCGAGCATGGACGATCAACCCTCCAGCATCCGGCTGACGGCATAGGTGATCTGCGGCGCGCCGTCGGTCAGGATCGAGTAATGGTCGAGCCCGGGCAGCACCGCGAGCGTCGCCCCGGGGATGAGTTTCGACAGACGTTCGCCGATCTCCGGCGGCGTCTCGCCGTCCTTCTCGCCGTAGAGCAGGGCGACGGGACAGCGGATCTGGCGCGCGACCTCGGTCTGGTCCTCGGCGATGACGGCGACGAAGATCGGTCGCAGCGCCCCGGCATTGCGGTAATCGGCCGAACCGAACCGCGCCTTCTGCGCGCTGACGTCGAGGCCGAGCCGCTCGGCGAGCTTCAGCGTCTTGTAGAGCCGCACCTTCACGAAGATCCGCGCCCGCTCGACGAGGCTGCGCTGCCGCTTGAGGCCCGCGCCCGCCGCGAGCACCAGGGCGTCGACGACGTCGGGATGGCGCGCGGCGAGTCGCAGCGCTACCCGGCATCCGAAGGAGTGGCCGACATAAACGCGCCGTCCGCGTGGCAGGGTGCGGAGCCAGTCGGCGAGCGCGTCGGCATAGTCCTGCGTCCCCCAGACCGCGGGCGGGATCGGGCTTTCGCCAAAGCCCGGGAAGTCGAGCACCGTGTGGTGGGCGTGACGTTCGAGCGTGCGGGCGAGCGGCAGGAAAGCGGCGTGGCTCTGCCCCCAGCCATGGCCCCAGATCACATGCGGCGTCTCGGCCGTCAGCGCCGGTCCGAGGCTCTGATAGGCATGGGGGGCGCCCTTGGCGACGAAGGTCGGCAGCATTCTTCTCAGCCTCTCGCGCGACCGGTCAGGGCCGCGTCGTTCCGTACCAGGCCCGCTCCGGATCGGCCTCGCCCCATACGCGCCGCGTCAGGACATGAAGCTGCGTTCCATAGTCGAAGTGCCAGAACTCGTAGACATAATTCGTGAACCCGGCGTTAACCATGGCGTTGACGAGGATCCGACGGTTGGTGAGACGCGGATCCTCCGGCCCGATCGCCCCCTCGGCGAGGAGGCGCTCGTAGTGGTCCGTGAAGGAGCGCTCATGCGCCTCGTCGAAGCCGGCGCCGTGATCGAGCATCACGCCGCTCGCCGCATCGACGAGCATCACGTCGACGGACCCGCCGGTCGAATGGATCGGCCAGGTGGTGTCGTCGTCCGGATCGAAGCGCCGCGGATCGGAGACGAAAGTGCGAACCAGCGCCTCGAGCCCGGCCTCATCCAGTTCCGGGTTCTCCCGGGCGAGCTTGTCCCAGAAGAAGGCCCACAGCCCCGCCTGCGTCTCGACCGGCCGCCAGGCGTCGACGATCTTCAGGCGCAGGCCGAGCGGCGCGAGGCTGCGGTCGGCAGCCTTCAAAAGGGTCGCGACGGAGCGCCTCGCGTACACCGTCTCGATCGCGCCCGCGATCGGCCGGTTATAGGGTTCGTTCGCCCCGTCGCGCCGGGCGTACCAGGCGTCGACAACGAGGCCCTCGGCGGCGAGAGCGACGAGGGGTTCGTGCCAGCGCGGATCCTCGCGGTCGAAACGGATCCGGCGATGGTCGCCCCAGGCCGTCTCCGGCGTCGGTCGCAGGGGCAGAGGTCGGTGGAGATCGGCCATGATCGGATCCTGAAACGCGCCCTCTCCTACACGCAGTCGAGGTCCGGCGTCGACCGGGCGTCTGGGGAGATCAGAGCACGGCGCCGGCGGCTGCGGCCACGACGATGTAGCGCGCGCCCTTCGCCAGGAACACGATCAGGGCGACGAGGAACACGTTGCAGCGCATGACGCCCGACACGATCGTCAGCGCGTCGCCGATCAGAGGCACCCAGGACAGGAACAGCGACCACACGCCCCAGCGCCGGAACCAGTCGGCATATTTATCGAACTTTTCCTTCGACAGCGGAAAGCGCGGATGGTCGCGGTAGGAGCCGAAGAAGAAGCCGATCGCCCAGTTGAGGAGCGAGCCCATCACATTGCCGACCGTGGCGATCGCGACCGCCTGCCAGGTCGCGACCGTTCCGAGCGCCATGACGCCGATCAGGACCGCTTCCGAGGAGCCGGGAAGGATGGTGGCCGACAGAAAAGCCGAGGCGAACAGCCCGGCAAGTTCGTAGAAAGCTTGCATGCGAAGGGTCCAATCCGCGCTCTCACGTAAGGGCGCGCCCCCGAAAGGCAAGGGCAATCGTGCCCAAGAGGACGTGCATCATCATTCGCGGTCACCACTCCAAGTTGCTTGAAGACAGGAACCGCCCGTTAACATCTCTCGGTTAGAGGTAATATCAAACCCGGAGCGATCATGGTCCTCTTCAGACTGGGGTACTTCAGCGTCATCCCCGACAAGCACGCCGCCGATGGGTCAGCCTTCACGGGTGCCCTGACGCTGTTCTCGCAACGCATGGCGCAGATCGCGGCGCGCAAGGGCCTCACCGGCGGCATCTTGTGCGAGCCGCCCTTCATCGCCACGGTGATGGAAGGGACGCGGCGGAACGTCAATGAGGCCTTCCTGCGCCACATCGTCGATCCGCAGCTGGGCTCCTGCACGCTTATTGGTGCCGAGGTGATTGCCCAGCGCGCCTTCACCCATTGGTCGGCGGCCCCGTTCGAGGCCGATCCCCGTCGCGGGGCGATCAGGGCCGACATGGTGACACTCGAAGAGCTGACTGATTTCGTGCAGCTCGCCGCCAATGACATCATGGATGTCGATATCGCCTCCTGACCGTTTCCCGACGACCGCAGGAGGCGCCCTTCCCCTGCGATCGTGAGATGGGCTAGCCTGCGCCCATGTTCACACCCGTCTTCGACCGATCGCTCTACGACACCACGCGCCTCGAACCCTCCTACTGGGAGGCGACCGCGACCCGGCGCGACTTCCCGCGGCTCGACCGCAACATCAGCGTCGACGTCGCCGTGATCGGCGGCGGCTACACCGGTCTGTCGACCGCCTATCACCTCGGCAAGCAGTTCGGCATCGAGGCGGCCGTCCTGGAGGCTGGTCCGATCGCCTGGGGCGCGTCGAGCCGGAACGGCGGCTTCATGAGCTATCCGCCGGTCAAAATGGGGATCGGTGAGCTCAAGGCCCGCTATGGTGCCGACGAGACGCGGCGCTTCTTCCAGGAACTGCGCCTCGCCGCAGATTTCCCGAAGGAGATCGCCCGCGAGGAAGGCTTCGATATCCGCTTCCAGGGCGACGGCACGCTCGATGCCGCCCATCACCCGCGCGCCGCGCGGCATTTTCCCGAAGAGGCGGAGGCCTATGCGAGCGTCGGCATCCGGACGCGAGTCTACAGCCGCGAGGAATTCACCGAGATCGGGCATGGCGGCACCGAACAGTTCGGCGGCTTCCATGTCGAGGGCGGCGGCGGGCTGCACCCCCTGCTCTACGCCATCGGCCTCGCGGAGGCGGCGGAACGACGCGGTGCGCGGCTTTACGCCCATTCGCCGGTCGACCGCTGGGAACGCGACGGCGCCCTGCACCGCCTGGTGACTCCGGGCGGTACCGTGACCGCGCGCCGGGTGGTGATCGGCACGAATGGATGGACGCCGGACGGCCTCAATGCCGGCCTCGACGCCCGCGTCTGGCCCGCCCTGTCGAACATCGTCGTGACGCGCCCCCTGACGCAGGACGAGCTCGACGCCGTGCCCTGGGTCACGGAATCACCCGTTTCCAACACACGCAAGCTGCTGTTCTACTACCGCCTCCTGCCCGACAAGCGCTTCCTCTTCGGCGCGCGCGGCGACTGGACCGGATCGCCCGAGGCGGCAGGGCGCATGCGGGCCTGGATGGAAAAGCGCATCGGCGACCTGTTCCCGCCCTGGAAGGGTGTCCAGACGGATTTCTTCTGGCGCGGTCTCGTCGCCATCAGCCAGAAGCGCGCGCCCTCGGTGGGCAGCCTCAGGGACGATCCGAGCGTCTACTATTCGGTCAATTGCCACGGCAACGGCGTCGTCTACGCGCCGATGGCGGGGCGCTATATCGCCGAGGCGATCGGGCGGTCGAATTCGGGCGCGGTGAATGTCCCCGCGCCGCTCGCCGATCCACCACCGCGCTTTCCGATCCCTGCCCTGCGGCGTCCCGTTCTCGGTGCCGTCTATCTCGGCTACCAGGTCAAGGAATGGCTGAAGGACCGGGTGGACGGATTCGTGCACCGCGCCTGACGACCGCTTCGCATCGGTGCCCCTCCACAACGCGGCGCAACATCTGTATGGATCGCGCCTGCATTGGGGGAGAACGATGACCGCCGTTGATTTCGAAGCCTTCGTCGACGATCTGGCGACCGTGTCCGGCGCCACCATCATGCCGTTCTTCCGCACCTCGCTCGGCGTCGAGGACAAATCGGGCGGTCAGGCCTTCGATCCGGTGACGGAAGCCGACCGCGCCGCCGAGAGCGCCATCCGTCGCCGCATCCGCGAGACCTTCCCCGCCCACGGCATCATGGGCGAGGAGTATGGCAGCGAAAGGCTCGACGCGGAGTTCGTCTGGGTGCTCGATCCGATCGACGGCACCAAGTCCTTCATCTCCGGAATGCTCGGATGGGGCACGCTGATCGGACTTCTGCGCAACGGCGCGCCCGCCTTCGGCATGATGCACCAGCCCTTCACCAAGGAGCGCTTCACCGGCGACGGCGGCTCCGCCAAGGTGCGCGGCCCGATGGGTGAGCGCGTGCTGCGCACCCGTCCCTGTGCGCGGCTCGAGGACGCGGTGCTCTACACGACGAGCCCGCGCCTCCTCCCTGAACCGGACCGTCGCCGCTTCACCACGATCGAGGAGCGCGTGAAACTATCGCGCTATGGCGGCGACTGCTACGCCTACGCCATGCTGGCGGCGGGCTGCATCGATCTCGTCATCGAGGCCTCGCTCGCGCCCTATGACATCATCGCGCTGATCCCGATCGTCGAGGGCGCCGGCGGCGTCATCACCACCTGGGACGGCGGCCCGGCACAGGCCGGTGGTCGGATCGTGGCGGCCGGCGATCCGCGGCTGCACGCGGCGGCGCTCGCCATCCTGCAGGCGGAAGGCTGAGCGAGCCCCCATGCCGCCAACCCCGGATGACCAGGCCGAGACGGCGCGGGAAGGCGCCTTCTTCGGCCGCCGCAAGGGCAAGACGCTGCGCGCCGGCCACAAGGGCCTGATGGATCACAGCCTGCCGGCACTGCGCGTCGATCTGGCGCGCTGCGACGACCCTTCCACCCTGTTCGCGGCACGGCCGGCGGCGCTCCATCTGGAGATCGGCTTCGGTGGCGGCGAACACCTCGCCCGGCGCGCCAGCGAACAGCCCGAGATCGGCTTCATCGGCTGCGAGGGCTTCATCAACGGCGTCGCCAAGCTCCTCTCGCTGATCGCGGCCGAGCGCCTCGACAACATCCGCATCCACGACGACGACGCGCGTTTCCTGATCGACCGTCTGCCCACGGCATCGATCGACCGGGTGTATCTGCTCTATCCGGACCCCTGGCCGAAGCGCAAACACCGCAAGCGCCGGTTTCTGAGCGAAGACATGCTGACCCGCCTCGCCCGCATCATGAAGCCGGGGGCGGAACTCTATTTCGCCACCGACATCGACGATTACGCCGCCTTCGCCCTCGCCCGCATCGCCCGCTCTCCGGATTTCGTGTGGACCGCCGAGCGGTCGGCCGACTGGCTGCAACCCTGGGCCGGGTGGGAGAGCACGCGCTATGAACTAAAGGCCCGGCGCGAGGGCCGCGTCTCGGGCTATTTCCGCTTCCGGCGTGTGACCGGGGCATGAGCATCGCCGACAAGGCGGCTTTCATCCGTGCGAACACCCGCCTGAGGCCGGTGCCGCATGCGCCGGAGATCCGGCTCCACGTCGCCGACGAGATCACGCCGATCTGGAAGAGCACGGAGGAGGACCTTGAGGCTCTCGGTCTGCCGCCGCCCTTCTGGGCCTTCGCCTGGGCCGGCGGTCAGGCCCTCGCGCGCTATGTCCTCGATCATCCCGCGACCGTGGCGGACAAAACCGTGATCGACTTTGCGAGCGGCTCCGGTCTCGTCGCGATCGCCGCGATGAAGGCCGGCGCCCGGCAGGTGACGGCCTGCGAGATCGACCCCTTCGCCCATACAGCCATCGCGCTCAACGCCGCCGCGAACGACGTCGCGATCATCATCGACGCAGTCGACCGCCTCGATGGTCCGGCGCCGCACGCCGACGTCATCGTGGCGGGCGACATCTTCTATCAGCGTGACATTGCCGGGCGGGTGCTGGCCTTTCTCGAAGGGGCGGCGCGGCGCGGATCGAGCGTCCTGATCGGCGATCCCGGCCGAACCTATCTGCCGCGCGAAAAACTCACCGCGCTGGCGCAATACGCCGTCCCGGTCACGCGCGAGCTCGAGGATCTGGAGATCAAGCACACCGGTGTCTGGACCTTGCGGGACGCCGCTGAGCCGGCCTCTTGACGCCCGCCGCACGGCCACTCATCTCTCCGCGCATGAGCGACACAGACCCCGCATCCGAGACGTCCCCATCGCCCGCGGCGACCCGCGTCCTGTCGCCGGCGGCGGCACGGGCGCTTGCCGAAGCGCAGGCGCGCCGCGAGGCCGCCCTCGCCGAACAGCGTGAAGCCGAGATCGGTGGACGCGGCGGGCTTGATCCCGTGCGCTACGGTGATTGGGAGATCCGCGGTCTCACGGCCGATTTCTGACAGGCCGCCCCGTGGTCGCCGCTACTGCGCCGCCGCCCAGGCGGTGAAAGCGTCCGCAAAGGCCTTTTCGCCGGGAACGCCCTTCTCGATCGACAGGATCGCGCGGCGGCCGTTCTCATAGAGGATGGGCAGGTCGATCCAGGAGCGCTCGCGCAGAAGCTGCGCATTGCGCCCCGCTTCCGCCGGCGGATCGTTGAGGCCCACGAGGAAAAAGCCGTTCGTCACCTTCACCGAAAGGCCGGAGAGCGGCAGGCCGCGCTGCGTCTGCCCGTCCTTCATGAGGATGCCGGGAACGTTCTGGACGCCGCCGTTCGGGAAATCGGCCGGCACGACGAACTGCAGTTCGACCGTGTGCGAAGCGGGCAGAGCCGGATCGGTGTTGCGCCGGATCGTCACCTGCACCTTGATCTTGCGCTCCGGAATGTCGATCTGGCCCCGGATCGCGGTTTCGAGCGGCGCGCTCGCCGAGGTCGAGACCGATTCCGTCCGCCAGGTGACGTTGCCGTCGAAATTGCGGCCACGCTGCTGGTTTTCGGGATCCTCCTCGAACAGGAAGGCGCGCTGGGCGACGGCGGCGAGATCCTCGCTGCCGGCGGGCGCGGCGGTCGCCGGCGCGAGCGGCTCGGCGGCACCCGACGCATTGGGGGTCGGATCGGCGGGGGCGAGCGGGATCGGCTCGGAGGGCACGGGATCGGCGGCCGGCTGGGCCGGCTCCGCCGGTGCCTCGGAGCCGACACGGTCGGTGATCTTGCCATCGGCGGGGGCGGGAGCGGCTTCGCCAGCAGTCTCGGGACGGGCGGGCTGGGCCGGCTGCGCCGTCTGCTGTGCCGTGTCGGCGGCCTTGTCGCCGCTGCGCAGCAGGAAGGCCCCGGCGACGCCGAGCAGGATCAGGATCGCGATCGCGGCACCCGCGACGAGTTTCATCCGCCCGGCATTGATGTCGTCGCGACGCGGTCCCGGCGCCTTGGGTCGGGCGGCGCGGGCGGGAGGCTCGGCCGGAGCCGGCCCCAGACGCGGCTCGATGCGCTCGGGCTGTGCCTCGGCCTCGGGATCGAGGACGGAGCGGGCCGTGCGGGCGGCAGATGCCGCGGCGCCGCCGAGTTCGCGCGCCTCGGTCGCGGCATCCCGCACCTCGCGCAGCGCCTTGGGCTGCCCCGGCATCTCGGCTTCGGCGAACTCGGCCTCGACGCGACGGATCGCGTCCTCGAGCATCAGCCGTTCCTTGGTGAACTGCGCCTCGCTGAGCGGCGGCTCCATGGCGCGCAGCTGCTTGACCAGCGCGGCGCGGGCGCGGTCGTAGAGCGCGGTGCGCGCGGTCGCGTCGTTGTTGGCCAGACCGGCGACGGCACGCTTGATCGGCGGGAAATAGTCGGTTGCCAAGCGGGCGATTCCTGTTTCTGTCCGTTTATGCGGTCGACCGTAACGATCCCTTAAACTTGGAAGGGATTTTGGACAAGGATGGTGTCGTCGCGCTCGGGGCTCGTCGAGAGAATCGCGACCGGCGCGCCGATCAGTTCCTCGATCCGTCGCACATATTTGATCGCCGCAGCCGGCAGGTCGACCCAGGAGCGGGCGCCCCCGGTCGTCTCCTGCCAGCCCTCGATCGTCTCGTAGACCGGCTCGACGCGCGCCTGCGCCGCCTGGCTGCCGGGCAGATGGTCGATCTCGCGCCCGTCGAGACGATAGCCGGTGCAGATCTTCAGCGTCTCGAAGCCGTCGAGCACGTCGAGCTTGGTGAGCGCGATGCCGTTGATCCCGGACGTGCGGATCGTCTGCTTGACGAGCGCGGCGTCGAACCAGCCGCAGCGCCGCGGCCGTCCGGTGACGGTGCCGAACTCGCGGCCGCGCTCGCCCATGCGCTTGCCGTCGGCATCGAAGAGCTCGGTGGGGAACGGCCCCTCGCCGACCCGGGTCGTGTAGGCCTTGGTGATGCCGAGCACATAGTCGATCGCACCCGGCCCCATGCCGGACCCGGTCGCGGCCTGCCCGGCCACGGTGTTCGACGAGGTGACGAAGGGATAGGTGCCGTGATCGATGTCGAGAAGCGCGCCCTGCGCGCCTTCGAACAGCAGCCGGCGACCGGCCCGGCGTTCCTGATCGAGCAGCGCCCAGACATTGTCCATGTAGGGCAGCACCAGATCCGCGACCGAGGTGAGTTCGGCGACCAGGCTCTCGACGGTGTATTCGGGCAGGCCGCTGCCGCGGCGAAGCGCGTTGTGGTGGCTCAGGAGTCGCTCGATCTTGGCGGGCAGCGAGGCCGGTTCGGCGAGATCCATCAGCCGGATCGCCCGACGCCCAACCTTGTCCTCATAGGCCGGCCCGATGCCGCGGCCCGTCGTGCCGATCTTGGTGCCGTCGCTCGCCGCCTCGCGCTGGCGGTCGAGATCACGGTGCAGCGACAGGATCAGCGGCGTGTTCTCGGCGATCCGGAGATTGTCGCGGGTCACCGCAACGCCCTGCTCGGCGAGCTTGCCGACCTCCGAGACGAAGGCGTGCGGATCGAGCACGACGCCGTTGCCGATCACCGACAGTTTTCCGCGCACCACGCCGGACGGCAGGAGGGAGAGCTTGTACACCTTGCCGTCGACGACGAGCGTGTGCCCGGCATTGTGACCGCCCTGAAAGCGCACGACGACGTCGGCCTGTTCCGACAGCCAGTCGACGATCTTGCCCTTGCCTTCGTCGCCCCATTGCGACCCGACGACGACCACGTTGGCCATGGTCTTCTCCCCCAGCAATGGCCCGTGAGAGCCCCTGACGCGACAAAGCCCGGCGACGGGGCCGGGCTTTTGTTGCGCTTAGCGGATCGGCGCGGCGGAGTAAACCGGCTTCACCGGATCACGCCCTCGGCGGATCGCCCCAGGGTCCTGCCTCCGGCTTCACCGGGCCGCCCGGCGGCTCGAACAGCGGCACGCCCGGTGGGCGGATGAAGACGATGAGGATCGCGCCGGCTGCCAGACCGCCGAGATGGGCGAACCATGCGGTCGGATCATCGGGCCCGGCCATGACCGCGTTGACGATTTGGAACCCGATCCAGCCCCCGATCGCCCACATCGCGGTGATGCGCAGCGGAATGCGCATGAAGAACAGCACCCAGACCTTGATGTGGGGATGCAGCATCAGATAGGCCGCGATCACGCCCGAGATCGCGCCGGACGCGCCGATCAGCGGACTGATCGAATCGGGCTGCATCGCGGCATGGGCGAGGCCCGAGAGCACGGCGCAGGCGAGATAGAAGACGAGGAAGCGAAGATGCCCGAGCGCGTCCTCGACATTGTCGCCGAACACCCACAGGAACAGCATGTTGCCGATCAGGTGCATCCACGAGCCGTGCAGGAAGGCCGAGGTCACCGGCGTCGCCCATTCCGGGATCGCCCAGTATTCGATCGGCAGTTCCATCTTGTCGAACAGCACGACCGGGATCAGCCCGTAGGAGATCGAGCTCGTCTCCGCGACGTCGGGCCGGTAGACGAGCCCCGACTGGAACACCGTGAAGATCAAGACGTTCACGGCGATCAGCGCCCAGGTGACGAAGGGCGCGGGGATCCGGTCGAGCGGGTTGGCGTCGTGGAGCGGAACGAACATGGCGCATGGAATGTGGCGCGGATGCCCTCAGCCCGCAAGACACCCGCCGCAAACGCCCCGCGCGTCCCGTTTCGGGCCGTTGGCCGGACGCCCGGTTAAGGCTCGAAACGCGGAGCGAACGAAGCGCGCCCGAATCAGGCGCGCGATGCCCCCAGTCCCGGATTGGCACGCGCAATGACGCAGATACCCGCCGCTTCGTTGCCGGGCGGAAAACACTCGAACAGCCGGGGAACGAATCGCGGCCGAATCGCGGCCCACGCCGTCGCGTGATCCGGCCGGCCCGGTGCGCCCAAGAGGCTGCGCGCAAGGGTCCGCGCGCCACGCGCCCCCTTGGGCCAGCGCCGCTGCGCTGCTATATCACCGCCATGTCCGCGCTGGTGAACCGCCCCTACCGCAAGATGAACGGTGCCGGGAACGAGATCGTCGTTCTCGACCTGCGCGATCTCGCGCACACCGTGACGCCCGAGGAGGCGCGCGCCATCCATGCCCGCGAGCCCTATGACCAGCTCATGGTCCTGCACAGGCCAACCATGGACGGTCTCGACGCCTTCATGCGGATCTACAACAATGACGGCTCGCAATCGGGCGCCTGCGGCAACGGCACGCGCTGCGTCGCCTGGCACCTGATGGGCGCGCTCGGCAAGGACGCGCTCGCGCTGGCGACGCCGACGAGTTTCCTCACCGCCGTGCGGGCGGGGGATCAGTTCACCGTCGACATGGGCGCGCCGAAGTTCGGCTGGGAGGACATCCCGCTCGCCGAAGAGTTTCGCGACACGCGCTACATCGAGCTCCAGATCGGGCCGATCGACGACCCCATCCTGCATTCGCCCGCCGCGGTGAACATGGGCAATCCGCACGCCGTGTTCTTCGTCGATCGCGATCCGGACGGTTTTGACCTGTCGCGCATCGGGCCGATGCTCGAAAACCACCCGATCTTCCCGGAGCGGGCGAACATCTCGATCGCGCAGATCATCGGCAGGGACCACATCAAGCTGAGGGTCTGGGAACGCGGCGTCGGGCTGACGCGAGCCTGTGGATCCGCCGCCTGCGCCGCCGGCGTCTCGGCCGCGCGACTGAAGCGCACCGGCCGCAAGACCCGCATCAGCCTGCCGGGCGGCGATCTCCTGATCGACTGGCGCACGAGCGACGATCACGTGCTGATGACCGGCCCGATCGAGCTCGAACACGACGCCCGGCTTGAAGCCGACTGGTTCGCGCAGACCGTCTGAGCCTGTCCCGCGAGCCCGCGACCGGGACACCGGCCCTTACTTGCCGGCGCTGTAGCCGAAATCGATCGATAGATTGGCGCCGGTGATCGCCTCGGCCTCGCGCGAGGCGAGATAGAAGGCGAGGCCCGCGACCTCCTCCGGCCGGATGAAGCGCGCACGCCCCGGCCCCTGCGGATACTTGGCGAGGAGGCCGGCGAGATAGGCCTGTGGGTCGCCCCCACCATAGCGGTCGGCCTGAAAGCGCAGCATCGGACTGTCCGTATCGCCCGGGCAGATCGCATTGACCCGCACCCCGTCCGGCGCGAGATCGAGCGCGAGGGCCTTCGTGAACTGCGACACCGCCCCCTTCGAGGCACAGTAGAGCGCCGCGCCCGTGTTGCCCTGCAGCCCCGCATCGCTCGACAGGTTGAGGATCGCACCGCGCGTCAGGCGCAGCGCCGGGATGGCAGAGGCGCTCATGAAGAAGCAGGCCTTGACGTTCACCGCCATGACGAGATCGAAGGTCTCCTCGTCACAGGCCTCGACCGGCCCCTCGCGCCAGATCCCGGCGGCGTTGACGAGCGCGTCGAGCCGACCGTCGACCGTGGCAAGAAGGGCCGCGACCGCCGCCGCACAGGCGGCCCGCGTCGTCAGATCGGCCACATGAAACGGCGCGTCGCCAAGGCGCGCGGAGAGCGCGGCGAGACCGTCGGCGTCCCTGTCGGCGAGGAGCGGTCGCCAACCGCCGCGGTGAAAACGCTCGGCGATGGCGGCGCCGATACCGCCCGCGGCACCGGCGATGAGCACGGTCTGGCGGTCGGTCATGACTTGTCCTCGATGATGCTGTTGCCACCGTCGATCACGATCAGCTGGCCGGTGACATAGGAAGCGGCGGGCGAGGCAAGAAAGGCGATGACGGCCGCGACCTCCTCCGGCCGGCCCGACCGACCCATCGGCGATGCGCGGCCGGCGGCGGCCTCCGCTTCGGTCTGCGACCCCGTCGCGATCCAGCCGGGCGCGACCGCGTTGACCGTGACGCCGTAGGCCGCGACCTCGAGGCTGAGCGAGCGGGTCAGGCCGACCATCGCGGCCTTGGCGGCGGCATAGGCGGCGTCGAAAGGCATGGCGGAGACGGGCCCCGCCGTCGAGGAGACATTGACGATGCGGCCATGGCCACGTGCCTTCATGCCCGGCACGACGGCACGCGAGACGAGGAAGGCGGTGTCGAGATTGCGCCGCAGCGTCGCGCTCCAGACGCCATAGGGCATGGCCTCGAGTGGGCCGCCAGCGTCGAGCACACCCTGCGAGGCCATGCCGGCATTGTTGACGAGAACATCGACGGGTCCGGTCACGGCGATCAGATGGTCGACGGCGGCAGGGTCGGTGAGATCGACCGCATGGGCGACCCCGTCATGGCCCTCGGCGCGCAACGCCGCCGCCCGCTCCTCGACGCGCGCCGACAGCGAGGCGAGGACGAGCCGGTGACCGGCCGCGGCCAGGGCCCTCGCCGTCGCAAAGCCGATACCTTCCGCGCTTCCCGCGCCCGTGACGAGCGCCACCCGTGCCGATCCTGTCATCGCCGCCCTCCGCCTCCTCGATGCGGGCGGCGCGGCGCGACGTCAAGCGCAGCCGGCCCTTGCGTTCGGCTGCCGCCGCGCGCAAAGAACCGCCGACCGACCGGGCCTCATTCGACAAGGACATCGCCATGGCATCGCTCGCCACCGAAACCGCTTCGCTGCTCGCCGCCATGGGCGTTTCCACCGACAAGATCACCGGCGGCAGCCTCGCCGTCCGCTCGCCGATCACCGGCGAGACGATTGCCGCCGTTCCGCAAGCGACGGCGCAGCAAGCGAAGACCGCAATCGCCGCCGCCCACGCGGCCTTCCTGTCCTGGCGCACGACCCCGGCGCCGCGCCGGGGCGAACTGATCCGCCTGTTCGGCGAGGAGCTCCGTGCCCACAAGGCCGACCTCGGCCGGCTGGTGACGATCGAGGTCGGCAAGATCACCTCCGAAGGCCTCGGCGAGGTGCAGGAGATGATCGACATCTGCGATTTCGCCGTTGGCCTCTCGCGCCAGCTCTACGGCCTCACCATCGCCACCGAGCGCAACGAGCACCGGATGATGGAGACCTGGCATCCGCTCGGCGTGGTCGGCATCATCTCGGCCTTCAATTTCCCCGTGGCGGTCTGGTCCTGGAATGCGGCGCTCGCGCTCGTGTGCGGGAACGCCATCGTCTGGAAGCCGTCCGAGAAGACGCCGCTCACCGCGCTCGCGACGCAGGCCCTGTTCGACAAGGCGCTGACGCGCTTCGCCGCCGACGGTCCGGCAGCACCCGCTGGCCTCTCCGCGACCCTGATCGGCGGCCGCGATCTCGGCGAGACGCTCGTCGACGACGAGCGCGTGCCGCTGGTCTCGGCCACCGGATCGACCGCGATGGGCCGTCAGGTCGGCCCGCGTCTCGCGGCGCGCTTTGCCCGCGCGATCCTCGAACTCGGCGGCAACAATGCCGCGATCGTCTGCCCGACCGCCGATCTCGACCTGACGCTGCGCGGTGTCGCCTTTGCGGCCATGGGCACGGCCGGCCAGCGCTGCACGACGCTGCGGCGCCTGTTCGTTCATGACAGCGTCTATGACGGCCTCGTGCCGCGCCTGCGCCGTGCCTATGCGTCGGTCAGCGTCGGCGATCCGCGCGTGACCGGAACGCTCGTCGGCCCGCTGATCGATCAGCGCGCCTTCGACGCCATGCAGGCCGCGATTGCCGAAGCGCGGACGGCGGGCGCCTCGGTCACGGGCGGCGAGCGGGTGGCGGTCGCGGGCGCCGAGGGTGGCCACTACGTCCGGCCGGCGCTTGTCGAAATGCCGGCTCAGGGCGGGCCGGTGCTGCGCGAGACCTTTGCCCCGATCCTCTATGTCATGCGCTACCAGGCATTCGACGACGCGATCGCGCTCCACAACGGCGTGCCCCAGGGCCTGTCCTCGTCGATCTTCACCAATGATCTGCGCGAGGCCGAGACTTTCCTGTCGGCGCGGGGGTCGGATTGCGGCATCGCCAACGTCAATATCGGCCCATCGGGCGCCGAGATCGGCGGTGCCTTCGGCGGTGAAAAGGAGACCGGCGGCGGCCGCGAGAGCGGTTCGGATGCCTGGAAGGCCTATATGCGCCGTGCGGCCAACACCATCAATTACGGCCGCACCCTGCCGCTCGCTCAGGGCGTCAAGTTCGACGTCGCCTGAGCGGGTCGGGCACGGCGGCCGCTCAGGCAAGGACCGGCTGCGCGAAGCCGGCGCGGTCGGCGGCGGCTTTCTCGCTCTGGCGCATGGTCGCGAGCAGCAGCGATCTGAGCGCATCCGGCGCAAGACCCAGTGGATCGATGCGGCCATGGCTGCCGAAGCGGCGCAGGATCGCCGCGTCACGCTCGTCGAGCCGGTGATAGGCGAGCGTCCAGTCGCCGAATTCGCGGGTCCGTATCGCGGAGCAGTCGACGATCTCGACGTGGGTGTGCCGCGGATCGCGATAGATCCGGTCGAACAACGAGGTGACCGTGTCGCGCTGCCCCTCCAGCGCATGGATGAAGGCC
Organism: Labrys sp. (in: a-proteobacteria); assembly: GCA_046344875.1. GTDB lineage: Bacteria > Pseudomonadota > Alphaproteobacteria > Rhizobiales > Labraceae > Labrys. The sequence goes on along the minus strand of JBKDKQ010000024.1, from coordinate 70,500 downwards.
GGACCGATGCCGGCGAGCACGCCCGTGATCCCCGCCTCGAGATTGTTGCGACGCGCCTGACGCAGCAGCATGCCGAGCGCCGGCTGGTCGGCGAGCGCGGCCTCCCGCGCGAGACTGACATACACCAGTCGACAAAGGGGCATGAGCGCCTCCCGATGGCTGTATCAATTTACCGCTAAACTCTTTATGGTTAACAGCCGGTAAATGACCCGTCCCAATCGTCAATGTTTTGGCGACATTCCCGTTGAATTCTGCGTGTTCGCAGGAAAGTTGGTGGTTTTCAGGACGTTTTCATCGGCAAAGCTGCATCGGCGACGTCACACGCCCGTCCCGACCGTCATGGTGCTGTCATGGAACTTGGCGACAGCACGACGTGGAGGGTTGGGTCCATGATCTCGGTCGTCGGCGGTCGCGCGCTCATCGGTGGTGCATTTGAGGAGACGGTCATCACGGTCGATGGCGGGATGATCGCGTCTGTCGATGCCGCATCGTCGGCCGGCCCGGCCATCGACGCGCGTGGCTGCCTTGTTCTGCCGGGCCTCGTCGACATTCACGGCGATGCCTTCGAGCGCCAGATGATGCCGCGCCCGGGCGTCGCCTTTCCGCTCGACATGGCGTTGATCGAGACGGATCGGCAGTTGATCGCAAACGGCATCACTACCGCCCTTCACGGTGTGACCTGGTCATGGGAGCCGGGCCTGCGCGGATCGGAAAACGCGGCGGCGCTGCTCGAAACGATCGAGCGGCTGCGTCCGGCACTCCTTGCCGACACCCGCGTCCATCTTCGGCATGAGACGTTCAACCTCCTCGGCGAGGCGCGGATCCTCGACTGGCTCGCCGCAGGTCGGCTCGCGGCGCTCGCCTTCAACAACCACATGCCCGTGGCGTTGCGTGACCGCACCCGCCCGCTCAAGCTCGCCTCGCTGGTCCAGCGCTCCGGCCGGTCGACAGAGGAGTTTCTCGCGATCATCGACGAAACCCATGCCCGCGCCGCCGAAGTCCCGGCTTCGGTCGAGCGGCTGGCGGCCGGCGCCCGCGCCGCGGGTGTTCCGCTCCTGTCGCATGACGACGAAACGCCGGCGGACCGCATCGCCTACCGTGCGCTCGGGGCCCGGATCGCCGAATTCCCGACGAATGAGGCGACGGCGCGCGAGGCCGCCGCAGCGAACGATCCGATCGTGTTCGGCGCCCCGAACGTCGTGCGCGGCGGCAGTCACACGGGCTGCCCGACGGCGGCGGAGATGGTTGCGGCGGGTCTGTGCTCGATCCTCGCTTCCGACTATTACTACCCCGCGCTCCCCGCGGCCCCGTTCATCCTTGCACGAACCGGCGTGACCGACCTCGCGAACGCCTGGTCGCTCGTCAGCGAAAACCCCGCCGCCGCACTCGGTCTGAAGGATCGCGGGCGTATCGAACCCGGTCGGCGCGCCGATCTCGTCATCATTCGCGCCCATGCCGAACGCGCGTCGATCGTCGGAACGATGGTCGAGGGACGTCTGGTCTACTGGACGGAGAATCAGTTCCGGGCTGCGTGACGCCGGCGCCGTCCTTGACGGGTCGGGGCGCTCAGACCGTCGGGGACGCCGTCAGGGCGGCCACATGGATCGGTCGGGCCCGCTGGCGCTGAAGGTGAAACGCGATGCGACGGTAGAGCCGCCGCATCGGCAGGTCGCCGGACAGGACGGCCTCGACACCGAGCTGAAGCACGCTGATCGTCGCGCGTGCATCCATCCGCTGCGCGATCACCAGAACCGCCCCACCGCTCTGCTGCTGCAGATCGACGATCTGCTTGAGAATGCTTTCGCGGGTCGCGTCGAGGTGCGAGAGAAGGACGAGCACGACGTCGAACCTGCCGCGCATCTCGGCGCTCAGGGGACGCAACGGCGCCACCGCGAGGTTCCACAAACGCGCTTCGCTGAGGCCACGCTTGTACGCATCGGCATCGACAACATCGTCGTGGAGCAGAGCGATCGGCGCTTCGTGTACCTTCTTACCCTTGGTCGCTGCGACCATCCATGCACCTGCGATCAAACCGAGTTAGGGACGGATCACACTACCGGTTGACGTCCGGACGCGCCATTATGTTTAGTTTAGTGGCGCGAGGGAATTGCGTTCTTGGCATCAACCGATGCGTTTTCGTGCGGAGTTGCAGGATGGTATCCAAACGCACCGTGTCGGCCGTCGTCGCGGTCGCGGACAGCCTGAGCTTCCGCGTCGCCGCGGGACATCTTGGACTTTCGCAACCGGCGCTGACGCGGCTCATCCAGGGACATGAGGGCGAGGTCGGCTTCAAGATCTTCGGCCGCGACACGAAGACCGTCTGGCTGACCGACGAGGGTCGAGCCTATGTGGCGGCCTGCCGCGGTGTTTTGTCACACATGCGCAATCATGACGCCGTCATTCGGTCGATCCGGATCGGCAAGACCGGCAGTCTGTCGGTCGGACACATGGACGCCGCCACGCTCGGCTGCTTGCCTGACCTCATCCGTCGCTTTGCCCGCGAGCATCCGCAGGTCGAGGTGACGATGCGCCTGATGGGCAGCGACCAGCAGATCGCGGCGGTTCGCTCAGGTGAACTCGATGTCGGCTTCGTGCTCACCCCGACGGTAGGCGCCGGCCTCGTGCACCATGCGGTCGAAACCCAACCGCTGGCGATCGTCATGAGCCAGTCGGATCCGCGCGTGGGCCGCGGCACGCTGTCGATGCGCGATTTCGCCGATGATCTCTTCATCTTCGGCGACCGCAACCATTCCGGCGCGCTGATGCGGGCGATCGACGCAGTCCTGATGAAGACCGACGCCCGGCCGCGGATTTTCTACACCTCGCACGACACCCTCACCGTCATGGCTCTCGTCCGCAGTGGGCTCGGCGTGACGCTGATGCCGCGGATTGCGGCGAGGTTGATCGGCGGCGGACTGCATTATGCCGACCTCGGTGCCGACACTGCCTCAATCAGCATCGAGATGATCCACAATCCGGAGCGCTGTTCCGGAACGACGCGCCAGTTCATCCAGATCTTCGAAGAGAACGGCTGGGCTCAGGAGCCTTCGGCATAGGGCGCGAAGGCCTCGACCATCCGCAGATAAACCGCCCGCTTGAACGGCGTGACGAGATCGGGCAGCCGGTCGAGCCGTTCCCAGCGCCAGTCGAACAATTCCTGCGGCTCCCCCGTTGGCAGATTGACCACGTCGATCTCGCTGTCCTCACCGTCGAAGCGGAAAGCCGCCCAGCGCTGTTTCTGCCCCCGAAACGGCGACAGCTTGTGGGGCGGCCCGTCATAGGGCGGGAAGTCGTAGGTCCACCAGGACGGCGTGACCGAGAGCAGCGTCACCGAGCGCACATTCGTCTCCTCCCACAATTCGCGACGCGCGGCGACCTCGATGTCCTCCCCCTCGTCGATGCCGCCTTGCGGGCATTGCCAGTCGAGACCGGGCTCGACGGTCTCGGGCCCCGACGTTTCGGCGCGACCAACGAAAACGCGCCCCTGCCGGTTGAAGAGCGCGATCCCGACATTGGGGCGATAGGGCCGATCCATGGCGATCCCCCGCGTCACCGCGTCATCGCCGCGACAATCGGTCTGAACGTCGCGACGACCTGCTCGTAGACCGGTCGTTTGAACGGGACGATCAGGCCGGGAAGTTTGTCGATGTCCTCCCAGCGCCAATCGCTGAACTCGGGCTTGTGGTGACCGCCACCCGGTCGGCGGATGTCGATCTCGTCGTCCCCGGCATCGAGCCGTAGCGCGAACCAGCGTTGCGTCTGGCCGCGATAGCGCCCTTTCCAGCGCTCGCCGAGCGCCTCGGGCGGAAGATCGTAGGCGTACCAGTCCGGCGCTTCGGCAAGCAGCGTCACGGACCGCACATTCGTCTCCTCATAGAGTTCGCGCAGCGCCGCCTGGTGCGGATCCTCCCCCGGATCGATGCCGCCCTGCGGCATCTGCCAAGCGAAATGCTCCTGCAGGTCCGGCGGCCCCTCGCTGCGCCGGCCGACGAAAACGCGCCCGTCATGGCGCACCAGCATGATGCCGACACAGGGGCGATAGGGAAGATCGGCGATGGCGGCCGTCCGATCGACGGAGGGCTTCTTGCTGGATGACGTCTTCTTCCCGGCAGAAGCCTTCTTGCCGGCGGAAGATCGGGTCGCGGGGGGATCGGATTTCGGCATCGTCTCGGCGGGTCTTGAAGGGTCTCGCGCCATAGTGACGATGCCGGCACGGATCGTCCATCGCTGTTCGCGGGGCATGGCGCGCGCGGTGGACTGGAAAAGGCGCGGGCGACCTGCGATGTAGGCTCATGGTTCGTTAACCGGCTTCGGCGTCCGATCTCACATGCTTCGTCGCGTGGCTGCCTTCCTGCTCCTGACGCTGCCGCTGCTGCAGACGATGGCGCACGCGCAGCAGACCGGATCGGTCGACCCTTCGGCGAAACGCGATGAACTGACGCGCCTCGAGGGTGAGGCCTCGCTCAGCCGCGAGACGCTCGCCCGCCTCGAGAGCGAGGTGAAGGCGATCGAGACCGACACGCTGAAACTGCGCGCCGATCTCGTCGAGACCGGCCGGCGGATGCGCGAGACCGAGACGGCGCTCCTTGCCACCGAGGCGCGGATCCAGACGCTGTCGGCGAACGAGGAGACGGTGAAGGCCTCGCTCCTTGCCCGTCGCTCGACGCTCATCGACGTGATCGCGACGCTGCAGCGCATGGGGCGGCGCCCGCCACCGGCCATGCTCGTTCGCCCGGACGACGCCCTGTCGGCGATCCACACCGCCATGCTGCTCGGAACGATCCTGCCCGAGATGCGCGCGGAGACGCAGGCGCTCGCCGCCGATCTCGAGGAACTGGTGCGGGTTCGCCGCGAGATCGACGCCGAAAGCACGGCGATGAAGCAGCAGCTCGTCACCCTCGCCGAGGACAGAAAGCGCATCGCTCTTCTCATCGAGAGCCGGCGGGCGCTGCAGACGGAACGGCAGGCTGCCATCGCTGCGGAGCGCCAACGCGCCGGCGAGATCGGCGAGGCAGTGTCCAGTCTCAAAGAATTGATCGCCCGGATGGAGACCGAGGTCGGTTCCGTGAAGGAGGCGGCGAGCGCCGCGAGCCGCGCCGAAGAGACGCGCAGCCGCCTCGCCGCCATCGAGGATCCGGCCCGGATGGTACCGGGCATGGCCTTCGAAAAGACCAAGGGAACCCTTCCCCTGCCCGCATCAGGGCTCGTTCTGCGTGTTTTCGGTGCGCAGGACGCGATGGGCGCCGAGCAGATGGGGCAGTCGATCGCGACGCGGCCCGCCGCCACGGTTTCGTCGCCTTGTGATGGTTGGGTCGTGTTCGCGGGTCCGTTCCGGTCCTACGGCAATCTCTTGATTATCGACGCGGGCGATGGATACCATGTCCTGCTTGCAGGGATGGAGCGGATCGACGTCACGCTCGGTCAGTTCGTCCTGGCAGGCGAGCCAGTCGGTGTCATGGGTTCGGCGGAAGCGAAAGTTGCGACCGCAGGTGAGGTTTCGGTCGGTCAGCCGACGCTCTATATAGAGTTTCGCAAGGATAATGTTTCCATCGATCCCGCGCCGTGGTGGTCGAAACAAGGTGAAAAGGCACGCGGATGATTCGCAAGGTTTCGCTTCTCCTCACCGGCGTCGCGCTCGGCGCCATGGTGACCGTTGTCGCGACGCAGCCGCGTCTGCTGATGTCGGGCGCCAACGCGTCGGTGAGCGACACCTATCGGCAGCTCAATCTGTTCGGTGACGTGTTCGAGCGGGTCCGCGCCGATTACGTCGAGGAACCGGATGACGCCAAGCTCGTCGAATCCGCCGTGAACGGCATGCTGTCGAGCCTCGATCCGCATTCGAGCTACATGGACGCCAAGAGCTTCCGCGACATGCAGGTGCAGACGCGCGGCGAGTTCGGCGGCCTCGGCATCGAGGTCACGATGGAGGACGGCAACATCAAGGTCGTCACGCCGATCGACGACACGCCTGCCGCCAAGGCCGGCGTTATGTCGGGCGATCTCATCGTCGAGCTCGACGGCGAGCCGGTGCAGGGGCTCACCCTCGCCCAGGCCGTCGAAAAGATGCGCGGACCGGTCAACAGCCCGATCGTCATCAGCGTGATGCGCAAGGGCAGCGCTGACCCGATCAAGATCACCATCGTGCGCGACATCATCAAGATCCGCGCGGCGCGCTGGCGCGAGGAAGGGAGCGACGTCGGCTACATCCGCCTCACCCAGTTCACCGAGCAGACTTTCGACGACCTGACCAAGGCGATCGCCGACATCAAGAAGAAGATCCCCGAAGACAAGCTGAAGGGCTATGTCATCGATCTGCGCAACAACCCGGGCGGCCTGCTCGACCAGGCGATCGCGGTGTCCGATGCCTTCCTCGAACGCGGTGAGATCGTGTCGACGCGCGGACGCAAGTCCGACGACCAGCAGCGCTGGAACGCGCGCGCCGGCGACCTGACCGGTGGCAAGCCCGTCATCGTCCTCGTCAATGGTGGGTCCGCCTCGGCGTCGGAAATCGTCGCGGGCGCCCTGCAGGACCACAAGCGCGCGACCGTGCTCGGCACGCGCTCCTTCGGCAAGGGGTCGGTGCAGACCATCATCCCGCTCAACGGCAACGGTGCCCTGCGTCTCACCACGGCGCGCTACTACACGCCGTCGGGTCGCTCGATCCAGGCCAAGGGCATCGAGCCCGAGATCGAGGTGAAGCAGAACATCCCCGACGAGCTGAAGGGCAAAGACGAGACCAAGGGCGAAGCGGGCCTGCGCGGCCACCTGTCGAGCCAGGACGAGAAGGAGGCTGGTGGCTCCTCGGCGTATGTGCCGGCCGAGGCCAAGGACGACGTCCAGCTCCAGACCGCGCTGCAGCTGCTGCGCGGCGAGGTCAAGAACGCCGCCTTCCCGCCCGACCCGAACGCCGCCATTCCGAACTGACGGCTGCAAGGCCGTACAGCCCACCAATGCCTGGCGGCCACGGTTCACAACCGTGGCCGCCGTCGCTTGCAAGGAGCGCCCATGCTCGCCGATCTCCTGTCGAAGAAGCCCGTGCTGCTCGCCGACGGCGCCACGGGCACGAACCTGTTCGAGATGGGACTGCAGTCCGGCGATCCGCCGGAGATGTGGAACGAGGAGCATCCCGACCGCATCCACGCGCTGCATCATGCCTTTGTCGAGGCCGGATCGGACATCATCCTGACCAATTCCTTCGGCGGGAACCGTCGCCGTCTCGCGCTGCACAAGCTCGACGGGCGCGTGAAGGACCTCAACATGATGGCGGCGCGCAATGCCCGAATCGTCGCCGACGGGGCCGGCCGGCCGGTCGTCGTCGCGGGCTCCGTCGGCCCGACCGGCGACCTCTTCGCGCCGCTCGGTCCGCTGACGGAAGAGGAGGCGGTCGACGTCTTTGCCGAGCAGATCGAGGGTCTGAAGGCGGGCGGTGCCGACGTCGCCTGGATCGAGACCATGTCGGCCCCGGCCGAAATGCACGCCGCCGCGCTCGCCGCGATCCGTGTCGGGATGCCCTACACGATCACGGCGAGTTTCGACACGGCCGGCAAGACCATGATGGGCATGCCGCCGGCCGGCCTGCCGCCCTTTAGCGCGGAGCTTCTGCCGCCCCCGATCGCCGTCGGCGCCAATTGCGGCGTGGGGGCCTCCGACCTCCTCGTCTCCGTCCTCGCGATGACCCAGGCCAATCCCGACATCGCCGTGATTGCCAAGGCCAATGCCGGCATTCCCCAGTTTCACGGCGACCATATCCATTACTCCGGTTCGCCCGAACTGATGGGTGACTATGCCCGCCTCGCGATCGACGCCGGGGCGCGCATCATCGGCGGGTGCTGCGGCAATTCCCCCAAGCATGTCGCCGCGATGCGCCGGGCGCTCGACACCCATGTGCGGGCGGAGCGCCCCGACATGGCGGCGATCGTCGAGGCGATCGGTCCGCTCGTTGCCCCACCCCGGGTGACGGAAGACGACAGCGCCGGGCGCCGGGCCGGCCGTCGTCGCGGCTGAGACGTGCCAATCGGCACAGCGCCTTGCGGTCGATCCCGGCATTGATCACGATGACTGGACGCGGCCGGCCGTCATGGCGACCGCGCGGGGGAGCCCAACATGACCACGCCACTGACCCGTCGATCCGTTCTGGCCGCCGGCCTTCTGCCCTTCCTGCCCGCCACCGCCTGGTCGGCGATCGAGATCGTCGAGGCCGGCGCGGTCGAAAAGACCGTCGGTGAGACGGTCGGCCTTTTCAATGGCGAGACGCGCACCCTTCAGCCCGGCGCCAAGGTCTTCATCGACGACATGCTGCGCACAGGCGCCAAGGCGCGGCTCGCCGTTCTGCTCGGAGAGAAGACGCGGCTCTCGCTTGGCGAGCGCACGCGCATCAAGATCGACCGCTTCATCGCCGATCAGGGCGGAGAACTGGTGCTCGAGCGTGGCGCCATGCTCTTCGACCGCCCCGACGACGAACCGCATTCGCCACTGAGCGTCACCACTCCTTTCGGGCTCATCGTCGCGCGCGGCACGAAGTTCTTCGTCGGTCCGACGGGTGGCCAGCCCTCGGTCTTCGTCGAGCGCGGCCTCGTCAACGTCCAGGTCGGGCTGAACGCGTTCTCGCTGGTGCCGGGCGAAGGCATCGACCTCGTCTCGGCGACGCGCGCCCCGCCGCGCCCGTCGCGCTGGCGCGACAAGCGCATCCAGGCCGCCTACGATCTCGTGAGCTGAGCCGTTCGTCCTGTCTTGCGACCGCCCTTGTCCTTGACCGGCCGTTCCGATAACCGGGACGGACTGGGCGGAGAGAAGCGGCATGGCCGTCTACACGGAAGTCTCGGACGAGGATCTCAGGCGCTTCGCCACTGAGTACGACATCGGGCGCATCCTCTCCTCCAAGGGGATCGCGGAGGGCGTCGAGAACACCAATTACCTCGTCCATGCCGAGGCCGGCTCCTTCATCCTGACGCTGTACGAGAAGCGGGTGAACCGGGCCGACCTGCCCTTCTTCATCGGGCTGATGGAGCATCTCGCGGCGCGTGGCCTCTCCTGCCCCATGCCGGTGCGGCGTCGCGACGGGTCGGTGCTTGGTGAACTCGCCGGTCGGCCGGCGGCCATGGTGACCTTTCTCGAAGGGATGTGGATCCGAAAGCCGGGCGTCGATCACTGTGCCGAGGTCGGGCGGGCACTCGCCGAAATGCATCGCGCCAGCGCCGACTATACCGGGCGACGCATCAATGCGCTGAGCGTGCCCGGCTGGGCACCGCTCCACGCCCAGGCCGGCGGACGCGCCGACAGCGTGCAGCCCGGTCTCGACGCCGACATCGCCAGCGAGATCGCATTCCACCAGGCGCATTGGCCCTCGGGCCTGCCGACTGGCACCATCCATGCCGATCTCTTCCCCGACAACGTCTTCTTTCTCGACGGGCGGCTATCCGGTCTCATCGACTTCTATTTCGCCTGCACCGACATTCTCGCCTATGATCTGGCGATCTGTCTGAACGCCTGGTGCTTCGAGCCCGATCACGCCTACAACGCGACCAAAGGCCGGGCGCTGCTCGCCGGCTATGACGCGGTACGCCCGCTGTCCGACGCGGAATGGGCGGCACTACCGGTGCTCGCCCGCGGCTCGGCGCTGCGCTTTCTGCTGACGCGCCTCGTCGACTGGCTCAACGTTCCGCCGGGGGCGCTGGTCAGGCCGAAGGATCCGCTCGAGTACTGGAAGAAACTGCGCTTTCACCGCCAGATCGTCTCCGCCGGCGAATATGGCCGACCATGACGCGGCGGGTGACGCTCTACACGGACGGGGCCTGTTCCGGTAATCCCGGGCCGGGAGGATGGGGCGTCGTGCTGCTGTTCGGCGAGCATCGCAAGGAGTTGTGCGGCGGCGAGCCCCTGACGACCAACAACCGCATGGAGCTGCGCGCCGCCATCGAAGGCTTGCAGGCGCTGACGCGCGCCTGCGCCGTCGATCTGCACACGGACAGCCAGTATCTGAAGAACGGCGTCACGAGCTGGATCCATGGCTGGAAGCGCAATGGCTGGAAGACAGCCGACCGCAAGCCGGTGAAGAACGAGGATCTGTGGCGCGAGCTCGACGCCGCGCTCGCGCGCCACGACATCAAATGGCACTGGGTCAAGGGCCATGCCGGCCATGAGTTCAACGAGGAGGCCGACCGCCTCGCCCGCGAGGGCATGGCGCCCTTCCTCGCCAATCGGGTCAAGCCACCCGATCAGCCGATCGTGTAGAGTCCGGCGAGACCGAGCGAGCCGACGATGATGCGCCACCAGCCGAACGGGGCGTAGCCGCGGCGCGAGACGAAATCGAGCAGGTAGCGCACGACGAAGAGCGCTGTCACGAAGGCCGCCACGAATCCGATCCCGATCTGCAGGGCATCGTTCGTCGTGAGCTTGTCGTAGTTCTTGAGAAGGTCGTAGGCGAAGGCGCCCGCCATGGTCGGCATGGCGAGAAAGAACGAGAACTCCGCCGCCGACCGCTTGTCGGCGCCGAGCATCAGAGCCCCGACGATGGTCGCCCCGGACCGCGACACGCCCGGCACCATGGCGAGGCACTGGAACAGGCCAATCTTGGCGTACATGGCGAGCGGAAACTGCGTCGCATCGTCGTATCGGCGCTCGAACTCGATCTCGTCGACGGCGAGCAGCACCAGACCCCCGGCGATCAGCGTGTAGCAGACAAGATACGGGTTGAAGAGCGTCGACTTGATGAAGTCATGGGCGAGGCCGCCGATCACCATCGCCGGCAGGAAGGCGATCAGGACACCAAGGACGAAACGCCGCGCGCCGGGGTCGGTGGGCAGAGCGGCGGCGATCCGCAGCAGTTTGGCAGCATAGACCGCGAGGATCGCGAGGATCGCGCCGAGCTGGATCAGCACCTCGAAGGTCTTGCCCGATGACTCGAAGCCGATGAAATGGCCGATCAGAAGGAGATGACCGGTCGAGGAGACAGGGATGAACTCGGTGAGACCTTCGACCAGCCCGAGGACCAGCGCCTCCAGAATATCGACGATCGTCATCGGCCGCGTCCCGCAGAGCACAGGGAGGCCGGGACGTCCGCACCCCGGACCGGCCCCCGCCTCACCGGCGCGTGGATGGCCGGCTCGCCCGGTCTAGAGCAAGCCGCGTCAAAGGGGAATCGGGATTTCGCGGGGCCTCGCCGTGAAGGCGGGGCCGGATGCCCCTCAGGCGAGCCGCGCCAGGACGGCCGCGGCCGCGCGCTCGCCCTCGAGCCAGGCGCCGTGCACCGTGCCGAAGGCCGTGACGCTCGTCGCTTCGCCGGCGAAATAGAGCCTGTCGCCGAGCGGGCGCGCGAGATCGAGGCGTCGGGCGGCACCCCCCGGCACGGCGGCGGAGAAGGCCCCCAGGATCGTCGGTTCCAGCCCCCAATGGGTGACGGCGACGCGGACGGAGGGCGGCACGAGCGCGCGACCGAAGCGACGGGCCAGAAAATCCTTGGCCCAGTCGCCGGCGACGAGATCGCTCTCCTCCTCGAGTTCCTTGCCGAACCGGCCGGCGACGTCGCAGTACCAGAGCGGACCCCCGCCGATATTGGCGAGGAGACCGAGGGCGTTGGGATCCTCGATCCGGAACGTGATCTCGGCATCCGGACCAAAGCCGAGCGGATCGCCGGGAATCTCGAGAATGATGTGGTTGTAGGTCGCGAGCGGCAGGGCGGCAAGCGCCGACAGCGTCGGATCCGGCAGCGCCGGCTTGAAGACGATGCGCTCCGCCATCAATGCATTGGTCGAGGCCGTGATGATCGCCGCCTTCGCCTCGATGATCCCGGCGGCACTGTCGATCCGCACGCCCTTGCCGGACCAGTCGATGGTCGTGACGAGGGTCGACAGCGTGATCGGCAGCCCCTCGGCGAGACCGGCCACGAGCGCGCCATAGCCCCCCGTCGCAAAGAAATCCTCCCCTTCCGCCCCGTTGGCGAAGTCGACCGTCGACAGGTCGTCGAGATCGACGCCGGAATCATAGGGGCCGAGCGAGAAGGCGACCGTCTCGCGCCAGTCACCGCCATCGGGGACGACGCCGGCGGCGGCGACATCGCGCCCCTCCGCCGCCGCGGCCTCGATCGCCTGCGTCGCGGCATCGAGGGCTGCGTCGTACGCGGTGAGTTCGGCTTCGGTCGCGAACCGTCCGCCCATGTCGAGGCGACCGTCCGGGGCGGTCTGGGTGACAATGCCGGCTGACCTGGCGAGCGCGACGAGAGAATTGTTGGCGGCATCGTGCAGCCAATGGGCGCCGAGATCGACCGGGCGGTTGAACAGCGCCGTGTCGGTCTCAGCACGACCGCCGACACGGTCGCGCGCCTCGACGACGAGGACCGAGCGCTTCGCCGCCAGAAGCCGCCGCGCGGCGGCGATGCCGGCGGCGCCGGCGCCGATGACGACGACGTCGACCTCGGTGCGCGGCAGGGGTGCCGCCGCCTTCTTGCGGCTCGCGAGCGCGGGTGTCGCGGCAAGCCCGCCCAGAACACCCAGAAACCCGCGACGCGTCGCCTTCATGATCCGGTCCTTCCGCAAGCCGGCGCCGGCAGGGCGGCGCTCGGATCTGGCAGCCGGGCAATCTAGAGGCGGGACATGACGCCGCCAAGGCCACCGACAAGGCCACCCCCAAGGCCGACCCCAAAGGCAGACCCCAGGGTCGGCGCGCCCACACGGCGGTGGCGACGCCGTTCGACGGGTTGCGACCCGGTCCGGCCGGACGCCGCACGTCGCGCTTTCCTTTCGATCCGCGGGTCGCTCTAATGGGCGCGGATCGGGAGTGGATGATGGGTGACGGCGCGCGATTCGGCGGTGGCACGGGTGAGACCTGGGAGGCGCATGATCTGCGCCGTTCCGTGCTTCAGGAACTTCATGCCCGCCCGTTTCGCCCGATCCTGACCGGACGCCGCGTCATTCACGCGGCCTTCCTGACCGAGTCGGCGCGCTTTCAGGAAAATCGCGCCGCCCTCGCCGACTATCTCGCACGCCATCGCGGCGCGCCGCTGCCGAATGACGGCGCGCGACACCACCGGACCGAGTTGCATCGGTCGACCTTCGTGTGGGAAAGCCATGGCGAGTTCACCACCTGCGCCTGGGAATGCCCGCTCGACGAGCAGGACTGGTTCGGGCCGCTGCCCAATGACATCGCGACGCTGATCGGCGATCTCCCGCAGCCGGGGCCGCTGCTGGTCGCGGTCGATCTGGCGCTCGCCCATGACCGGGGCGAGACCAGTCGCCGCCGGATCGAGGCGCTGTTCGAGGGGCCGAGCATGGCCGCTTCCGACGTCGAGGGCGGATCGGCGATGATCGCCACCGATTTCGCCGCCGACCCGCGCGGCTTTGTGCGCTTCGTCGCGATCGACCGGCGCATGACACGGCTTCAGGCCGGCGCCCTCGTGAAGCGTCTGCTCGAACTCGAGACCTACCGCTCGCTTGCCCTGCTCGGCCTGCCGGAGGCCCAGCGCCTCGCCCCCTCCATCCGCCACATCGAGACGCAGCTCGCCATCGTCACCGCCGAGGTCGGGCAGGCGACGACCTCGGCCAGCAACAAGAAGCTGCTCGACGCCATCTCGACGCTGTCGGCGGAGCTCGAGGCCGGCGCTTCGGCGAGCCTCTATCGCTTCGGCGCGAGCCGCGCCTATCACGAGCTCGTCACCCAGCGCCTCGCCATTCTCGAGGAACAGCCGATCGGCGACCTGACGACGCTGTCCTCCTTCCTCGGCCGGCGCCTCAGCCCGGCGATGCGCACCTGCCAGACCACCGAGGAGCGGCAGGCGAACCTGTCGCGCAAGCTCACCCGCGCCGCCAACCTGTTGCGCACCCGCATCGACCTCGATCTCGAACTGCAGAACGCCGAGATCCTGCGCACGCTCTCGGACCGCGCCGCCGCGCAGCTGCGCCTGCAGCAGACGGTCGAGGGCCTCTCGATCGCGGCGATCAGCTATTACGTCGTCGGCCTCGTCGCCTATGTGCTCAAGGGCCTCAAGGACAGTGGGACACTGAAGACTGACTCCTCCGTGATGATCGCGATCAGCGTGCCGATCGTGATCATCGGGATCGCACTCATCGTCCGGCGCATCCGTCGCAAGGGCGAGGCCTGACGCTCACGCGCCTTCAAGCGGCGCATCAGCCGTCAGCCAGCTCAGGACAGCTTCCGCATCCGGTCGCAGGCGGCCGCTCCAGGCGATGTCGAAAACGCGGCCCGTCACCCAGCTGTGGTGCACCGGCCGGATCAACTGGCCGCGCGCGACGAGGTCGCCCACGAGGAATGACCAGCCCAGCGCGACCCCCTGATGGTCGAGCGCCGCCTGCAGCACGAGCGCATAATCGGTGAAACGCAGGCTCTCGCCTCCCGCCTGCATGCGCAGGGTCATGGCCTGAAACCAGTCCTTCCAGCCGAGCGCAGGACGGTAGGGCTCGTCCAGATTGATGAGCCGCGCCGCCTCGATTCCGGCTCCAGGCTGGCTGGCCTGAAAGCCGCGCCAATGCTCCGCGGTGCAGACGGGATAGATCTCTTCGATGGCGATCGGGCGTCGCCCATAGAAGGGGAGCACGCCGGCCCCCCAGCGCAGCGCCAGCGTCGCGCCATCGGCCGGCACCTCAAGATCCCGGTTTGTCGTCTCGACCCGCAATTCGATCGCCGGGAAGCGCTCGCGAAAGGCCGGCAGGCGCGGCATCAGCCAATGGGCGGCGAAGGCCGTGGAGACGGAGAGGGTGACGATCCGCTCGTCCTTGAAGCGGCGAATGTCGCGGACCGCCTGCCCGATATGACCGAGACCGATATCGGCAGCGGCGGCAAGGCGTTCGCCGGCATCGGTCAACACCACGGCGCGGTGACCCCGGCTGAACAGGGCGACGCCAAGCTCATTCTCCAGCGCCTTGATCGCATAGCTGACCGATGCCTGGGTGATGCCGATCTCCGTCGCCGCGCGCGTGAAGCTGCCATGCCGGGCGGCGGCATCAAAGATCGTCAGATGGTCAAGGGACGGAAGGACGCGGCGCAGGGGTTGCATAGAGGCAGTCTATGCGACGGATCAGGTTTTTCCACCGTTACTTACGCGATCGACTGGCCTAGCCTCGGCAGGAAGGACAGCCATCGGAAGGGGACCGGCATGGACGCGACCATCGACAAGGCCGAGGGCAGGCCGGCGCAGCGCCAGCGCGGCGGTCGGTCGAACCGCGTCCGCACCAAGCTCGCGACCCCGCCCTACATCACCCGCGCGATCCCGCCCTATGAGATCCTCGGCGAGGAAGGCCTGTCCCGCATCGAGGCGACGGCCGACCGGATCCTCGCCGAGATCGGCCTCGAGATCCGCGACGATCCGCCGGCTCTCGAGCATTTCCGCCGGGCAGGCGCGAAGATCGACGGCGTGAAGGTGACCTTCGAGAAAGGGCTTCTGCGCGAGGTCCTGAAGACGGCGCCCCGGCGCTTCACCCAGCATGCACGCAATCCCGCGCGCTCGGTCGAGATCGGCGACGGCAGCGTCGTCTTCGCGCCGGCCTATGGCTCGCCCTTCGTCATGGATCTCGATCGCGGTCGCCGCTATGGCTCGATCGACGACTTCCGCAATTTCGTCAGGCTCGCCTATGCGACGCCCTGGCTGCACCATTCCGGCGGCACGATCTGCGAGCCGACCGACATCCCCGTCAACAAGCGCCATCTCGACATGGTCGCGGCCCATATCCGCCTGTCGGACAAGCCCTTCATGGGTTCGGTGACGGCGGAGGAGCGCGCCGAGGATTCGATCGAGATGGCGCGCATCGTCTTCGGCCGCGATTTCGTCGACCGCAACTGCGTCATTCTCGGCAATGTCAACGTCAACTCGCCCCTCGTCTGGGACGCGACCATGACCAAGGCCCTGCGCGCCTATGCCCGCGCCAATCAGGCGGCGGTGATCGTGCCCTTCATCCTGGGCGGCGCCATGGGTCCGGTGACGAATGCCGGCGCGATCGCGCAGGCCCATGCCGAGACGATGGTCGGCTGCGCGCTGACACAGCTCGAACGGCCGGGCGCGCCCGTCATATACGGCAACTTCCTCTCCTCGACGGCGCTCCGCTCCGGCTCGCCGACCTTCGGCACGCCGGAGCCTGCCGCGGGCTCGCTCGTGGTCGGCCAGCTGGCGCGCCGCCTCGGCCTGCCGCTGCGCTGCTCGGGCAATTTCACCACCTCGAAGCTGCCGGATGCCCAGGCAATGACCGAGGGCGTCAATTCCATGCTCGCGGCGGTTCATTGCGGTGCGAACTTCATCCTGCACTCGGCCGGCTTCCTCGATGGCCTTCTGTCGATGTCCTATGAGAAGTTCATGCTCGACGTGGATTTCTGCGGCTCGCTGCACACCTATCTCGCCGGCGTTCCGACCGACGACAACCAGCTCGCCTTCGGCGCCTTCGAGGAGGTCGGTCCGGGCAATCATTTCTTCGGCTCGGCCCACACGCTCGCCAATTACGAGAGCGCCTATTGGGACAGCGAGACCGCCGACAACGAGACCTTCGAGAAGTGGAGCGAGAACGGCAGCCTCGATGCCGCGCAGCGCGCCAATCGCCGCTGGAAGAAGGTGCTCGCCGACTATGAGCCGCCGCCGCTCGATCCCGGCATCGACGAGGAACTCCAGGCCTTCATCGACCGCCGCAAGGCGTCGATGGCGGATGCCTGGTATTGATCATTCACAGCGCGGTCGCCCGCGCACGAGCACGCCATGTCCAGGGACCCCCTTCTCCAACCCTTCCGGCTGAAGCATCTCACCATCCGCAACCGGCTGCTGTCGACGGCGCATGAACCCGCCTACACCGAGGACGGCATGCCGAAGGAGCGCTACCGCGCCTATCATGTCGAGAAGGCGAAGGGCGGGATCGGCATGACCATGATCGGCGGCTCCTCGGTCGTCGCGACCGACAGCCCGCAGGCCTTCGGCAACATCCAGCTCTACAAGGACGAGGTCGTCGGCTGGCTGAAGCGGCTCGCCGACGAGGTCCGTTCGCATGGCGCGGCGGTGATGATCCAGATCACCCATCTCGGCCGCCGCACGTCCTGGTCGAAGGAGGACTGGCTGCCAGTCGTCGCCCCCTCGCCGGTGCGCGAGCCCGCCCACCGCGCCTTTCCGAAGGCCGCCGAGGACTGGGACATCGCGCGCATCATCGCCGCCTATGCCGATGCGGCCGAGCGCGTGCAGGCCGCCGGCCTCGACGGGCTCGAATTCGAGATGTACGGCCATCTGATCGACCAGTTCTGGTCGCCGGCGACGAACAGGCGCGATGACGCCTATGGCGGCACGCTCGACAACCGCCTTCGCTTCGGCTTCGAGGTGATGCGGGCGGTGCGCGAGCGGGTCGGACCCGATTTCATCCTCGGCGCGCGCATGGTCTGCGACGAGGACTGGGACCGTGGCATTCCCCGCGAGGAGGGCATTGAGATCGCTCGGCGCGTCGCGGGCTCCGGCCTCGTCGACTTCATCAACGTGATCCGTGGCCATATCGACACCGACGAGGCGCTGTCGCACATGATCCCGGGCATGGGCTACCGCTCCGCGCCCCATCTCGATTTCGCCGGCGAAGTAAAGCAGGCGACGCGGGTCGCGACCTTCCATGCCGCGCGCATCCAGGACGTGGCGACCGCGCGGCACGCGATCGAGAGCGGCAAGCTCGACATGGTCGGCATGACGCGCGCCCACATGGCCGACCCCCACATTGCCCGCAAGATCGCGGAGGGTCGCGAGCACGAGATCCGACCCTGCGTCGGCATGGGTTACTGCATCGACCGCATCTATTTCGGCGGCGAGGCGCTGTGCATCCACAATGCGGCGACGGGGCGCGAGACCACCATGCCGCAGGTGGTGACGAAGGGCGACGGACCCGCGCGCCATGTGGTCGTGGTGGGCGCGGGACCGGCCGGGCTGGAGGCCGCGCGGGTCGCGGCCGCGCGCGGCCACCGCGTCACGCTGCTCGAGGCGGCGGCCGAGGCCGGTGGTCAGGTCCGGATCACGGCGGCGCTGAAACGACGCCGTGAAATTCTCGGCATCATCGACTGGCGCACGGCCGAATGCGAACGCCTCGGCGTCGACATGCGGTTCAACGTCTATGCGGAAGCCGCGGACGTCGAGGCACTCGATCCCGACATCGTCGTCGTCGCGACCGGCGGCCTGCCGAACACGAGCTTCCTCGACCAGGGCGAGGATCTCGTCGTCACCAGTTGGGACATCCTGTCGGGGGCGGTGAAGCCCGGCGAGAGCGTGCTGCTCTACGACGATAATGGCGCCCATGCCGGCATGACCGTCGCCGAATTCATCGCCGGGGCCGGCGCAAAACTCGACTTCGTGACGCCCGAGCGCGCGCTGGCGCCGGATGTCGGCGGCACGAACTACCCGGTCTATTTCCGCGCCTTCTCGCGCCATGGCGTCAGCGTGACGCTCAATCGCCGCCTGCAGGCGGTCCACCGCGACGGCAACCGGCTCGTTGCGACGCTCCATGACGAGTATGGCAAGGCGACCGAGACACGGATCGTCGATCAGGTCGTGGTCGAGCACGGCACCCTGCCGGCGGATGATCTCTACTTCGCGCTCAAGCCCCGGTCGACGAACCTCGGGGCGGTCGATTACGACGCGCTCGCGCTCGGCCGGCCGCAGACGCTCGCCCCCAATCCGCAGGGCCGCTTCAGGCTGTTCCGGATCGGGGACGCGGTCGCCTCGCGCAACATCCATGCCGCCGTTTATGACGGGCTGCGCTACGCCAAGGATTTCTGAGGATGGGCGTGCCGACGCTCGACCGGATCGGGCAGCGCGTCGCGGCGGCGGGTCTGACACCGCGCGGGGCGTTTCATCCCATCACTGATGACGGCGTGCCGTCCGACCCCGACGGGCGCGCGGGCGAAACGCTCCTGCTTCTGGGCTTTGTCGGTGACAGCGGGTGGCCGGCCTTCAGCCGCTCGCCCGAGCATGGCGACGGTGCGGCGCATCCGCTCGACCGCTGGTCACGGCGTGTCATCGACGGGCTCGCGGCAGAGCTCGGCGGATGGAGCCTGTTTCCCTTCTCCGGCCCGCCCTATCATCCGTTTCAGCGCTGGGCGATGCGGGCTGAGCCGGTTCATCCCTCCCCGCTCGGGCTCCTGATCCATCCGGAATACGGCTTGTGGCACAGCTATCGCGGGGCGATCGCCTTTCCGACGCGGCTGGCGCTTCCACCAAGGTCGCAGACTGCTTCGCCGTGCCTGAGCTGCGTCGACAAGCCCTGCCTCACCGCCTGTCCGGTCTCGGCCTTCAGCCTCGCCGGCTATGACGTCGCGGCCTGCGGCGCCCACCTCCAGACAACCAGCGGCGAGGACTGCATGACCGGCGGCTGCCTGGCGCGGCGCGCCTGTCCGGTCGGCGCGGGGCATCGACCGCGGCCGGCACAGACCGCCTTCACCATGGCGGCCTTCCGGGCGGCGCGGGGCTGACGCGGACGTCAGGCGATCTGGACCGCGCGGTCCTACATCACCGCTTCGATCAGGAAGGGGCCCTTGCGCCTCAGGCCTTCGGCCAGAAGCTCGCGGAAACGCTCGCAGGTCTCGGCGCGCGCGCCCTCGACGCCCATCCCCTTGGCGAGCGCGACCCAGTCGAGCGCCGGATCGTCGATGTCCATCATGCGGCGGGCATTGTGCCCGGGCGTCTCGACGCCGATACGGGCCATCTCGACGCGCAGGATCGCATAGGCGCGGTTGGAGAAGACGATCGTCAGCACATCAAGGCGTTCGCGCGCCTGCGTCCACAGCCCCTGCAGCGTGTACATGCCGCTGCCATCGGCCTGCAGGTTGATCACCTTGCGGTCCGGGCAGGCGATGGCCGCGCCCGTGGCCTGCGGGATGCCGACGCCGATGGCGCCCCCCGTCACCATCATGATGTCATGGCGCGGCGCCCCGGCGCTGAGCGCGTAGAAATCGCGCACGGAGGTCAGGGCCTCCTCGGCGATGATGGCGCCTTCCGGAATGCTGGCGGCCAGCATCGCGGCCATGGCGTCATTGGTCAGCGGGCCCGTGACCTGCGGCATTTCGGTGCGCGGATGGATGCGCACCGGCGCGTGTTCGGGTGCGCCGAGCGCCGCCGCGAGAGCGGTCAGGGCCTCGGTGCCGTCCTGTGTCGGATCGGCGAGCGTCATCACGGTGGCACCCTCCGGCACCAGGCGGCTGGGCTTGCCGGGATAGGCGAAAAAGGCGACGGGCTCCTGCCCGCCGATCACCACGAGAAGATCGATGCCGGCGAGCGTCGCGAGCGCCTGGTCGATCGGATAGGGGATGCGCTCGATCGGCACGAGACCGGCACCGCGCTCGATGCGACCGCAGAGCACCTCGCCGAAGAGACGGGCGCCGGTCTCGGCGGCGATCCGTCCGGCGACGGCGAGCGGAGCGGCGCGGGCGACCTCACCCGCCAGGAACAGTCCGGCCCGTGGACCGGCGCGCCGGAGCGCATCGGCGACGGTGCCGATCAGCGTCCGGTCGACCGGCTGACGCGTCACCGGCAGCGGGCCGGGGACCGGCCCCGGCGTCGCGTCGCTCCAGGCGGCGTCCGCCGGCAGGATCAGCGTCGCCACACCCGCCTGCGTGATGGCCGCGTGATGCGCCGCGACGGCGGCCTCGGCGATGTGGTCCGGCCCCTCGGCGCGGCGGACCCAGCGCGACATCGGCCGGGCGAGCGCTTCGATGTCGCTCGTCAGCGGCGCATCGAAGGGCAGATGATAGGAGGCGTGATCCCCGACGATGCTCACCACCGGCACCCGCGCCCGGTTGGCATTGTGGAAATTGGCAAGGCCATTGGCGAGGCCCGGCCCGGTGTGGAGCAGCGTCGCCGCCGGCCGGTCGGTCATGCGCGCATAGCCGTCGGCGGCTCCGCTCACCACGCCCTCGAACAGGCCGAGCACGCAGCGCAGTTCCGGCCGCCGGTCGAGCGCCGCGACGAAGGCCATCTCGCTCGTGCCCGGATTGGCGAAGCACACGTCGATGCCGCAGGCAAGGAGCGCATCGCACAGCCGATCGGCACCGTTCATGACCCCATCCTCCCGTCATCGACCTAGCATCGGCGCACGGGCGAGGAAAGCCATGGCGACACCGCGCCAAGGTTGAGCCGGCCCTGCTGGACGGGCCTTGCGCTCACCCGCTTTTTTCCGCCATGGGTGGGGCGCGGCCGCGTCGCGGCGCAGACGGGGGAGAGTGAGCGATGGACGTGCGGGCGGCAGTGGCATGGGCGGCGGACAAGCCGCTGACCATCGAGACGATCTCGATCGGCGGACCGAAGCCGGGCGAGGTGCTGGTGGAGGTGATGGCGACGGGCGTGTGCCACACCGACGCCTATACGCTCTCGGGCGCGGACCCGGAGGGCCTTTTCCCCGCCATCCTCGGCCATGAGGGCGCAGGCATCGTCCGCGAGGTCGGCGCGGGCGTGACGACGCTGAAGCCGGGCGATCATGTGATTCCGCTCTACACGCCCGAATGCCGCCAGTGCAAAACCTGCCTGTCGCAGCGCTCGAACCTGTGCACCGCGATCCGTGCCACCCAGGGCAAGGGCGTCATGCCGGACGGCACGAGCCGCTTCCGCTGCGAGGGCCAGGACGTGTTCCACTATATGGGCTGCTCGACCTTCGCCAACTTCACCATCCTGCCCGAGATCGCACTCGCCAAGGTCCGCGAGGACGCGCCCTTCGACAAGATCTGCTACATCGGCTGCGGCGTGACGACCGGCATCGGCGCGGTGACGAACACCGCCAAGGTCTGGCCCGGCGCGAATGTCGCCGTCTTCGGCCTCGGCGGCATCGGCCTCAACGTGATCCAGGGCGCGCGGATGGTCGGCGCCGACAAGATCATCGGCATCGACCTCAACCCCTCGAAGCGGGCCATGGCGGAGAAATTCGGCATGACGCATTTCGTCAATCCGGACGAGGTCGGCCGCGACAAGGTCGTGCAGGCGATCGTCGACCTCACGGGTGGCGGCGCGGATTTCTCCTTCGAGTGCATCGGCAATGTCCACACCATGCGCCAGGCGCTGGAATGCTGCCATCGCGGCTGGGGCGAGAGCATCATCATCGGGGTCGCGGCGTCGGGTCAGGAAATCGCGACGCGGCCCTTCCAGCTCGTCACCGGCCGGGTGTGGAAGGGCACCGCCTTCGGCGGCGTGCGCGGCCGCACCGAGGTGCCGAAGATCGTCGACTGGTACATGGAGGGCAAGATCAACATCGATGATCTGATCACCCACACCATGCCGCTCGAGGAGATCAACACCGCTTTCGACCTGATGCATGAAGGCAAGTCGATCCGCAGCGTCGTCCTGTTCTGACCGGTCGAAACGCGCTCTCCGGCGTCAGAAGTGATCCGGCCGGATCACCTGGACGTCGGAGAGGGTGACGATGCCGATCTGGCGCGACACGATCTTGTAGACCGGCTCCAGCACCGCCTGGACCCGGCTCTCATCGGTGACGACGACGACCATCACCATCCGCCCGGCATCCGTCGCGAGCCCTTCCCGGCTCCACGAGCCGCCGCGGCCGCGCCCGGCGAGCACGGGCAGCACGGTGTAGCCCGACACCGCGAGCTCATCGAGCCGGTCGAGCAGGCGGTTGAGGATCGGCGCCTCGACGATGATCTCGATCTTCTTCTTGGCGTAGGTGTCCATCGGTCTCAGCCCGCGATGCGTTCGGCCATCGCCAGATAGAGCGGAATGCCGATCGTCAGATTGAAGGGAAAGGTAACACCCAGCGACAGGGTCAGATAGATCGACGGATTGGCGTCCGGCAGCGCGAGGCGCATCGCCGCCGGCACGGCGATGTAGGAGGCGGAGGCAGCCAGCGTGATGAACAGGGCCGCGCCGCCGGGCGACAGGCCGACGAGCGCCGCCGCCCCCGCCGCGAGCGAGGCCGAGATCAGCGGCATCACGAGACCAAAGCCGATGACCGGCATTGAGAGATGCTTCAGGCCCTGCCGCATGCCGCGACCGGCGACGAGGCCCATGTCGAGCAGGAAAAGGCAGAGCACGCCCCGGAACGGATCGACGATGAAGGCCGCGATCATGTCGAGGCCGCGCGGACCTGTCGCCCAGCCGATCAGGAACGAGCCGACCAGCATGACGACCGAGGCGTTCAGCGCGATCTCGCGCAGGAGCCGCCCGATCGGCTCGGCATCGGCCGCCGCTGGCGCGGAGCGTCGGGCAAGCAGCAGCGCCGAGAGGATCGCCGGCGTCTCCATGATCGCGGCGACCGCGATCAGATAGCCCTCGTAATCGAGGCCGAGCGAGGTGACGGTCTGCGTCGCCGCGACGAAGGTCACGATCGAGATCGACCCGTAATGCGCGGAGACCGCCGCGGCATCGACCACCGACAGGCGCGAGACGAGGCGCAGGATCGAATAGGCGATCACCGGCAGGATGAAGGACAGGATCGCACCGGCGAGGATCACCGCGATCATGCTGCTCGTCAGGCCGGTCCGCGCCACCTCGGCGCCGCCCTTGAAGCCGATCGACATCATCAGATAGAGCGCCAGCGTCTTCGCCACCGCCTCCGGCACGGAGAGGTCGGAGCGCGCCAACGCCGCCGCGAGGCCCAGCGCGAAGAACAGGACCATCGGCGAAACGAGGTTCTGGAAGGCGAGATCAAGGGCTGACAAGCGGGGCCTCCGTCGCGATGACGCCGCATAGAGCATATTCAGGTCGACGGAAACCCGTCCGCGCGGCCCCTCCCGCCCGTTTCGGCGCCATGTTGCGGCGTGCATGCGACCGCCGTCGCGACGCTCGGGCTTGGCCTGTTACATAAAGAAATGTTTATATCTTCATTGCGACAGGGTGCGTGCCGTGCTAGACGCCTGCGCCATCAGGGGCAGAAGGCTGCCCGCTTGCATGGATCCGCACCGATGAGCACCCACGATTACGCCGTTCGAGACATGTCGCTCGCCCCCTGGGGCCGCAAGGAGATCGAACTGGCCGAAACCGAGATGCCGGGCCTGATGGCGACGCGCCGCGAGTTCGGCGAGACGAAGCCGCTGAAGGGCGCGCGGATCGCCGGTTCCCTGCACATGACCATTCAGACGGCCGTGCTGATCGAGACCCTGCAGGCGCTCGGCGCCGACGTGCGCTGGGCCTCGTGCAACATCTATTCGACGCAGGACCACGCCGCCGCCGCGATCGCCGCCGCCGGCACGCCGGTCTTCGCCATCAAGGGCGAGACGCTGGAGGATTACTGGGACTACACCCACCGCATCTTCGAATGGGCCGATGGCGGTTCGCCGAACATGATCCTCGACGACGGCGGCGACGCGACGCTGCTGCTGCACCTCGGTGTCCGCGCCGAGAACGGCGACACCGCCTTCCTCGACAAGCCGGAGAACGAGGAGGAGGAAATCCTCTTCGCCTCGATCAACCGTCGCCTGAAGTACCACCCCGGCTGGTACACCAAGACGTCCGCCACGATCCGCGGCGTCACCGAGGAGACCACCACCGGCGTCAAGCGCCTCTACCGCATGGCGGCCGAGGGCAAGCTGAGGTTCCCGGCGATCAACGTCAACGACTCGGTCACCAAGTCCAAGTTCGACAACCTCTATGGCTGCCGCGAATCGCTCGTCGACGCGATCCGTCGCGCCACGGACGTGATGCTGTCGGGCAAGGTCGCGATGGTCGCGG
Organism: Labrys sp. (in: a-proteobacteria); assembly: GCA_046344875.1. GTDB lineage: Bacteria > Pseudomonadota > Alphaproteobacteria > Rhizobiales > Labraceae > Labrys. The sequence goes on along the minus strand of JBKDKQ010000024.1, from coordinate 45,884 downwards.
GCTTCGGCGATGTCGGCAAGGGCTCGGCTGCCTCGCTGCGCCAGGCCGGCGCGCGTGTCATGGTGTCGGAGGTTGATCCGATCTGCGCCCTGCAGGCGGCGATGGAAGGCTATGAGGTCGTGACGATGGAAGATGCCGCGCCGCGCGCCGACATCTTCGTCACCGCGACGGGCAATGTCGACGTCATCACGCTCGACCACATGCGCCAGATGAAGGACCGCGCCATCGTCTGCAACATCGGCCACTTCGACAGCGAGATCCAGATCTCGGCCCTGCGCAATCACAAGTGGAACAACATCAAGCCGCAGGTCGACGAGGTCGAACTCGGGCCGAACCGCCGCATCATCCTGCTGTCGGAAGGCCGCCTGGTGAACCTCGGCAACGCCACCGGCCACCCCTCCTTCGTGATGTCGGCCTCCTTCACCAACCAGACGATCGCGCAGATCGAGCTGTGGCAGAACAATGGCCGCTATGAGAAGCAGGTCTACACCCTGCCCAAGCATCTCGACGAGAAGGTCGCCATGCTGCACCTCGACAAGGTCGGCGCCAGGCTGACCAAGCTGTCGGAGAAGCAGGCAAACTACATCAACGTGACGCCGGCGGGCCCGTTCAAGCCCGACACCTACCGGTACTGAGACGCGCGACGACACCGGTGCGGCGGCGACAACCTTGCCGTCGCGCCTGACGCGGCCTATGCCGACAGCATGGGGACCGAGCAGGCGGAGATCGCGATCATCGGCGGCGGCGTGGTGGGCTGCGCCGTCCTGCGCGCGCTGACGCTCGCAGGCCATGACGCGATCCTGCTCGAGCGAGGCGGCGACATTCTCTCGGGCGCCAGCAAGGCGAATTCCGCGATCCTGCACACGGGCTTCGACGCGCCGCCCGGCAGCCTCGAAGTCGCGCTGATGCAGGCGGGTCGGCGGATTTATCTCGACATCCACGACCGGTTGAACCTGCCGATCCTCGAGACCGACGCCGTGCTCGTGGCCTGGTCGGCGGCCGAGGCCGAGAAACTGCCGGCGATCGCCGCGAAGGCGCACAAGAACGGTGTTTCCGATGTCCGGCCGATGGTGATGGATGCCCTCCAGGCCCGCCACCCGCATCTTGCGCCGACCGCCGTCGCGGCGCTGCTCGTGCCGGGCGAGCACATCATCGATCCCTGGTCCTCGCCGCTCGCCTATGCGCTCCAGGCCGTGATGAACGGCGCACGGGTCTGGCGCGATGCGGAAGTCACCGCCGCTACCCGCACCCCCGACGGCTGGCGTCTCGCGACGAAGCGCGGCATCGTCGAGGCGGGAGTCGTGATCAACTGCGCCGGCAATTTCGGCGATTTCGTCGAGGCGCTGGCTCGCACGCCCGCCTTCTCGATCACGCCGCGCAAGGGGCAGTTCGTCGTCTTCGACAAGACGGCAACGCGCGTCATGCCGACCATCGTCCTGCCGGTGCCGACCGAGCGCACCAAGGGCGTGGTGCTCTGTCCGACGATCTTCGGCAATGTGCTCGTTGGCCCGACGGCGGAAGACCAGCCGGAGCGCGAGCGGGCGACCGTCGACCAACAGACGCTTGAAAGGCTGATCACGGAGGCCACGCGCATGGTGCCGGCGCTCGCCGACGAGCCGGTGACGGCGACCTATGCCGGCCTGCGCCCGGCAAGCGACCGCGGCGACTACATCATCGAGCCGCAGACGAAGGACGCCTGGATCACCGTCGCCGGCATCCGCTCGACCGGGCTGACGGCAGCGCTCGGCATCGGCGCCCATGTGGCGGGCCTTGTCGAGGCGCATTTTCAGGCGCGCACGCCACTTGCCGACCCGGTCTGGCCGACGATGCCCAATCTCGCCGAGCACCGGCCCCGTGATCACGAGCGGGCGGGGCGCGGCGACCTCGTCTGCCTGTGCGAGACCGTGACCCGCGACGCGATCGAGGCGGCGCGGTCCGGGCCCCTGCCGGCCGGCGACCTCGGCGGCCTGCAGCGGCGCACCCGCGCAATGATGGGACGCTGCCAGGGCTTCAACTGCCTCGCCGATGTCTGCGCCATCGCCGCCGGTCGCCTGCTGGTGCCGCCGCCGCTGCCGGAACCCGCCGATGCGGTCTGAGAGCGTCGATCTCGCCATCATCGGCGGCGGTCCTGCCGGCCTCTCGGCCGCCCGCGAGGCGGCCCGGCGCGGCGTGAAGCGGCTCGTCCTGTTCGAGCGCGAGGCGCAAGCCGGCGGGGCCGTGCGGCATTGCGGGCATACGGGCTTCGGGATGCGCGATTTCGCCCGTCTCTGGACCGGTCCGCGCTACGCCGCGGCCTTGCGCGAGGCCGCGGATGGGCTCGACATCCGCCTCTCGCACGCGGTCACCGCGCTCGAGCCGGGGGGACGCCTCACCGTCTCGACGCCTGACGGCCCCCTTTCGGTCGAGGCACGGCAGGTCATTCTCGCGACCGGCATCCGCGAGACGCCGCGCAGCGCCCGCCTGACCAGCGGCGGTCGCCCCTTCGGCATCCTGACGACCGGCGCCCTGCAGCGCTTCGTCTATCTCCATCACCGCCTTCCCTGCCGCCATCCGGTGGTGGTCGGGACCGAGCTCGTCGCCTTCTCGACGCTGCTGACGCTGCGCCATCTCGGCGCCCGGCCCGTCGCCCTTCTCGGCGAGGCGCCCCGCCTCGAGAGCCCGGCCCTTGTCGGGCTCGGCGCGCGCCTGATTTTCGGCGCGAGGGTCCTGACCGGCGCGACGATCGACGCAATCCTCGGGGATGACAGGGTCGAGGGCGTGACCGTCACGGCTGGCGGACAGACCGAGACGCTTGCCTGCGACGGTGTCGTCTTTTCCGGCCGATGGGTGCCCGAGGCGACGCTGATGCGTCTCCACCCGCTTGGCGTCGACAAGGCGACGGGCGGGCCGCGTGTCGATCAGCGCCTGCGCTCGGGCGATCCGGCCCTTCTCGCCGCCGGCAATGTCCGTTTCTCGGTGCGCTCCTCCGGTCCCTGCGCCATTGAGGGGCGCCGCGCCGGGGCCGAGGCGGCCGCCCACCTCAACCGCGACCGGGGACAGCGATGACGATCCTTGCGATCGACCAGGGCACGACGAGCACCAAGGCCTTCCTGCTCCACCCGGATGGCCGTTTCGAGACGGTGGGCGCGCGCAAGCACCGCCAGTTCTACCCGGCCGAGGGCCTCGTCGAGCAGGATGCGGACGAGATCGCCGGCCATATCGACGAGCTGATCGATCTCGCGCTCGATGCCTGCCCGGACATCGCCGGTCTCGCCATCGCAAGCCAGGGCGAGACAGTCGTCGCCTGGGACCGGTCGACCGGCAGACCGCTCGCCCCCGCGATCGTCTGGCAGGATCAGCGGACGCAGAGTGCGCTCGACCGCTGGAGCGGCGAGGATCGCGCCCTGGTGCGTTCGGTCGCCGGTCTGCCGCTCGATGCCTATTTCTCCGCCTCGAAGCTCGCCTGGCTCCTCGCCGAGGTTCCCGCCGTCGCCGAGGCGGCAATGGCCGGCCGTCTCGGCCTTGCGACGTCGGACGCCTTCTTCCTCGACCGGCTGACAGGCGTCTATGCAACCGACATCACCACGGCCTCGCGCACCTCGCTGATGCGGCTCGCGACGGGCGCGTGGGACCGCGCCTTGTGCGAGCGTTTCGGCGTACCGATCGACCTCCTGCCGCCGATCAGACCCACTGCCGGGCTTTTCGGGACGCTCCGGCGCAATGGGCGGACGCTGCCCGTCGTCGCCAACGCCGTCGACCAGCAGGCGGCCCTGTTCGGGCATGGCTGCCGCGCACCGGGTGACGCCAAGATCACCTTCGGCACGGGAACCTTCGCGCTGGCGTTGACGGGTCCGACGCCGGTCCTCGACAGCGAGGGCCTCTTGCCGACCGTCGCCTGGCACATCGAGGGCAAATCGCCGCTCTATGCGCTCGATGGCGGCGACTATACGGCGGCGGCGGCGGTCGACTGGGCGCGGTCGCTCGGCCTCGCCGGCTCGCTCGGGGATTTCGATCTGCCGGAGGGGCCGTCGGCGCTCGAACGCGGGATCGTCTTCGTGCCGGCGCTGGCCGGCCTTGCGGCGCCGCATTGGGACCGGGCGGCGGCGGGTCTCTTTCTCGGCCTGCGGCAGGACACGACCTCGGCCGATCTACGGCGCGCCGTGCTCGAGGGCGTGGCGCTGCGCGCCGTCGAACTGATCGAGGCGCTCGGCGTCACGGGTGGTGGCGGCCTGTCGATCGACGGCGGCATGACGCATAATGATGGCTTCGTGCAGTTTCTGGCCGACGCGCTCGGCACGCCGGTGATCCGGCGCGACAGCGCGGACCTCACCGGTCTCGGCATGGCCGAACTCGGCTATCTCGGCGCCGGCCTCCCGCCGCCGCCGCGCGCCACCGGGGCCGACCGGCGGATCGAGCCCTCGCCGCGCTCGGCGATCATCCGCGCGGCGCGGCCGCGCTTCGCCAAGGCGATCGCGCTCGCCCGCGACTGGGGGGCATGACGCCGGCGATCTAGCGGTCGGAGCGCGAGCCCCACTGTTCGATCCGCCGCAGCGACCGATCCGCGAGGAGGTCGACGAGAACCGTCGCAAGCCGCTCCGTCCAGTCGGCGACGCCGCGGTCATCGGCGATCAGGTCCTGGCGCACCTCGATCAACACATGCGGAATGCCGCGCTTCGTGGCGTGACGATGGAGCGTGTCGCCTTCGAGGCATCCGTCATAGGGCTGGTTGTCACCCACGGTCAGCGCCGGATCGCGCCGGAAATGTTCGATCATCGGCCGCGCCATGCGCGGATCCTTGTCCCACAGGATCGCGATCTGCCAGGGGCGCGGAGTGCCCTTCCAGACCGGCGTGAAGGAATGCATCGAAAAGATCAGCGGAACGGCGCCGGCCGTCACGACCTGATCGAGATGGGCGGCGATCGCGTCATGATAGGGCCGATAGAAGGCCTCGACGCGATGGCTGATCTCGGCGGCATCAGCGTGGCGGTTGCCGGGAATGATCGCGCCGTCCGACAGGCGCATGACCAGCGTCGGATCATCCTCGCCCCGGTTGGGATCGATGAGGAGGCGCGAGAAGGTCGTCAGGAAGGCCGGCGCCCCGAAACGGGCGGCGAGCGCCCGTGTCACGGCCGCCGCGCCGATGTCGTAGCCGATATGGCGTTCGAGTTCCGCCTGCGGCAGTCCGAGCGTGCCATAGCCCGGCGGCAGGGCGTTGGAGGCATGATCGCACAGGAACAGAAGGCCCGAGGCTGGGTTCCCGGGCACGACGTCGACCGGTTGAAAGGAAGGCATGGCAGGACTGCGCGACAGAAGGGCTGAATGGCGCCGAATGATAGTGACGGCAGCCATGCGTTGCCATAGGGATGCGGCGAAGTTTGGTCGGGACATCATGACGGCAGAACCCGCAACGCCCGTGGCGCGCAACCCCTTCTGGCCCGCCTTCGCGGCCCTCGTCATCGGCGCCTGCGCGATGGGCGTGTCGCCGATCCTCGTGCGACTCGCCGATGTCGGCCCCTTCGCCAGCGCCTTCTACCGCGTCTTCATGGCGCTGCCGGTGCTCTATGCCTGGATGCGCATCGAGGAGGCCCGGGCGGTCGGTGGGCCTGATCGGCGATCGCTGTTCTCGCCGGTGATCGTGCTGACGGCGGTCATCTTCGCCCTCGACCTGTTCTTCTGGCACCTCGCCATCCTGAACACGACGGTTGCGAATGCAACTTTCTTCGCGACGACCGCACCGATCTGGGTGATCGTCTTCGGCTGGGTCCTGTTCCGTCGGCGCGCCAGCATGGCGTCGCTCCTCGGTCTCGCTCTGTGCATGATCGGCGGCGCGGCCTTGATCGGCCATTCCTTCGCCGTCGCGCCGGAGCGCCTCGTCGGCGATGCGCTGGCGGCAATCACCGCGGTCTTCTTCGGCGCCTATTTCCTCGTCGTGGAGCGCTCGCGCCAATACTACCGCGCGGCGAGGGCGACCTTCGGCATGTCGGTGCTGTGCGCCGGCATCCTGCTCGTCGTCGCCATCGGCGCGAGCCTGATGCTCGGTCATCGTTTCTTCCCCTCGACCTGGGAGGGGCTCGCCGTTCTGGTGGCCCTCGGGATCATCAGCCATGCCGGCGGGCAGGGCCTGCTGGCGGTAGCCCTCGGCTCGCTGCCGGCGACCTTCTCCTCCCTCGTCATCTTCATGGAAACGCTGGCGGCGGCGCTTGCCGGCTGGCTGGTCCTCAGCGAGGCCGTGACGCCGATGCAGGCGCTCGGCGGCCTGATCATCCTGGCCGGCATCTACATCGCCCGGCCGAAAACCACCTGATCCGGAGGAAGGGTCCATGAGCTCCGCACAGCGCGCCGTCTTGCAGGCCGTGTTCGAGGCGGCCGTGGCCGCCGCTCATCCGGCCGGCTGCCTGCCCGCCCGGCTCCCGCCGCCGCCCGAGCATGGGCGCCTGATCCTGATCGCCGCGGGCAAGGCCGGTGGCTCGATGATCGAGGTCGCGGAGGCCCATTACGCCGCGCTCGGCGTCGATCCGGCGCGGATCGGCGGGGTTGCCGTCGCCCGCCACGGCTATGGCCGGCCGACCCGCTTCGTACCGATGATCGAGGCCGGGCACCCCGTGCCGGATGCCGGCAGCGTCGAGGGCGCGCGCCTTGCTCTCGAGGCGGCGGCGAGCGCCACGGCCGATGATCTCGTGCTGGTCCTCTTGTCGGGCGGTGCCTCGGCCAATCTCGTCGCGCCGACCGGCGACCTGACGCTCGACGACAAGCGCGCGATCACGCGCCACCTGCTGCGCTCAGGTGCCGCGATCGACGAGATCAACACGGTGCGAAAGCGCCTCTCGCGGATCAAGGGCGGCCGGCTTGCCGCCGCCGCTTTCCCGGCACGGCTCGTCACGCTCGCGATCTCGGACGTGCCGGGGGATGACCCGGCCATCATCGGGTCGGGCCCGACGGTCGCCGATCCGGCGACGAATGCCGATGCGCTCGCGATCGCCGACCGCCACGGCACGCCGCTCGGGGCGGCGCGCGCGCTGTTTCTTGATCCCGCCAACGAAACGCCGAAGCCGGGCGATCCGGTCTTCGCGAAGGCGCACTACGACATCATCATGACGCCCGCGATGATGCTGGCGGCGGCGGAAAAGACCGTGACCGGGCTCGGCTACGAGGTGGTCTCGCTCGGTGCCAACGTCGAGGGCGAGGCCCGTGCCGTCGCCGCCGCGCAGGCGCGGCTCGCGCAGGATCTGCAATCGGCGGGGCGCCGCGCCGCCATCCTGTCGGGTGGCGAGCTCACGGTGACGATCAGCGGCAAGGGGCGCGGCGGGCCGAACCAGGACTATGCGCTGGCGCTCGCCCTCGCCCTCGACGCAACGCCGGGCATCGCCGCACTTGCGGCGGATACCGACGGCACCGATGGCGGCGGTGGCCAGGCGACGGATCCCGCCGGGGCCGTCGTCGATCCGACGACGCTTGCCCGCGCCCGTGCGATCGGCCTCGATCCGCAGGCCCGGCTCGCCGACAATGATTCGACCGGCTTCTTCGAGGCAATCGGCGATCTGGTCCGCCCCGGGCCGACCTTCACCAACGTCAATGATCTGCGGGTGATCCTCGTCGGCTGACGCCGTCGTCGCTTCGTCGCCGTCGCAGGTCATGCTAAAGCTCGCAGCATGATCGACGTCGACATCGGGCTCCAGCGCGGCGATTTCGCGCTCGACATCGCCTTTCAGGCAAAGGAGGGCGCCGTCGGGCTGTTCGGCCGCTCGGGCTCGGGCAAATCGACCGTGCTCGCCGCCGTCGCCGGCCTTCTGCGCCCGACACGCGGCCATGTGCGGATCGGCGGGGAGACGCTGTTCGAGGCCGCGACCGGCCGCTTCGTCGCCTGTCATCGCCGCCGCATCGGTCTCGTCTTCCAGGATGCCCAGCTTTTCCCGCATCTGTCCGTGCAGACCAATCTCGCCTATGGGCGCTGGCTGTCGGCGCGCGGCAGGACGCCGGTTGCGGTCGAACAGGTGGTCGAGACGCTCGGCATCGGCGCGCTGCTCGACCGCCGGCCGGCCTCGCTGTCGGGTGGCGAGCGCCAGCGCGTCGCCATCGGCCGCGCGCTCCTGTCGGCGCCGCGCCTTCTCCTGATGGACGAACCGCTCGCCTCGCTCGATGGCCCGCGCAAACGCGAGATCCTGCCGTTGATCGAGCGCATCCGCGACGAGTTCGGCGTGCCGATCCTTTATGTGTCGCACGCCGTCGACGAGATGGCGCGCATCGCCGGCCATGTCGTGGTGATCGAGGCGGGCCGGGTGGTGCGGCAGGGCCCGGCCGCCGCGGCGCTCGCCGCCGGCGGCGATCACCCGAGCGAGACGCGCCTCGAGGCGGTGTCGATCCTGTCGGGTCGCGTCGCCGGGCACGACAGGCGCTACGCCATGACGCGGCTCGACCATCCGGCCGGTGCCATCCTGCTGCCGGGCCTGCACGGGGCGGAGGGCGAGAGGCTGCGCATCGTCGTGCGCGGCGCCGACGTCTCGCTCGCCCTCACGGAGCCGGCCGGCCTGTCGATCCGCACGACGCTTTCCGGCGTGATCCGGGCGATCGTCACCGATGCGGGGCCGATCGCCAGGGTCGATCTCGTCCTGACCGGCGGCGAGACGCTCGCGGCCTTCGTCTCGCGCCTCGCGGTCGACGAACTCGGCCTGTCGACGGGCCGCCCGGTGCATGCGCTCGTCAAGGCGGCGGCCATCGCGGACTGACCCTCATGCTGACACCCGATCCCAGCTTCCTCGACGCCTATTGCGAAAGATCGGGCAATCCCGCCTTCTTCGCCGAGCCGCTCAACGCGCTCACCAATGCCGGATTTCTCGTCGCGGCCTTCGTCGCGCTCCTCGCCTTCCGGCGGGTCGGCACGCATGATCGCCAGACAGGCGCCCTGATCCTTCTGGCGGCGCTGATCGGGATCGGCAGCTTCCTGTTTCACACGATCCCCAATCGCGTCACCGTGCTCCTCGACGTCGTGCCGATCCAGGCCTTCATCCTGGCCTATGTCGCGCTCGCGACACGCCGCTATCTCGGTGCGTCGCGTGTGTGGTCCGCCCTCGCCCCGATCCTGTTCATGGCCGCGTCGACGCTGGTCGTGTCGCTGATCGGTCCGCGCGCACTCGGCGGATCCGTCGCCTATGTCCCGGCGCTCGCGGCGCTGATCGGCTTCGCACTCGCGATCCGGCTGGGGAATGATTCCGCGATGGTGCCTGTGGCGCGCTGGCTTCTTGCCGCGGCGGCGGTCTTTGCCGTCTCGCTCACCTTCCGGACGCTCGACCGACCGCTCTGCGGGTCGATTCCGGCAGGTCTCCACTTCCTCTGGCACCTTCTCAATGCAACGGTGCTCGGAATCCTGCTGATCGCGGCGGTCCGATACGGAACATCCCACCACATCCGTAGTCCTCGGTAATTGTGCACCATCCTTCTTTTCGTTGTTCTGGAATACCTAGAACCGGGAGGATCTTCGCATGAAAACCGCAACCGCACTTCTGGCGGCGATACCCCTTCTTCTCACCATGGCCGCGACGCCGGCCGCCGCGCTGACCATGAAGGAATGCAGCGCCAAGTATCAGGCCGCCAAGGCGGATGGTTCGCTCAACGGCATGAAGTGGAATGACTTCCGCGCCTCCCAGTGCGGCGCCGAGGATGTGGCGGAACCGGCGAAGAACGAGGAGTTCGTCGAGGAACCCGACGCACCCTCGTCACGGTCGCCGGGCGGTGTCCTGTTCCCGCGCGCCATCGACAAGAAATATGCCGATGAAAGCCCGGGCAAGGCGCGCATGCACACCTGCGTCGACGCCTATCACCGCAACAAGGACAAGGGCACGCTTGGCGGCCTGAAATGGATCCAGAAGGGCGGCGGCTACTACAGCCTGTGCAATGCCCGCCTGAAGCAGGCCTGATCGAGGCCCTGCGCGGACCGATGGGCGAGCGGGCGGCGCTTGATCGCGCCGACCCGGCGTCTCATGATGGCGAGCATCGCCCTCTCGCCAGCGGATCATCATGCCATCTGTCCTGCGCGGCGCCCTGATCGGGTGCGGTTTCTTCGCCCAGAACCATCTCAACGCGTGGCGCGACATGCGCAGCGAGGGCGTCGAGCTCGTCGCCGTCTGCGACATCGACCGTGCCAAGGCGGAGGCAGCGGCCAAAACCTTCGGCATTCCGCGCGCCTATGATGACGCGGCCGCCTTGTTTGCCGGCGAAACACTTGATTTCGTCGACATCGCGACTCGCATGGACACGCATGAGGCCCTCGTCGCGCTCGCCGTTCGCCATAGCGTGCGGGTGATCGTGCAAAAGCCACTTGCCCCCGACTGGGCCTCCTGCGTACGCATCGTGTCGGGTGCCAAGGCAGCCGGCGTGCCGATGGCAGTGCACGAGAATTTCCGCTTCCAGACACCGATGATGGCCGTACGCGAAGTCCTTTCCTCCGGCGCCATCGGCACGCCGAGCTGGGCACGCTTTGCCTTCCGCACCGGCTATGATGTCTACCGCACGCAGCCCTATTTCCGGCACGAGGAACGGCTCGTCATCCTCGATGTCGGGATCCATGTGCTCGACATCGCCCGCGTCTTCATGGGCGAGGTGGCGCATCTGTCCTGCGAGACGCAGCGACGCGACGCACGCAACCGCGCCGAGGACACGGCGACGATCATGATGCGGCATGAGAGCGGCGCCGTCTCGCTCGTCGAGGCGACCTATGAGAGCCGGGAGAGCCCTGATCCCTTCCCGCAGACCCTGCTCGTGATCGAGGGCGATCGCGGCGCGATCCGCATGAACCGCGATTTCCATCTCGTCGTCACGAGCGACGGCACAATGACCGAGCGCAGGGTCTCCTCGCCGCTCCTGCCCTGGACCTCGGAGCCCTGGCATGTCGCGCAGGAAAGCGTGCTCCTGACGCAGCGCGCCATCATCGGCGCCTGGCGAGCGGGCCGCGAGGCCGAGACCAGCGGTGAGGACAATCTCAAAACCTTCGCGCTCGTCGAGGCCGCCTATCTGGCGGCGGCCGAGCGCCGCGCGGTCGTGCCGGCGGCTCAGTGAAAATTGCGGCCCTTCGGCAGGACGGTCCGCGTCCCCTTGAGCCGTTCGAGATCCGCCGCAAGTCCCGGTTCCTCGGCGAGCAGGGTCTCGAGGCGGTGATGGCGCGTCGCCTTCTTCAGGCGTGAGCCCTCCCTGGGGTCGTCCTGCGGGCGCTTGACCTCATCGGCGCGGCTTTGCGGTTCGAGCGCCTCGGTGCGGGTGGTGATCTTGTCGAGAAGCGGCGTCATGTCCTCGACCGTCTCGGCGATCACATGGATCACCCCCGATTCCGACTGGACATGGCCCTTCACGCGCACGAAGCGGGCGCCGAGCACGATCGGCCGGAACAGTTCGAAGACCGTCGGCCAGACGATGACGTTGGCGATGCCGGTCTCGTCCTCCAGCGTCATGAAGATCACGCCCTTCGCCGTACCGGGGCGCTGGCGCACGATGACGAGGCCGGCGACCGCGACGCCCGCGCCACGCTTGCGGCCGTGACCATGGGGCGCCTGCGCAATCGGCTCCAGGCTCGCCGAGGGCACGACGCCGAGCCCGGCGAGTTCCTGCCGCACGAAGGCGACGGGATGGGCCTTCAGCGACAGGCGCAGGAAGCGGTAATCCTCGATCACATGCTCGCCGAGCGGCATGGGCGGCAGGTCGGCATCTGGCTCGCGCACGGGCGCGGCGGCGGCAAAGAGCGGCAGATCATCCTGGCCACCGGCCCGGTTGAGCGCCTTGACGGCCCATAGCGCTTCGCGCCGGTCGAGCCCGAGCGAGCGGAAGGCGTCGGCCTCGGCGAGACGCTCGAGCGCGGCGGGCGAGAGCTCCGCCCTCAGCCAGACGTCGCGGACCGAATCATAGCCCTTGCCGCGCCGGTCGCAGAGCCGGCGCAGATCCGCCTCCGCGAGCCCCTTGATCTGGCGGAAACCAAGCCGGATCGCATGCGTCGCCCAGATGTCGGACCGCATGGACTGGTGGCGCTGATCGAGCCGGTCGGCGGCATGGCCGGCGCGCTCCAGCGTCTGGTCCCAGCCGGAATGGTTGATGTCGACCGCGCGCACTTCGACACCGTGCTCGCGCGCATCGCGCACGATCTGCGCCGGCGCGTAAAACCCCATCGGCTGGGCGTTGAGGAGGGCGCAGGCAAAGACGTCCGGATAATGGCATTTCAGCCAGCACGAGGCGTAGACGAGCAGCGCGAAGCTCGCCGCATGGCTTTCGGGAAAGCCGTACTCGCCGAACCCCTCGATCTGCTTGAAGCAGCGCTCGGCGAAATCCCGCTCATAGCCGCGCGCCACCATGCCCTCGACCATCTTGGTGGCGAAGGTGCCGATGGTGCCGACGCGCCGGAAGGTCGCCATGGCGCGGCGCAGCCGGTCGGCCTCGGACGGCGTGAAGCCGGCCGCGACGATGGCGATCTTCATCGCCTGTTCCTGGAAAAGCGGCACGCCGAGCGTCTTGCCGAGCACGCCCTCCAGCTCTTTCGACGGGAAGCTGACCGGTTCCAGGCCCTGCCGGCGGCGCAGATAGGGATGCACCATGTCGCCCTGGATCGGGCCGGGCCGCACGATCGCCACCTCGATCACGAGATCATAGAAGGTCTGCGGCCTCAGCCGCGGCAGCATCGACATCTGCGCCCGGCTTTCGATCTGGAAGACGCCGAGCGTGTCGGCGCGCGAGATCATGCGGTAGGTCGCCGGATCCTCCGCCGGCAGCCCGGCAATGGTCAGCGGCCGCCCATAATGACGGTCGAGGAGATCAAAAGCCTTGCGAAGGCAGCTCAGCATGCCGAGCGCGAGAATGTCGATCTTGAGAATGCCCAGCGTGTCGAGATCGTCCTTGTCCCACTCCACCACCGTGCGGTCCGCCATGGCGGCGTTGGCGATCGGGATGACCGTGTCGAGGCACGAGCGTGTGATGACGAAGCCGCCGGTGTGCTGCGACAGATGGCGGGGAAAGCCGACGATCTCGCGAGCGAGATCGAGCATGGTCGCTACCTTCGGATCATCGGGCGCGAGGCCGATGCGGGCGGCGTCCTCGGGCCGGCTCGAGGCGGTCGACCACCCCCAGATCGCGCCGGACAGGGCCGAGACCGCATCCTCCGACAGGCCGAAGACCTTGCCGATCTCGCGGATGGCCGAGCGGGCGCGATAGGTGATGACGCTCGCCGCAAGGCCCGCGCGGTGCCGGCCATAGCGCTGGTAGATGTACTGCATCACCTCCTCGCGCCGCTCATGCTCGAAATCGACATCGATGTCGGGCGGCTCGCGCCGCTCGGCCGAGACGAAGCGCTCGAACAGGAGATCGGATTTGGCTGGGTCGACCTCGGTGATGCCGAGGCAGAAGCAGACGGCCGAATTCGCCGCCGATCCCCGCCCCTGGCACAGGATGCCGCGCGAGCGGGCGAAGCGGACAATGTCGTGGACGGTGAGGAAATAGGGCGCGTAGTCGAGACCCGCGATCAGGGCGAGTTCATGGTCAAGCGCCGTCCGCACCTTGTCCGGCACCCCGGCCGGATAGCGCCGCGCCGCTCCCTCGCGGGTGAAGGCCTCAAGCGCCGACTGGGCATCCGAAAACCCTTCGCGCGTTTCCTCGGGATATTCATAGCACAGTTCATCGAGCGAGAAGTCGATCCGGTCGAGGAAGCGCCGCGTCTCGGCGATGGCCTGCGGCTGGTCGCGGAAGAGACGGGCCATTTCCGGCGATGGTTTCAGATGGTGCTCGGCATGGGCGGCGAGGCGACGGCCGGCGGCCATCAGCGTGGTGCGGTGGCGGATGGCGGTCAGGCAGTCGGCAAGCCGCCGGCGGGCGGGATCGTGCATCATCACGTCGCCGACCGCGAGAAGCGGCAGCCCGAGCCGCCGGGCATAGTCCGCGCGCTCGGCGAGGCGTCGCCGGTCGAGACCGCCATGGGTCATCACGGCGGCGACCCACAGGCTCCCCGGCGCGGCCTGCTTCAGCCGTTCGATCGGATCATCGGGCGGATCGACGGGCGGCGGGCGATGGGAGCGCGGCGGATCGTCGGTATCGGATGTGACGAGACGGATCCGGCTCCTCGCCGCCTCCGCCCCCGCGTCCAGCGCCGTCTCGGCCGCGATGCGCTCGGTCTCGCCGGCCCAGCGATCATCCTCGAGCGGCTGCTGCTCGTCCTCGTGTGCCGTGCTCGCCGGCATCACGGCGAGCAGCAGGCCCTCCGCATGGTCGATCAGGTCATCGATCGTCAGCCGGCAGTCGCCCTTGATCGCCCGCGCATTGCCGACCGTGAGCAGGCGACAGAGCCGTCCATAGGCGGCGCGGTCGCGCGGATAGGCGAGGATGTCGGGCGTGCCGTCGCAGAAGACGAGGCGGCAGCCGGTGACGACGCGCAGGCCCGTCGCCGTCACCGCCTCCTCGCGGGCGGCTGCATGGGCGCGCACCACGCCGGCGAGCGAGTTGCGGTCGGCGATCCCGATGCCGGCGAGACCGAGCGCCGCCGCCCGCGCGACGAGTTCCTCGGGATGGGAGGCCCCGCGCAGGAAGGAGAAATTGGTCGTGACGGCGAGTTCGGCATAAAGGCTCATGCGAAGAGCCCGTGCATGAACCAGCGCGGCGTCGGTGTTTCGAGCCCGAACAGCCCCTCGCGGAACAGCCAGAAGCGGCGCCCGTCATGATCCTCGACGCGGAAATAGTCGCGGGTCATCCGTGCTTCGTCCGGCGCGGTCCACCACTGCGGGGCGATGCGTTCGGGGCCCTCGGCGCGGGCGACCTCATGGGCGGCCCGGCGCCAGCGAAAGCGCAAGGGCGGCCCGTCCGGCACCTCGGCGATGGCCTCGACGGGTTCGGGGCTCGGAAACAGCGTGATCGGGCGCGGCGCGGCCAGTTCCTCGCGGAAGAGGCGCCAGCCCTCCGAATCGCCGGGCGCGCCACCGGCCGCGGCCGGCAGGGAGGCCGCGGCCTCCTCGGGGATATGGGTGTCGCGGGGCATGACCCGGCGCACCGCCTCGACGCCGAGGCGCGCGCCCAGCCGGTCGGCGAGGCGGGCGAGGTCCTCGGCGTCGCCGGTCTGGGGAGACAGGCCGAGCTGGGTCTCGCCCCGTTCGGCCGCCTCGATCACGGCGAGCCGCATCATGTCGAAGCCGAAGCGGGCGTCGATCCCCTCCGGCAGGGCGGCGAGGCGGGCGGCGATCAGATCCGCCATGGCTTGCGCCTCGCGCAGCGGCCGGGCGGCGCGGGCGGTGACGGCGAGCAGCGTGCCGTCGGTGCGGTAGAGCGTCAGGTCGAGCCGCCGCGCGCCCTCGCCATGGGCGACGAGCCGGCGGGCCAGCGCCTGGCACAGCCAAAGGGTGACGCGGGCGATGGTGGCGTCGTCGCCGATCGGCTCGGCGAAGCGGCGTTCGGCGCAATAGGGCGGCGCCGGCAGGCGGGGCGTGATCGGCGCGCGGACGAGCCCCAGCGCCGCGTCGAGGCGCTCCAGCACCTCGGCTCCGAAGCGGGCGGCAAGCGGCGCGCGCGGGCGGTCGAGAAGATCACCGATCGTCTTGAGGCCGACCCGCGTCAGGCCTTCCGCGGCGGCGGGCGCCAAGGCGAGCGCCCGCACCGGCAGGGGCGCGAGGACCGCCCGCTCCGCGCCGCTCGCCACGATGCCGCCCTCCGTGTGCCAGGCCAGCGCCCATGAAGCCCCCGCCGTGCCGGCGAGGGCGAGGCGGGCGGTCAACCCCTGCGCCGAGAGCCGCTGCCGGACATCGCGCATCAGGCCCGCCTCGCCGCCGAAGAGATGGGCCGCGCCGCCTGTGTCGAGCATCAGGCCGCGCTCGCCGTCGAGCGCCACGAGAGGCGTCCAGCGCCGGGCCCAGTCGGCGAGGCCCTCGAGAAAGAGGCGTTCGGCGCGGGGATCGCGATCCATCACCAGCAGATCGGGGTGGAGCGCGCGCGCCTCCGCCAGCGCCTGGCCCTCGCGCAGGCCCCGCGCCACCGCGACCGGGCACAGCGCCGCGAGCCGCAGCGCCCCCTTGACCGGCTCGACCGTGGCAAGCGGCGCCCCCTCAGGCAGCGGCGATCCGCTCGCGCGGCGCGCGCGACGCACCCGTTCCACCGGCAGATGCGGCAGGGCGATCGCGAGAAAGCGGCAGACGGACGAAAGCATGCTCATGCGCGGACCAGACGAGACGGAAGGACAGGGGCGGGCCGGCGCGCCGGCGCAGGAGATCCGCGTCGAAGGCGGGGGGACCGACGCCGCCCGCCCACAGCCCCGGCCTCGGCGAGGGCGCGGCGGCGATCCGCCAGCGCGTCACGGCGGCCGTCGGCACACCCTCACGCAGGCCCGGCAGCAGCAGGAAGAGCGTCACGCCGCCACGCGCGGCGGCGAGCGCCAGCCGGCGCGAGGCGGTGAGGTCATAGGCCTTGGCGCCGCCGCGCAGCACGGCGATGACGGCGCACAGCGCGCGGCACTCCGCCCCTTCCTCGGCGGCGAGGAGCAGGTCGCGGGCATCGCGCGCACGCACGAAGAGCAGGCGCGCCGGATCAAGGCCCATGGCGGCGAGGCCGGGCCCATGGGCGAGGCCCTGCTCGCCCCGGCTGAGCGCATCCTCGATCAGCAGGACGGGACCGTCGAGCCGCGCGGCGAGGCCGAGCGCGAAACCGAGCACGGCCCCGGCATCGCCCTCGGCCGCGGCGAGCACGTCATGCACGGCGCCCCGGGCGAGCCCGCCGCCGAGCGCGGCATCGACGTCCGGCGCACCGAAGCCGAGCGGCGCCGGTCCCGCGTCCGGCAGGCCGAGGGCGGATCGCTCGAGACGCGCCACATCCCGGCGCAAAACGGCGATGGCCGCGCGCTTGTTCTCGTCAAGCATGGACTGTACCTGATATGTTCTTTTCTTGTTCTCATGGATTCCATCATCGACCGGTCGTGTCAATGGTGTTCGAGAACAGCGTGAACGCGGCCTTCGCGCGGGCGCCGCGAGCCCTGTCGGGCATGCCCCTTCAGAACAGGCTGCCCTGCCCGCCTCCGTCCTTCCGGGCGCTCCGGCGCGGCGGCGCCTCGTCCGCGCGCACCACCTGCGGCTCCTGGATCGCGGGCGAATCATTGGCGACGCGGTTCACGCCCAGCCCGATCGCGATCATCTCGAGCAGTTCGTTCGGCGGCGGTCGCAGCAGGGCCTGCGCCTTGTCAGGCGTCGTCGCGGGATCGAGCCAGCGCGCATAATCGGCCGGCGACAGGATCACCGGGCTGCGGTCATGGATCGCCGCCATCTGGCCGTTCGCGTCGGTGTTGAGCAGCGCGACCGTGTCGATCTCGCTGCCATCGGCTCCCGACCAGGTCTCGTAGAGGGCCGGAAAGGCGAAGATGCCGCGATCCGGCCGCCGGAACAGATAGGGCTGGCTGACCCGCCCGATCCGGTGCCATTCATAGAACCCGTCCACCGGCATCAGGCCGCGGCGGCGCTGGAAGGCGGCACGGAAGGAGGGCTTTTCCCGCGCCGTCTCCGAGCGGATGTTGATGACGAGGGGAAACTCCTTCGGATCCTTCACCCAGGAGGGCAGGAGCCCCCAGCGCATCAGCCGGAACCGGCGCGCGCCCTCCTCGAGCAGCACCACCGGCACCGGCTGGGTCGGGGCAATGTTGTAGCGCGGCGGAAAGTTCGGCTGATCGAGATAGTCGAAATGCTGGCGCACCGCCTCGGGCGGAAGGGTGATCGCATATCGTCCGCACATGCCCGTGCACCATGCTACTCCATCGGGCGGAATCCCGACGGTACCGATTTAAGAAGATAGCAACAGCCACAGGTTAAGGTGTGAAAACCTGTGTCGAGGGGTGCGGTGAGTCAGGTCGAGGGCGACGTCATCACGCGGGAGAGCCGTTCGTCATCCGGTACGCCCTTCAGCGCGCCGGCGGCGGAGCTCATGGCCGCGAACATTCACCCGACGACCGGCCTCGCGACCGACTATCTCAACCACTTCAACGAAATCACCATGTTGATGGACCTCCTGCCCTCGATGCCGGAAGTCATCGACGACATCCGGCACTGGCGGCCCGTCAGCTATGTCGAGCATTTCGCGCGCTCGACCTTCAAGGGCCGGGCGCTGGCGATCGCGACCTATCGCGAACTGCCGGTGCTCAACCGCGCCCTGTTCGAGGAGACGATCGCCTCGATCGACGAGACGCTTCTCGACGCCATAGCCCGCCTCGCGGCGGCGACGCCCGACGCCTATCAGGCGATCGTCCTGGAAACCCAGGCACAGCTCGGCCCCCTCATGGCCCGCGCCTCGGGCCTCATCCACGGGGTCGAGTTCGACACGGATCTCTTCGCATCCGACACGACGCAGGGTACGGTGGACGCTCTCCTGCGCTGAGCGCGTTCCTCACCTGACGGGCATCATGGCCTCCGACAAGCGCACCTATCCCGACCGCCCGATCCTCGCCGCCAGCGCCGCGATCTTCCGCGACGGCCGCGTGCTGCTCGCCGCGCGCGGCAAGGCACCGATGCGCGGCGTCTACACCCTGCCGGGCGGCGTGGTCGAGATCGGCGAGACGCTCGCCGAGGCCGCCCGCCGCGAGGTGCAGGAGGAGGTCGGGCTCGACGTCGAGATCATCGACTTCGCCGGCCATGTCGAGGTGGTGCGCCGCGACGCGGAGGGCGCGGTCGAGCGGCACTTCGTCATCTGCGCCTTCGCCGCGCGCTGGACGGGCGGCGAGCCCATGATCGGCGAGGAGGCATCCGACATCGTCTGGGCCGATCCGGCGACGCTCGACGGCCTGCCGACAACGGAGGGCCTCGCCGGCATCGTCGCAGCGGCGCACAGGCTCGCCGCGCAGGCCTGAGACGATCGAGCCGGCCAAGCCCCTCCCGCCATCGCGCCAAATGCGCTAGACCGACGGCATGCGCCCTGTCGCCACCCTTCTCGTCATGCTTTGCCTCGCGCTGTCCCCGGCACGGGCACAGCAGAGCGTGCCCTATGAGGGGCAGCTGCTGCGCCTGTCGGAACTGCTCGGCGCCCTGCACCATTTGCGGGCGCTGTGCGGCGGTCCGGAGGGTCCGGCCTGGCGGCAGAAGATGGCGGCGCTCATCCAGAGCGAGAGCCAGGACAGCGACATGCGCGAGAAGATGGCGGGCGCCTTCAACCGCGGCTACCGCACCTTCTCGCTCACCTACCGCACCTGCAACGGCCAGGCTCGGACGGTGATCGAGAACTATCTCGCCGAGGGCCGGCAGCTCGCCGGCGATCTCGCCAGCCGCTACGCGAACTGAGACCCGGACGGATCAGCTCCTGAGCTTCCTGCCCTCCGGATCATAGAGCGGCGCGAGGCGCAGGGTCGCCTTGCAGAGATCGCCGAAAATGTCGATCTCGAACACCTCGCCGTCCTTTGCGAGCGCGGTCGGCACATAGCCGCAGGCAAGGCTCTTGCCGATGGTGTGGCCATAGGCCGCCGACGTCACGTAGCCGACGGCCTGATCGCCCTTCATGATCGATTCATAGCCCACCGCCTCGGCATCGCGCGCCTCGACCTCGAGCACGACGAAGCGGCGCTTGGGACCGGCGGCCTTCTCGCGCAGCGCCGCCGCCTTGCCGACGAAATCGACCGGCTTGTTGAAGGCGACGAAGGCGTCGAGCCCGGTCTCGCCGGGCGTGTAGTCGGGCCGGAAATCCTTGTTGAAGGACCCATAGCCCTTCTCGAGCCGCAGCGAGGACAGGGCCCGGCCGCCGAACAAGGTGAGGCCGATATCGGCGCCCGCCTCGCGCAGATCATCGAACAGGGCGGCGCCGAAATCGGGCGTCGTCCACACCTCATAACCAAGCTCGCCGGTGAAGCCCGCGCGCGCCACGATCGACGGCGCGAAGCCGACCGCAGTCTCGACGACGTCGAACAGCTTGAAGGCCTCCGCCGACAGATCGGTGCGGGTCAGGCGCTGCATCAGCGTCCGTGCCTTCGGCCCGGAGACCGAGAAACCGCACAGGGTGGAGGCGACCGAACGGACATAGACATCGGCCGGCGGATCCTGCTGCCAGAACCAGCGCATGTGGAATTCCTCGGCGAAGCCCGAGCCGATGATCAAATAGCGATCTTCCGCGAGGCAGGCGATCGAGAGGTCGCCGACGATGCGCCCGTCATGGCCGAGCATGGGCGCGAGCGCGAGCCGACCGGGGCGCGGAATGCGGCAGGCGAAGACGCGGTCGAGAAACGCCCGCGCGCCGCGACCACCGATCTCGTACTTGCCGTAATTCGTCGTCTCGTAGAGGCCGACGTCGCGGCGCACCGCCTTGCACTCCTCGCGCACGATCGGAAAGGCCTCCGAGCGGCGATAGGTCGGCGTCTCCTTCGGCTCGACGCCCGGCGGCGCGAACCAGAGCGCGTGCTCGATGCCGAAATTCGCGCCCATCACGCCGCCGGCCTCGACCAGACGGTCATAGATCGGCGACCGGCGCACTTTTCGCGCGGCGGGCAGTTCCTCGTTCGGATAGGCGAGGCGGAAGCGGCGGGAATAGTTCTCCGGCACCTTGATCGAGGTGTATTTCGGCGTCGCGAAGCGGCCGAACCGGGCGACGTCCATCGAGATGATGTCCTGGCCCGGATCGCCTTCCGCCATCCAGCGCGACAGCATCAGGCCGATGCCGCCGCCCTGGGAGAAGCCCGCCATGACGGCGCAGGCGACCCAGTAGTTCCTGAGGCCCCGCACCGGCCCGACCAGCGGATTGCCGTCCGGCGCGAAGGTGAAGGGCCCGTTGATCGCCTTCTTGATGCCGACGCGTCCGAGCGCCGGGAAATGCTTGAACCCGACCTCGAAATAGGGCGCGAGCCGCTCGAGATCGTCGGGCAGGAGCTGCATGGAGAAATCGTCCGGCGTCTTCACCGGCGCCCAGACCACGCCGCCCGGCTCATAGGTGCCGATCAGGCAGCCGCGGCGCTCCTGCCGCATGTAGATCTCGCCGGCATAATCCGTCGTGTTGACGATCTCGCGTTCGAGCCCGTCGAGCTCGGGGATGTCCTCGGTGAGAAGATAATGATGCTCCATCGCGAGCACCGGCAGGTCGATGCCGACCATGCGGCCGACCTCGCGCGCCCACAGCCCAGCGCAGTTGACGACATGCTCGGCATGGATCGTGCCCTTGTCGGTCACGACATCCCACGAATGGTCGGGCCGCTGGTTGAGTTCAAGGACGCGCGTAAAGCGCTCGATCTCGGCCCCGAGGAGGCGGGACGCCTTGGCATAGGCATGGGTGGTGCCCGACGGATCGCAATGGCCGCCATCCGCCCGCCACAGCGCGCCGATGAAATGGCTGGTGTCGATCAGCGGATTGTAGCGCTTGGCTTCCTCCAGGCTGATCATCTCGGTCTCCATGCCGAGATAGCGCGCCCGCGAGCAGATCAGCTTGAGGCTGTCGAGCTCGCCCTGGTTTGCCGCCAGCATCAGCCCGCCATTGGGGTGGAGGCCGCAGGACTGCCCGGAGATCTGTTCGAGCTCGCGATAGAGATCGATCGTGTATTTCTGCAGCCGCGAGATGTTGGCTTCGCCGTTGAAAGTGTGCATGCCGCCGGCGGCATGCCAGGTCGAGCCCGAGGTGAGCTCGCTCTTCTCGATCAGCACGGCATCGGTCCAGCCGATCTTGGCGAGGTGATAGAGCACGCTCGCGCCCACCACGCCGCCGCCAATGATCACGACACGCGCTTCACTCTTCATCGATCAGGTCTCCGGGCAGAAAATCGGACGGGGCATCGGCGACGCGGACACGGTCGCCGAAGGAATGGGCGGCATGGCCGAGCGCGGTCCGCAGATGGCGGGCCGTGGTCGGTGGCGTGAGCAGGAGGAAGACGGGCGCCGCGTGCAGACGGGCAATGGTGACGCCGACCTGCGCCATCACCGTCGTCGCGGCATGGCCCACACGGAAGCGTCGCGGATCGAGATCGAGCCGGCAGAGCCGCGCCAGGGCCTCACGGGCAGCCGGTCCCGCGACGATGAGGGGCACGAGCGCCGAGGACCGATCGAGAGTGATCACGCCATCCTCGACCGCGCCCGTGTCGCCGAGCAGGAGCGTCGTGCCGGGCTTCCAGCCGATCGCGACGCCGGCGCCGCGGCGCACGACCCGCCCGACCGCAAGGTCGGCGGAGCCGCGACCGGTGCGGATCTCGCGGATCCTGAACGCACCGGCGAGATCGACGGATGCAGCCGTCGTCACCCTCGTCACGCCGTCGATAATGCCCGCCGTGGAGCGCACCCGCTCATTGCCCGGATCGACGAAATGCGGACTGACGATCGCGACCGGCACGTCCTCGGCCGTGATTGGCGACCGGGCAAGGAGCACCTCGCCCTTGCGCGCGAGACCGCCGGAGAGGAGCGCGAGGCCGACCCAGCCCTCGAGTTCGACGGAGGGCGTCGAGGAAGTGATGAAGCCGAGCGAGACGGTCGGCTCGGCCGGATCGACGAGATGGGCGCCATTGCGCAGGCGGTGCGCCGGATCGACCGGCCGGACGCCGACGAGCCGCTGGCGGGTCGGGTCGGACAGGCCCGGCCGCTCGCGCAGGACCCGGCCGATGAAGTCGCCCGTCCGCTTCGCCATCTTGCCGAAGCCGAGATCCTCCATGGTCGTCGTGCCGTTCATCTCGGCGCCGGTCACGTGGCCCTTCTCGATGCGCAGCGTGTTGAGGGCGTCGAGACCATAGGGGATGATGCCCTCCGGTTCGCCGGCGGCGAGGATCGCTGTCCACACCGACTCGGCGGCGCGGGCGGGAACCGCGAGTTCATAGGCGAGCTCGCCGGAAAACGAGATGCGGAAGAGCCGCCCGGCGACGCCGGCGATCACGGCCTCGGCCGCCGCCATGAAGGGGACCCCGGCATCGTCGAGATCGACCCCGGCAACGACACGGGCGACGACGCTGCGCGCCTGCGGCCCCGCGACCGCGAAGGCCGCCCATTGCTCGGTGACGTCGGCGATGTGGACGTCGAGGTCCGGCCACACCGCCTGGGCGTGGAACTCGAGATGGTCGAGCACGGCCTGCGTGTTCGCGGTCGTCGTCGTCAGCAGGAAATGGCAGTCTCCCAGGCGCGACGTCGTGCCGTCATCCATCATCATTCCGTCCTCGCGCAGCATGATCCCATAGCGGCAACGCCCGACGGGCAGGGTCGAGAAGGTGTTGGCATAAATGAGATCGAGGAACCGGGCGGCATCCGCGCCCTGCACGTCGATCTTGCCGAGCGAGGAGACGTCTGTGATGCCGACCGAGCGGCGCACGGCCGCCGCCTCGCGCAGCACCGGCGCCCAGCCGCTTTCCCGCGAATAGACGAGCGGCCTGAGCCAGATGCCCGTCAGGGCGAAGGTCGCGCCCGCCCGCTCATGCCAGTCATGCAGCGGCAGAAGCCGCTTCGGCTTCATGTCGGCACCCGTCTCGGGCCCGGCGAGGGCTGCCCATGGCACGGAGGTCACGAAGGGGCGCGGCGTCGGCAGGCCGGTCTCGGCCAGGCTGACGCCGCGCGCCTCGGCCAGCACCGCGCTGCCGACGAGCCCGCCGATCTTGCCCTGATCCGTGCCCATGCCATGCGTCGTGTAGCGCTTGGCGTGCTCGACATGCTCGTATCCCTCGCGCCGGGCGAGTTCGATGTCCTCCACGGTGACGTCGTTCTGGAAATCGACGAAGGCCTTTCGCCCGGCGCCGGAACGCCAGAGCGGAACGGGCGCCGCCATCGGGAGATCGCGCCGCACGGCGTCCGGCGCGCGTGGCACCGTCAGGCCGAGATCGGCGGCGAGGGCGACGGCCGCCGAAAAACCGTCCCCGGCGGCGGCGGCGAGGCCCGTGAGGCCTCGGGCGGCGCCGGCGGCGCGGCCGATCGAGGGCGCCATCTCCGGCACGAAGGCGATCGCCGTCTCGTCCCACCGGGCCCGACCGCCCGCCTGTGTCGCGAGAGCGGTCGCAGGCGAGAAGCCGCCCGAGAGGAGCACGCTGTCGCAGGCAATGAACCCCGCCGCATCGCCCCCGATCCGCTCGACCCGCACGTCGACGACGCCGCGTTTGTCGCCGGTCGCGAACTGGATTGTGTGAGCTAGATGGCAGCGCAGACCGCGCGAGCGCGCCCTCTCCGCCGCAGCCGAGGCCGGACGCGGGTCGATGATCGCGACCGGCGTCACACCGGCATCCTGCAGCGCGAAGGCAGCCTCATAGGCCGTGTCGTTCGCGGCATATAGGACCGGTCGCGACCCGACCGCGACACCGTGGAGGCGCAGATAGGCGAGAGCCGCGCCCGCGAGCATCACACCCGGCAGGTCGTTGCCCGGAAAGGCGATCAGGCGCTCGACGGCCCCGCCCGCGAGAAGAAGGCGCGCGGCACGGATGACGCGCAGCCGCTCGCGCGGCCCGTGGCCGTCGTCGAGCCGTTCGACCGCCGCGAAGACGCCATGGCCATAGGCACCGACCACCGTCGTGCGCGCCAGCAACCGGACATCCGGCGCGGCAAGGCGGGCAAGCTGCGTCTCGCGCCAGTCCTCCCAGGCGGGATCGAGCAGCGTTGCGCCGCCGAAACCCGGCATCTGTTCGGCGAGAATGACCCGGGCGCCGGCATCGGCCAGCGCGGCCGCCGCGGCGAGCCCCGCCGCGCCGGAGCCGACGACGAGCACATCGGCATGATCATGCACGATCTCCGATGGCCCGTCGCCGGCGATCACCGGCTGCAGCCGCCCAAGGCCTGCGGCTCGCCGGATCGCGGGCTCAAAGCGCCGCTCCCACCAGGAGGAGGGCGCCAAGAAGGTCTTGAAGTAGAAGCCTGCGCCAAGAAAGCGGCTGAACAGGCCATTGATCGCCCCGATGTCGCGGTCGAGGGAGGGCCAGCGGTTCTGGCTGTCGACGACGAGCCCCTCCGAGAGGTCGATCATCGTCGCCGGCACGTTGGGCTCACGCCCATACCGGGTCATACGCTCGACGAGCGCATTCGGTTCCTCCGGCCCGGCGGTGACGATGCCGCGCGGGCGGTGGTACTTGAAGGACCGACCGACGAGCCGCACGCCCGCGCCCAGAAGCGCGGAGGCGAGCGTATCGCCGGCATAGCCCGAAAGCGGGCGGCCGTCGAACCGGAAAGTGAGCGGCCGGCCGCGGTCGATCAGCCCACCGGCGCGCAGACGAAACGGGCCGCTCACGACACGCCGTCCCCGTCCGGAAGGCTCACCGCCTCGCCGGCCCTCGCCACGGCGCTGATCTCGTGCGTCACCGTATGGCGGACGACCTTGAGCGCCTGCCGGCAGCCTCCCACATGCAGCCCCCACTCGACATGCCAGCCGCGCGGATTGGCGCGACGGTAGACATAGGCCTCGAAGGCCGCCGCATCGCCCCCCGGACCGGGACGGACCACCGACGCGTCGCCCCGATAGCGGAACTCCACCTCGTCGCGCAGGCCGCAGTCGGGGCAGGCAATCCTCAGCATCGCGGCCTCAATGCAGGAAAGGATAGGGGCCGAGGCCACGTTCATCGATGGTGCGGCCGGTCTCGAAGCGATCGAGCGTCAGATGCGCCGCGAGCGGGTGCGGCTCGCCGGTCGCGACGAGATGCGCCGTCGTGACGCCGCCGGCGGGAATGGTCTTGAAGCCGCCATAGCACCAGCCGCCGTTGAAGATCAGGCCCGGCACCGGCGTCTTCGAGATGATCGGCGAGCCGTCCATCGTCATGTCCATGACGCCGCCCCAGGAGCGCAGGACCCGCAGGCGCGCGAGACCCGGCATCAGCGTCATGCCGGCGGCCGCGACCTCCTCGACCATCGGCAGCGTGCCGCGCTGGGCATAGGTGTTGTAGCCGTCGAGACCGCCGCCGAAGACGAGGCCGCCCTTGTCCGACTGGCTGACATAGAAGTGCCCGGCGCCATAGGTGACGACGCAGTCGAGCACCGGCTTGATGCTCTCGGTGACGAAGGCCTGCAGCACATGCGTCTCGATCGGCAACCGCAGGCCGGCCATGTCCGCCAGCACGGATGAATGGCCGGCGACGCACAGGACGACGGTCCGCGCGGCGATGAAGCCCTTTTCCGTCTCGACCCCGGTGACGGCCCCGTCGGGCCCACGACGGATGCCGGTGACGGCGCAATGCTCGACGATGTCGACGCCGGCGTCCGACGCGGCGCGCGCATAGCCCCAGGCGACCGCGTCATGCCGGACGGTTCCGCCGCGACGCTGCAGGAAGCCGCCGAGCACCGGAAAGCGGCCATTGTCGCAGTCGATCAGCGGCACCATCGCCTTGACCTCGGCGCGCCCGAGCGCCTCCGCGTCGACGCCGAGAAGCCGCATGCCGTTGGCGCGGCGGGTGAAGAGATCGCGCTGCGCCTCGGTGTGAAACAGGTTCAGCGTGCCGCGTTGGCTGACCATTGCGTTGAAGTTGAGATCCTGCTCCAGACGCTCCCACAGTTTCAGGGAATGGTCGTAGAAGCGCACATTCTCCGGCCGGAAATAGTTCGACCGGATGATCGTCGTGTTGCGCCCCACATTGCCGAGCCCGAGCGGACCCTTGTCGAGGACGCAGACATCGCTGATGCCGTGCTCGCGCGCGAGCGCGGTCGCCGTCGCAAGGCCATGCCCGCCGGCGCCGACGATGACGACCTCATAGCGCGCCTTCGGCTGCGCCTTGTGCCAGGCCGGCAACCAGCCGCGATTGCCGCGCAGACCCTCGAGGATGAGGCGCAGCGCCGAATAGGGGCCCGACGGCCCCCGCGTCCGCTCCTGCCTGAGGCCCTGTCTCGCCACCCGTCTTGATCCCGGCACTGGTTCCGAACACGGCGCGGGCCGGCCGATACTGGCCTCCACCCGACGCTTCCTTGCCTCGAAACTTGCGCCAGCTCCGACAATATGTCTAGACTTATTATCACACGAGTGAAGGAGCATAACATCATGGTCGAGCCAACCAGTCGATCCGGTCGGCGCGATCGCGCGCGGCCCGCCCGGGGTGGCGGCGGCGATCATGCTCCGCTGCCGCGACTGACAAATCCCTGGAAACCCGTCGAAATCCTGACGGAAGAGCAGCTCGAACGCCTGATCGACGCGGCTTTCGGGGTTGTCGAACGGGAGGGTATCGAAATCCGTGGCGCGGCGGCACGCGCGATCTACAAGGCCAACGGCGCGCTCGTCGACGATGACAGCCAGATCGTCCGCCTTCCGCGCGACGTCGTGAAAACCTTTCTCGCCACGGCACCGGAAAGCTTCGTGCTGCACGCCCGCAATGCCGGGCGCCATCTCCATGTCGGTGGATCGGTGGTCAATTTCGGGCCGGTCAACGGTGCCCCGCACATCGCCGACAGCGCCGGTGGGCGTCGGTACGGCGACATCGCCGCCTTCCGCGACATCCTCGCCGTGACGCATGCGCTCGGCATCCTGCACTGGCAGGGCGGCGTTGTCGTCGAACCCGTCGACCTGCCGGTGCCGACGCGCCACCTCGACATGTACCAGGCCCATATCGAGGGCTCCGACATCGTCTGGGCGGCCCGCGGTGTCGGCGCCGTAGCGGCGCGCGACGCCATCGCCCTGTCGGCGATCGAGCATGGCTGTTCGATTGCCGACCTCGCCAGCCGACCGACGCTGATGACCGTGACGAACGTCAATTCGCCGCGCCGCGTCGACGAGGAGATCCTCGACAACATCATGATCATGGCCGAGCACGGCCAATGCGTCGTGATCACCCCCTTCACGCTGATGGGGGCCATGGCGCCGGTGACGCTCGCCGGGGCCCTGATCCAGCAGACAGCCGAATCGATGACGATCGCGGCCCTGACACAGATGATCCGCCCCGGCGCGCCGGTGGTGCTGGGCAGCTTCACCTCCAATGTCGACATGCGCACCGGCAGCCCCGCCTTCGGGACGCCCGAATATGTCAAGGCGACGCTGGCCTCGGCGCAGATCGGGCGTCGCCTGAAGATCCCCGTCCGAACCTCGGCGGTGAACGCCTCGCCGAGCGTCGACGCCCAGGCCACCTATGAGACGGCCTTCTCGCTCTGGGCCGCGATCGCCAGCCACAGCCATCTGATCAACCATGCGGCCGGCTGGCTCGAGGGCGGTCTGACCGCCTCGATGGAAAAGATCGTCATCGATGCCGAACTCCTGCGCAACTGGGCCGAGATCCTGCGCCCGATCGCCTTCACCGACGATGATTTCGGCCTCGATGCCATCCATGCCGTGGCCCCCGGCGGCCACTTCTTCGGCACCCAGCACACGCTCGATCGCTACCAGACGGCGTTCTACAAGCCGCTCGTCTCCGACTGGTCGAACTTCGAGAACTGGACGGATGCAGGGTCCAAGAGCGCGACCGACCGCGCCAGCGAGATCTGGCGCAAGATTCGCGACGAGGCGACGCCGCCACCGCTAGACCCCGCCGTGCGCGAGGCGGTCGCCGACCATATCGCCCGGCGTCGAATCGAGATCCTGACCAGCGGGGCGTGAGCCATGCGGCGCCTGTCGCTCGCCGATGTCGAGACGCTCGCGATGGACAGGCTCGTCGCGGCCGGCGCCTGCGAGACGGCGGCCGGATCGGTCGCGCGCTCGATCCGCCGGGCGGAGGCCGATGAGATCCGGCCGGTGGGCCTCGGCTATCTGCCGGTCTATCTGAGCCATCTGCCGACCGGAAAGGTCGACGGCCATGCCGTGCCCGAGATCAGCCGGACTTTGCCCGCCGTCATTCGCTGCGATGCCTGCAACGGCTTTGCTCACCCGGCCTTCGATCAGGCGCTGCCGTCTCTTCTCGACGCGGCGCGGCACTGCGGCATGGCGAGCCTCGCCATCACCCGCTCCTATTCCGCCGGCGTGCTCGGGCACTGGGTCGAGGACATTGCGGATGCCGGTCTCCTCGCCCTCGCCGTCACCAACGCGCCTCCCTCCGTCGCGCCATGGGGCGGGAGGGTGCCGATGTTCGGCACGAACCCCATTGCCTTCGCCTCACCGCGCCGCGATGCGCCGCCGCTCGTGTTCGACCAGGCGACGAGCGTTGTCGCGAAAGTCTCGGTGCATGCCGCGCTGCGCGAGGGACGGCGTGTGCCGGAGGGCTGGGGGCTGGACGCCGCCGGACAGCCGACCACGGACCCCGCCGCAATTCTTGCCGGATCGATGCTGCCCTTCGGCGGCGTCAAGGGCGCCATGCTGTCGCTGATGGTCGATCTGCTCGCCGCCGGTCTGACGGGCGCGAAGTTCTCGATGGAGGCGCCGGTCTATGCACGCGTCGACGGACCGCCGGTCGGCGTCGGTCAGTTCGTGATCGCCATCGACCCCAAAGCCTTCGATGATGGCTATCTCGCGCGGATCGAGACGCTTTTCGCCGCCATGCTCGCGCAGGACGGCGTGCGCCTTCCAGGCGACCGGCGGCTGGAGGCAAGGGCCCGAACGGCGCAGGATGGCATCCTGCTCGACGATGATCTCTTCAACCGCATCACCATGGCAGGCGCCCGTTCATGAAGATCACCGCGATCCGCGCGACGCCGGTCAACATCCCGCTCGAGGCGCCCTATCTGTGGTCCTACGGCTCGCTCGCGGGCTTTTCCAAGACGATCGTCGAGGTCGAGACCGATGCGGGCCTGACCGGCATCGGCGAAAGCCCCTCGCCCGCCCATGCGACGATGATCACTTCGGCCTTCGGCGAGCGGTTGATCGGACGCGATCCGATCGACATCGTCGGGGCGGAGGAGCGCTGCCTGCCGAGCTGGCGCGGCGTCGGCACGATCGACACGGATCTCGTCGCCGTCCGGGCCTTCGGCGCAATCGAGATGGCCCTTTGGGACATTCGCGGCAAGGCATGGAACCGGCCGCTCTATGACCTCATCGGCGGCGCGCACCGCAAGGAGATCGCCGTCACCGACTATTTCTCGTTCCGCGAGGCGCGCGACGGGATCGGCGGAGAGACGACGCCGGAGGACGTCCGCGACTATTGCGTCCGGCTGCATGAGGAGCACGGCACCACGCTGTTCGAGGGCAAGCTCTCGACGGCCGATCCGGAACCCGCCGTCCGCGCCGTCGAACTGATCCGCAAGGCGCTGGGTCCTTCGGTCGTGATCCGGCTCGATTCGAACAAGGCCTATTCGCTGACCGAGGCCCGGCGGGTCGCACGCAGGCTCGAGCCGCTCGACATCCGCTGCTGGGAGGATCCGGTCGGCAGCTTCGAGGAGATGGCGCTCCTGCGCCAGTCGACCGCGATCCCCTTCTCAGCCCACACGCCCGATCTCAACCGGGCGCTCGCCTGCGGTGCGCCGGACGCATTCTGCACCGACATCAACGTCCATGGCGGGATCATGCGGACGCTGCGCTTCATCGGTGCCTGCGAGACGGTCGGCCGTGATTTCTGGCTCTATTCGGGCGACAGCGGCATTGCGAGCGCCGCCTATCTGCATCTGTCCGCGGCGCACGCCCATATCCGCGAGCCGTCGCAGTCGCTCTTCCGCATGCAGCCGCTCGACGTGATCGAGGAAGGACCGTTCCGACCGGTCGGCTCCCGCGTCCGTGTTCCGGAGGGGCCCGGCCTCGGCGTGACGCTGTCGCGCGAGAAACTCGCCTTCTGCCATCGCCTGTTCCTCGAGGAAGGGCCCTACAACAAGTTCCACGACCCCGATCGGCCGGGTATCCTGCGCCGATTGCCGCTCGCCTGAGATCGCCCATGGCCGGACCCTTCATCAGCAATGCCCGCATGTATGCGGTGACGCCCCGCGCCGAGGCCGCCTGGCGGGAACTCCTCGACCGCGTCATCGAGACGGCGGGTCTGCCGCAGACGATGCTCGGCTACATGCCCTATCCGGCACCGCAGCCGCTCGAGGAGTTGTGGCGCCGGCCGGATCTCGGCTGCGTCTTCATGTGCGGCTATCCGATCGCGCTGCGGCTTGCCGACGTGGTGCCGATCGCGGCTCCCGTGCCGGACGCCGATTGGGCGCAGGGCCGGGCGGCCTATCGCTCCGACCTCATCGTGCGCGCCGACTCACCGTTCCGGACATTTCCCGAAACCTTTGGCGGGCGCCTCGGCTGGACGGTCGAGCATTCCCATTCGGGCTTCAACGCGCTGCGCTACCACCTTCTCGCCTATCGCACCCCTCGGCGACCGACGCTCTACCGGCAGGTCGTCGGCCATCTGGTGACGGCGCGCAAGATCCTCGACAGCGTGGTCGACGGCACGATCGATGTCGGGCCGCTCGACGGCTACTGGCACATGCTGATCCGCGAAAGCCTGCCGGACCTCACCGCGAAGATCCGCGTCGTCGACAGCACGGCGCTGGCGCCCATGCCGGCCTTCGTCGCCGGTGCGCGCATGCCGAAGGAGGCCGTCACGGCGTTGCGATCGGCCTTCGCCGCCGCCACCGACGCGCCTTGGTTCCCGGCGATCGCGGCCGAGCTGCGCCTCAAGGCAATGCAGCCGATGACGCTCGCCGACTATACCGTCACGCTCGAACGCGACCAGGCCGCCCGTGCCGCGGGCTATCCTTTTCCGGCGTGAGCCTCACAGGCCGCCGAGAATGCCGTCAGCCTCGATCAGCGCGATGGCGCCATAGCCGTTGAACCGCGTCACGGTCGAGGGGCCATAGCCGCCGATCAGGCCGAACTCGATCACGTCGCCCTCGACGAGATCGGCCGGCACCGCATAATGCCCCGGCAGAACGTCGATGGGGTCGCAGGTCGGCCCGAAGAGCCGCGCCGGCCGCGACGTCCCCGACAGGATCGCCCCGTTGCGCCAGACCCTGATCGGCAGCGACAGCGGCATGACGAGAAGCTCCATCAGCGCGCCATAGATGCCGTCTTCGAGAAACACGTCGCCCTCAGCGCGCACGTGCTTGACCGGCGCCAGAAGGGACAGGCTGCGGGCTGCGAGCGCGCGGCCGGGTTCGGCGACCAGACGCGTCGGCGTTCCGGCAAAGCCACGCTCGAACGCCTGCCGGATCGTCGAAAAGTACTGATCGAGCGACGGCATCGCGACGCCCGGATAGGCGACCGGAAAACCGCCGCCGAGGTTGAGCGCGACGAGATCGATCCCGACGCCACGTGCCATCGCGGCCGCCTCGGCGATGAACTCGACATAGGCGTCCGGATCGAGGCATTGCGATCCGGGATGGCCGGTGAGCGAGACGCGGAAACCGAGCCCCGCGGCGCGGATCATGAGATCGCGCGCCTCAGCGGGCGTCGCGCCGAATTTCGAGCGAAAGTCCTGGAGGGCCGCGTTGCGCAGGGGCTTGAGACGGATCGCAACCTCGAGCGCGCCGACGTCGAGGCCCGGTCGTCCGGCGACATCGGCGAGCCGCGCGAGGCCATGGGCGTCGTCGATTGCGAAATGGCGCACGCAAAAGTGCGTCAGCGCGGTCAGGGTCTCGGCGTCGGAGCGGATCGGGTTGTGGTAGTGCAGCTCCGCGGCCGGCGCCGCGGCGCGCACCAGCGCCATCTCCTCGAGGCTCGCCACGTCGAAGGCGGTCATGCCGCCCGCCGCGAACAGCCCGATGAGGCGCGGCACGGGGCAGGCCTTCACCGCGAAGGTCGTCTCGCCGGGAAAACCGCGCTGAAACGCCGCGAGGCCGGCACGGGCCGAGGCCGGCGACAGGCAGAAGGTCGGCGCGAGGATGGCGCGCTCGGCCATGATCGCGGAAAGGGAGGTCATCGGCGCCATGGGACCGGGGACACGCGTCCCGACGAGCGACGCGGACAGGACAGGGGCGTTCATGCTGGGCTCCGGTGACGATCACAAAGCGAGAAGCAAAGTGTCGCGAGCCTTCATGCCGGCGAAAAGACGCACAGCGCCGATGTTTCATTGCTTTGTTCGTCAATTTAACGGATAATCCGGCATTATGCTGAAAACCGCACCATGATCGCCCAGGACGAGATCGACGCGGCCCTGATCGCGCGCCTGCGTCTCAACGCCCGCGAGAGCATCGCCGCGCTCGCCCGCCATCTCGGCCTGTCGCGCTCGACGGTGCAGGACCGGCTGCGCCGGCTCGAGACGGGCGGCGTCATCGCCGGCTACGACGTCAGGCTTGCCGTCGAGACGCGCCCGGGCGTGCGCGCGACCATCATGCTGGCGATCGATCTGCGCCTGCAGGGCGGCATCATCAACGCCGTCCGCGGCATGCCGGAGGTCGAGCAGCTCCACACCATCGCCGGCAAGTTCGACCTTCTGGCGGTGGTCGCCTGCCCGACGACCGAGGCGCTCGACCGCGTCCTCGACCGCATCGCCGAGCTTGACGGCGTGCGCCAGTCGGAATCGGCCGTGATCCTCTCGACCAAGCTCGACCGGCGTTGACGCGGCCGGCAAAGACGACCCTCTCCCGATCCCGCAGGCCCGCGCGGCTTGCAAGCCCGCCGCCAAGAGCGTAGCGAAAACGACGGAGCGCGAAGGATCATGGCCATGGCCAATGAAGCTGTGTCGGTCGACGCCGGCGACATCGAAGCGATGATGATGGAGATCGGCCGCACCGCGCGCGCCGCCGCCCGCACGCTCGCCCTCGCGCCGGCCGAGCAGAAGAACACGGGCCTGCGCGCCATGGCGGCCGCCTTGCGCCAACGAGCGGCGTCGATCGAGAGCGCCAATCAGGCCGACGTCGCCGAGGCACGCGGCAAGGGTCAGTCCGGCGCCTTTCTCGACCGCCTCTCGCTCACGCCCGCCCGGATCGCCGCGATGGCCGACGGCGTCGAGGCGGTGGCCGATCTGCCCGACCCCGTGGGCCGCGTTCTCGCCACCTGGGAGCGTCCGAACGGGTTGCACTTCGAGCGTGTCGCGACGCCGCTCGGCGTGATCGGGATCATTTTCGAGAGCCGGCCCAATGTCTGCGCGGATGCGGGCGCGCTCTGCTTCAAGTCCGGCAATGCCGCGATCCTGCGTGGCGGCTCGGAGAGCCTGCGCACCTGCGCGGTGATCGAGGAGGGTCTGCGCGCCGGCATCGAGGCGGCGGGCCTGCCGGCGGGCGCGATCCAGCTCGTGCCGACCCGCGACCGCGCCGCCGTCGGCGCCATGCTGGGCGGGCTCGGCGGCACGATCGACGTCCTCGTCCCGCGCGGTGGCAAGAGCCTCGTCGGACGGGTCCAGTCCGAGGCGCGCGTGCCGGTCTTCGCCCATCTCGACGGAAACTGCCACACCTATGTGCACGCCCCCGCCGATCTCGACATGGCGCGCCGTGTGGTGCTCAACGCCAAGCTCCGCCGCACCGGCGTGTGCGGGTCGACCGAGACGCTGCTCGTCGACCGCGCGCTCGCCGACAGCCATCTCGCTCCCCTCGTCGCGGCCCTCGCCGATGCGGGCTGCGAGATCCGGGGCGACGAGCGCACCCGGGCCGCCGATCCGCGCGTGCTGCCCGCGACCGAGGCCGACTGGGCGACCGAATATCTCGACGCCATCATCGCGGTGAAGGTCGTCGACGGGCTCGATGCCGCGATCGCCCATGTCGAGCGCTACGGCTCGCATCACACCGACGCCATCATCACCGACGATGAGGCGGCGGCTGCGCGCTTCCTCGCCGAGGTGGATTCGGCGATCGTGCTGCACAATGCCTCGACCCAGTTCGCGGATGGCGGCGAGTTCGGCTTCGGCGCCGAGATCGGCATCGCCACCGGGCGGATGCAGGCGCGCGGGCCGGTCGGTGTCGACCAGCTCTGCTCGTTCAAGTACCGGGTGCGCGGCACAGGCACGACCCGGCCCTGACGATCGGGCCGGACGGCAGAAGGCGAGGCGACACCATGGTCGGCATCCTGCAGCGCAGCCGCCTTTTCGCGGAGGCCCTCGAACGGGGCGCCGGCGCGGGGTCCAACCCGCTCAACATCGTCATCGACGACGTGCTCGGCCCGGTTCATGCCGTGATCGAGGGCCGGCGCACGCTGATGTTCGGCACGAACTCCTATCTCGGCCTGAACTTCGACCCGCGCTGCATGGCGGCGGCCGAGGCGGCGCTTCGGCACTACGGCACCGGATCGACGGCGTCGCGGGTCGCGAGCGGCAACCAGTCCCTCCACATGGCGCTCGAGAAGGCGCTTCTGGCACTCTATGACGCGACGGACGCGGTCGTCTTCTCGACCGGCTTCATGGCCAATCTCGGCGCGGTCTGCGGCCTCGTGAAGGAGGGCGACGCGATCCTGCTCGACGCCCATTGCCATGCGAGCCTGTTCGATGCCTGCAAACTCTCCGGCGCCACGACGAAGACCTTCCGCCACAACGACGCGGCCCATCTCGACCAGATCCTGCGCGAGCAGACCGTCCCGCCCGAGCGCACGCTCGTCATCGTCGAGGGCCTCTATTCGGTGTGGGGCGACGTGGGCGCCCTCGCCGCGCTGATGCGGGTTGCCAGGGACCACGGCGCCGTGACCATCGTCGACGAAGCCCATTCGCTCGGCATTTTCGGCGCGCGCGGTCGCGGCGTCGCCGAGGCGCAGGGCATCGAGGACCTCGTCGACGTCGTCGTCGGCACCTTCTCGAAAAGCGTCGGCGTCATCGGCGGATACGCCGTCACGCGGCGGCCGGAACTGCGCAAGCTGCGCTTTCAGGCTCGGCCCTATCTCTACACGGCCTCGCTGCCGCCCGCCGTGGTCGCCGCCGCCGCCGAGGCAATCCGCATCATCGGATCGGAACCAGAGCGTCGCGAGCAGCTGTGGCGCAATGCCGAGATGCTGGCTGCGGGGCTGCGCAGCCTCGATCTACGCCTCACCGCGCCTGCCGGCCCGGTCGGCGCGATCATCCTGCCGGGGATCAAGGCGGGCCTCGAGATCTGGCGGACGCTGATCGCGCGCGGGCTCTACGTCAACCTGCTGATCCCGCCCTCCACGCCGGGCGGCGAGGTCTTGCTGCGCTACAGCGTCTCGGCCGCCCATACGCCGGCCGACATCGCCGCGGCGATCGAGATCATCGGCGAGACCATGGCGGCGCTCAGGGCGGCCTGACGAGGCTCAGTACAGCGGATCGAGGTTGCCGACCGGGAAGGCGCCGAGACTGGCGCGCCCGTCGCGCAGGGTGAGCGGTACCTCGACGGCGGGTTTGCCGTCGATGTTGGAGGGCTTGCCGAGCATCGACAGCCCGACGGTGAAGAGCTGCGCGACGTTCGGCTTGATCAGGCCGCGCTCCTTGAGCTTGTCCGCCAGCACCTCGGCCCCGGACAGCGCGACGAAGAGCTTGCCGGCCGGCCGGCCCTCGGCGTCGAGCGCGACGTCGCCGGTCGCCTTGGCGCTGGTCTCCGCCCGGTCGATCTGGGCAAGAACGATGCGCAGGGTCCCCCCCGACGCCTGCCAGGCCCTGAGCCGATCCGGGAAGGGACGCGACGACCAGTCCGACATGCCGGTGATCGTGCCCTGCACCTCGAGCTTCATCGGCGCCGGCCCGAGTTCGGCGTCGACCGCCGGCAGCGCGGAGCAGTCGAGGCGCGAGGCGAGATCATAGGTGCCCGGCTTGGCATCGGGGGCGGGCGAGGCACGCAGATGCGCCTCGAAGGAGGACTTGCCGAGAAGAAGGACCCGCGAGGCATCGTCGCCGACATCGGCCTCGACATCCCTCAGCACGAGCGAGACCCGATCGGGCCCGCCGAAGGACAGGACGGCGCTCGCCTCCGCCGAGGTGAAGCGAACCTGCAGGGTGCGGGGCATGTCGGGTGAGGCGAGCGTCACCGGGCCCTCGAGCTGGAAGATCACATGCTGGGGCTGGTAGATCTGAGCGACGCCGGTCAGGCGACCGCCGACCAGCGTGAAGCGCTCGTCGTCGCGGTTGACGCTGAGCGTCGGCGTCGTGCAGCGGAGCTCGAAGCGGAACGGAAAGCCGCTGACGCTGCGGTCGGTGCAGGTGATCGCGCGACCCTCGGCCGCGGACCGCTCGAGCGCGGCGTCGAGCCTCGTCTCGATCTCGCCCGCCGCGTAAAACCAGAAGGCGCTCCACGCCGCCGCGATCAGGAGGAAGATGAAGAACGGCGCCATGATGCGGCGCTTGTTGCGGCGCGTGACGGCGGGATCCGGGGCGTCGATCACAGCGGGCCTCTCTGGCTCGGGCGAAGGCATGGGTCGAAGGCTTCGGTCGGTTCGACCGTCGCGAGTCGATTGTCGATGGACGGCGGCGAAAGCAAGGCGCTGGTCCCCCTCATCGCGGTTTGCCACGCTCGGCGAGCGCGATGCCGGTGACCACCAGCACAACCGCGACGACATGGTGCGGCCCGAAGGCCTCGCCCAGGAGAGCGACCGCCATGGCGGCCCCGAAAACCGGCACGAGGTTGATGAAGACGCCGGCCCGCGCCGGTCCGATCAGTTCGACGCCACGGATGTAGAAGAGCTGGCTCAGAAAGGACGGGCCGATGATGATGTAGAGCATCAGCAGCCAGCCGAAGGGCGTCGGCGCCTGGAACGCGCCCGTTGCCGCCTCGATCGCGACGAGCGGCAGCGAGGCGGTCAGCGCCGCGACGACGAAGCCGCTGAAGAGGGCGAGCGCCGGGCCCGCCGGCCGGTCGCGCAGGCCATGGGTGTAGAAGGCGTAGAGCACACAGGCCGCGATCAGGAAGAGATCACCGAGATTGAAGGCGAGCCCGAGAAGGCGGTGCGGATCACCGCCGGAGGCCAACGCCGCGACGCCGAGGAGCGTGAGCAGGATCCCCGCCGTCTGCAGCCGGCCCGCGCGGATGCCGTGAAACAGGAAACCGACCAGAAGGATGAAGACCGGCAGCGACCCCTGCAGGATCGTCATGTTCAGACCGCTGGTGTGATGGGCGGCGGCATAAAGCAGCGCGTTGAAGCTCGTATAGCCCATGGCGCCCATGACGGCGATCCAGCGCCAGCGCGGCAGGAGCATCCGCCAGGCCGCGACCGTCTCGCGGCCACGAAAGGCCAGAAGGCCGACGAGGACGCCGGCCCAGCGCAGGCTGGTCATCGCCATCGGCGACACCTCGCCGACGGCAAGCTTGCCGACGATGGAATTGCCCGCCCACAGGAAGCTCGCCGCGCTGAGGAGGACGGCCGGGTGGGTGAACAGGCGCGGGGAGAGCGTCGGCATAGGCTCCCTTAGGCCGATGCGCGTCGAGAGAAAAGCCCGTCCTTGTCCGGTTCAGACCGGCGGCGCCGGCCGCTGCGACAGCGGCAGGTCATCGTCGAGGAGCACGCGCTCGGCCGCGCCGTCGAGATCGTCATACTGCCCGGTGTGCAGCGACCACAAAAAGGCCACGAGACCGAGGCCGCCGAGACCGAGTGCGATCGGCAGGAGCATGAGAATGATGTTCATGACTGTCCTCCCGAGCGCGCCCTGAGCGCGTTGAGCGTCACGATGACAGATGATCCCGACATGGCGAGGGCTGCGACGAGCGGTGTCGCGAGACCGGCGATCGCCAGGGGTACGGCGATGAAGTTGTAGACGACGGCGATCCACAGGTTCTGGACCATGACCCGCCGGGCGACCCGGGCCGTGTCGATCGCCGTCAGGATCGGGGCGAGCCTTTCGCCCAGAAACACCGCATCCGCGGCGTTCTGGGCAAGATCGACCGCCGAGACCGGCGACAGCGAGACGTCGGCCGCGGCGAGCGCGGGCGCATCGTTGAGGCCATCGCCGACCATCAGAACCTTGCGCCCGCCGGCCTTCAGCGCCTCGATGCGGCTGATCTTCATCTGCGGCGTTGCACCGCCGGCGAAGTCGGTGACGCCGAGGCTCTCCGCGACGGCAGCGACCGCCTCCGGCCGGTCACCCGACAGGATCTCGACGGCCATGCCGCGCGCCCTGAGCCCGTCGATGACGGCGATGGCGTCAGGTCGCAGGCCCTGGCGGAAGGCGAAGACGACCGGGGCCTCCGTGCCCCGGCGGAAGCAGATCACCGAACAGCCCCTGTGCCGCTCGACGGCCGCCGCGGCCTCCGCCTGCGCATCGCAGAAGATCGGCGAGCCGAGCCGGCAGCGGACGCCGTCGATGACGGCCTCGACGCCCATGCCGCGGGTCTCGCGCGCATCCTCGGGCGGCGGCTGGGCCGGACCCGATCGGGCAAGCGCGAGGGCGAGCGGATGCCGGCTCGCGGCGGCAAGACGCCGCGCCAGCGCCACGACACCCTCGCCATGGGTCGCCCGGTCGAGGAGGAACGGCTCCGGCAGGGTGAGCGTGCCGGTCTTGTCGAAGACGACCGTGTCGGCGGTCGCGAGCCGTTCGATCGCGTCGCCGCTGTTGAGCAGCACACCGGCGGTGAAGAGGCGCCCGGACGCCACGACCTGCACGGCCGGAATGGCGAGGCCAAGCGCGCAGGGGCAGGTGATGATCAGCACCGCGATGGCGGTGACGATCGACTGGTGAACGCCCGCGCCGGCCATGATCCAGCCGATGGCCGTCAGCAGCGCCGTCGCATGAACGACGGGCGCGTAGGCCCGCGAGGCACGGTCGGCGAGGCGCATGAAGCGGGAGCGCTCCTGCGTCGCCACGTCGAGCAGGCGCCCGACCTCGTCGAGGAACGTGTCCTTCGAGGTGATGACGCGGATCGTGAGCGCGCCATCGCCGTTCAGCGTGCCGGCATAGACCCGATCACCGACCGCGACCGGAACGCCGTCCGTCTCGCCGGTGACGAGCGACTGGTCGACGAGGGAGCGCCCATCGACCACGAGGCCGTCGACGCCGATGCGCTCGCCCGCGCGCGCCATCACCTTCATGCCGGGATCGATGCGCGACAGGGGCGTCTCGATCAGCGTGCCGTCGGGGCGGATCACCGCCGCGGTCTCGCCGCGCAGGGCCGCGACGTTGCGGGCGACGACACTCGCCCGCCGGCGCATGTTCTGGTCGAGGAGGCGGCCCGCGAGGAGAAACAGAAGAAGCATCACGGCCGAATCGAAGTAGGCGTGCTCGGCGTGGTGCGTCGTCTCGTAGACCGAGAGCCCGAGTGCCAGCAGGACGCCGAGCGAGATCGGCACGTCCATGTTCAGACGCCCGGCCTTGAGGGCCGCGATGGCGCTGTCGAAGAAGGGCCGTCCCGCATAGGCGACGGCCGGCAGGGCGATCAGCCCCGAAACCCAATGGAAGAAGTCGCGGGTTTCGGGCGTGATGTCGCTCGCATTGCCGGACCACACCGACACCGACAGGAGCATGATGTTCATCGCCGCGAAGGCCGCGACGCCGAGGCAGCGCAGGAGGCGCCTCGTCTCCGCCTCGCCGCGGGCTTCCGCCCGGGCCGGATCGAAGGGCCGCGCCGCATAGCCGAGCGTGGCGAGGCGCTCGACGATCGCCGCTCCCGAGGTCTCGCCCGCCCGCCAGTCGACGCCGACCCGGCGGGTCGTCAGGTTGAGGCGCGCCTTGACCACGCCGGGCAGGCTCGTCAGCCCATCCTCGATCTCGACGAGGCAGGCGGCGCAGTCGATGCCCTCGACCGCCAGATCGAGATGGCACTGGCCACCGTCATCAGCGACGACGAAGCCTTCCGGATCGCGTACATGCATGCCCATCGACGGGTCTCCTCTCAGGGCAGGACGGTGCGGTTCTGGCTGCGGTAGAGCCGCTCGCCGCCGCGCTCCGCCTCGACGACCACGGTCCAGGCACCGGCCTCGAGCCGATCGGCCGCGCCGAGATAGAGCCCCGGGCCGGTCTCGGTCAGCATGAAGTCACGGTCGAGATAGCGGTTCGTCGGATGCTCGAGCCGCACCCGGACCGACAGGCCGGTCACCGGGGTACCGGCGGCGTCGCGCGGCGTGAGGCGCACCGTCGTATGGCCGCTGGCCTCGCGCCGGGGTTCGAGGTCGACGGTCCAACCGAGCGCATTCTGACGCTGCGCCGCGGCGATCTCGGACGGATAGGCCCGGCTCGCCTGGTAGACACTGTCGACGTCGGCCCCTCGGAAGGTCGTGAGGGCCTGATAGGTCATGTAGCCGTTGACGGCGAACATCACGCCGAAGAAGGCGAGAAGGTAGGTGAGGAAACGCCGGCCGGTGAGCGCGCCCGGCGTAGGGGCGGGCGAAGAGAGCTTCGACAGACGGTCAATCCGGGTCGCCATCGTTGGTCCTCTTGTGGTGTGGCACATGAAATTCGTCGCGCGCGGTCGCGTGCTCGCCATCGGCGGCGGTCACGGTGAAGCGCAGGTCCGCTTCTTTCTCGCGCACGGCGTCAGCCGGCGCGGTGAGGAAGACGCGGTATTGCTGAGGCGTTCCGGGGCCGACGGGGAAGACGAGCCGACCGCCCTCCTCGCGAGCACCCACCGCCGTCACGCTCGCCCCAGGCAGCCCCTCGACCGTGAGCACGTAGTCGCGCGCCTCGGTCTTCTTGTTGGAGATGTTGATCGTGTAGGCGTTGCGGATCTGCCCGTCGGACAGCTGCACATAGAGCGGGTTGCGATCGTGCAGCACGCCCAGATAGGTGAAGTTACGCGTCAGCAGCGAGTAGAGCATGCCGACGCCGACGATGACGATGAAGGCGGCATAGAGGATCGTGCGCGGCCGGATCGGCCGGAACACCTCGGGTCGGCCCTCCTGGCGGGCCTTGATGTTCTTGTCCGTGTCATAGGCGATGAGGCCCGCGGGGCGGTTGATCTTCTCCATCACCCTGTCGCAGGCATCGATGCACAGACCGCACTGGATGCAGCCGAGATTGGGCCCCTGGCGGATGTCGATCCCGGTCGGGCAGACCGCGATGCACTGGTCGCATTCGACGCAGTCGCCGACCGTCTGGCCTTGCTCGCGGGCCTTCTCCGCCCGCTTGACCGACATGCGCGGCTCGCCGCGGTCATAGCGATAGGTGACGTTGAGCGCCTCCTCATCCGTCAGCGCCGCCTGGATGCGCGGCCAGGGGCACATGAACAGGCATACCTGTTCGCGCGCGAACCCGGCGAGGAGA
The DNA here is from genome assembly GCA_046344875.1 of Labrys sp. (in: a-proteobacteria). Lineage (GTDB taxonomy): Bacteria > Pseudomonadota > Alphaproteobacteria > Rhizobiales > Labraceae > Labrys. Next base: position 4,192 of record JBKDKQ010000024.1, on the reverse strand, counting down.
TAGGTCGTCGCCGTCAGGATGCCGATCCACAGATAGGCGACCATCGGTGCCTGCAGGGTCGCGAGCTGCCAGACGAGCGTCGGCGCATCGGCGAAGTAGAGCACCCAGGCGCCACCGGTCCACCACGCTATCATCAGCCAGAGGAAATGCTTGAGGCCGAGTTCGCCGACACGGCGCGCGGTCAGCGGCTGACCGTGCTTCTTCATGCGCTCGCGCCGGTCGCCCTCGACGAAGCGCTCCACGGCGAAGAAGAGGTCGGTCCACACCGTCTGCGGGCAGAGATAGCCACACCACAGCCGGCCAGCGACCGCGTTCATCAGGAACAGCATCACGGCGGCGAGGATCAGGAGGCCGACGACGTAATAGAGTTCCTGCGGCCAGATCTCGACGAAGAAGAAGTAGAACTTGCGCTCGGGGAAATCGATCAGGACCGCCTGATCCGGCGCGTTCGGGCCGCGGTCCCAACGCAGAAAGGGCAGGAAGTAATAGACGCCGAGGCAGATCGCCATCAGGGCCCACTTGATGGTGCGAAAGCGTCCCTTGATCGCCTGCGGATAGATTTCACGCCGCTTCTCGTAGAGCGGCGTGTCGTCCTCGGGCGGATGGTCGGTCGTCACGGCGGACATGGTCGATCCTGTGGTCTCTTCCCCGCACCGCCTGCGACGGATGGGGGTCTGCCTCGTAACGGGCACATGTCGTCAACCCGGTCGAGCGGCTCCGACTATGCCGGATCGGCCGGCGGCGGGACTTGATCTGCCGCAAAGGCACCACCGATCCCGAGACCCGCGACGCTGCGCCGCATGACCGTCACGGGCACAAAAAAAGGGCGGCACAGGTGCCGCCCCAGGGATCAGCCACCGGGAGGAGGCTTAATTCTCACCACCGCCGAGCGTGTGGATGTACACCGCGAGCGACTTGACGGTCGTGTCGTCGAGGCGCTGCGCCCAGGAGGGCATGACGCCGGCGCGGCCGTTCTGAAGACCGGCGAGGATCGTCTTGGTGTCCGGGCCATAGAGCCAGATCGAGTCCGTCAGGTTCGGGCTGCCGACGTCGCGGTTGCCCTTGGCGTCCTCGCCATGGCAGCCGGCGCATTGCTCGGCGAAGACCGCCTTGCCGGCATCGACATTGCCACCCTCCTCCGCCGGCAGACCCGAGAGCGACCGCACGAAGGCGGCGGCGTCGGCCATCTGCTGCTTGGTCAGCGTCCCGTCCTTGCCGAAAGCGGGCATGCCCATTGCCGGCACGCCGGGCTGGCGGCTCTCCTGATCCTCGTTGCGCACGCCGTGCAGGATGGTCTGGTGGATGTCCGCCAGCTTGCCGCCCCACAGCCAGTCGTCGTCGTTGAGGTTGGGATAGCCGACCGCCCCGGCGGCGCCCGAGCCGTGGCACCCGGCGCAGTTCGAGCCGAAGGCGGCCTTCCCGAGCGCGGTGGCGAAGCTGCGCAACGCCGGATCGGCGGCGATCTCGTCGAGCGTCGCGGTGGCGATGCCGGCGGCGTTCGCGGTGCGCATCGCCTTCAGCGCCTCGACCTCCCGCGTCACGTCGGCACGGCTCGAATAGCCGAGCATGCCGCGGCTATAGGCCGAGATCGTCGGCCAGGCCGGGAAGGCGACCCAGTAGCCGATCGAGAACAGGATCGTCGCGTAGAAGACCCACAGCCACCAGCGCGGCAGCGGATTGTTCAACTCCTCGATGCCATCCCACTCGTGCCCGGTCGTCGTGACCGACTTCTTGGTGTCAGACATTGGCTTGGCCATGGTTCAGTCCTCCCGCAGCGGGATCGATGCGGCCTCGTCGAAGCGCTTTGCGTTCGAAGGCCAGAGGGCGTAGGCGAGCACGCAGACGAAGATCAGGACGAAGTAGACAAGGCCCCAGGTCTGCGCGAAGGCGGCGGCGGCTTCGTAGGTGATGCTCATCTCAGGTTCGCCTTCTCGTCGTAGAGCTTGAAGTCGACCATGGTGCCGAGCGCCTGGAGATAGGCGACGAGCGCGTCCATCTCGGTGACCCGCGTCGGATCGCCGTCGAAATCGCGGACGACGACATTCTTGTAGCGCTCCTGGAAGGCACCCACGCCCTTGTCCTCGGGATTGGCCTGAGCCTTGAGGTCGGCTTCGGCCGCGCCGATCATCGCCTCGGAATAGGGCACTCCGATCACGGCGTTCGTCGCCAGTCGGGAGGCGACGGCGCCGGCATCGACGTCGGTGTTCCACAGGAAGGGATAGCCCGGCATGATCGACGACGGCACCACCGAACGCGGATCGGTCAGGTGCTGGCGCTGCCATTCATCGGAGTACTTGCCGCCGACACGGGCGAGATCGGGACCCGTGCGCTTCGACCCCCACTGGAAGGGATGGTCATACATGCTCTCGGCGGCGAGCGAATAATGGCCGTAACGCTCGATCTCGTCGCGCAGCGGGCGCACCTGCTGCGAGTGGCAGTTGTAGCAGCCCTCGCGGATGTAGATGTCGCGGCCGGCGAGTTCGAGCGGTGTCCAGGGGCGGACGCCGCCCACGGTCTCGATGGTGCTCTTCAGGAAGTAGAGCGGCAGGATCTCGACCAGCCCCCCGATCGAGATCACCAGCAGGATGCCGATGATCAGGAGGATGGAGTTCTTTTCGAGAACCTGGTGGCGGGTCCATATGGAGGTCGACATGGCGCCCTCTCCTCTCATTCAGCCGGGACGAGCGCCGGGGCGCGGTCGGTCTCGTCGACCTCCTTGCCTCTCAGCGTCATCCAGAAGTTGAAGACCATCACCAGCGCGCCGAGGACGAACAGCAGGCCGCCGATCGCGCGGATGACATAGTAGGGATGCATGGCCTCGACGGTCTCGATGAACGAGTATTCGAGGAAGCCCAGCGCGTTGTACGCGCGCCACATCAGGCCCTGGAGGATGCCGGCGACCCACATCGAGGAGATGTAGAGGACGATGCCGAGCGTCGAGAGCCAGAAGTGCCAGTCGACGAGCTTGTTGGAATACAACTTCTTGTTGTAGACCCACGGGATCAGGCAGTAGAGCGCCCCGAAGGAGACGTAGGCGACCCAGCCGAGCGCGCCCGAATGGACGTGGCCGATGGTCCAGTCCGTGTAGTGCGACAGCGAATTGACCGCCTTCACCGACATCAGCGGGCCTTCGAAGGTCGACATGCCGTAGAAGGCGAGCGAGACGACCATCAGGCGAAGCACCGGATCCGTCCGCAGCTTGTCCCAGGCGCCCGAGAGCGTCATCAGACCGTTGATCATGCCGCCCCATGAGGGCATCCACAGCATGATCGAGAAGGTCATGCCCAATGTCTGCGCCCAGTCCGGCAGGGCCGTATAGTGCAGATGGTGCGGACCGGCCCAAATATAGAGGAAGATCAGCGCCCAGAAATGCACGATCGACAGCCGATATGAATAGATCGGCCGCTCCGCCCGCTTCGGGATGAAGTAGTACATGATGGCAAGAAAGCCGGCAGTGAGGAAGAATCCGACTGCGTTGTGGCCGTACCACCACTGCGTCAGTGCATCCTGAACGCCGGACCACGCAATGTAAGACTTCGAACCGGCGAAAGAGACTGGCAGCGTCGCATTGTTGATGAGATGCAGAACCGCAATCGTCACAATGAAGGCGAGGTAGAACCAGTTCGCCACGAAAATATGGGGTTCCTTGCGCTTCCACAGCGTGCCGAGGAAAACGAGCAGGTAGACCACCCAGACGACCGTCAGGAAAAGGTCGGCGTACCATTCGGGCTCGGCGTATTCCTTGCCCTCGGTGACTCCCAGAAGGTACCCGGTACCTGCAATGACGATGAACACGTTGTAGCCGAGCACCACGAACCATGGCGCGAGATATCCGGCGATCCGCGCGCGGCTGGTGCGCTGGACGACGTAAAGCGACGTCGCAAGCAGTACGTTACCGCCAAAAGCGAAAATCACCGCAGAAGTATGCAACGGCCGCAAGCGCCCGAAATTCGTCCACGGCAGATCAAAGTTCAGAGCTGGAAAGGCAAGCTGCCAGGCAAGTATATCGCCAATCAAAAATCCAGCGATTCCCCAGAATAGTGCAGCAAGAGCTGCAAATTTGACAGGACCCATGTCGTAATTCGGGCGTCCGTCTATTTCCTGCGGCGGCAGCGGACCGTTTCGATCAAGCGCTCGACTGACAATCAGGAAGGCACCAATCGCGCTAAACAGCGTGAAAAGGATCATATGG
>JBKDKQ010000023.1:0-43970 GCA_046344875.1 Labrys sp. (in: a-proteobacteria) | reverse complement strand
AGCATATATCGGTCAAATCTGGACAAGTTCGGCAGGTCCCACACAAAGCGTTGCGTGACCCTATCGGAAATCCCCTGCCGGGAAAACTCATATCTGGTCATTCCGCGGCGCAGCAGGTAGCGTTTCGCCGATCACGGTCGCCCCTCTGCCTGATTGCGCCCGCGGCGCAGGGTGTGGTGCCCTCCTCTGGTTGAGAGAAAGAGCCATGACCCATCCCGTTCCGATTCATTTCCGCCCTGTCGAGTTGGTCCAGTTGCCCCATCTGACCGGCCGCATCGTGGCCTTTGCGGATGCTGCGGGAAGCCCCTCCATCGGCCTGCGCCGTCTGGACCGGCTCACCAAGGGGGCGGTGCTGCGCTTTTTGAACAGCGAGGCTTTCGGGCGGCTCAAACCGGGTGAGGCGGTAGAACTGGCCTGGCCTGCGGGGCTTTTGGCCGAGGCGGTGCAGATCATCCGACTGCCGCGCCGCGCCGATCTGGCGCAGGCGCGCAAGGCGGGCGGGGCCATCGGGCGGGCGCTGTCACCTGCGGGCACGACCGTGCTGGTGGAAGGTCATCCCATGGCCGCCGAAATCGCCTTCGGCACGGCGATGCGTGCCTATGACTTCTCGCCCCACAAGACGGGCGAGAAGAAGGAAGCCGGGCCCGTGCATTTCATGGCTGCCAATCCCGAGGCGCTGGCCGCTGCCGCTGCGCCGGGGGCTGCGGTGGCCGAAGGGGTGTTCTTCACCCGTGATCTGGTGAATGAACCCGCCAATATCCTGACCACCTACGATTTCGCCGCCCGCCTTGCTGCAATGCAGGAACTGGGTCTCGATGTAGAAATCCTCGAAGAAGAGCAGCTTGCCAAGATGGGCATGGGCGCGCTTTTGGGCGTGGGGCAGGGGTCGGAAAGCCCCTCGAAGGTTGTGGTCATGCAGTGGCATGGCGGCGAGAAAGGCGCGGCCCCCTTCGCGCTGGTCGGCAAGGGCGTGGTCTTCGACACGGGCGGCATCTCGATCAAGCCGGCGGCCGGCATGGAGGACATGAAGGGCGACATGGGCGGGGCTGCCTGCGTCGTCGGCCTCATGCACGCGCTTGCCGCCCGCAAGGCAAAGGCGAACGTCATCGGCGCGATCGGCCTCGTCGAGAACATGCCGGATGGCAAGGCCTATCGGCCGGGCGACATTCTCACCTCCATGTCCGGCCAGACGATCGAGGTGATCAACACCGACGCGGAAGGCCGCCTCGTCCTCGCCGACGTGCTCTGGTACATCCAGGACCGCTTCAAGCCGGCCTTCATGATCAATCTGGCGACGTTGACGGGGGCCATCCTGGTCGCGCTCGCAAAGGAATATGCCGGCCTGTTCTCGAACAATGACGACCTCGCCGGCAAGCTCGCGGCGGCCGGTCAGGCGACCGGCGAACGGGTGTGGCGCATGCCGCTCGGCCCCGAATACGACAAGATGATCGATTCAAAGTTCGCCGACATGAAGAACACCGGTGGACGGGATGGCGGTTCGATCACGGCGGCGCAGTTCCTCCAGCGTTTCGTCAATGAAACGCCCTGGGCCCATATCGACGTCGCCGGGACGGCGATGGCGGCGGGCGCGACCGACATCAACCGCAGCTGGGGGCCGGGCTGGGGCGTGCGGCTCCTCGATCGGCTCGTGCGCGACGGATATGAGGGATGAGCCTTCGGGCCGGCTGGCGATGACGGAAGTGCTGTTCTATCAGCTCCAGCGCCAGCCGCTCGAGGCGGTCCTGCCGGCGCTGCTCGAGCGGTCTCTGCAGCGCGGCTGGCGGTGTATCGTGCAGGCCGGCAGCGGGGAGCGGGTCCGCTCGCTCGACGACGTCTTGTGGACCTATGCCGACGACAGTTTCCTGCCACATGGCACGGAGGCCGACGATCCGGCCGCGCAGCCGATCCTGCTGACGACAGGCGACGGCAACCCGAACGACGCGCGCGTGCGCTTTCTCGTCGACGGCGCGGCACTGCCGTCCGCACCGCAGGCCTATGAGCGGATCGTGCTCCTGTTCGACGGCAATGACGCGGATGCCCTGCAGCGGGCGCGCGAGGACTGGAAGACCGTGCGGGGTACCGGCCTCACGGCGACGTTCTGGCAACAGAACGGCGACGGACGTTGGGAGAAGCGGGCGTGAGGATCGGCGCGCGGTCGACGACGCACGCCTGTCGCACTGATGGACGTCCCTGATGGGAACGGAGTGGTGAAATGGTGGCAATTCGGGTCGTCGTGCTGGCGGCAGTGGCACTGGGCCTCGCGGCCTGTTCCGAAGGGCTGATGACCGAACGCCCGTCGGCGACGAGAGCCTACGATGTGCCGGTGGCGCAGACCCCGTCGAGCTTCTCCGAGGCCGGGGGCATCATCATTCCCTCCGACAAGCCGGACGCCGAGGCCAAGGCCTTCGCCGCGCGCTGCGGCGGGGGTGGCGGCGGCTCCGTCCGCTTGGGCATGTCGGAATGCGACCTGATCGGCATCAAGGGCACGCCGAGCCGCGTGATCTCCGGCCTCGACCAGAACGGGCGCAGCCACAACGCCGTCTGGTATGTCGAGGGCGGGCGCCGCGTCGTCTACAAGTTTGACGACGACCGGCTCGTCGACATCATCCGCTGAGGGCCGCGGGCCCGGCGCTGACCGCCTCAGGCAGCGTTCTCGAGTTCTTCCTGCGCGGCAAGCCAGGCTTCCTCGGCCAGCGCCAGTCGCTCCGCGGCGGTGGCGCGTGCTTTCGTCATCTCGACTGCCTTTTCCGGCGAGCGTTCGAACAGGCCCGGCCGCAGCAGCTTCTCGTCGAGATCCGTGATGATCGCCTGAAGCTTTTCCATCGCCGCTTCGATCGCCTTGATCTTTTCGCGGATCGGGGCGGCCTGCGCCCGACGATCGGCGACGTCGCGGCGCTTGTCCGAGGCGCGGTCCGCCTTTTCGGCGGGCTTTTCGACCGCCGGCTTGGCGAGAACGATCCGCCGATAATCCTCCATGTCGCCATCGAACGCCTTGACGGTGCCGTTCGCGACGAGCCAGAGCCGGTCGACGGTCGCCTCGAGCAGATAGCGGTCGTGGCTGATCAGGATCACGGCGCCCGGAAACTCGTTCAGCGCCTGCACCAGCGCCTCGCGGCTGTCGATGTCGAGATGGTTGGTCGGTTCGTCGAGGATGAGCAGGTTCGGCCCGCCAAAGGTCGCAAGTCCCATCAGGAGCCTCGCCTTCTCACCGCCCGAGAGTTTCTCGACCGGTGTCTCGGCCTTCTCGCCGGCAAAGCCCATCTGCGCCGCACGCGCCCGCTTGCGTGCCTCGGTCTCCGTCGGCATCAACCGCGCCACATGGGCGAGCGCGGTTTCCTGCGGTGACAGTTCATCGAGCTGGTGTTGCGCGAAATAGGCGACCTTCAGCCCCGAAGCGCGACGCTGCACCCCCGACATCGCCTCGAGCCTGCCGGCGATCAGTTTGGCGAAGGTCGACTTGCCGTTGCCGTTCGAGCCGAGGAGACCGATGCGGTCGTCATTGGCGATCGAGAGGTTGAGCGCCCGCAGCACCGTCCGGTCGCCATAGCCGGCGCTCGCGCCCTCGAGCGCGATGATCGGCGGAGACAGAACCTTGGCGGCGGGCGGAAAATGAAAGGGAACGACATCGTTCTCGACGAGGGCCGCGACCGGCTCCATCCGCGCCAGCATCTTGAGGCGCGACTGGGCCTGCGTCGCCTTCGATGCCTTGGCGCGAAAGCGGTCGACGAAAGCCTGGAGATGGGCGCGCTGCTCTTCCTGCTTCTTGCGCAGTTTCAGGTTCAGTGCCTGCTTCTCGCGGCGCTGGCGCTCGAAAGAGTCGTAATTGCCGCGGTAGAGTTCGAGGCGACCCTCCGTCAGATGCATGATGAAATCGACGGAGGCGTTCAGAAGATCGCGATCATGGCTGATGATGATCACGGTGTGGGGGTAGCTCGCCAGATAGTCCTGCAGCCAGAGCGTGCCTTCGAGGTCGAGGTAGTTGGTCGGCTCGTCGAGCAGAAGCAGATCGGGCTCGGTGAAGAGGAGGGCGGCGAGGGCGACGCGCATGCGCCATCCGCCGGAGAATTCGGAACAGGCGCGCTGCTGCGCGGCATGATCGAAGCCGAGGCCGGCCAGGATCGAGGCGGCGCGTGCGGGCGCCGAATGGGCGTTGATGTCGATCAGGCGGGTCTGGATCTCGGCGATGCGGTGCGGATCGCTCGCCGTCTCCGCCTCGGCGAGGAGGGTGGCCCGTTCCGTGTCGGCGGCGAGGACGACCTCGATCAGCGCTTCCGGCCCGCCGGGCGCCTCCTGCGCGACGCGTCCGACGCGCATGCCGCGCGGGATCGACACCGTACCGAGATCAGGCGACAGCTCCGCCATCACCATCTTGAAGAGCGTCGTCTTGCCGGTGCCGTTGCGGCCGAGAAAACCGACGCGGGCGTTCGGCGGCAACGCCACCGTGGCGTTGTCGAACAGGACGCGGGCTCCGAGGCGGAAGGTGAGGCCGTTGACGTGCAGCATGGCGCGCTTGTGACACGGCCGGGGGTCGATTGTCATCCCCGCGGCCGGATCCGGGCTTCACACCCGGATCCGGCGCGGCTGGTTTACTGACCGGCCTTCTTCAGCCAGGCCTGCATCTCGGCGATCTCGCTCTCCTGGGCCTTGATGATGCCCTCGGCGAGTTTGCGGATCTCCGGGTTCTTCCCGTGCTCGAGGACGATCTTGGCCATGTCGATCGCGCCTTGATGATGGGGGATCATGCCCCGCACGAAATCGACGTCGGCGTCACCGGTGTAGTCGATGGCCATGTCCTTGTGCATGCGGGCATTGGCCTCGACAAAGGCCTTGGTCGAGGCGGGCGCGTTGGGATCGACGGCGGCCATGCCGTCCTGTCCCATCATCCCGTGGTCCATCGAACCATGGTCCATCATGCCGTGGTCCATTTTCATGCCCGCCTTCGGCATGTCTTCGGCCAGAGCCGGAAGAAAGGGCGTCGCCTGGCTGCCGATGAGGATGCCGAGGGTGAGAAGGGCGGCTGCCGCCACCGCAGACTTGAATACTGTCATGAGCGTGCTCCACAGGGTCGGCCTGCGCCGAACCCTTGAGAAAAGGTGATGAGTGTCGATCGGATCGTCGGTTCAGGCGCCGCGTCGGGGCGGCTCATCCGGTCCGGCCGGCGGGACGCCGTCGCGCGCCGGGTCCGACAGTGCCACAGGGGTGGAACCCGTGATCTCCGGCCTTGCGACGATGGGCAGCGCCATGGGCAAGCCCGGAGGCGCGGCATGACAGCAGAGCTGCCCGGGAGCGTGATGGGTCGGGGCCTTCTCGGCCGGCGCCGGCATCGTGTGCGACGCGGCGTGCGGGCAGGGTTCAGACATCATGCTATGCGAGCCCGGCTGGCCGACCGCAGCCAGCGCGGCGATCGGCGCGGTCGCGAGGGCAAGCGCGATGAGCGCGGTGGCGACCCGCCGGACGATCTGCACCATTGTTGCGCGAATGCCCATCATCACAGGTCACTCATCATCCCAAACGCCGGCGAATTCAAGGCGCCGTACCGGCTAGGTCCCTGCGACGGCGGGTCGGAAGCACGCCGGAAACGCGATGTTCACCGGTTTCGTTCATCCTGATCGTCGCCTGACGGCGCATTTTCGAGACATCACCGGACGATACGGGAACGACATGCTTCGACACTATCTGGCGGAGTTCATGGGCACGGCGATCCTGTGCCTCATCGGCTGTGGTGCGGTGACCCTCGCCCAATATGGCAATGATCTGCCGCTTGGCCTCTTGCCGGTCGGTCTTGCTTTCGGCCTGGCCACAGGCATCGCGATGATGGCGTTCGGGCCGGTTTCGGGCGGGCATTTCAATCCCGCCGTGACGGTCGCGGCGGCCGTCGCGGGGCGCCTGCCGGCTGACCGCGCCGCGTTCTACATGCTGGCGCAATGTCTCGGAGCACTGGCCGGGTGCGGGCTGCTCGCCGTGATCCTGTCCTTCCGGGTCGGAGGCTACAGCATCGCGGCGGCCGGGCTCGGCGAGACGATGTGGAACCCGCTCGGCGGCTACTTCGTCGGCGGCGTCGTGGTGGGAGAGCTTGCCGCGAGCTTCATTCTCGTCCTCGTCTTCCTGCTCACCACACGCGGCGGCACGTCGCCGGTGGCCGCGCTCGCCGTTGGCCTCACCATCCTCGTCCTGCATCTCGCTTTCGTGCCGGTATCCGGCGCCTCGATGAACCCGGCGCGCAGCCTTGCGCCGGCGCTGTTCGTCGGTGGCGAGGCGCTGGCGCAGGTCTGGCTCTATCTCCTCGTGCCGATGATCGGTGGCGTGCTGGCGGGTCTCGCCCTGCGCTTCCGGCTTTTCTCGGCCGATTGACGCCGTAAGCCTTCGGCCTCTTCACCCTGGCGCGTCGCGAACGATACGCCCGGCTTGAAGCTGTCATGACGGCCTGATAAGAGCCGCGCACCCCACGAGAGCCGAGGAAAGAGGACCATCATGGCCATTGAACGCACCTTCTCGATCATCAAGCCCGACGCGACCGAGCGTAACCTGACGGGCGCCGTCAACGCCGTGATCGAGAAGGCGGGTCTGCGCATCGTCGCGCAGAAGCGCATCCGTATGACGCGCGGGCAGGCCGAGACCTTCTATGCCGTGCACAAGGCGCGTCCCTTCTTCGGCGAACTCGTCGAGTTCATGATCTCGGCGCCGGTCGTCGTGCAGGTTCTCGAGGGCGAGAACGCGATCGCCCGCTATCGCGAGGTGATGGGTGCGACGAACCCGGCGAACGCCGCCGAGGGCACGATCCGCAAGCTCTTCGCCAAGTCCGTCGGCGAGAACTCGGTGCACGGCTCGGACGCGCCGGAAACCGCCGCGATCGAGATCGCCCAGTTCTTCGCCGGCAACGAAATCGTCGGCTGATGCGCTCTCGCGGATCCGGGGCGCAGCATCCCGGATCCGCCCTTCCTGCACCTATGCCAGTATCTTGCGGTACTGGATGAAGCCCGATCGCTCGGCGACCTTGTCGTAGAGCGTCATAGCGGTGGTGTTGGTTTCATGCGTGAGCCAATAGACCCGCGCCGCGCCGTGTTCCGCGGCCTTTGCGTAGACCGCTTCGATCAGCGCCCGGCCGACACCACCGCCACGCTGGTTTTCGGACACGAACAGATCCTGCAGATAGCAGTAGTCGCCGACCGTCCAGCAGGATCGGTGCAGGATCCAGTGCACGAGCCCGACGGCGCGTCCTTCCGCATCGATCGCGAGAAAACCGCCCATCGGTTCGCTGCCACCCGTCAGTCGCGCGAAGGTCATCTCGCTGGTCGCAGGCGCGATGCTCGCCTTGTAGAAGCGCAGATACCCCTCCCAGAGCGGGTTCCACGCGTCCCGGTCATCCGCGGTCAACGGCCGGATTATCATCCCTCTGTCTCCAGGTTCAGCGATCCTTGAACGATCGCCCGTGCCGACCCATATCATGCGTGAACGGGTCCGGGCCCCTCTGGCGAGCATGCGCTCGCGATGTCGGACTTCCATCCTATGGACATGCGTGTCCGTACCTTGGGAGGTGACGATGGCCGGCTCCGGCATTCTGGCACAGCAGAGCGGATCAGGTGACCGATGGACCACGTGGATTTGCGCCCATGTGCGTCACGCCGTCACGACGTCTGCGCTCGCTGGCCATGCCGGATCGGCCGCTCGACCGACCGGTCCGGCACGCCACGGTTGAATGGAGCATTTCTGAGATGAGAACCCTGATGTGGACCGTCGCCTGGATCGGCGTGGCGATCTGGTCGATGATCGCCTGGTTCGGCCATGCGATGATCGGCGTCCTCGGCGCCGTTTTCGGCGGTGGCGGCGTCACGACCGATTTTGGTCCGATCGGCGGCACCGGTCTTCAGAATCTCGTCGATGGCATGGCCGACCTCGGACAGGGCGCGGTGCTGGTGGTCTGGGCAATCGTGTCGCTGATGATTCTCGCCGTGCCGGCCGTGCTCGGCCGGCTTTTCGGGCGGCGCAAGAGTGCGCCGCGCGGCGTGTCCTACGGTAGCCGCTACGAAGTGGGTCGCTCGGCCCCTCAGCCGCGGCAGAGTCTGTCGAGCCTCGCCCGCTCGATCTCGCAGCAGATCCGTCAGCGCTAGAGCGGCGACGGCCTCAGGCGGCGGTCTGCGATTCATCCGGCGGGATGGGGGCAGTGGCCGCCGCGAGCGCCGGCGGCACGCCGCGTCGGGCATGGTCCATCACCGCCCGTACGCGAGCGATGCGGTCGATCCCGACGCGATGGACGATGAAGATCGGTGACACCGTGGTCGACCAGGCCGGGAGGATCCGCACGGCGTCGCCCGCCGCAATCGCCGGAGCCGCGACGAAATCCGGCACGAGGGCGACGCCGAGATCGGCAATGACGGCGTCCATCACGGCGGCAAAGCTGCGGACCGCGAGATTGCCACTCACCATCAGCTGGATCGTCTCGGCAGGGTTCGCCACCCGGTGCAGCGTCCACGGAAAGGCCGCGACGTCATCCCGGAACAGCACGCAGGGCACGCGCTCCAGATCCGCCGGTTGTCCGATCGCGTGGTCGCGCAGAAAGGAAGGGCTCGCGACGAGGATGCGCCGGAAACCTGCGAGCGGGCGCGCCACCAGCCGATCGTCGCCGACCTTGCCGATGCGGAACGCGAAATCGGCCCGCAGGTCGAGCAGATCCTCCGCCTCATAATCGAGGCGCATCGCGATCTTCAGTCGCGGATGCTCACTCACGAGCCGCGGCAGAACGCGCGACACATAGAGCCGCCCGAACTCCGGCGTCGCGGCGATCCGCACGAGCCCTTCCGGCCGTTCGCGCTCGTCGCTCGCCTGTTCGCGCAGACGATCGACCTCGGCAAGGATCGACTCGGCCCGGTTCAGGAGGTTCGCCCCCTCGCGTGTGAGGGCGACGCGGCGTGACGAGCGCTCGACCAGGCGGACGCCAAGCGACCGCTCGAGTGCGGCGAGCCCCTTGCTGACCGATGATTTCGGCAGGCCGAGATGGTCGGCCGCGGCCGTCAATCCGAGCCGCCGCGCGACCTCCACGAAGAGCCGAAGCTGGTGCAGTTCGATCGTTTCGACAGAGGAAACCATTTGTTCTTTCCGAGCGAGTTGTCCGCTGAATTGAAACGACTAACCTCCACCTGGTCAACGCGGTCGTTTGGCGATCATCGTTGGCGTGGGTGCTGTGGACCGCGTCGCGCGATTTTCCCGAAGGAACGGTCACAGCCTTTTGTTTTGATGCGGGGCCCGGTGCAACCTACACATCGCGTGCCCACCTTCAGGCAGTGATCAACGCCGGAAACACCGATGGGTCGCTCCGGCCGACAGCAGGCAGGGAACACATGCTGACAATCAACGTGAATGGGATCGATCATGCAATCGACGCCGAGCCCGATACCCCCGTCTTGTGGGCTTTGCGCGACATCATCAATCTGACCGGAACGAAGTATGGCTGCGGCGTCGCCCAGTGCGGCGCCTGCACGATCCATCTCGACGGTGTCCCGGTTAGAGGCTGCCAGACCGCGATCGGCGACGTGGGAACAGGCAAGATCACCACGATCGAGGGCATCGCCGGCAAGGTGGCGACGACAGTTCAGACCGTCTGGGCGGACATGGACGTGCCGCAGTGCGGCTATTGCCAGTCCGGCCAGATCATGTCGGCGGTGGCTCTTCTGACCGAGAACAAGAAGCCTACCGATGACGACATCGACGCGGCGATGAGCGGCAATCTCTGCCGCTGCGCCACCTATCACCGCATTCGTGGCGCGATCCACGAAGCCGCCCGTCGACTGGAGGCTTGATCCATGCTCGCGAAATTCATGTCCACGCTCGCCGCGCCGAAGCCTGATCGTCGCAGCTTCCTGCTCGGCTCCCTTGCGACCGCCGCCGGCCTCTCGGTCGGCTTCCGCGTCCTTGAGGCGACCGCCGGCGCCGCGCCGGCCGAGGCCGCGCCCGGTCCGTTCCAGTCCTACATCGACATCGACAGCGACGGGATCGTCACCATCCGCTCATCCCAGTTCGACATGGGGCAGGGCGCCTATTTCGGCATCGCCACGCTGGTGAACGAGGAACTCGGCGCCGACTGGTCGACCATCCGTGTCGAAGGCGCATCTGGCAACGTCAAGCTCTTCGGCAACATGGCCTGGGGCGGTGCGGCGCAGGGCACCGGCGGCTCCACGTCGATGGCATCGTCCTGGGAGCGCTATCGCAAGGCCGGCGCTGCCGCACGGATGCTCCTGCTGCAGGCCGCCGCCGACGCCTGGTCGGTTCCGGTCGGCGAGCTGACGGTCGAGAACGGCACCATCCGCCACGCCTCGGGCAAGAGCGGTTCATTTGCGGCCTTCGCGCTCGCCGCCGCTAAGATCGCCCCGCCCGCGGACGTGCCGCTCAAGAGCAAGGCCGAGTGGACTCAGATCGGCAACGACACGCTCAAGCGCTTTGATTCCGCTGCCAAAACCAACGGCACCCATCCCTTCACCATCGACCTCAAGCTGGACGGGATGAAGACGGCGGTGATGATCCACCCGCCGCGCTTCGGCGGTGTCGTGAAGTCGTTCGACGCCAGCAAGGCCAAGGACTTGAAGGGCTTTCACGATGTGGTGGTGACACCGCGCGGCGTCGCCGTCGTCGCCGACACCATGTGGGCCGCCCTCAAGGCGCGCGATGCCGTGACCGTCGAATGGGACGACAGCAAGGCCGAGAAGCGCGGATCGGCCGAGTTGCTCGCGAGCTATCGCGATGCGGCCACGAAACCCGGCGCCGCCACGGCCCGCAATGACGGCGACGTCGCCGCCGGTTTCGCCGGCGCGGCCAAGGTGCTCGAAGCGACGTTCGAGTTCCCCTATCTGGCGCACGCCGCGCTCGAACCGCTCAACGCGGTTGCCCGGATAAAGGACGGTGTCCTGGAAATCTGGGGTGGCCACCAGATGCCGGATCTTTACGGCTATATCGCCTCGCAGGTGGCGGGCCTGACGCCCGACAAGGTTCGGCTGCACGTGATGACGACGGGTGGCGGCTTCGGGCGCCGGGCGGTCGCGGATGCGGACGTCATCGTCGAAGCGGTCGCGGTTGCACAGGCGCTCGGGTGGAAGCATCCGGTCAAGGTGCAATGGACCCGCGAGAACGACATGCGCGGCGGCCGCTATCGCCCGGCCTATGTGCATCGTGTCAAGGCCGGCCTCGACGCCAATGGCAAGCTGGTCGCCTGGGAGAACCATATTGTCGGCCAGTCGATCCTCGCTGGCACGCCGTTCGAGGGCGGCATGGTGCGCAACGGCGTCGACGTCACCTCGGTCGAGGGGTCGTCGAACCTGCCCTATGCGATCCCGAACCTGAAGGTCGACCTCACGACGATGGCGGCCGGTGTGCCGGTCCTGTGGTGGCGGGCGGTCGGGTCCACCCACACCGCCTATGCGGTCGAAGCCTTCCTCGACGAGGTGGCGGAGGCCGCCGGGCAGGATCCGGTCGCTTTCCGGCTCGCCATGCTCGATCAGCAGCCGCGCCACAAGGCGGTGCTGACGCTCGCGGCCGAAAAGGCCGGCTGGGGCACGCCGCCGCCGGCAGGGCGGGTGAGGGGCGTCGCTCTCGCGGAATCCTTCGGAACGGTGGTGGCGCAGGTCGTCGAACTGTCGACCGGCGCGAACGGCTCGTTCAAGGTCGAGCGCGTCGTCTGCGCGGTCGATTGCGGCACGGCGATCAACCCCGACCAGATCCGCGCCCAGATGGAAGGCGGTGTCGGCTTCGGGCTCGGCGCGATCCTCAGCGAGGAGCTGACCCTCACGGAGGGGGTGGTCGATCAGTCGAACTATGACGCCTACACGCCGCTGCGCATCGACCAGATGCCGGTGGTCGAGGTGCATATCCTGCCCTCGGACGCCGCCCCGACCGGTGTCGGCGAGCCGGGCGTCCCGCCGATCGGCCCGGCGGTTGCCAATGCGCTCTACGCGGCGACGAAAAAGCGCGTCCGCGTCCTGCCGATCGCCAAGGGCCTGACGGCCTGAGGTTTCACCGATCGCGACATCGGGCCGGCGCATCGGGTGATGCGCCGGCCTTTTTCGTCGTTGAACCACGGGTTTGCGGAAAGCTCGGGGCAACCGGATCGGCCCGGTTGGCGATCACCGTCTGCCGGGATCCGCACCGCCCGGCGCCGTGTCGACCCTAACTAAGTACTAACGCCGATTGCATCGTCGGCTTCTCTGCGTTCTGTATACAGAAGACAGTCTGCAGGAACGCGCATGTCCGTCTCGGCCCTCAAGCCTCCTTTCGATGGTGGTGCCTTCGCGCCCCTGACGTCGTCGACCCTGTCGGAGCAGGTCGCCGACAAGATCGTCGAGGCGATTGCCGGACGGCAGCTCGTGTCCGGTCAGCGCCTCATCGAGACCGAACTCGCCGCAGCCCTGCAGGTCAGCCGTGTGCCGATCCGTGAGGCGATGCGCATTCTCGAGAGCCAGGGCATCATCGTCGCGACGCCACGTCGCGGCATGCGGGTCGCGACGCTCGACGATGCGTGGGCGCGCCAGCTCCATCAGGTCCGGGTCGCGATCGAGCGGATCGCCGCCCATCTCGCGGCCGATCGCCTGCGGACGGATCCTGCGCTCGCGACGCGGCTCGAACTGTGCATCGCCACGCTCGACCGGGCGCGCGGTGACTGGCTCGCCGTCAACAAGGCCGACATCGCCTTTCACACCACGATCTTCGAGATCGCCGAGAGCGCGCTCCTGTGGACCCTGTGGAATGCCATTGCCCGGCATGTCCTCATCATCTTCTCGATCGAGACCTATCGCGACGCGGATTTCGACCGCGTGCTGGCCGAGCACCACGTCTATGTCCGCACCCTCCTGCAGGGCTCGCGCGCCGACATCGACACCGAGATCGAACGCCACGTGGCCGGTCTCGAAACCTTCGGCGTCAAGAAAGGCGCCAATCCGCCCCCGCGCTGACCAACCACAACAGGGAGAGTGACCATGACACGTGCCCGTTCAGCCCCCACCATGACCCGACGCCAGGCCGTCGCCTTGACGGCCGCGGCCCTGGCGACGCCCTTTCTCGCCCGCTCCGCCCACGCGGCCGGCGAATTCCGCATCCTCACCTGGGAGGGCTATACCGAAGCGGAATGGGTGAAGCCGTTCGAGGAGAAGCACGGCGTCAAGGCGAACATCGTCTATGCCGGTTCGGTCGACGAGATGTTTGCCAAGATGCAGGGCTCGAAGGGTGCGGACTTCGATGTCGTCGCCTTCGACACCTCGTCGTTCAAGCGCTACATCGACGCCTCGCTGATCCAGCCGATCGACAAGTCGAAGATCGCCAATGCCGGCAATCTCGCTGCAGCCTTCCAGTCCGTCGCACCGATCATGCGCGGCGACCAGCACTTCGGCATCCCTTTCGCCTGGGGCTCGCTGCCGCTCGTCTATGACAAGGCGGCCTTCCCGACGGCGCCCGACAGCTGGGCGGTGATGTGGGATCCGGCCAATGCCCAGAAGATCATCGCGCTCGATGACGCGAACAACTCGATCGTGCTCGGCGCCATGGTGCTGGGACTGAAGGACCCCTTCAACCTGTCGGATGCGGAGTTCGAGCAGGTGAAGGCCAAGCTGATCGAACAGAAGAAGCTGCTGCTGACCTACTATGCCGGCTTCGACGAGGGCGTGAACATCTTCGCCCAATCCGGCGTCAAGGCGATGTTCTCGATGGGCGAGCCGCAGGTGCCCGGGCTCAAGGCCAAGGGCGTCGACGCCGCCTTCGTCATCCCCAAGGAGGGCGCGATCGGCTGGCTCGACTGCTGGACGATCTCGGCCGGCGCCAAGGATCCGGCTCTCGCCCATGCCTGGATCGACGCCTGCCTCGACAAGACGGTGGGCGCCTATCTCTCCGACAAGAAGAGCTACGGCAACACCACCGATCCCGAGGCCAACACCCGCAACGGCTTCACCTATGCCGACAAGCTGGTCTGGCTGCAGACGCCGGAGAACTTCGAGAAGCGGGTCGCCGTCTGGAACGAGGTGAAGGCCGCGCCCTGATCGCCGCTGCCCCCGATCAGAAAAGCCCCCCGGCGCGATCCTCCCTCGCGCCGGGCCCCTGTCCCGCGCCCGGCGCGGTTCACCGGATCATGCCCATGCACACGCTGTCGCCGATCGTCGACAATCCGCCCCGGCTCACCATTACCGGGATCGACTGCCATGTCCTGCTCGCGCCGGACTTTGATCCGGGCATGACTTCCTCGGCGCAGGACAGCCTGATCGTCGTCGTCCACACCGATGGCGGTGTCTCGGGGATCGGTGAGTCAGATGCCAATCCCTGGATGATGAAGGCCTGCATCGAGGCGCCCGGTACCCACACCATGGGGCTGTCGATCAAGGACATGCTGATCGGCGAGGACCCGTTCAGGATCGGCCCGATCTGGGAGAAACTCTACATCGGCACCGCCATGAACGGACGGCGCGGGATTGTCGTCCATGCGCTCGGCGCGATCGAGATGGCGCTGTGGGATCTGTGCGGCAAGGCGGTCGGAAAGCCGGTCCATGCGCTGTTGGGCGGCGCCACACGCGACCGCATCACGCCCTACGCCTCGCTCCAGCCGGCCGGCCATCGTTTCGAGGAGTATCGCGACGCGCTCGTCCAGTCGGCGCTCAACGCCAAATCGCTCGGCTTCAAGGCGATCAAGAGCGAAGTGACGATGAACGGGCCCTATGCCCATAGCGGCATGCGCGAGAGCTATGACCGGCACACCGAAGTCGTCGCCGCCGTCCGCAAGGCCATCGGTCCCGACATGGTGCTGATGGTCGACGTCCAGTACCTGTGGAAGGATGCCGCGACCTGCCTGTCGGTCGTGAAGGACTGGGGCGAGTTCGACTGCTATTTCCTCGAAACGCCGATCTGGTCGGACAATGTCGGCGAAATGGCGAAGCTTGCCGAGGCCGCGCCGATGAAGATCGCCTGCGGCGAGTGGCTGGCGACGCGGCACGAGTTCACCGAACTGATGGACATCGGCAAGATCGGTGTCGCGCAGCCCGATGTCGGGCGCGTCGGGGGGCTCGGCGAGGCCAAGATCGTCTGCGACATGGCGCGTGAGCGCGGCCTGACCATCGTGCCCCATTGCTGGAAGACCGGCGTGTCGATCTCGGCGACGGCGCATCTCGCCTTCGTCACCGATCATTGCGCCTTCATCGAGTATCTGCCGCCGCAGCTGTGCGTCGAGCGGCTGCGCCGCGAACTCGCGCGCGAGGAACTCGTCCTCGAGAACGGCACCATCCCTCTGCCGACCAGGCCGGGCTTCGGCTTCGAGGTCGATTGGGACGTGGTGCGTCGCTACACGGTCGCCTGACGATGGGTCTGTCGCTTCAGGCGCTCACCAAAAGCTACGGATCGCAGCGCGTTCTCGAGCCGGTCGATCTCGAGGTCGACGACGGTGAGTTCCTCACGATCCTCGGGCCGTCGGGCTCGGGCAAGACGACGATCCTGCGGCTCGTCGGCGGCTTCACCCGTCCGACTGGCGGCCGGATACTCTTTGGCGGCACCGATCTGACCGACGTCCCGACGCATAAACGCCCATTCAACACGGTCTTCCAGGATTATGCGCTCTTTCCTCATATGAAAGTCGCCGACAATGTCGGCTACGGCCTCATGGTGCGCGGCATGGGCAAGGCCGCGATCCGGTGCAAGGTCGAGGAAACGCTCGAGATCGTCGGTCTCGGCGGGCTTCTCGATCGCTACCCCGCGCAACTCTCCGGCGGCCAAAAGCAGCGCGTTGCGCTTGCTCGCGCCATCGTCTGCGAGCCGAAGCTGATCCTGCTCGACGAGCCACTCGCCGCGCTCGATGCGGAAATGCGCCGCCAGATGCAGTTCTTCCTGAAAAGCCTGCAGCGGCGGATCGCCACGACCTTCCTGTTCGTGACCCATGATCAGGAGGAAGCCATCACCATGTCGGACCGGATCGTGGTGATGAACCACGGCCGGATCGAGCAGATCGGCGCGCCGAAGGACATTTACTACGCGCCGGCGACGCCTTTCGTCGCGCGCTTCTTCGGCGACAGCAACCTGATCGAAGGACGGATGCGCGGCGGTGAGATCACGACACCGATCTTTGCCGTGCCTCGGGGTGACGCGACCGATCGGCCGATCCTCGCCGCGATCAGGCCGGAGAAGATCCGGATTGGGGAACCCCACGCGCCGATCAGCGTACCGGCGACCGTCATCGACGTCGTGTTCGTCGGCGCGATGACCCACGTGAAGGCCCGCCCGCTCGCGGCACCCGACCTCACGCTGCTCGCCAAGACGACGAGCGACCCGCATCGTCCGCCGCCTCGAGCGGGCGCCGCGATCACCCTGTCGCTTGCGCCCGAGGACATCGCGATCGTGGAGCCGCGCCCGTGATGAGGCTGCCGGCACGCATCGCTCTGTTCGTGCTGGTCGCGGCCGGACCGGTGATCTTCGTCATCGCTCCGATCGGGGCGTTCCTGGTCATGTCGTTCTGGCGGGTGGAGGGGCACGAGATCGTGCCCGACACGACGCTCCTGAACTATGCCGGCTTCTTCGGCAACTGGACCTATTTCAAGACGTTCCTTCTGACCCTGTGGCTCTGCGCACAGGTGACGCTCATCGGCGTGCTGCTCGGCTATCCCATCGCCTGGTTCATCTGGAAGCGGCGGCAGCGCAGCCGCTATCCGCTCCTGCTGCTCTTCGTCATGCCGCTGTTCATGAGCTACATCGTCAAGATCTACACGATGCGCTCGATCCTCGGGCTAAACGGCTTCCTCAACCAGATCCTCGTCTCAACCGGCCTGCTCTCCGCCCCGAGCCTCGTTTTTCTCTACAATCAGACGGCGATCCTGATCACCATGGCGGTGATCTTCCTGCCTTTCGTCATCCTGCCGATCTTCTTGTCGCTCGAGCGCATTCCGCGCTCGCTCGTGCAGGCCTCGGCTGATCTCGGGGCGGGCGCCGGCACGACGTTCTGGCGCGTGGTGCTGCCCCTGTCCCTGCCCGGAACGATCGCCGGCGCGCTCTTTGCCTTCGTGCTGGCGCTCGGCGATTTCGTCACGCCGCAGATGGTCGGCGGGCCCTCGGGCTTCACCATCGGCCGGGTGATCTGGTCGCAGTTCGGGCTCGCCTACAACTGGCCCTTCGGCGCCGCGATGGGCGCGGTCCTGTTCGTCTTCGCCCTCCTCGTCATCGTCGCGGCCGGCAAGGTCGCGGCCCGGCAGAGGATCTGAGCCATGGCGATGCGCGGGGAACGTTGGGTCGAGGGGGCGGTCGGCGGGCTGGCGGTGCTGGTGCTCGTCGTGCTCTACGCCCCCGTCGTCATCGGCGCCCTTTTCTCGGTGATCGAGGTCAACCGCGCCGGCATCCAGTGGCAGAGCTTCACGCTCTCCTGGTATGCGCGGCTGTGGGAGAACGAGTCGATCATGGCAGCGATCAGGTCGACCCTGATCGTGGGCATCGTCTCGGTCGCCATCGCCGTCGTGGCCTCGGTCGCCCTGGCGCTCTACGTCGAATGGGAAGGCGCCATCGGCCGGAGGCTGATCGAACTCGTCATCTATCTGCCATTCCTGCTGCCGCCCATCGTCACCGGGCTTGCCTTGCTCGTCTTCTTCGCGGGTCTCGGCGTCAATCGCGGGCTTGCCACGGTGGCGATCGGCCACACGATCTTCGTTCTCGCGGTACTGTACCGCCTCGTTCTGACCCGTCTGCAGGCCCTGCCGCGCACGCTCGTGGAGGCCTCCGCCGATCTGGGCGCCTCGCGCTGGCAGACGCTGCGCTATGTGCTGTGGCCGCAACTGCGATCCGCCGTTGCGACCGGCGCGATCCTCGCCTTCACCCTGTCCTTCGACGAGACGCTGATCAGCGTGTTTCTCGCCGGCGACACCACGACGCTGCCCCTGCGCCTCTGGGCCATGATGCGCGTCGGATTCACGCCTGAGATCAATGCGTTGGTGACGCTGGTTCTGGTCTTTTCGATCGTGCTGGCGCTGGTTGCCAGTCTGCGCATGAAACCCGCCGGCGAGGGGGACGAGGAATGACCGATCAACGCCTGAAGAACAAGGTCGCGGTGGTGACAGGCGCGGCACGCGGCATCGGCGAGGCGATCGCCCGGCGGCTCGCGGGGGAGGGCGCCCATGTCGTCGTCGCCGACATCGATCTGGCCGAGGCGCGGAGCGTGGCCGCCACCATGCCCGGCGCGATGGCCGTGGCGGTCGACATCGCCGATGAAGGATCTGTCGCTGCGCTCGCCGCCGCCGTCGGTGGCCGCCATGGACGCTGCGACATTCTGGTCAACAACGCGGCGATCCTCGACATGACCGGGATCGGTTCGCTGACCATGCAGCGCTACCGGCATGTGCTCGACATCAACCAGGACGGCGCGGTGGGCATGACGCTCGCCTTTCTGCCGCTCGTCCGCGCCGCCGGGCCCGGTGCGCGCATCCTCAACATCGCCTCGATCATGGGCGTGCGCGGGCAACCCGACTCGATCCCCTATTCGACCGCCAAGGGCGCGATCGTGAACTTCACACGCGCGCTCGCCGCCGATCTCGGGCGCGAGGGCATCACGGTCAACGCGATCGCGCCGGGCTTCATCAACACCCGCATGGCTGAACTCCCCGACGGAACCGGGCACGAGCACGACACCGACTGGTTCC
This sequence comes from Labrys sp. (in: a-proteobacteria), assembly GCA_046344875.1. Classification (GTDB taxonomy): domain Bacteria; phylum Pseudomonadota; class Alphaproteobacteria; order Rhizobiales; family Labraceae; genus Labrys. Next base: position 25,344 of record JBKDKQ010000023.1, on the reverse strand, counting down.
GCGACATCTATCTGCGCCATGGGCGGATCCTGCTGGGACGCGCGGGGACGCCCGACGACATTGCGGGACCCGCCTTCTTCCTGTGCTCCGACGATGCCCGCTACGTCACCGGGCAGATCCTGCTCGTCGACGGCGGCGTATCGGCAACCTTCTGAACCGTAGAGAGAAAACGCCATGACCACAGCCATGCCCCCGATCAAGATCCGCTCGATCCGCTCGGTGCCGTTGCTCGGCGAAAGCCCGAAGGGCGGCTGGTCGGCCGAGATCAAGCCCGAGGACTCCGTCCACGCCCTCGTCGCTGTCCACACCGATGCCGGCATCACCGGCTATGGCTCGGTCTTCACCGATGGTCGTCTGGTGGAGGCCGGCATCAAGGTGCTGGAGCCGCTGTGGAAGGGTGAGAACGCGCTGGAACCCGAGCGCGTCACCGAGAAGCTCAACCAGAATACCTTCTGGATGGGACGCGGCGGGACGCTGACCCACACCATTTCCGGCATCGACATCGCGCTATGGGACATTCTCGGCAAGGCGCTCGGCCAGCCGGTTGGGCGGTTGCTCGGCGGCTGCTATCAGCGCCGCGTCATGCCCTATTGCTCCTTGCTGATGGAGGAGCCCGATTTGATGCGGGAGGTCGTCGCGCCGTTCCGGGCGCAGGGCTTCCGCGCCTTCAAGATCGGCTGGGGGCCGTTCGGGCGCCGCGACAATACCAAGCTCGACGAGGCGATCGTCCGTGCCGCCCGCGAAGGCATCGGTCCCGACGCCAAGCTCTTCGTCGATGCGGGCGGATCCGACGCCTATTGGCCACAAGGCCTGAAATGGGCGATGCGCACCGCCGAGATGCTGAAGGACTATGATGTCGGCTGGTTCGAGGAGGCGCTGGTACCGGACGCCCTCGATGATTTCTGCCATCTGCGCCGCGTCAGCCCGGTGCCGATCGCCGGTGGCGAGGTGCTGACGCGCCGGCAGGCCTTCCAGCCCTTCCTCGTGCGTGGCGCCTTCGACATCGTGCAGCCCGACGCCACCAAGATGGGCGGCCTCTCCGAGCAGCGCCGCGTCGCCTGGATGGCCCAGGATTTCGGGGTGAAATACATCGGCCACGGCTGGAACACGGCCCTTGGCGTCGCGGCCGACCTGCAGCTCGCCACCGCGCTGCCGCATGTCGACGTGGTCGAGTTCATCGGCGGCAGCGCCTATGTCGACGGCATCCTCGCCGAGCCCTTCACGCTCGATCCCGAGGGCTATCTGGCGATCCCCGATGGCCCCGGGCTCGGCGTCGCACTCGACCGCGACAAGATCGCCCGCTACACGCCCGATCCCTCGCCTCTGTTCGAGGCTTGAGGGGGAATCTCACTGCCAAAAAGGCCAGTCCTGCTCCCCATTGCGGCGCGACACGTGTCGGACGCTCCTTTCATTCTTTCCTCAGAGGAAAAAAACCTACTTGTCAGTTAGGCCGTTCGGTTGAATGATGCCCGCCGGCGTCACAAGCGCGAACCGGTCCACCAGCGGTTCGCGCCCCAATCCAAAGAGCGCCGGTCGTAGTCGGGGGAATGTCATGTCACTTCGCATCGCCGTCATCGGCGCCGGTCCAAGCGGTACGGCCCAGTTGCGCGCCTTCGCATCCGCGCACAAGAAGGGCACGCCGATGCCGCACATCGTCTGCTTCGAGAAGCAGAGCGACTGGGGCGGCCTGTGGAACTACACCTGGCGCACCGGCCTTGATGAATATGGCGAGCCTGTCCATGGCAGCATGTACCGCTATCTCTGGTCGAACGGGCCGAAGGAATGCCTCGAATTTGCCGATTACGGTTTCGAGGAGCATTTCGGGCGCCCGATCCCGTCCTACCCGCCGCGCGCCGTCTTGTGGGACTACATCAAGGGCCGCGTCGAAAAGAGCGATGTGCGCAAATATGTCCGCTTCGACAGCCCGGTCCGTCGGGTCGAGTATGATGATGCCAGCGGTACCTTCGCGGTGACCGTCCACGACAACAAGAAGAACGAGGACTACACGGAAACCTTCGACCGCGTCGTCGTCGCGACCGGCCATTTCTCGACGCCGAACGTGCCGTACTTCGAGGGGATCGACCGGTTCCTCGGCCGCGTTATGCACGCGCATGATTTCCGCGTCGCCGACGAATTCGCTGGCAAGGAGATCCTGATCGTCGGGGCAAGCTATTCGGCCGAAGACATCGCCACGCAGTGCCACAAATATGGCTGCAAGTCGGTGACCTTCAGCTACCGTACGAAGCCGATGGGCTTCGACTGGCCGGAAAGCTTCAGCGAGCGGCCGCTCGTCACCAAGATCGTGGGCAAGACCGTGCACTTCAAGGACGGGTCGACCAAGGACGTCGACGCAATCATCCTGTGCACGGGCTATCTGCACCACTTCCCGTTCCTGCCGGACGATCTGCGCCTGAAGACGCGCAACCGGCTGTTCCCGCCGGGCCTCTATAAGGGCATCGTCTGGGAGAAGAACCCGAAGCTCTTCTACATCGGTGCGCAGGACCAGTTCTACACGTTCAACATGTTCGACGCGCAGGCCTGGCTCGCGCGCGACATCATGCTCGGGCGCGTGTCGCTGCCATCGGCGGCCGAGATGGCGGCCGACAGCAACGCCTGGGTCGCCAAGGAAGAGCAGCTCGCCAATGCCGAGCAGATGATCGACTTCCAGACCGAGTATGTGAAGGATCTGGTCAGCTACACCGACTATCCGACGTTCAACTGGGATCGTGTGGCGGAACTCTTCAAGGAGTGGGAGCACCACAAGGTCGAGGGCATCCTCACTTACCGCAATCGCTCCTATCCCTCGGTCCTCACCGGCACCATGGCGCCGAAACTGCATACGCCTTGGATGAATGCGATGGACGACTCGCTCGAGGCCTTCCTCGCCAACAACTGACGGCGGACGCCCGCCAGGGGAGGGGACGGCATGACCATCGTCAGCCCGTTTCGACCGCGCCTGATCACGCCGGGATTGTCGGCGCTGCAGGCGGGCGAGGAGCGCTACGTGCTGCGCGGCGGCGGATCGATGGGTTTCGAGATCGAGGCGGGCGACCGAATCGATCTCGCGCTCTTTGAGGGCGGGCAGGAGGTCGAACTCGTCGCCTTCACACCGGCGGGCGGCGATGGTCTCGCGGCGCTCGGACTGACCGACGGCCGGCGGCCTGACGGGTTGATCGGGATCCTGTCGCAGGAGAACGAGGACGCCGTCCGTGTGCGGGCGGGCCTCAAGCGGCGCGGTTTCGACATCGGTCGGGCGCGTGCGGCGCGTCTTTTCGGAGAGGGTGCGCCGCCCGGTGCCGAGATGGCGCTGACGGCGGTTTCCTCGCTCTTCATCGTGATCTGCGCGCCGGCGAGCGCGATGGTCGTGTGGGATCAGACGCCGCCGACCGACGTGCTCGTCTACATTTCCCGCTCGCAGGTTCTCAGGCCCGGCCCCGCCCGGGTGCCGGAACCGCTCGCCGAGCCGCGTCTTGACCTGCGGATCCCGATCGCCAGTGCGATCGAGTTCGAGGTCTATGCCGGCGAGTACATCCAGATCATCGATGTCGAGGGGCGCCAGTGTTCGGACTTCCTCGCCTTCGAGCGCCGCGCACTGGACAAGGGCAAGCTGCTCGGGCTGGACGCGACGACCACCCGCACGCTGAACGCCAGCGCCTATCCTGTGCCTGGACTTCATTCGAAATTCTTCGATCGCGACCAGAACGCCCTCGTCGAGATCGTTCAGGACACGGTCGGCCGGCACGACACGTTCAATCTCGCCTGCACGGCGCGCTACTATGAGGACATGGGCTATTTCGGCCATGCGAACTGCTCGGAGAACCTCAATCGGGTGCTCGGGCCAGTCGGGATCGAGGCCTTCAAGGGTTGGCCTGCGATCAATTTCTTCTTCAACACCAACGTCAATCACCTGAACCAGATCTGGTCCGACGAGCCATGGTCGCGGGCGGGCGATTATGTGCTGATGCGGGCCGCGACGGACCTCGTCTGCGGGGCCTCGACCTGCCCCGACGACATCGATCCGGCCAATGGCTGGCACCTCACCGAGATCCACGTCCGGGTCTACCCCGCCACCTCCCTGTTCAAGCGCTCGATCGGCTATCGCATGACCCCCGACGCCCCCATGGTCCCCACCAAGGAGACCGGCTTCCACCCACGCACGTCGGCGCTTACCCGCAGCTTCGCCGAGTACCGGGGCTACTGGGTGCCGACCCATTTCACCGCCAATGGCCCCGTCGACGAATACTGGGCCTGCCGCGAGCGCGCCGCGATAATGGACCTGTCGGCCCTGCGCAAGCTCGAGGTTCTGGGACCCGATGCCGAGACGCTGATGCAGCGCCTGATGACGCGTGACGTACGGCGTCTCGCACCGGGGCAAGTCGTCTACTCGGCGCTGTGCTACGAGCATGGCGGCATGGTCGACGACGGCACGCTGCTGCGGCTCGGCGCCGACAATTTCCGCTGGATTGGCGGGTCCGACGACGGGATCCTCTGGATCAAGGAACAGGCGAAGGAAATGGGCCTGCGCGTTCTGTTGAAGAGCGCGACGGACCAGATCCACAACGTCGCCGTTCAGGGCCCGCGCTCGCGCGACATCCTCAAGGGCCTGATCTTCACCCCCGCCGGCCGGCCGTCGATCGAGGAACTCGGCTGGTTCCGCTTCACGGTCGGCCGCATCGGCGGACCGCAGGGCATTCCGGTGATGGTCTCACGCACGGGTTATACCGGTGAACTCGGCTATGAGGTCTTCTGCCACCCCAATGACGGCGCCGCCGTCTGGGACGCGATCATGGCGGCGGGCGAGCCGCACGGCATCGCGCCCTTCGGCTTCTCGGCGCTCGATCTCGTGCGCATCGAGGCAGGGCTCGTGCTCGCCGGCAACGAGTTCGATTCGACCACGGATCCGTTCGAGGCCGGCATCGGCTTTGCCGTCGCGGCGAAGAAGGAAGAGGATTTCGTCGGCAAGGCGGCGCTGACGGAGCGGCGCGCCAATCCGCAGCGCAAGCTGGTCGGCCTCAATGTCGAGGGCAACGAACCGGTCGGTCATGGCGATCCGGTGTTTCTCGGTCGCGCGCAGGTGGGCGTCGTCACCTCCGGCATGCGCTCACCGGTCCTCAAGCGGACGATCGCGCTGGCGCGTGTCGATGTCCGCCATGCGGCGGACGGCACGGCGCTCGAGATCGGCAAGCTTGATGGCCGGCAGAAGCGGATCGCGGCGATCACGACGCCGTTCCCATTCTACGACCCGGACAAGAGCCGGGTCCGGGCATGAGCGGACGGAGGCCTCCAGCCATGGTCCAGTCTCAATTCACGCTGGACAAATTGTTTTCTTCTCAGGAAACTGGTCAGCGTATCACCATGGGTGCGTCGACGGTGGATGGACACCTCATTCCACCTATCCGCCGCGATTGGACCGATGGGGAAACCACAAGGGGGGAAAGACAATGAGCGTGATGTCATGGCGTCGCTCGCCGCTGGCCGTTCGGCACAGGGCGTTGGGATCCAGCCTCGAAGACTGGAACGGCATGGAGACCGCGTGGACCTATGCCAAGAGCGACATCGCCGACGAGCATGAGGCGATCCGCACCAAGGCGGCGCTCATGGACGTGTCGGGCCTGCGCAAGGTTCATCTCGTGGGCGAGCATTCCCACCACGTCCTCCAGCTCGCGACGACCCGCGATGTCCGCAAGGTTTATCCCGGCCGTTCGGTCTACGCCTGCATGCTCAACGATGCCGGCAAGTTCACCGACGACTGCATCCTCTACCGCACGGGCCCGAACTCCTGGATGGTGGTTCACGGCTCGGGCACGGCGCATGAGGAACTGGTGCGCGCCGCTTATGGCAAGAACTGCGCGATGCTGTTCGACGACGATCTCCAGGATCTCTCCTTGCAGGGGCCGCTCGCGGTCAAGTACCTTGCCAAGCACGTCCCGGGCATCAAGGACCTGCCGTACTTCCACCACATGCAGACGACGCTGTTCGGCAAGCATGTGATGATCTCGCGCACCGGCTATACCGGCGAGCGCGGCTACGAGATCTTCTGCCGCCGCGAGGATGCGCTCGAGATCTGGGACACGATCCTGAAGGAAGGCAAGCGGATGGGCATCGTCCCGGCCTGCTTCACCTGCCTCGACTGGCTGCGCGTCGAGAGCTACCTGCTGTTCTACCCGTACGACAATTCGCAGATGTATCCCTTCGACAATGAAGGGCCCGGCGACACGCTGTGGGAACTCGGCCTCGACTTCACCGTCTCGCCCGGCAAAACGGGCTTCCGCGGGGCGGAAGAGCATTATCGGCTCAAGGGCAAGGAGCGCTTCAAGATCTTCGGCGTCCTCGCCGACACCGACAAGGCGACGGAAGGCGGCGACGAACTCTGGGCCGGCGGCAAGAAGGTCGGCGTCGTCACCTGCGGCATGTATTCGCGGCTCACCAAGCGCTCGATGGCGATCGCGCGCATGGATGTCGCGGTCGCCAAGCAGGGGACGAAGCTCGAGGTGCGCGGCAAGAACGTGCAGTGTGGCGCGATCGCCCACACCATCACCTTCGACGATCCGAAGAAGGAAAAGCGCAACGCGAAGTGATCGCGTGACAGTGCCGGGCCCCCGCGGGCCCGGCATTTTTTCTGGTTTGGCAAGGCGGTAGCGCAGACATGTTGGTCCAAGGCATCAAGAGCCGACCGGTTTACAGCCCGCTCGTCGCGCGGCCCGGCAAGCTGCATCTCTTCGTCGCCGATGCCGAGGGGGCGCAGGCGATCCTCGATCTTGCGAGGACGGCGCCTGCCGGGTTCTTCGCCAAGTCCCATATCATCTACGTGCCGCGCGAGGCCGCCGGTAAAGGCTATGACAAGGCCCTCGCGGATCTCAATCCCCACTCCTTCTATGTCGGGCCGACCATTGCGGCGGCGCTGCCGCGCCTGACCCAGACGCTCGCGACCGCCCATATGGGCACTCAGATCTACCTTGCCGGCACCGAGGGCCTGGTCGGTCAAGCCATGCTGGTGGCGCTCGACGCCGGTGTGGACCATGCCTCCATCCAGGCGGAACATCGCGGATCCGAGGCGCGTCGCGTGCAGTGCGTCCACTGCAAGGGCATCACCGAAAATGTGACCACGCAGCCGGTGATCTGCGCCCATTGCGGTCTTACGCTGCTGGTGCGTGACCATTATTCGCGACGGATCGGCGCCTTTCAGGGCGTCTGCATTGATGCCGAGGAACCCGGTACGGCGCCGGCTCCCGAAGAGGTGTTCAAGTGACCACAAAGTCCGCCGACAAGACCCCGAAGATCGACGTCCGCATCGCGGCGATCACGGACATCACGCCCCAGATCCGGCGGTTCGACCTCGTTCCGGTCGATGGCGCGCCGCTGCCGGTCTTCGCCGGCGGCGCCCATGTCGTCGTCGAGATGGAGGATGGTGAGACGCTGCGGCGCAACCCGTATTCGCTGATGAGCCCGCCGTCGCAGACGACGTCCTACAGCATTTCGGTGCGCCGCGACGATGCAGGGCGGGGTGGGTCGCTGTTCATGCACCGGTCGGTCGCGGTCGGGTCGCACCTGCGCATCAGCCACCCGGTCAACCTGTTTCCGATCGATCGCCGGGCGCGCAAGCACCTCCTGTTTGCCGGGGGCATCGGCATCACGCCGTTCCTGGCGATGATGGCGCAGTTGACCGACGAGGTCGCGCCATTCGAACTCCACTATTCGGTGCGCTCCGAGGCGGACGGGGCCTATCTCGACACGATCCGCGAGACTTATGGCAAGCGCGCACAGATCTATCGCGATGATCAAGGCGAGCGCATTCCGCTCGATCGCCTGCTCGATGGCCAGCCGCTCGGTACGCATCTTTATGTCTGCGGGCCGACAGGCATGATCGAATGGGTGCTGTCGAGCGCCCGCGCGGCCGGGTGGCCGGACCAGAACCTGCATCACGAGCGCTTCCTCGCACCGCCTTCGGGCCGGCCCTATGAGGTGAAGCTCGCTGTCGCCGGCAAGACGGTGCAGGTCGGCGCGCATCAGAGCATGCTCGAGGCGATCGAAGCGGCAGGCGTCGAGGCGCCCTATCTGTGCCGGGGCGGCGCCTGCGGCCAGTGCGAGACGCGCGTCGTGTCCTGCGACGGCCACATCCTGCACAATGACCATTATCTCACGAAGGAGGAACGCGCCTCCGGTGAGAAGATCATGCCATGCGTGTCGCGGTTCGAAGGCCGCGAGCTCGTTCTTGAACGGTAACGGCTGACCTGAGGGAGGACGATACCGATGGGTATCCAGTTCAACAAAGAAACGTTTCGCGACGACTTCACCTTCCGAAACAGCCCGGCGGCGATCCAGCGCTTTCCGTTCCCGTTTCACGAAGACAAGTACATGTACTCGGTCAATATCGAGCCGCATGTCTCCTTCCGGCCGGGTTCGGTCTTCGAACACCCTTTCGACGTCGATGAGCACTATGTCTCGGAGATGGAGGACCGCGCGCTGGTCCTCAAGGAAGATCCGCTGCGCTGCCAGTCCCTGCCGCACATGAACACGGCGGGCTGGGACCTTCTCGAGCTCCTGATGACCAGCAAGGCCAAGAGCTATCCCGAGCACTTCGAGCTGCATCAGAACGGCGATCGCTGGCGCTGGATCAACCGCCCGCTCGGCATCGACGACACCTTTACCTTCCTCGACAATGCGACGCTGCCCTATGGCCCGATGGAATACATCATGCGCCAGACACAGGGGGACTACGCCATCCTCGACCAGCGCGACGGCAATCTGTGGATGGACGCCGGGATGGTGACGACGCAGGCCGACTGGTCGCTCGATTTCGACATCGGCATGAACTTCTTCGAATGGCATGGGCCGGTGCCGCTGGCACACGAGATCGGCGTCTTCGAGCGGGCGCTGAAGTTTCTGCTCAATCTGCGGCAGGGCCAGCCGGCGCGTCGCCTCAACTGGACGATGACGGTCTATCCGCGGCTCGACACGAGCCCCGAGAACTACCACAAATGGGGTGCCGACCGTGCGACGGTGACGCCGGAGAACGCCGGCCAGAAGATGCATCTGCGGGTCGAACTGCAGAGCTTCTGGCGGTTGCCGCGCTCGAATGCGATCGTCTTCCCGATCCGCTGTTATCTGATCCGGCTCGACGAGCTGGTGACCGTGCCGAAATGGGCGCGCCGCCTGCATCGTGTGCTGCGCGATCTTCCGCCGGAACTGATCGACTATAAGGGCCTCACCCGGACGCGGCCCGCGATGCTCGAGTATCTGTCGAAGTTCGATGACGGCGCGCCGACGTCGCCTGGCATTTTTCCCGACCCCTGACGTCGGCTTTCGTCGACAGTTATCAGCCCCCGTTCAACTGCCGCGCGGAGCGCGGCGGTAAGAAATTGCCGCATCGTTTCGGCGATCTCCAAAAAGCTCGCGGGAAAAATGTTTCCGCGCATGAAAAAATTTTGACAGCATTATGGCAGCATGTATCAATCCTTAAAGGACGAGCACGTCTTGGACTTTGGGGGAGTTGGGCGGTTGCTGCGGGATGGACGGCCGTTGACCACGGAGATCCTGAATCGGCATCGCCCATCGGGGCAAGGCCCTGCCATCGACACTCGTCTCACCAGCAGAACCCGACCGGAGCACCATCGCGCCAGCCTCGCTGGTGGCGATCCGCGGACATGTCGCGGCAGCCTCGGCGGATCGGCTGAATAACCGCACAACAAAAGGTGGAGATAAGACGATGGCTGCTGTTTCCGAAAGAATGGAGGGGGGCGGTCAATCGCTCCACCGAACGATCGACTGGCGCGGGGCCTTCTGGGTCGCGAGTGGCGTGCCCGCGCTGGTGCTGTTCTCGATCGGCGGCATTGCCGGCACGACGGGCAACCTCGCCTTCGCCATCTGGGCGGCCTCGATGCTGATGGGCTTCATCCAGTCCTTCACCTATGCCGAAATCGCCGGCCTGTTTCCCAACAAGTCGGGCGGCGCCTCGGTCTATGGCGCGGCGGCCTGGGTCCGCTACTCCAAGGTGATCGCGCCGCTCTCGGTGTGGTGCAACTGGATCGCCTGGACGCCGGTGCTCTCGCTCGGGTGCTCGATCGCGGCGGCTTACATCCTCAACGCGCTCGCCCCCGTCGGGCCGATCCCGACCTTCACGGAAGCTTCGCCCGAAGTGACGGCCTGGCTCGCCGATGCCGCGAATGCGGGCAAGACGGCGGCTGATGGCATCGCCGCGCTGACAGCCGCCGCCACGGAAGCCGCGACCCCGGCCATCCGCACCTGGACCCTCTTCACGACCAAGTTCGAGGCCCTGGGCGTCTCGATCTCGCTCAACGCCACCTTCTTCATCGGCGTTATCCTGATGCTGATCACCTTCGCGATCCAGCATCGCGGCATTCTCGGCACGGCGAACGTGCAGAAGTATATCGGCCTTGCCGTCATCATCCCGATGGCGATCGTCGGCATCGTGCCGCTGATCAACGGCAGCGTGAACTGGGCGAACTTCTCGCCCTTCGTGCCGCCGGCGGCCGCCTATACCGCCGATCCGGGTGCCTGGGACATCCCTGGCTGGACGCTCGTCCTCGCCGGCATGTTCATCGCCGCCTGGTCGACCTACGGGTTTGAGACCGCGATCTGCTACACGCGCGAGTTCCGCGACCCCAAGACCGATACGTTCAAGGCGATCTTCTATTCGGGCCTTCTCTGTCTCGCGATCTTCATCCTCGTGCCGCTCACCTTCCAGGGCGTGCTTGGCCTCAACGGCATGCTTGCGACGCCGATCGTCGACGGATCGGGCGTGGCGCAGGCCATGGGCGAGATGCTGGGCGGTGGCCTGATCGTCACGGATATCTTCGTCGTGCTGATGATCGCGGCGCTGATGCTGTCGATCATGACCGCCATGGCCGGCTCCTCGCGCACGCTCTACCAGGGCAGCGTCGACGGCTGGCTGCCGCGTTACCTGTCGAAGGTGAACGAGCACGGCGCGCCGACGCGGGCCATGTGGACGGACCTCGCGGTCAACCTCGTGATCCTCGCGATCGCCTCGGCGGATGCGACGAGCTTCTTCTTCATCCTGGCCGTGTCGAACTGCGGCTACATCATCTTCAACTTCCTGAACCTGAACGCAGGCTGGCTGCACCGGATCGACTCGGGGCACATCGAGCGTCCCTATCGCGCACCGACCTTCATTCTCGCGCTCGGTGCGATCTTCGCCTTCGTCAATGCGGTCTTCATGGGCGCGGGCGCGGAAGTGTGGAACCCGCAGGCGCTGTTTGCCGGCATCGTCGCTTCGCTTCTGATCATCCCGGTCTTCTTCTTCCGGCACTACATCCAGGATGGCGGGCGCTTCCCGGATCACATGCTGGAGGATCTGGGCATCAAGAGCATGGACGAGTTGCGCTCGCGCAAGGCCGGTATGCTGCCCTACCTGACCTTGCTGGCGGGCATCATCGTTGTCCTGATCTCGGACTATGTCTTCGGCTCGACCTTCCTTGGCTGGGCGATGAACTGAGGCCGGTCACGGTTCAGAAAACGGCCCGCGCGGAACCTCCGCGCGGGCCTTTTCTATTCCGCCGAAGCGCGCGGATGGCGCTTACTTCAGCTTGATGTCGAAGTGCTTGAGCACCGGCTCGATGATCTCCCAGGTGCCCTTGAAGGTCGCCTCGACGACGAAGGCATCACCGGGTCCGACGATCACGGGCTCGCCACCATCCGGCGTGATCTTGATCCGGCCCTGGATGAGATGGACGAACTCATAGCCGTCATAGGTCGCGTGATAGGTGCCCGGCGTCGCCGTCCAGGTGCCGGAAATCATCGAACCATCGGCGGAGGTGTGCTGAACCCAGGTCTTCATCGTCGGCTTGCCGGCGACGACCTTCCAGCCATCGAGGTCGGCGGTGATCGGATCGGAACCGGGCGGAGGAAGCTTGGTGATGGTCGACATGGGCGGTGTCCTTTTGCTCGAGGGTGCGGGTGAAACAGGCTGGACCGTCCCCGGTCCGATGAGGCTGCGACCAACCGGACCATCCCGTCCGTCGGCGGTGCGCCCGACAAGGTAGCGCTAAGGAATCCTCACCGCCAAGCCCAGCGGATTACGATACCTTAACCCTATGACGCCAAGATCACCGCCACGAGCAGGAGCATGCCTTGATGATTCCGTCTGTCGATGATCACGCCCAGTCCTTGGCCCAGTCGATCGCTGGCAAGATCGACGGCTTTTTCTATCGCTGCCTGAACGACAAGGATTTCACGATGGTCCACCTGTCGTCGGGCTTCAAGCCGTTGCTCGGCTATGATCCCGAGTGGTTCATCTCGACGCGCCAGTCGTTCAGCAATCTGACGCATCCAGACGACATCGGCCGCGTCGACGCCGCCGTGTCGGCCGGGCTCTCGGAGCGCCGCAACTGGCGCATCAGCTACCGGCTGTGCGACAAGAGCGGGAACTACAGGCCCGTCTTCGAAACGGGCGGCGGGTACATCAGCCCTGAGACCGGGCAGCTCGCCTATCTCGATGGAGTGATTCTCGACGCGCAGCAGGAGGCTGCGCAAGGCGCGACCGGCAGCTCACGGACCCAGGTCGCGCGCGAGATCGGCGTCGCGACGGGCGAGATCCTGAAGACGCTCAAGACGCTGCGCCTGCTCGCGCTGAACGCCCGGCTCGAGGCGGTCCGCGCCGGCGAGCACGGTCTCGGCTTCTCCATCGTCGCGCGCGAGATGGTCGATCTCGCCGCCCACAGCGACACCAGCGCCCGCGCGATCGAGCGGCTCATCGCCCGTCTCGAGGACGATTCGCTCGCCATCGCCAGCTGTGGCGAGGGGTAGCGGCGGTTCAGGCGAGCGGCGTCTCGGTGTCGGCGATGTGCACCGCCAGGAGGCATCCGTCCGGCGTGTAGGAGCTGTGTTCGGTGCCGTCGCGCAGCCAGACGAGATCCCCCTTGCGGTAGACCGTCCCGTCGTTCTCGACCAGCGTACCGTCGAGGATCAGGAATTGCTCGTCGCCATTGTGGCGATGGGCGCGCGTCGTCATCCCAGGCGGCATCCGGTAGACGTGGAAGCCGATCCCGAGCGGACCGCCATTGACCTGCAGGATCGAGTCGCCCATTGCCACCCCGTCGTCATAGACGAAGGGTGTGTAGGTAGCCTCGTAGATGTTGGCGACCTTCCGGTCGGCGGTGTCGACTGGCTTCATGCTCAACCCCGATGCTTCTGGGCTGATGCGGCGCCTCGGCCGGCATCAGCATTCCGTCCCAAGAGAACGGCCCTGCAGCCGTGCTGTCAACGGTCACGCCGTTCCTCGCCACGGGTTGATGGCTTCTAGGTCACCGGCGTTGCCGAAGCGATGGCGTAAGGAAGAAGCTCGACGACGGTCGGGTGAATGCCGACGATCGCCATGACCGCATCGATCGTCATGCCGGTATAGAGCGGTGCGAGGAGCGACTGCACGGCCTCGTCGCCGCGATAGCCGATCACGGCGGCACCGAGCAGGGTGCGGGTCTCGGCATCGATCACGATCTTCATGAAGCCGCGTGTTTCGCCGCTTTCGACCGCGCGCCCGACCCGCGTCATCATGCGCTTGCCGACCAGCATGGGGCGACCGGCGCTGCGGGCCGCAGCCTCCGTCATGCCGATCCGCCCGAGCGGCGGATCGATGAAGAGCCCGTAGCAGGGATGACGGTCGGTCACCTTCCGATCCTTCCCGCGCAACAGGTTGTCGGCGACGATCTCGAAGTCATTGAAGGCCGTGTGCGTGAAGGCGCCGCGCGCATTGACCTCGCCGAGCGCGAAGATATGCGGGACGACCGTCCGACAGCCCTCGTCGACCGGAATGAACCCGCGCGGATCGGGCGTGATGCCGGCCTCGGCGAGCCCGAGATCGTCGGTGTTCGGCCGACGGCCGGTGGCGGCGAGCACGTGCGAGGCCGTCCCCTCGCGCACCACTCCGTCCGCCCCTGTGAAGCGGTAGCTTATGGGATCGCCCGACGTGAAGGCGAGATCCTCGATCCCCGTATGGATCGCGACGCCTTCACCCGTCACGATGCCGCGGACTGCTTCGATCACGTCCGGATCCTCGCGGGCGATGATCTGAGGAAAACGCTCGACCACGGTCACCTCGGCGCCGAGACGACGGAAAATCTGCGCGAACTCGAGGCCGATATAGCTGCCGCCGACGATCAGCAGATGCTCCGGCACCCGGTCGACATCCATGATGTCGGCATTGGTGAGCACCTTGATCCCGTCGATGCCCGGAATGGGCGGGATCACCGCGCGGGCGCCGACATTGATGAAGAAGCGCTTGGCCGTAAGCATCGCACCGTCCACTGCGACGCTGGTCGCAGAGGTGAAACGGGCATGGCCGCGGATCAGCGTGACCCCCTGCGTGTTCTCCATCCAGCGCGTGACGTTGCCGCGCGCGGTCTGGACGACCTTTTCCTTGTGGGCGTGGACGCGCGCCCAGTCGATCCGCACCCCGCCCGCATCGACACCGAACCGCGCGCCCTCTCGCGCCAGCCAGGCGGCATAGGCGCTCGCGACCATGGCCTTGGTCGGCATGCAGCCATTGTTGACGCAGGTGCCGCCCATGTGATGGCGCTCGATGATGGCGACGGTCTCGCCGGCTTTGGCAAGCTGCTCGGCCATGGCCGGGCCGGCCTGACCCGCACCGATGACGATTGAATCAAAATGCATCGGACCCTTGCCCCGACAAAACGCGTCCGCGTTCCCGATGTCGTCAGGCTAGGAACAGTCGTCCGCGGCCGTCTTCCAGATTCCCACACTCACGCCGTGAAAAGGGCAGGGCGATGCCCTGTCAGGTCGAGGGCGGACCGGATGGGCCGGCGTCCGCCGCCGGCCGGCCGCCATGGGCGATGACGGCGTCGGTGTCGTCGAGCAGCCGCGACATCGCCAGCCGGGCCTCGTCCGAATCGCTCCGCGCGACGGCGAAAGCGACCGCCTCGTGCAGCGGGATGACGATGTCGGGGCGGGGGTTGTTGCGGGAGGTGTAACGAAAGAGGTTCGTCAGGGCATGCTCGATCACGACCCCGAGCGGGGTCAGGAAATCATTGTTCGTGGCGGCGAGAAGCGCCAGGTGAAAGCGGACGTCCGGCTCGATCAACTCATCGACGCTCGTCGCTCGCCGCATCCCCTCGAGCGCGTCCATCAGGTCGTCGAGCTGCGCCTGGGTGCGCTTCGCCGCCGCGAGCCCCGCGACGCCGACCTCGAGAAGCTGGCGAACCTCCTGTGTGGACGCGAAAAAGGCCCGCTCGTCGGTCGCGGCGCTCAACCAGGCGAGCACGTCGCGATCGAGGAGGTTCCAGCGGTTGCGCGGCTCGACGCGCGACCCGATCCGCGCCTGCGAGACCAGAAGACCCTTGCCGCTCAGCGTCTTGATCGCTTCGCGCACGGCGGTGCGGCTTACGCCGAACATGCGGCTCCATTCGGCCTCGTTGGGCAGGATGCTGCCCGGCGGATAGGTGCCCTGAAGGATGCGCGCGCCGATTTCCTGAGCAACCCGCGCGTTCAGCTTGCGACCGCCGCCCGCGGTTGGAACGCTGCCAAGTGGATCATTCGCGGCGGGCATTCAGCACGTCCTCTTCCTGATCCGTATTTATCACACAATTTCGTTGCTCGTCTCCCCTTGTCATAATATGCCTGTCGACCATGGCTCTGAAGGCACATGCAGTGTCACGCAGCCAGTCCAGGGAGGAATAATCAATGTTGAACCGCAGGCAGTTCATGGCGGCGTCCGCAGGCGTCGTCGCACTTCTCACGACCAATGTGGCGATGGCCGCCGACAAGGGCCTCATCGGCATCTCGATGCCGACCAAGTCGTCCACCCGCTGGATCTCTGACGGTGAGAGCATGGTGAAGGAATTCACCGCGATGGGCTACACCACCGATCTCCAGTACGCCGAAGACGACATTCCCAACCAGCTCGCCCAGATCGAGAACATGGTGACCAAGGGCGCCAAGGTCCTGATCATCGCCGCGATCGACGGCACGACGCTGTCGGACGTGCTCAAGAAGGCCTCGGAAGCCGGCATCAAGGTCTTCGCCTATGACCGCCTGATCCGCGACTCGGCCAATGTCGATTACTATGCAACCTTCGACAACTTCCAGGTCGGCGTCCTCCAGGCCAACTCGATCGTCAAGGCGCTCGGCGTCGACGCCGGCAAGGGCCCGTTCAACATCGAGCTCTTCGGTGGTTCTCCCGACGACAACAACGCCTTCTTCTTCTACGACGGCGCGATGTCGGTCCTGCAGCCCCTGATCGACAGCGGCAAGCTGGTCGTCCAGTCCGGCCAGACCGGCATGAAGACCGTCGGTACGTTGCGCTGGGACGGCGCGGTCGCCCAGGCCCGCATGGACAACCTGCTCTCCGCCTTCTACAGCGGCAAGCGCGTCGACGCGGTCCTGTCGCCCTATGACGGCCTGTCGCGCGGCATCATCTCCTCGCTCAAGGGCGTCGGCTACGGCACGCCCGAGCAGCCGATGCCGGTCGTATCCGGTCAGGACGCGGAGCTTCCGTCGGTCAAGGCGATCATCGCCGGCGAACAGACCTCGACCGTGTTCAAGGACACGCGCGAACTCGCGAAGGTGACGGCGACCATGGTCGACGCGGCGCTGGCCGGCAAGGAAGTGCCGATCAACGACACCAAGACCTACAACAACGGCGTCAAGGTCGTTCCGTCCAACCTGCTGATCCCGGTCTCGGTCGACAAGACGAACCTCAAGGACGTTCTGGTCGGCTCGGGCTACTACACCGAAGACCAGATCAACAACTGATCCGTCATGGGACGGGGTCCGCGCTTGCGGGCCCCGTCCGACCTCCGCACAATGCAGCGCAGGCCGCACCCGGTCCATCCGACCGGGTGCTCCTTTGACGTATCCGTGAGGCGACGATGCAGCCGATCCTCGAAATGCGGGGCATCACCAAGACGTTTCCGGGCGTGAACGCGCTCGACAACGTCAATCTGACCGTCATGCCGGCGGAGATCCACGCCGTCGTCGGTGAAAACGGCGCCGGCAAGTCGACCCTGATGAAGGTGCTCTCCGGCGTCTATCCGCACGGAACCTATAGCGGCACGATCACGTTCGAGGGCGAGGAACGGCGCTTCCGCGACATTTCCGAAAGCGAGAAGGCCGGCATCATTATCATCCATCAGGAGCTTGCCCTGGTGCCGCTCCTCTCGATCACAGAAAACATCTTCCTCGGCCACGAGACCGCCAAGCGCGGCGTCATCGACTGGTTCGAAGCCTTCCGCCTCACGAAGGAGCTGCTCAAGATCGTCGGGCTGAAGGATCACCCCAATACGCTGATCACCAATCTCGGCACGGGCAAGCAGCAGCTCGTCGAAATCGCCAAGGCCCTCAACAAGAAGGTCAAGCTGCTCATCCTCGACGAGCCCACGGCGAGCCTCAACGAAACCGATTCCGCTGCGCTTCTCGCCCTGCTGCGCGAGTTCCGCAGCCAGGGCATCTCCTCGATCCTGATCTCCCACAAGCTGAACGAGATCTCGGCGGTTGCCGACCGCATCACCGTCCTGCGTGATGGCTCGACCGTCGATACGCTCGACTGCCACGCCGAGACCATCAGCGAGGACCGCATTATCAAGGCGATGGTCGGGCGCGAGCTGGTCGACCGATATCCAAGGCGCACGCCAAAAATCGGCGAGCCGATCCTCGAGGTGCGTGACTGGAGCGTCTATCACCCGCTGCATCCGGAGCGTCGCGTCATCAAGGGCGTGGACCTGATGGTGCGCAAGGGTGAGGTGGTCGGCATAGCCGGGCTGATGGGCTCCGGCCGCACCGAACTCGCCATGAGCCTGTTTGGCCACTCCTACGGCCAAAAGATCACCGGCGAGGTGCGGGTCCACGGCAAGCTCGTCGACACCAGCACGATCCAGAAGGCCATGAAGGCCGGCCTCGCCTATGTCACCGAGGACCGCAAGACCTATGGCCTCGTGCTCATCGACCACATCAAGCACAATGTGACGCTGGCAAACCTGCCGGGCGTGTCGAAGAACACCGTCATCAACGACACGGCCGAATTGAAGGTCGCCAACCAGTACCGCAAGGATCTTGCGATCCGCTCGTCGAGCGTGTTCCAGACGACCGTGAACCTGTCGGGCGGCAATCAGCAGAAGGTCGTGCTGAGCAAATGGCTCTTCTCCGAACCAGAGATCCTCATTCTCGACGAGCCGACGCGCGGCATCGACGTCGGTGCGAAATATGAAATCTACGGCATCATCAACAAGCTGGCGGACGAGGGGAAGGCGATCATCGTCATCTCTTCCGAAATGCCGGAACTCCTCGGCATCACGGACCGCGTCTATGTGATGAACGAGGGCCGGTTCGTCGCCGAGATGCCGGTGAAGGAAGCCTCGCAGGAAAAAATCATGCGGGCGATCATGAAGTCCTGGGAGGGGGTAGCGTGACCGAAGTCACCGAGAAGGCGACCGGCCAAAACGACGTCATCCGGTTCATCAAGAGCAACATCCGTCAGTATGCGCTCCTTTTGTCGCTGCTGGTGATCATGGTGTTCTTCCAGATCGCCACCGGCGGTGTGCTGTTCATGCCGCTGAACCTGACCAACCTCGTTCTGCAGAACAGCTACATCGTCATCATGGCGCTGGGCATGCTGCTGATCATCGTGGCGGGCCATATCGACCTGTCGGTCGGCTCGGTCTCGGGTTTCGTCGGGGCGCTTGCCGCCGTGCTGATGGTGACCAACAAGATGGATGTCGCGACCGCGACGGTCATCTGCCTCGCGACCGGCGCGCTGATCGGCGGCTTGCAGGGCTATTTCGTCGCCTATTACCGGATCCCGGCCTTCATCGTGACGCTTGCCGGCATGCTGGTGTTCAAGGGCCTCGCGCTCTGGCTCCTCGGCGGCGCGTCAGTCGGACCCTTCCCGCCGGAATTCCAGCTGCTCAGCTCCGGCTTCATCCCCGATTTCGCGCCCGGCTCGTTCAACGTCCTGTCTATGGCGATTGGCACGATCGTCACGGCGCTGATCATCTTCTTCAACGTCCGCGAGCGCCGCAACCAGATGGCGCACGGTCTTGCCGAGGAGCCGTCGTCGATCTTCCTCGGGCGCAACGCCCTCATCGCGGTAGGCTTCCTCGCCTTCACCTATCTCCTCGCCTCCTACAAGGGCCTGCCGAAGGTGCTGATCGTCATGTTCGCGCTGATCGTGCTTTATGCCTTCGTCACCACGAGCACGACGATCGGTCGCCGCATCTACGCCATGGGCGGCAATGAGAAGGCGGCGATGCTCTCCGGCATCAAGACCGAGCGACTGACCTTCCTCGCCTTCGTCAACATGGGTGTGCTGGCGGCGCTCGCGGGCCTGATCTTCGCCGCGCGCCTCAACACCGCGAC
Organism: Labrys sp. (in: a-proteobacteria); assembly: GCA_046344875.1. Taxonomy (GTDB): domain Bacteria; phylum Pseudomonadota; class Alphaproteobacteria; order Rhizobiales; family Labraceae; genus Labrys. The sequence continues at coordinate 6,003 of JBKDKQ010000023.1, read as the reverse complement.
ACCGAAGGCCGGCATCGGCTTCGAGCTCGACGTCATCGCCGCCTGCTTCATCGGCGGTGCCGCGACGACCGGCGGCGTCGGCACGGTGGTCGGCGCCGTGGTCGGCGCCTTCATCATGGGCGTGATGAACAACGGCATGTCGATCATGGGCATCGGCATCGATCTCCAGCAGGTCATCAAGGGCGTCGTGCTGCTTCTGGCGGTCTTCCTCGACGTGCGGTTCAAGCTCAGGGGTTGATGCGCACATGTTTCGTCGCGCCGAGGGTGCAAGCCCCTTGGCAGACGGGCTGGCGTGCGGTGAGATGGCGGCCTCTTTCACGGGGATGGGGTCGTCATGGAGCGCTCGCTGCTCGCCATGTGGTCGGTGCTGATCTGGCGTGGCCTGTTCAGCATCGCCTTCGGCATATGCGCCCTGATCTGGGCGGGGGACTTCATCTCGGTTCTGACCTTCGTCCTCGGCCTTTATCTGGTGGCCGACGGCATCATGGCGCTGATCGGCGTCTATTATGGTGAGAACACCGAGGGCGACCGATTCCTGCCGACGACGATCGGCGTCATTTTCATTTTGCTCGGCCTCGTCGCGATCTTCGCGCCAGCCGTGGTGGTGAAATACGCCATTCTCGTCATCGGCGCCTGGAACGTCTGGATCGGGATCCTGCAGATCATGGCGGCGATCGTGCTGCGGCGGGAGATCGACGACGAATGGTGGCAGGCGCTCTACGGCGTCGTCTCCATCCTGTTCGGCGTCGTGATCATCGCCAACTGGTGGCTCGCCGCACTGTCCATGTCGATCCTGATCGGCGTCGCCGCGCTGGTGACAGGCGTTCTCCTGGTGATGCTGGGCCTGAAGGTCCGCCGCATTGGGCGCCGTGTCGCCGAGGAGATCACCCGCGGGTAAGGTGGCGCCGTAGGAGTGCGGCGTTCAGATCGGCCGCGTCAGCGTCTTGAGCGCGCGGGAAAGGTGCTGGCGTGTCTCGGCGAGGCGCCAGGACAATCGTGCGCGCTTGGCGAGCGCCGCGTCCCTGTCGCGGAACGCCGTGCCCGGCGCCGTCGATGCGAGATCGCCAAATACGCTCGGTGTCGTGATCCGCGCAGCGAAGTCGACGGCCGCGAGGTCCTGTGCCGTTACGTCCGGTTTCATCGATAAACGCGCAAGGTCGAGGCGGGCGCGCGCCTGTCCGGCCTCGGCGGGTCCGAGCAGCGGCTTTTGCAGAACGGCAGCCGCATCGAGCCAGAGATTGCTGCGATAGACCGAGCGCGTCTGGACGTGGGCTTCGATCACAGCGAGGCCCGCCGCATGACCAAGGGCCGGCAGGCCATCCGGATAGTAGCGAAAGCAGTCCTCGGGGTAGCGGTGGACATGCCCGCGGCTCGGCGTGATCAGGAAGGCGAGGCCGCGCGGGCGCAGGACGCGGGCGATCTCCTGAACGAGACGCCAGGGATAGCGCGTGTGCTCCAGAACCTGGCTGCACAGCACGACGTCGTGACTGTCATCCTCGATCTCGCGCCAGTCATAACCGTCTTCGACGACGAGATCGACGTTCGGGCCGGCCTCGAGGTCCATTCCGCGATAGTCCCAGCCGCGTCCAACGATTGCTGGTCGATGGGATCCGGTGTCCTGACCGATCGCACGGCTGCCGACATCGAGGACCGATAGCCGTGTTGCCCGGTGCGGGTCGAGGTAGTGTTCGACAAACACCGTGAACTTGTCGAAGGCGGACTGGTGCATGGTCCCCACCGTGTGTCGCACATTCGCTTTCGAACGAGCAGCCGGTGGTGGCCTATACCAAGCCAACAGGTCCGTCACCTCATCATTGAGGTTTTGAAGAACCGTCAGTCGCATCCGAGGGGATCGACGCGAGGACAGGTGCCAGGAGGTCGGCGATCGCGGCGCGCTTTCTCCCGACATGAGCCGGGTCGCCCGCGAGACCGACTTCGTGCAGCCAGACGCCCATACGCTCGGCATAGCAGGCTGGGACCGGTACATCGGGCAGCAGCGCGATCGGTGCCCGCCCGTGAATGGTCATCGGCGTCCGGTCGGCGTCGCGATAGAGCACGGCCCAGTTGCCGCCACCCGTATCGAGGCCGATGAACCAGGCCTGACGGAAATCGAGTGGCAGATGGCAGACCGCGTCGAAGCGGAAGAAACAAAAGCCGGCCCAAAGGAACCACTTTCCCTCGGCCTCGCGGACATTGCCGTCAAAGGGCCGCTGCGCCAGCGGCGCAAAGGGATCGGTCGGGGCAGTCGGCCACAGGTCATGGTCGAGAAAGCCGAACATCGCCGGTTCGCCCGGGCGCACCAGATTGGTCCACAGCCACGTCATCGCGGTGCCGTGCGATCGGCTCGCCTGGCCGCGGCGCCATGGATTTTCGGGCATGCGCAGATAGAGCGCGCCGCTCGCCCGTGCATGGCGGGCAATCGCCGCCGCTTTGGCGTCGTCATGCGAATTGTCGGCGACGAGGTGCACGGCACCCGCGATGTGGTGGCGCACGAGCCGCGCCTGCCAGTCGACCGCCTGCGGGTCCTCATAGGCGATGGTCATCAGGAGGCGACGGCCTCGGACGGCCGCGCGCAGTAGCGCGAGGTCGCCGACGCGCGGAGGTTGCCGGTCGAAGCGGCGTTGGACGCGGTCATAATGCACCGACTTGAGGCGCTGGATCAGCGGGCGCAGCCGAACCCAGTCTTCGAGCGCATAGTCGGTGAGTGGCCGGTGCATCGCGCCCGCGGGTCAAGCTGCCTCTTTCGGGCAGGCTTGTGCACCGTCATCGGATGACCAAGCAAGAGGAAGCGGCGTATCGCACCGGGAATTCTCGTCTCCACGGCGAGCGCGCGCCCGTCACCGCTCTCGTCCTCAGGGCACGTTGCGGCGAAGCACGTCGGCGGTGAAGCTGTCCTGCGCAAACAGATGCTCGACGCGCAGGGAGGCGAGGGTGATGTCCTGCGGCGAGCCGAAGGTGGTGTACATGGCGAAGAAGGCGAGTTCGCCATGGGCCGTCGCGACGCGAATGGGCGTCACAGGTGGCGCCAGCTGATCGGCGGCTGTCTCGACCATTGCGAGGGCTCGTCCCAGCCGTGAGGCGAGCGCTGCGGCGAAGGCGTCAACGCGCGGTGCGAGAGCCGGATGGGCGCGCTGGTGCTGACGCAGATGCGCGAGAGTCATCGGCCCCGTTTCCGCGAGATTGACGACCGCGCTCAGAAGACCGTCAGGCTGGCAATAGGCGTCGATCAGGTTGAAGGACGGCAGAGGGGCAGGGAGATCGGCGATTGCAGGCATCAGACGCCGCGCCAGCCAGTCCGCGCCCCGGTTCAGCTCGAGTACGGTCCAGTTCGCATCGATGACCATGGCCGGCATCGGATCATGCGTTGTCAGCAACTGGCTCATCGCTGCGCGGGTCGGCTGCAGGATCGGATCGTCAGGGCGTGTCTCGCGGTAGGCGGGCGCATAGCCGGCCTGCAGCATCACCGTATTGCGCAACGCGAGGGGGCTGCCGAGTTCGCGCAGCCAGGCGATCAGAAGCGACCGGCTCGGCTTGGAGCGTCCGCTCTCGACGAAGCTGACATGGCGCTGCGACACGCCGAGGCGAAGCGCCAGTTCGAGCTGGCTGATCCGCGCCGAGCGCCGTGCCGACTGCAGCGTCACGGCCATCTGGTCGTCATCCGTCAACATCCGCCAGCACCCCCACGCCCGACGTCCGATTATTACGTGCCACATAATTGCGATGCATCATCGCCGATCGGAAAGTGTCGCACCCTGCAAAAAGGCTGCGACAATGCACCGCGTTATCCTCATTCTCGTCCTCGTCCCTTTCACGATCCTCACTGCTCTTGCGCTGTGGCAACACGGCTATTGGGGCATTCTGGCACCGCATTTCCAGAGCTTCGGCGCGGCGCAGGTGCTGGCCGATCTCGTGATCGCACTGTCGCTGTTCCTCGTTTGGATGTGGCGCGACGCGGCCCGCACGGGGCGCAACCCGTGGCCATGGCTGGTTCTGACGCTCGTCGCCGGATCCTTCGGACCGCTGCTTTACCTGCTCACGGCGAAGCCGCGTGGCGATCGCACGTAAGGGTATCACATCCGGGTCGTCAGGTCGGGGGCGATGGGCGAAGTGTCAGGTCCGCTGGACGTCGCCCCTGCCGTCACCTAGAGACACAGTCGATCACGACTTCGAGATTAGCCGCCGCATTTATATAATATATCGGGATCCTGTAACATATTTGTGGTTTTTTGAAATACGATCACAAGGAATGATCCTAGTTTTGTCAGGCAAAAAAGACACAAGAAGTGTCGCATTGCTTGGATAAGAGGTGGGATTATGGTGAGATCATCAACCTGTAGAAAGCTTGCGATGATGGGGTTGGGCATAGTTGCTGGTGCAGGCAGCTTTGTTTCAATCGCGCAGGCTGAAGTGATCAATCGCGGTGTCGAGGGCAAGCCTCTGCACGAGGCGCGTCCCGCGCCGGCATCGATCTTCCCCGATGAACACATCATCGTGGCGCAGCCGTCGCCGTCGGAGGTCAACTCCGCCTTTCTCGGGCCCGTGCTGTTGATGAAGTCGGCGATCGTCGACCTCGAGGCCGGCACCATGACGCTGCCGTTGCGTCGCGGTCAGCTGGCGAGCGGCGAGCTTGTCTGGTCCGTTCTCACGGACGTCTCCGACGAGAACCTCGCGGCCCTGCATGGCATCAACTATTCGGCCAAGATGGCCTACGGCATCACCGGCAAGGGCGCGCGCAAGGGCAAGTTCGAGAAGGACGGCAGCTTCACCTTCGAGGGTGGCCGCGTCGATTTCTCGCCGAACCGCAGTGTCGAGCCTGGCGCCGCGCCGAACTTCTTCCCGCCCAAGGCGTTCCAGCCCGGCGCGGTCGGCGATGCGGATTACTCCCCGCTCGTCCAGCTCGACAACGCCAAGAGCGCCGTCTTCAACATGCCGATGGTCGCCTTCAACGTCTCGGCGGACGAACTCGACAAGATGTGCGACGGCAATCCGGACTTCTCGAAGGTTCATGACAAGGTCGTCAAGATCTGCCCACGCGACGGCATCGTCACGCTGCGGATGACACTCGGCTACACCTTCTCCAAGCCGATCTTCTATCTGTCGACCGAAGCCAATGACCCGCTCGTCGCCACGCTCGAGGGCGCGATCCAGACCCCGGCGCTCAACGATCTTCCCTTCGCGCTCGAAGACGCGGCGCCGGGTGAATCGGCGGAGCGGATTTATGTGATCGCGAACGGCCCGACGGGCAAGGACAACCCCTTCCGTCAGGGCGTCAACAGTGCGCTGTCGGATGGCGGTCACGGCCCGCTCAACGTGCTCGGCGGCATTCCGACGATCAATCTCGACTATAGCCCGATCTGGCGCCTGTTCCCGGTCAAGTGGACCGAGGCGGCGATCGAGCGTGGCTATCGCACCAAGATGACGGGCGCGATCGACATCGAGAACGCCGGCGCCAAGGGGATCATCGAAACGATCGCCGAAGGTGGCGGACCGCCGAAGGCCGTCGGTTTCCTGGTGAACTGCCCCGTCGTTTACCGCGTGAACTGACGCAAGGAGCGGGCCGCCGACCCCCGCCGGCGGCCCGCCGACCCATCATCCAGAACCGAAGACGCCCCGGAGGCACGCCATGACGACGCTCAAGTCCCGGACGAAACTCAAGTCCCGATCCATCGCCGCATTGGCCGGCGGCCTGCTGCTCGGCTCGGGCGCAGCCCTTCACGCCGAGCCGGTGACCATGTTCGACGTCGCGCAGGGGGATGGCTCCCGTATCTCCCTTTCCGTCCACACCGCACCATCCGCCAAGGCCCTGGTGGTGAAGACGGTTCTTGCCGGCGTGTCCGGCTCGACGCTGCGCATCCGCCTCGATCGGATCATGTCCCTGAGCGTGGTGTAGCTGCTGGTACAGTCACCGTTGGTTTCCGGCTCGGCCGGGACGCTTGTCAGGCTGCCATGTCCGGCAGTCCGACGAGGGGATCATCGCCGAGGGCGGTGATTGTCTCAAGGGTC
>JBKDKQ010000022.1:0-49104 GCA_046344875.1 Labrys sp. (in: a-proteobacteria) | reverse complement strand
AGCCCGGTGCCGTCGCCACCGCCATCGATATCGCCATTCGGTGCACGGGCAGCCGTGATAGCGGCCGGCGAAGCAGAAGAATTTCAGTGGTTTAGATGGTCGGAGCGGCGGGATTCGAACCCACGACCCCTAGTCCCCCAGACTAGTGCGCTAACCGGGCTGCGCTACGCTCCGACTTGAGCGGCTTATAGAGGGGTCGCGGCGCGGGTGCAACGGGTTGGCGGGGTGTTTTGGGCGCCGTGTCGACGGGTGGCGATGCTCAGCCAGCCGCGCGGGACGGGGTGTCGGGGAGGGCGGTGGCGATCGTCGCCTCGCCCAGCGCCCAGCCGATGAGGGTGACGCAGGGGCCCTCGACGGTTTCGCCCGCGAGACGCTCGGCCATGGTGGCGACGGTCGCCTGAAAGACGCGCTCGTCCGATCGCGTCGCGTTCTCGACGATGATGACCGGCGTGTCAGCGGCGAGCCCGGCCGACATGGCCGCGCCGGCGAATTCGGCGAGCACGGCCTTGCCCATGTAGATCGCCGTCGTCGCGGCCGGATCCGCGATCGCGGACCAGTCAAGGTCCTTCGGCAGCTTCCCGTCGCGCGCATGGGCGGTGATGAATTGCAGTCGGCGGGCATGGTCGCGATGGGTGAGGGACGTCTCGATGCGGGAGGCCGCCCCGAGTGCCGCCGTGATGCCCGGGACGACCTCGACCGGAATGCCGGCGGCGCGGCAGGCCGCGATCTCCTCGCCCGCACGGCCGAACACCATCGGATCGCCGCCCTTGAGGCGCACGACACGCTTTCCCGCCTTGGCGAGCTGCACCATGGTGACGTTGATGTCGTCCTGCTTGCAGGAGGGGCGCCCGCCGCGCTTGCCGACGATCATGCGCTTCGCCTCACGCCGCGCATAGTCGAGGATCGCGTCGGACACGAGGTCGTCGTGCAGGATGACGTCGGCGGATTGCAGCGCCCGCACGGCCTTGAGGGTCAGGAGCTCCGGATCGCCCGGCCCGGCGCCCACCAGCACGACGGAGCCGCCGGCACCTTCCGCATCCTCGCGGCGCGCCTGCGCGACGAAAACCTCGCGGTCGGCCTCCGTCGGCGGCTCGTTGGGGCGCGCGAGCGCGACCCGCGCAAAATGCTCCCACACGCGACGGCGCGCCTGGAAGGGCAGGGCGAGCGCCTGGACATAGGGGCGCCAGGCGCGCGCGGCCTCGGCCCAGCGCTGAAAGCCCGTCGGCAGGGCGGTCTCGATGCGGGTGCGCACCGCCTGGCCGAAGACGGGCGCGGCGCCGTCTGTCGAGATGCCGATGACGAGCGGCGAGCGGTTGACGATGCCGCCGAACTGGAAATCGCAAAAGCTCGGCTTGTCGACGACGTTAACGGGAATGCCCGCCGCGCGCGCTGCGGCGACGAAGGCCTCGGCCTCCGTTTCGTGCTCGACATCGGCGATGGCGATCGCCGCGCCGGCGAGATCGTCGGGCTGCCAGCCGCGCGGTACATGGCGGATGGCTTCGACCGCCGCGACGACGTCGACGAGTTCCTGTGCGGGGTCATCGGCAAAGATGTCGACCTCAGCGCCGGCGGCGGCGAGAAGCTCCGCCTTCCAGGCAGCACCCGCGCCATTGCCGGCGACAACGGCCCGCTTGCCACGCAGCTTGAAGAAGACCGGCAGGACCGACAGGGGCGCGATGCGGCCAGCGTCGGATGATGGCGAGCCTCGCGACATCGGCGGCGGACCTCGTTTACGATCGAACCCCTAGCCCTTACTAATCACATCCCGCAGTGTCAATATTCACGTAAATCAATGAGTTAATGTGAAATGGCCTGCGCCTGCTGACGTCGCCAGCGCGCCGAGGCGATGGCAAGCCCCCAGACCACGCCGAACAGGAGCCAATGATGGCGCCAATGGTCGATGTCGATGATCCACGCCTCGATGATGTGGATCGTGTAGGTCGCCATGAAGCAGATGAACAAAGGCCGCCACGGCGTCGCGACGAAGCAGGTCCGGTAGCCGGCAACGAGGGTGGCGACCGCAAGCGCCGGCCAGGCGATGCCGCCGATCCAGCCATAGCTCATGAAGGCGTTGAGGAAGGTATTGTGCGGATCCTCGCCGAAATGCTTGTAGAACTGCAGCATCCCGATGCCGATCGGCTTGTCGAGAGCGAGCTCGAAACCGAGCCAGTGCCGCCCGAACCGCCCGAACCGCCCGGTGTCATAGCTCTGCTCGAGGCTGAACCGCTGCTCGAACAGCGCGCCGACGGATGATGTCGAAAGAAGCAGCATCACGGCGAGCGCGATGAGGACTGTGCCGGCCGCGCACATCAGGATGATGCGGGTGCGCAGGCGCGTCGAGCGGGCGCAGACGAAGGTCATCACGGTCATCATCAGCGCCGCCGCGGCGAGAGCCCCCCAGCCCCCGCGCGAAAAGCTGAGAAAGATCGCCATGGTGATGATGAGGAACGGGATTCCGTGCCTGAGTAAACCGCGCACGCCGTCGAGATACAGGCGTTGCAGCAGCACGACCGCCGGCAGGACCAGAAAGGCCGAGACGACGTTCGGATCCTCGAAGGTCGACTTCAGCCGGTCATAGCGCAGAAACGCATCGGCGCCGGGCATGATCCTGAAATAGGCGAGAATGCCGATGAGCGAGCACACGACGCCTGTGGCGACATAGGCGGACACGATGGTCTCGAGCCGCGGCTGGGTCTGCTGGGTCAGTGCCATGGCGTAGAACAGGCCGGTGAAGGCGAGGAACCAGCCGACCAGCGTCCACATCAGCGTCTTCTCGAGGCTGAGCACCGGGACGAGCGTGATCAGCGAGCCGGTCATGTAGACGAAGAGCAGCAGCGTCACGACGATCAGTTCGCGCGGAAAGCGCAGGCCACCGACAAGCCAGACCGCGAAGGCGAGAAGCGCCATCACCTCATAGGGTGACGGCTCGATCATGACGAAGGAGCCGCTGAACACCATCAGCCACAGGCTGATCCGGCGCAGCGTCTCCGCGCGGATGGTGAGGGGCCGCGGCGCGAGGGCCGCGGTGAGAGCGACGTCGCTCAATAGGCGTTCTCGTTGTTGAGCAGCGAGAAGGGCGTCAGCACGAGGATCTGCAGATCGAAGAACGGCGACCAGTTCTCGATGTAGTGCAGGTCGAACTCGATCCGCATGCGGATCTTCTCCTGCGTGTCGGTCTCACCGCGCCAGCCATTGATCTGGGCCCAGCCGGTGATGCCGGGCTTGACCTTGTGGCGTGCGAAGTAGCCATCGCAGACCTGCTCGTAGAGCCGGTCGGCCATCTTGGCGGTGACGGCATGCGGGCGCGGACCGACCAGTGACAGAGTGCCGACGAGGACGTTGAAGAGCTGCGGCAATTCGTCGATCGAGGTCTTGCGGATGAAGCGTCCGACGCGGGTGACGCGCGGATCGTCCTTCGTGACGAGCTTGGCGGCCGAGAAATCCGACATTTCGGCGTAGAGCGAGCGGAACTTCCACACCTCGATCGCCTCGTTGTTGAAGCCGTAGCGCTTCTGGCGGAAGAAGACCGGGCCTTTCGAGTCGAGCTTGATGGCGATGGCGGTCGCGATCATGATCGGCGAGACCATGAGCAGGATCAGCGTGCCGAAGAACAGGTCGAACAGACGCTTGATGATCGAATCCCAGTCCGTGATCGGCTTGTCGAAGACGTCGATGAACGGCACCGAGCCGATATAGGAGTAGGACCGCGGCCGGAAGCGCAGCTTGTTCGAATGGGCGGAGAGGCGGATGTCGACCGGCAGTACCCACAGCTTCTTGAGGATCTGAAGAAGGCGGTTTTCGGCGGTCAGCGGCAGCGAGACGATCAGAAGGTCGATCTTGGCAAGGCGGGCGAACTCGACGAGTTCGGATATCGTCCCGAGCTTCGGGTATCCCTTCACGATTGCCGGTGAACGGTCGTCGGCGCGGTCGTCGAAGACGCCGCAGATCTGGATGTCGCTGTCGCTCGCGCCTTCGATGGAGTGGATCAGCTCTGCTGCCGGTTCACCCCCGCCGACGACGACGGCGCGGCGCTGCAGACGACCGTCGCGGTTCCATTGCCGGATCGCCAGCGCCACACCAAAGCGGAAAACGAGCAGGAAGCCGAGGCCGCCGAGGTACCACCCCGCGAACCATACGCGCGAATACTCCTCGCCCATCTTGAGGAAAAACATGGCCACCGCGAAGGTCGCGAAAACGAGCGTCCAGGCGGCAATCACGCGCCCCATCTGTCGCGCGATCGAGCGCAGCGATCCGATCGAGTAGCCGTCCGCTGCCTGAATGAACAGCATCGCCAGAAGGGCGCCGGCGGTGAGGGGAAGGAGGTAGCTGATGTTGAACCCGCTCTCGGGCTCGACATAGCCAACATAGATGATGAGCCCGATGGCGAGCAGAGCCAGAAATTCGATCAGCCGGATCATGCCGAGAAGGATCGCGGGCGAGATCGCATTCTCGGTGAACCGCCGCGCGACTTCGATCGCCTCGGCGGAGAGAATGGCGGGACCTTCACTGGCGCCGGCACGGTCGTGATCGAGGGAACCAAGGATGGCGGGGCTGCCGAACTTGGCACGGACGTCGGTACTGGACATGGGCCTTCCCCTGCGGACGGGCGACTTTCTGGTCGGCGTCCGGTTCTTGCAGGAGGCAGATACCTAAAACAGTTTGATCAACAATGAAGGGTTCTGGAGAACCGCCAGTAATGGCAAAGACCCGGCATGCAAACGCGGGCTATGATCAAGAATGTCCTAAAGAATTTGCATAAAATTGAGTCTACTTGGTTCGTCGCATGCTCCGGTATCGAAATGCTTGCGGGGCCCAACAGATCACGGCGCCTTGTCGGGCCGTTCCATCCAGCGGATCACGAAGGCTGCCGGCAGGACCCAAAGCAGCCCGAGCAGCATGTAGGCGATCGTCTGAACCCAGGGCGCCGTCTCGGTAATGCGACCTTGCGCAAGCGCCATGGCGACGAGCGCATAGACGATGACGAAGACGAGGAGGAACAAGGTCCCGACCAGCTTGCGCATCCGCATCGTCATCGCTCGCTCCCTTGCCTGCGGCACGTGGCGCGTTGTCCGCCGTGCGTTGGAGGATTATGGGATCCCTCGTCGACCCCTTTATCGGATCATCGCCATGGCTCAGGAACAGGCACTTGCGCAAGTCCCGAACGAGGTGGCGCATCGCCGCGCCATTCGCATCTGGCTCGGCGTCGTGGCTGCGCTCGTTTTTGTCATGGTGATCGTGGGGGGCGCGACACGGCTGACCGACTCCGGCCTGTCGATCGTCGAATGGCGACCCGTGACGGGCGCGCTGCCGCCCCTGACCGAAGCGCAATGGCTGGTCGAGCTCGAGAAATATCGCCAGATCCCCGAGTACCAGATCATCAACAAGGGGATGAGCCTCGACGAGTTCAAGTTCATCTACTGGTGGGAATGGAGCCATCGCCAGCTCGGGCGGCTCATCGGCATCGCCTTCGCACTCCCTCTCGCCTTTTTCTGGTGGCGCGGATGGCTCGAGCCCAAGCTCAAGCCCAAGCTGCTCGGCCTGTTGGTGCTCGGCGGATCCCAGGGCGCCATCGGCTGGTGGATGGTTTCCTCCGGCCTCGTCGGCCGCACCGACGTGTCGCAGTACCGGCTTGCCCTGCATCTGACGCTCGCGACGATCATCCTGCTGGCGATCATCTGGGTGATGCGCGGCCTCTCGCCGCCACGGCGCAGCGACCCGCGCGGTGCGCGCGCGATGGTCGTCGGCACTATCCTTCTCGGCCTGATTGTGTTCCAGGTCTTTTTGGGCGGGCTCGTCGCCGGGCTCGATGCCGGGCTGTCGCACACGACCTGGCCACTGATGGACGGCCATTTCATTCCGCCAATGGCAGACCTCTACATCATGATGCCGCGCTGGGTGAACCACTTCGAGAACGTCATGACGGTGCAGTTCCAGCATCGCATGCTCGCCTACGCCATCCTGCTGATCGCCTTGTTCCATATGGCGGATCTGAGCCGTCGCGACGGGCCTGCCGCGTGGCGGGCGACGGCACTCGCCGCGCTTGTGCTCGGACAGGCGGCGATCGGCGTCATGACGTTGCTGCTGATGGTGCCGCTCTGGGCAGGGCTTCTGCATCAGGGCATGGCGATGGTGCTGATGGCAATGGCCGCCGTCCACGTCCACGCCCTGCGGCGTGATCGGCGCGCGGCGGCGGCGATTCGCCCGCAGGGTGCCATCCTCGCCACGGCCTGAGCGCTGAAAGACCATCCAAGCGGTGTGATCTTTTCACCGTACGTAGGCGAGGGCCGATCCCTCAGGACCCGACCCGCCAACAACGGGATGCACGGCACAATTTGGGATTCTGGGTTATTCCGGGCGATGATCGCGCCCGCCTATCATTTCATGCAAGATCGGCGGCGTGCGCCGTCGGCGCCGCGCGCGTCGTGGTGAACGCCGGCACGCACCGCTGGCCGGACACTGGCCATCCGCCGTCGAGCGGGAACGTGGCGGAGGTCCCGGCGGTGCCGCCGTCGGGCGCCGCGGCGGCAAGCAGGGGAACGATGACGTGAGCGACATCACCATCACCGGATTGATCATTGCGGCGGTCGTCGTCCTCTTCGTCTGGAACAAGCTGCCGGTGATCATCGTCGCCATCGGCACGGCGCTGGCGCTGTGGGCGACCGGCGTGCTGACGCTGCAGCAGTCGCTTGCGGGTTTCGGCGATCCGGCCGTGATCTTCATCGCGGCGCTCTTCGTCGTGAGCGCCGGCCTCGAGCAGACAGGCGTAACGACCTGGGCCGGCCAGAAGCTCATCGCCTGGGCCGGTGCCGACAGCCGCACGCGGCTTCTGTCGCTCACCTCATTGCTCGTTGCCGCACTCACCGCGCTGATCAGCGTCAACGGTGCGGTGGCGGCCCTGTTGCCGGTGGTCGTGGTGATCGCGGTCCAGCTGAAGCGCGCGCCCTCGCAGCTCCTGATGCCACTCGTCTTTTCCGCCCATGCCGGATCGATGCTGGCCCTGACCGGTACCCCCGTGAACGTGCTGGTCTCCGATGCCGCCGCCGATGCGGGGCTGGCCCGTTTCGGCTTCTTCGAATTCACGATCGCCGGCATTCCGCTCCTGCTGGGGACCATGGCGATCATCATCCTGTTCGGCGAGCGCCTGCTGCCGACCCGCAACGGGCAGTCCATGCCCGCCGATTTCAGCCGTCATGCGCAGACGCTCGTCGAGCAGTACGGATTGAGCAACGGCGTGTTTCAGCTCCGCCTCCGGGCGTCTTCGGACCTGATCGGGCGGGGGCCCGATACGCTCGATCTCGGGGGAGGGACCGATCTGCAGTTCGTCGGCGCGCAGGACGGCAAGACGTCCGCGCCTCTTCGTCGAGCCGCATTCGAGGCGGGCGACTATGTGCTGCTGCGCGGCAGTGCCGACGCCGCGGCCGAGTTCGCGACGCGCCACCATCTCGCCTTCCGCCAGGACGCCGACAAGGCGAACGCCGCCGACACCCTGTTCAACCGCGACCTGGGCCTTGCCGAGGTGATGATCCCGCCGCGGTCGGCGATGATCGGGCAGACGGTGTTTCCCGGCATGATCACCGAGAGCGGCGATCTGATGATCCTCGCGGTGCAGCGTCGCGGTGAGGAACTCGGCGCCGCGAACGTCACGCTCGAGGCCGGCGACACGCTCCTGCTCCAGGGCACCTGGAAGGCGCTCGACGTGAACCTCACCGATCCCGAGGTTCTGGTCGTGAACTCGCCGGACGTGGTGCGGCGTCAGGCCGTGCCGCTCGGCATGGGGGCCAAGCAGACGATCATCATCCTTCTCGGCATGGTTTTCCTGCTGGCGACGGGTCTCGTGCCATCGGCCGTCGCGGGCCTGCTGGCGGCGGGCGCGCTGATCCTCACCGGTGTTCTCACCGTCGAGCAATGCTACCGCGCGATCGGCTGGACCACCGTGATCCTGGTCGCGGCCATGATGCCCCTGTCGACGGCCATGCAGGAGACGGGTGCCGCGAAGCTCCTCGCTGACGGTCTCGTCACGCTGGTCGGCGATGCCGGACCGACGGCTCTTCTCGCCGGCCTGTTCATCCTCACCGCGATCATGGGACAGCTCATTTCGAACACGGCGACGGCGCTGATCGTGATCCCGATCGGGGTTGCGGCGGCGACGAGCATGGGTGTTTCGCCGGAGCCGGTTCTGATGTCCGTGGCGATCGCCGCTGCCGGTGCCTTCCTCACGCCGATCGCGACGCCGACCAATCTGATGGTCATGGGGCCGGGTGGCTATGTCTTCAGTGACTACTGGAAACTCGGACTGCCACTTTTGATTTGGTTTTTCCTCATTTCGGTCTTCTATGTTCCCTTGATCTGGCGCTTCTGAGCCAGGCGGAGGAGGGCCGCTTTCCATGCGGATGAAGGCCGGGGAGGCGTTGTCGCAGCGCCTCGTGACCGCACGCAGAGTGTTGAGTGCCGCGCGTCGTCGAACCGGTCTCGCGGTCGTCCTACTGTGCGGGCTCGGCGCGGCCGGCTGTTCCTCCATGCCGGAAGGGATGCTGGCGCCGGTCGACACGGTGGCCGGGGCGGCCAAGGTGGACATGCTCACGGTGACGACACGCGCCCAGTCGGAGGATCAGGCCGTTCTCTTCACCGGCGACCGGGGAAGCGAGGTCGGTTACGCGAACATCGTCGTCTCGATCCCGCCCGGTCGGGCGGTCGGAACGGTGCAATGGCCGCAGAGCGTGCCGGGCAATCCGGCGCGGGAATTTGTGGTCACCCGGTCGAACCGTCTCGCCCACGGCGATCTCCTGAAATGGTTCAAGGAACGCGACGGCGGCAGCCGCCGCGTCTTCGTCTACATCCACGGCTTCAATACGAGCTTCGATCGGGCGGTGTTCCGTTTCGCCCAACTCGCTCACGACTCCGATGCGAACGCTGCGCCGGTCCTTTTCTCCTGGCCTTCGCGGGGCCGCATGTTCGACTATCGCCGCGACCTCGACAACGCGTCGTTCTCCCGGTCCGACCTTGCGGATCTGTTGAACATCGCCGCCAAGAGCCCAGCAGTCGGCGAGATCGTGATCCTCGCCCATTCGATGGGAAGCTGGGTCGCGGTCGAGGCCTTGAAACAGCTCGCGATCCGGGACGGGCGCGTACCGGCAAAGATCACCAATGTCATTCTCGCATCGCCAGACCTCGACGTGGGCGTCTTCCGCCGCCAGGTGCTCGACATGGGTCCGAAGCGCCCGCAGATCACGCTCTTCGTCTCGCAGGCGGATCTTGCCCTTCAGGCCTCCGCGATCCTGTCGCGGGGGTCGACCCGGCTCGGCGCCGTGAACCCGGACGATGAGGACGGCTACGCGGGCGAATTGCGCGACCTGTCCGGCGTCACCATTCTGGACCTCACCGCGTTGCGGGCGGGAGACCGCATCAATCACAGCCTTTATGCCGCGAGCCCGGAAATGGTTCGCCTGATCGGCCAGCGGCTGATCGAGGGGCAGGTCATCACCGACGCGGATGTCACACCGGCCGATGCGCTGGGCTCGGCGGCCGAACTCGTCGTGACGGCGCCGATCCGGGTCTTTGAAGCCGCACGTCGCTAGCACCGAGTCCCGGAACGCGCACGACCCTGGGCGAGTGCTTCAGCAAACCGTTTGATATCATTCGGAAAACGCCGTCACATTTTACCATCGTCGCCATCGCTCGGGGTGCGAAGGCCAGGCGCGGCCACGTACAACGCTGCCGTTGGTGCCACACATCTGTCGATACGATTTCAATTGTGCAATCGAGATTACACAAGTCTTTGACGGATCTGAGGAACGACCGCGTTGACTCTCATCGTAAACGAGCGGAAAACGTAAAGGAGCTTGAGGAGCAAGGCACGGCATCCGGTCGTCATCCGTACGTGAATAAGGATATTGTCAGACTAGAAACCTTGGATGCCAGTTCTTCCGGATGGATCTACAGTGGTTTTTGTGGATTATTTGGTTGATTACGCGAGTTGCCGTCGAGCAGAGGCCACATCGGCCGGCGGCACGCATGAAGCAAACGTGATGCTGGGGCGGGCATGACAACTGGGAGAAGACCACAGGGAGCGGAGGCGTCCTCGGGCGAGGCTCCGAGCACGTTGCGGCCAGGCCGCTTCACGACGAAAGTCCTGCCGCCGCGCGAGCAGTTCGACGCGTGGCGCCTGTTCATGGCGGATGTTGTCGATCTGCAACCGACGGCCGACAATGATCTCGGGTTGCAGGCCGAGTTCTCAGGATGGGATCTCGACGGCCTGCTCTTGACGCAGGCGACCTTCGAAAAGGCGGCGGAGCGGCGCTGGCGGCATTGGCAACGTTCCTTCCATGACCATTGGTGCATCGTCGTCGCCCGTGGCGCAGCGACCGTCGATGAGAACCAACGCGCCGATTTGCCTCACGTGTCGTTCCGGTCGCTCTGGCGCCCGTTCGAAGGGTGCGCCCGAGACCGCGAGGTGCTGACCCTCCTGCTCCCGCGCGACCAGTTCAAGGAGGCTGCAAGAGAGCTCGATCTGGCGCAGGACATGCCGATCAGCCCGACGATGAATCTGATGCTTGCCGATTTCCTCAGCAGCCTCGCACGCAACGTTGCGTCGATGGACCAGCACCAGCGCGAGCAGATGGCGGCCGCGACCCGGTCGATGATCCAGGCCTGTCTGATCCCTCGCGCGGAGCGATCGATGCCGGCCGCGCCGCCGGTCGCCTCGCTGATGATCGATCGGGCGCGTCAGATCACGCGGCAGAACCTCGCGATCCCAGATTTCGGCCCGGTGCATCTGTGCCGTGCGCTCGCCGTGTCGCGGTCGAAGCTCTACCGCTATTTCGAGCCGCTCGGCGGTGTCTCGCGCTTCGTCCAGCAGGAAAGGCTGATGGAGGCGCGCAGGCGGCTCGCCGATCCGGTTCGCAGCGCGTCGATCCAGATCGTCGCCGCCGAGGTCGGTTTCCTCGACCACTCGACCTTCAGCCGCGCCTTCCGCCGTGAGTTCGGCTACAGCCCCAGCGAAGCCCGCGAAAAAGCCCTTGCGGGTCTGTCGCTCGAAGACACCGCATCGGCTCACCATCAGTCGGCCTCCTCCATGGCCGTCTGAACCGTGCGGTTTCGGGCCTCGCGCAGCGTCGATCGTCTTCCGTGATGAAGCCCATCGACATTCGGCTCGGGCTGTTGTTCGGCGCGCTGTTCCTCGAACTCGGCGTCAACCTGCCGTTCTTCCCGCTCTGGCTGCGGGCGCAGGACCTCGACGAGGCGGCGATCGGGTTGATCCTCGCCGCACCGCTTCTGGCGCGCATCCTCGGCAATCCACTGATTTCCGCCATCGCCGATCGATCGAGCCGAGTGTCACAGACCCTTGTCGCCTGCTCGATCGCCGTGGTCGCAGCCATCACGCTGCTGGCGGTCGGCGGCGGTTTCTGGACCGTGCTGATCCTCGTGATCGTCATCGGCTTCACCCAGGGCCCGCTGATCGCGCTCTCCGACACGCTGACCCTGCGCATTCTGGCGCGAGAGGAGGGGGCGGAACTGCGCTATGGCCGGATCCGCCTCTTCGGGTCCGCGGGCTTCATCCTTGCCAATCTCGGGACGGGCTATCTGGTCGGGTGGATCTCGGCTCAGGTCGTCATCCTGCTCCTGATGATCTCGGCTGCCCTCACGGCGGTTGCGGCGGTCTATGTCGCGATGTCGCCGGTGGTACGGAACCAGCGGGCGCCGGCCAGAGAGGCGACGCGCGGCGCCTTGCCGTCTCTTCCAGTGCTCGCCACGATCGTCGGAGCGGCTCTCGTGCAGGCGAGCCACGCCGTCGTCTATGCCTTCAGCTCGCTCCATTGGCAGGACAAGGGCTATTCCGGCATGGCGATCGGCAGCCTGTGGTCGCTTGGTGTGATCGCGGAGGTGGGGTTCTTCATCATCGCCGGGCGTTATCTGCGCGGTCTTCAGGGGGCGACGATCCTGCTGCTGACCGGCGCCCTGGTCGCCGTCGTCCGCTGGACGGCCATGGCGGCGGATCCACCCTTCGAGGTGCTGCTCGTGCTGCAGACCCTGCACGCCTTCACCTTCGCCGCGACGCATCTCGGCAGCGTCTTCATGGTCTCGCTTCTGGCGCCGCAGGCGTTCCAGGCGCAGGCACAGGCGTGGCTGGCGGCGCTGTGGGCCGGCGTCATGGCCATGCTGACGAGCCTCGCCGGCTTTCTTCAGCCGGGGCTTGGCGAGATGACCTATCTGATCATGGCGGGGGTCGCGGCTCTTGGCTTTGCCTTTCTTGCCGTCGCCGCCTTTACGAGCCGACACCCGCGATGGAGGGCCGCGCAGCCTGGATGAGTGCCGCCGTCCCGGGGAAAGAATGGGATGGCATGCGCAGTGTTGGGATTCTGTGCTGATCCACTGGTCTGATGGTGTTGATAGCGTTTCGAATGAGGCTGGCGGGTCGGATCGGTGTGGAAGGCTGGGAAGCAGTCTGCCCGATCCGTTGGCGTCGGCGCGGAGTGCGTTCGTCGAGCGATGCCATCACAACAGACTGATCCCACAGGCGACGAAACCGTTGCCGTTCAACCCGGCGCGGCGCGACAGGCGTTTTGTCGACGTACGCCCGCGCTCGCATGGGCCCTTGGCGCGATGATGCTGACAGGCCTCGCCGCCTGCGGAGACGACGCCGTCGTCGACAAGCCGGTCGAGGTGGTGCGCCCGGTTCGCACCCTCACGATCGAGGCCCCCAAGGCTCCGCCGCCCATGACCTTCACGGGTGTCATTCAGGCGCAGGATCGCGTCTCGCTGGCGTTCCGCATCGCCGGCCGCCTGTCGGAGCGAACGGTCGGCGTGGGGGCGGAATTGCGCGAGGGCATGGTGGTCGCCCGCCTCGACCCCGAGAACGAACTCAATGCCCTGCGCGCGGCGCAGGCGGCGCTGTCCTCGGCGCAGGGCACGATGCGTCAGGCGGCCAATCATTATGCGCGGCAGCGTCAGCTTTTTGATCGTGGGGTGACCTCTCAGGCCGATCTCGAAGCCGCCGAACAGGCGAACCGGGCGGCGACCGCGCAGGTCGACGCCGCGACGGCGCGCCTGCGCACAGCCGAACTGACCGTCGGCTTCACCACTCTCGAGGCCGACGCCGACGGCGTTGTCACAGCGGTCGGCGTCGAGCCCGGCGAATTCGTCGCGCCCGGCCGCATGGTGGTCGAGGTCGCGCGGCGCGAAGGGCGCGACGCAGTTTTCGAACTGCCGGCCTCCGCCCTGCCGCTCGTCGCCGTGAATGCGCGGATGAGCGTCAACATCCCCGGTGCGGCCGGCGGCGGGGCCAGCGGTCTGGTGCGCGAGGTCGATCCCACGGCGGATCCGGTGACGCGGACCTTCACCGTGCGCGTCGGTCTGAGCAATCCCGCCGCCATTTTCCGGCTGGGAACGACGGTGACGGGCCAGATCGCGACAGCCGCGGCCGATGCGATCCGCATCCCTGCTAGCGCGATCCGCCGTGACGGCGATCAGACGGGCGTCTGGGTCGTCGATCCGCAGTCGACGACCGTGGCACTGCGCAAGGTCGACGTCATCGACGCCGATCCCGCGACCGC
Organism: Labrys sp. (in: a-proteobacteria); assembly: GCA_046344875.1. Lineage (GTDB taxonomy): Bacteria > Pseudomonadota > Alphaproteobacteria > Rhizobiales > Labraceae > Labrys. The sequence goes on along the minus strand of JBKDKQ010000022.1, from coordinate 35,554 downwards.
GCTCATCGGGTCCGGCCTCAAGCCCGGAGATGTGGTGGTGACGGCCGGTGTCGGCCAGCTGAAGGAAGGCCAGGCGGTTCGGCTGCTTGGAGCGGATCTGTGATGGGCATCAATTTTTCCGACTGGGCCATCAAGAACCGTTCCGTCGTCGTCTATCTGATGATCATGGCGGTGGCGGCCGGCCTGTTCAGCTATCAGCGCCTCGGTCGCGCGGAAGATCCGACCTTCGTCATCAAGAGCATGGTCGTCTCCGCCGTCTGGCCGGGCGCGACCGTCGACGACACGCTGACGCAGCTCACCGAGCGGATCGAACGCCAGCTCCAGGAAACGCCGAATATCGACTACCTGCGCAGCTACACCACGGCCGGCATGACGACGATCTTCGTCAATCTGAAGGATTCCACGCCGGCATCCGAAGTCACGAGCACCTGGAACCAGGTCCGCAATCTCGGCAACGACATCCGGCACACACTGCCCCAAGGAGCGCTCGGGCCCTTCTACAACGACCGCTTCGGCGATACGTTCGGCATCATCTACGGCTTCACCGCCGACGGCTTCACCCGCCGCGAGCTGCGAGACTATGTCGAGACCGTCCGCTCCAAGCTTCTCGGGGTCCCGGATGTGTCGAAGATCGAGGTGATCGGCGCGCAGGACGAGCGCATCTTCATCGAGTTCTCGGTTGCGGAACTCGCCAAGATCGGCATCGACCGCAACGCGATGATCGCCGCGTTGCGCAGCCAGAACACGGTGCGGCCGGCAGGCGTCATCCAGACCGACGCCGAGCGGATTTTCGTCAATGTTTCCGGCGCCTTCCAGTCGGAGGCGGATCTCGAATCCTTCAACTTCGTGGTCGGCGACCGCACGGTGCGCCTCGCCGACATCGCCACCATCCGCCGCGATTTCGTCGACCCGCCCACACCGATCTTCCGGGTCAACGGGCGCGAGGCGATCGGCCTCGGCATCGCCATGCGCGATGGCGGCAACATTCTCGCGCTCGGCGAGCGCATCCGCGACGCGGTAAACACGGCCACGGCGGATCTGCCGATCGGCATCGAGGCAAAGCTCGTCGCCGACCAGGCCGTGACGGTCGACCACGCCATCGCCGATTTCATGACCTCGCTGTGGCAGTCGGTGGCGCTCATCCTGGTCATCAGCTTCATTGCGCTCGGCGTCAGGCCGGGACTCGTGGTCGCGCTGTCCATTCCGCTGACGCTCGCCGCGGTCTTCGCCGTGATGTTCGTCGTCGACATCGACATGCAGCGCGTTTCGCTCGGCGCGCTCATCATCGCGCTGGCGCTCCTGGTCGACGATGCCATGACGACGACGGATGCCATGGTGAGCCGTCTCGACGCCGGCGACCCGAAGGAGAGTGCGGCAACCTTCGCCTTCTCGAAATACGCCATGGCGATGCTGGCGGGCACGCTCGTCACCATCGCCGGCTTCGTGCCGATCGGTCTCGCCAAGAGCGGCGCGGGTGAATACACCTTCTCGCTCTTTGCCGTGGTCGGCATCGCTCTGATCGCCTCCTGGTTCGTGGCCGTGATTTTTGCGCCGGTGCTGGGCTATGTGCTCCTGAAAGCGCCGAAGCGCGCGGAAGGCGCGGTGGTGAAGGAAGGCCGGATCGCGGCCGCGTTCCGCGGTCTCCTCGGCACGGCAATCCGGTTCCGCTTCATCACCATCATCACCACGGTCGGTCTCTTCATCCTGGCCTTTCTTGCGTTGCCGCTGGTGCCGCGTCAGTTCTTCCCGGCATCCGACCGTTCGGAACTGCTGATGGACCTGCAATTGCCGCAGAACGCGTCGATCTTCGCGAGCCATGATCTCGTGAAGAAGATCGACGCGGTGCTCAGCACCGACCCCGATGTCGAGCGCTGGAGCAGCTATGTGGGACGCGGCGCGATCCGCTTCTATCTCCCGCTCAACGCGCAGCTGCCGAACGAGTTCTTCAGCCAGCTCGTCATCGTCGCCAAGGATCTCGAGGCCCGCGACCGGCTGAACGAACGCCTCGCCGAGCTTCTGGCGCGCGAATATCCCGAGGTGATCAGCCGCGTCTACCCGCTCGAGCTCGGCCCCCCGGTCGGCTGGCCGGTGCAATACCGCGTGCAGGGTCCCGAGATCGGCGAGGTCCGCACCATCGCCATGAAGCTCGCCGGAATCCTCGCGGGCAATTCCGACACGAAGCGGGTCAATTACGACTGGATCGAGCCCTCGCGCGAGGTGCAGCTGCAGGTGAACCAGGACGAGGCGCGCCGTCTCGGACTGAGTTCGGCCGCGCTGGCGGGGATCCTGAACTCGACGCTCACGGGCGAGTCGATCACGCAGGTGCGTGACGACATCTACCTGATCGACGTGCGGGCCCGCGCCCGCGAGGAGGAGCGCGTCTCGCTCGAGACGCTGCGCACGCAGCAGGTGCTGGTGCCCGGTGGCCGGTCCGTGCCGCTGTCGCAGTTCGTGACGATCGGCTACGCACAGGACATCCCTCTCGTCTGGCGGCGTGACCGCCTGCCGACGCTGACGGTCCGCAGCGACATCGACGAGAGCCTGCTGCCCGAGACGGTCGTCTCGGCCCTGACGCCCGCGATCGAAGAACTGCGCCAGACCCTGCCGCCCGGCTACAGCATCGTCACCGGCGGCACGGTGGAGGAAAGCGCGAAATCGCAGGCTTCCGTCGTCGCCGTCATGCCGCTGATGGTTCTCATCATGCTGACCGTTCTCATGGTTCAGCTGAAGAGCTTCCAGAACCTGATCATCGTGCTGAGCATCGCGCCGCTCGGCCTGATCGGCGTCGTCAGTGCCCTGTTGGTGTCAGGCAAACCGCTCGGCTTCATCGCGCTGCTCGGCGTTCTGGCGCTCATCGGCATCATCACCAAGAACGCGGTCATTCTCATCGATCAGATCGAATCCGAGCGACGAGACGGCAAGACAGTTGTCCAGGCGGCGGTGGATGCCGCGAGCGCCCGCTTCCGGCCGATCATGCTGACGGCGGTCTCGACCGTGCTCGGCATGATCCCGATCGCGCCGACCGTGTTCTGGGGGCCGATGGCCTTTGCCATCATGGGCGGCCTTCTGGTGGCGACCCTGCTGACGCTGATCTTCCTGCCGACCCTCTATGTCGCCTGGTATGGCCGCGCCGATCGCGCGGCGGCTCCGGCCGCGGCGAGCGCCAAGGGAGTGGGCGCATGACACAGCAGAGCATGAACGAAAACGGATTTTCCGGGCCTGCTAAGGTGAACATCAGGCTGTTCCGGCATCGCCTCGGATCCGTCGCCGCCGCCGCCCTGCTGCTCGCGCTGGCCGCTTGCGGTCCGGAGGAACAGGCGGATCGCCAGCCTCCGCCGCGGCCCGTCGGGGTGGCCTTGGTCGAGCGCATCGCCGTCACGAGCACGATCCAGCTCACCGGCGACATTCAGGCGGAAAAGGAAATCGGCGCGAGCTTCCGCCTCGCCGGGCGCATCATCGAGAGCAAGCTCGCCGTCGGTGACCGGGTCGAGGAAGGGCAGGTGCTCGCTCGGCTCGACGCCCAGACCGAGACCAACGACCTGAACGTCGCCAAGGCGGCGCGGGAGGCCGCGATCGGCGAAGTCGCCAAGACACGCAGCGTGTTCGAGCGACAGGAGGGGCTGATGGCGCAGGGTTTCACCACCCGGCCGCGCTTTGATCAGGCGCAGGCGGCTCTCGAGGCGGCCATGGCGCAGCTTGAGACGGCCGAAGCGCAGGTGCAGGTCGCGACCGATCGGCTCGGCTTCACGGAGCTGCGCGCGGCCGCGCCCGGCGTGGTCACCGCCAAGCCCGTCGAAAGCGGTGAGGTGGTCCAGGCCGGCCAGGTCGTTCTGCGGCTGGCGCGTGATGAGGCCCGCGACGCCGTGTTCGACGTCCCGGCCGCCATGCTCGCCGACGGGCAGGGGCAGGATAGGCTTCGCATCACGGTGGTGGCGACCAATGATCCGACCGCGACCGCCGAGGGATTCGTTCGCGAGATCTCGCCGCAGGCTGACCCCGTCACGCGCACCTTCCGTGTGCGGGTGGGGCTGGAGAAGGCGCCGGAAGCCCTTCGTCTCGGCACGCCGGTGATCGGCCGGGCGACGATGACGGCGGCGGAGGTCGTGTCGATTCCCGCGGGTGCGCTGACGATGTCCGGTTCAGCGCCGGCGGTGTGGGTCGTCGATCCGACGACGATGGCCGTGTCGCTTCGGATCGTCGAGGTACTGCGTTTCGAGGTTTCGACCGTGCTCGTGGCGCAGGGGCTCGAGGTCGGCGAGATCGTTGTCTCCGCCGGCATTCAGGCACTCCATCCGGGCCAGAAGATCGAGCCGCCCGGCGGCAAGCTGCCGGTGCAGGCCGCGGCGGCACCCCAGATCAAAGCCGACCTCACCCCCATGCAGGACCCGGCGGCAGCCTTGGGCCATGCGCCGACAAGAACAATGAATGAGGAGACTGAAGGATGAGCAGCGCCAGTCCCAAGCCGCAGGCCGCCAAGACGACGATGGAGAAGATCCTCGACGTGGTCGAGGCCGTCGGCAACAAGGTTCCGCACCCCGTCGTGATCTTCCTGATCCTGATCGGGATCGTGATCGTCCTCTCCGGGATCTTCGGGGCACTGGGCGTGTCCGTCACCTCGCAGACGATCAACGTGGAAACCGACACGATCGAAACAACCACGACGGCGATCCGCAGCCTCGTCTCGGCCGAGGGCATCCGGTTCATGTATCTGTCGCTGATCCCGAACTTCATGGGATTCACGGCGGTGGGGCTGATGATCGCCGCCATCATCGGTGTCGGCGTGGCGGAAGCCTCGGGCCTCGTGACGGCGCTGATCCGCAAGCTGGTCGCCGTCGCGCCGGCCGCTGCGCTGGCCTACATCCTCGCCTTCGTCGGCATCGTGGCGAGCATCGCGGCGGACGCGGCCTATCTCGTCTTCATCCCGCTCGCCGGTGTCGCCTTTGCCAGCATCGGGCGTCACCCGATTGCCGGCATCGCGCTCGGCTTCGCCTCCGTCGCCGGCGCCTTCACGGTCAACATGCTGATCAAGCCGCTCGATGCGGTGTTGGTCGAGTTCACCAACGACGCGATCCATCTCGTCGATCCGAACCGGTCGATCGGCCTCGCCTCGAACGTCTGGTTCTCGGTCGCCTCCGTCATCATGCTCACGGTGCTGATTGCCTTCATCACCCAGCGCATCATCGAACCGCGTCTGGGCACCTACGACACCAAGCAGATGGGTGAGGATGCAAAGCCCGTCGACGCGAACCTGTCGGCCACCGAGGGGCGTGGGCTGAGCTTTGCGCTCTACGGCCTGATCGCCCTTCTCGCAGTCTTCGCGCTGCTGACGATCCCCTCGGGCGCGCCGCTGCGCAACCCGACGACCGGCGAACTGATCGGCGACTCGCCCTTCATGAACGGCCTGATCGCGCTGATCACGCTCATCTTCCTCGTCAGCGGCTGGGCCTACGGCATCGGAGCCGGCACGCTGCGCACCCTGACCGAGGTCATCAAGGCGATCGAAAAAGCGGTCACCGGGATGGGCGGAACGATCTTCCTGTTCTTCATCCTCAGTCAGTTCGTCGCGTACTTCACCTACACCAACATGGGCACGGTGCTCGCGCTCAAGCTGGCGGGTGTGCTGACGCAGGCCGACATCGGACCGCTGCCGCTGCTCATCGGCTTCATCGCGGTCGTGGCCATCATCGACCTGCTGCTGACCGGCGCTATCGCGAAGTGGGCGATCTTCGCGCCGGTCTTCGTGCCGCTCCTCGTGAAGCTCGGGGTCGATCCGGAAGCCGTCCTCGCAGCCTACCGCGTGGCGGATTCGCCGATGAACGCGATCACGCCGCTGAACGCCTATTTCGCGCTCGTCGTCGGCTACACGATGAAATATGACAAGAACTCGGGCGTCGGAACGGTTGTCGCTTTGATGCTGCCCTATGTCGCCCTGCTGTTCCTGTTCTGGACGATCCTCTTCGTTGCCTGGCAGCAGTTGGGTCTGCCCTGGGGCCTCTGATAGACGGCGCCGGCCGCACGGCTTCGGCCTGCGGTCGGCGCCTTCGACGCGACGGCGTCCTTTACGCCGCAGCCAACGGCGACAGTCACCGTCACGAGTCACGCCAGTCGCCGATGAAGGAGGTCGAACTGCGGTCGTCCTGCGCGGCGACATCGGGATGCCAAGGTCGGGCAGGTTTCCGCGCTCATCGCGTTGCACATCTCGCGATTGCATGCGCCATACGTCACTTCAGGGAGAATGAACCATGAGCGATCTCGTCTTCATCGCCTTTGAATCCGAGGCCAAGGCCGAGGATGTGCGGAACCGGGTGCTGGCCTTGCAGAAGGAGTATCTGATTGAACTCGGGGATGCCGTCGTCGTCGTGAAGGATCAGGAAGGGCGCATCAAGCTCAACCAGATGATCAACATGACGGCGGCCGGCGCTGCCTCCGGCGCCCTGTGGGGCACGCTGGTCGGTTTCATCTTCATGGCACCCCTTCTCGGCACCGCGATCGGCGCAGCCTCCGGAGCGCTCGGTGGCCACTTCACCGATGTCGGCATCAACGACAAGTTTATGAAGGACGCGGCGGAAGCGCTGCGGCCGGGTTCGGCTGGTCTCTTCCTTCTCATCCGCAAGGTCACGGCGGACAAGGTGCTCGCCGAACTGCGCGGCATCGGCGGGGTGGTGATGAAGACCTCCTTCGACGAGACGAAGGAAGCGAAGCTGCGCGAGGCACTCGCCGCCGCTTCGGCGGCGCAGTCGCAGACTGGCCCGGCCTGACCGCCGTCATGGGGGCCCTCGTCGCGCCGGCAGGGTGTGATCCTAAGGTCGGACAGCGATGATCGGCGCGCGGCTCGCCGCCTTTCAGCCGCTGATGCCGGCCGAGGCCGAGGTGGTCGCCGCGCTGCAGAGCGGCGACTTCGATCGCATCGGCGCAGGCTCCCGGCCCGCCGCCGACGACATGAGCCGGGCGGTGCGGGCCGAGCTGCTGCGCTTCCTGCTGCTGGGCGGGGAGGAGGGCGCGCGCCCGCACGAGAAAGGCATTCGCGTCCGCGGTGCCTATGTCATCGGCATCCTCGATCTCGAGGGCTGCCGGATCCCGCGTGACATCGGCCTGCGCGATTGCCGGTTCGAGCACACGCCGGTGCTGCAGTCGGCGATCATCGACAATCTTTTCCTCGACGGATCTGTCGTTCCCGGCCTCAAGGCGGATCGACTCGAGGCGCGCGGCACCGTCTCGATCCAGGACGCGGCAATTGCCGGCAGCATCAGCCTCAACGGCGCGCGCCTAGGCGGCAATCTCGATTGTGACCGATCGGTCATCGCAGCCTCCGGCGTCATGGCGATCCAGGCCGAGGATATCGAGGCCCGGGGCATTCTGCTGCGCTCCGCCGAAGTTCGCGGTCGCGTGCGGTTTTCCGGCGCGCGCCTCACGGCGGATCTCGACTGCGTCAATCTCCACATCCAGAACGCCGGCGACATCGCCATCGATGCCGGGGCGATCGAGACGCGCGGGAGCGTCGTGCTGCGGGGCGCCGAGATCAAGGGCGATGTCAGGCTCGTCAGCGCCCGCATCGACGGTGATCTCGATGCCGCTGACGTGACGATTTCAAGCAAGGATCGTTTCGCGCTGCAGCTCAACAACGCCGTGGTTCGCGGCGCCTTCTTTCTCAAGGGCCGCGCGCGGATCGAGGGTGCGCTCGATCTGCGCGGCGCGACGCTCGGCACGATCCAGGACGCGGCCGAGTGCTGGCCCGGAAAGGGCGATCTTCTCCTCAATCGTTGCCTTTATCAGGCCTTCATCGGCGGCCCGGCGGACACGGCGAGCCGCCTTCGCTGGCTTGCACTGCAGACACCCGAGCGATGGGGCGAGGATTTCTGGCCGCAGCCATACGAGCAGCTTGCCACCGTCTTTCGCGAGATGGGGCATGACGAGGAGGCGAGGGCGGTTCTGATCGCGCGCGAGCGGCTGCAGCGCCGCGCCCGTCGCGAGCGCGAAACAAACCCGGTCCTGCGCGCCCTTCTCAAGGTCAGCGACGTGGTTCTGGCGGTCACGGTTCTCTATGGCCGGCAGCCGCTTCTGGCCTTCGCCTGGCTGCTGCTGTTCTGGCTGATCGGCGTTGGTGTGTTTCACGCTGCTTTGGAAAACGCCGCCCTCAAGCCGAACAGTGCCGTCGTTCTGCGGTCGACGGAATGGATCCTGTGCGGTGTGCCGAAAACCGAGACGCGTTTCCTCGTCGCGGTCCGCCAGGATTTGCAGGGTCTCGCCGAGCCCGGTCAGGCGCAGCTCGACTGTTTCCTTGCCCGGCCGGAAGCCGACAGCTATCCAGCCTTCAATCCGTGGATGTATTCGCTCGAAACGCTGTTTCCGGTGCTGGAGATCGACCAGAAGACGTTCTGGCGACCGGATCCCTCGAAACCGGGCGGTGGATTGGCGCTCTTCTTCTTCTACTTCCAGTCGACAGTCGGCTGGATCCTCAGCCTTCTGGCGGTCGCGGGCTTCTCCGGTCTCGTCAAGTCGCAATAGCGCCGAGTGCCGGCGGATCGGGCGGCTCCGGCGCGAGCTGGATCCGTTCCGGTGCCAGCAGGGCGAGCGCGCCGCCGTCACCCGCGGCAAAACGATGGATCAGGAAAGAGGTCGGCTCACGCCCGGTCGCCTCCATCACGGGGGAGGGGGCCGAAATGATGCGCAACGCCCCGCAGGCGCCGATCCAGTCGATATGGCGATGGCCATGCATCACGACGATGCGTCGCCCATAGGGCGCGATTTCGCGGACGAACCAACTGCCGTTGACGAGCGCCGTGCCGATCCGTTCCGACAGCGCCTTGGCGGGACGTGGATACTCCACGACATGGTGATGCAGCGCTACGATCCAGCGCGCCGTGGGATGCGCCTCGATCGTCCGGCGCAACGCGGTCGCGGTCTCGGCCGTGACGATGCCGAGCGCGTTGGTGAAGGAGAAATGCGATTCCGCGTTGGAATCGAGGAGGATGAGGCCGAGCCCCTCGGGCGTGGGTGGCGGCACCACCATCGGAAACGCCTCGCGCCAGGGCGCGGCGACCGGGTGGGCGCGCAGGATCGAGCCCTCATCGGCAAAGGCGCGGATGACGCCGCGATGGGGCGCAAGCGCGTCGTCGAGCGTCGGCCCGGGACGTCCCGTCGCCGGGTCGATCACCGTGACTCGCGCGCCCTGAACCGCGGCGATCGCAGCGAGCGCGCGCACCTGTCGCAGCCGCTTGCCGGCGCTCCATGGCAGATCGAGCCGGGCCGGATTGGCGCGGTCGACGATGTTCACGTCATGATTGCCGGGAAGCACAAAGACGCGATCAAGCAGCGTGGGATGCGCTCGCAGTGCCGCGAAAAACTCCGCCCATTCGGCGGAGCGTCCGGCATCGGTCATGTCACCCGTGATCAGGACGAGATCGAGACGCTCCCGCCGATCCGCCTCGACAAGCGCTGCGAGCGCCGCCTGAAACCGCTCGTTCCCACGCGGACCGGCGCGGCCGCTCTCGATCCGGAAACCATACCGCTCGCCGACGACGTGGACGTCCGACAGATGCGCGACCCGCCACTGCTGTGCGCCGTCGGGCGCAAGATCGAAGGCGGCGAGATCGCGTGGCTGGTCCATCGTGGCGTCGGCAACCGCCCAGACGAGCGATGCGGCGGCGAAATAGCCGCTGGTCAGGATCACGGTATTGGCGATCGCCGGGGTGATCAGGGCAAACGGCGTCGCAAGATCACTGACGGTTCCGATCCAGCGGGACGCAGGCCATGCGAGGATCATCGCGCCGAGCGCGAACAAGGCGGCAAGAAGTCCGGCACCGAGCGCTGTCAACGCTCCGAAGCGCGTTTGTGCCGTCACGCTGGCGTCGGGGCCGATCCGACCGCGGCCCAGATGGCGCAGCGCCTCACGGATCAAGGCGTAGCCCGGCTGCACGGCGACGGCGTTGAGCGCCCAAAAACTCTGCTCCGCCGCCCGGAAGAGGGGACGGAACCCGTACCACGCCGCGAGAACCGGCAGGGCGAGGACGAAGAGCGATCCGAGCCCCGCGAGCGCGGCGATGCCGGCCGAGACATTCTTGACCCAGGCCGTGATGACCAGCGGCGCGAGACCCAGCATCAAGCCAGGCAGCGCCACCATGGTCAGCCAGGCGATGGCGAGCTTGATCGGGCTGATCTCGGCGAGAAGACTGCCGGCAATGGCCGTCAGTGACCGCGCCTTCGTGCTCGAGGCGTCATCTTCGGCATCGCCGGCGCGGGGGTCTAGGAGCAGGGACATCAGCTGGACACGATCACGCCTGGCACCGATCTGCCAGCCTTGTACTCGACGGCACGGCGCCTGATGGCCGCCGCCGTCACGCGGGGGTCAGCGCCACCGCTCGAGCCGCATGATGCGCCCGTCGCGCGCCCGGACGTCGATCCACCAGCGGCTGCCGTCGCGGCGGCCGGTGTAGGAATAGATCCGCCCGCGGCAATCACGCGCCCGGACGTCGCGGAACCCGCGCCGCTCGAGCCGCCGCCGCCCATCCGCGCAGGAGATCCAGCGACCGCCATACAGGCTGTTGCCGACACGAATGTCGATGCTCACCTGCGCCTGAGCATGGGTCGGCGCACCGACCGGCGTCGCCATCACGCCGAGAAAGAGCGCCATCGACAGCAAGAGAACGCGCAGCATGTGGACCTCCCGGCTTTGTTGCGGACAACCCGTCACCGACCGGCGACCGCGCACGCATGGTGGCGCCAATGGGCGACAACATCAAGAAATAGCTGCGTCCCGCAGTGAAAAAGCGCTTACGAGGAGATTAGAAGGCGTGATAGTACAATCTTGAGTTGTGGACATGAAGGACTTGTCACTTTACGCAGGCGGCTGGATGTGCTTGCGTCTGCTTATTGATGTTTTTACTGATGATTTAGGTAATAGTTAACCTATCGTTCGACGTTGATTTGTTTTTGTTTCGATTTTGCCTATATCCGTTGCTCAATTGATTGAATTCATTATCTCGATTGCAGTTTCATGTATTTCACGCGTCCTTTTTGGTCGCGGTCGGTCCATTGCGCAGACAAGTTTGTTCCCGTCCGGTCGCGCCGGGTGGCCGCGTTCGTGGTCCTTCCGCTCCTCAGCTCAAGCCTGGTAGCACCGACCTCTGTCGGTGCACAGAGCGCGTGCCCGACAATTTCCAACCCCTCACCAGTTATCATTACTGGAATAGTCACTGCTACACCCTGTTTGATCACAGCAACGGGTGCAATTGTTACCTTTTCTCAAAGTAGAATAATAAAACCGAATGGTATAGCGTCAAGAAGCATTCGTGTAACAGGTAGTGAAAATAAGATTTGGATTGAGAAAAGTACAATAGAAAGGGGCATTTCAGGCATCGGTCTGGATATCAGGAGTAACGAAAACGAAATAAAAATTGAAGAAACAATTATAGAAAATCCGATAAGTGGCCAATCAGTGCCAATTAATGTTGTCGGTAATGGTAATGAATTCGAGTTTATGAGAGTTATTGCCAATAATGCGCCGAGTGTGCAGGCTGCTCTGACGATCATCGGTAGCCAAAACAATGTGAGATACGGCGCCGGTTCATCTTTCGGCAGTACTTCCGGCGGCGGTATCATCATTAGTGGAGAAGAAAACGTGATAATTATTGATCAAGGCGCGTCTCTTGTACCCATAATGTCTGCGATAACTATCCGATCTGCGGTGAAAAATGCGACAGGGCTGCCCAACAAAGTCACGAATTCCGGAATTGTCGGTAGAGAGGGAAGAGAAAAGACAATCGACGTGCTGGGTGTGACACCAAGTAAAAGTGTATTTGAATTGATCAATAGCGGGCTTATCGTAAACAAAATCGTTCAAGGAAAAGACGACACGGCAGAAGCGTTGCAGCATTATGGCGGTCTGGTTACCGTTCACAACAAATTTGATGCTTTATTTGAGTATCAATCGCCAAATGTTCCAGTTCCGTTACGGAATTATGGAATTATATACGATGACAAAAGTGATATTCTTGAAGAAAACAACAAGCAGAAGCTCAAGGCGGTTTACAACACGATAATCCGAAATGACGGGGTCATCACGGGCACGATGCAGCTTGGTGAAGGCCGAGATCTTGTCATCAACTCTGGCGTGATCAATGGGGACATCGACTTTGGTGCTCCGGGGCAGCGCCTCGGAACGCTGGTGCTTCGGCCAGGGTGGGCACTCAATGGTGTGGCGCGTTCGCGGGCAACAAGCGCGGATTTTGGGTTTGCCGACCTGTCCTTGTCCGGGGAAGGGCAGTCGGAGTTTCTCGTCTCGGACGTCGGTGCTTACTCGGCATCTGGCAGCACGTCCAAGAAGTTTCAGGGATTTGGCGGGTTCATCAAGGAAGGATCGTCAACCTGGACACTGAAGGGTACCGCTGACGCCAACTACAAGGCGGCCGGACAGAGTGTGCCACCCGTATGGTGGATCTCTGGCGGTAGGCTGATCGTCGACACGGACTCGCTCAAATGGAATGTCACGTTCGGTGGGCGAAAGCGGGCTGGTGACGAAAACTTCGATGACGTCCCAAGCCTCCCATCAGGCTTCTTCCGGGGCGATCCGTATCACCAACCGAAGGAGACCGGCGCGACCGCAACGCTGGAGTTCAACCAGTCGACGGATGCCACCTATGCCGGCTCGATCAGCGAATGCACTGCCGACGGCCAGGCGACGCCGAACAATGAGACCTGCCTCATTCCGGTAAAGGGCACGGTGGTGAAGTCCGGCGATGGCGCCCTGACGCTGACGGGCACGAATACCTATTCCGGCGGGACGGTACTCGCGGGCGGCACCCTCGTAATCGGCGGCGACGCAGCGCTCGGTGCAGCGGGTGGGTCGCTGACCTTCAGCGGCGGAACGTTGAAGACGCTTGCCGACATCGTCACCGCGCGGCCGATCATGCTCGACGCGGCTGGCGGAACCATCGATACGAATGGCTATAGCCTGCTCTTTTCGGGATCCGTGCAGGGGAGTGGCGGTTTCGTCAAACAGGGTCTGGGCGCGCTGACTCTCTCCGGCAGCAACACGTTCCCGGGCCACGTCCGGGTTAACGCCGGAACGCTCAGCCTGCAAAACGGCTCCGCGATTGGCGACAGCGCCGCTGTCAGCGTCAGTAGCGGGGCTATCCTCGACCTCGGCACCTCCAACGAGACGGTCGGCTCGCTCTCGCTGAGCGGTGGCGTCATCGCCGGCACGGGCATGCTGACGGCATCGACCTACGGCCTGAGCGGCGGGACGGTGAACGCCGATCTCGGGGCGGGGACGCTGACGCAATCGGGCACCGGCGCGACGCTGCTGAACGGCACCTCGGCGGCATCGAGCGTCGCCGTCAGCGGCGGCACGCTGCGGCTTGGCGCGGCGGAGCGGCTGTCGAACACCGCGGCGTTGTCGGTGACGGGCGGTGCCTTCGACCTGCGAGGCTTCAACGAGACGGTCGGCACGCTCTCGCTGAGCGGCGGCGTCATCGACGGCACGGGCACGCTGACGGCATCGACCTACGACCTGTTCAGCGGGACGGTGAACGCCAATCTCGGGGCGGGGACGCTGACGCAGTCGGGCACCGGCACGACGGTGCTGAACGGCACTTCGGCGGCATCGAGCGTCGCGGTCAGCGGCGGCACGCTGCGGCTTGGCAAGGCGGAGCGGCTGTCGAACGCTGCATCGCTGTCGGTGACGGGCGGCGTCTTCGACCTGCAGGGCTTCAACGAGACGGTCGGCACGCTCTCGCTGAGCGGCGGCGTCATCGCCGGCACGGGCATGCTGACGGCATCGACCTACGGCCTGAGCGGCGGGACGGTGAACGCCAATCTGGGGGCAGGGACGCTGACGCAGTCGGGCACCGGCACGACGGTGCTGAACGGCACCTCGGCAGCATCGAGCGTCACGGTGAGCGGCGGCACGTTGCAGCTTGGCGCGGCGGAGCGGCTGTCGAACGCGGCATCGCTGTCGGTGACGGGCGGTGCCTTCGACCTGCAAGGCTTCAACGAGACGGTCGGGTCGCTTGCTGGGACGGGGGGAACCGTGGCGCTCGGCTCGGGCACGCTCACAGTTGGCGGCGCCAACATCGACACGGCCTTTGACGGGGTGATCACCGGCACGGGGGGGATCACCAAGGGCGGCAGCGGCCAGTTGACGCTTTCCGGCGTGAACATGTTCACCGGCAAGACCGACATCAAGGCCGGCACGCTCTTCGTTGCCAGCACCGGCTCGCTGGCGGCATCGAGCGATGTGACCGTCCGTGCTTTCGCGACCCTCGCCGGGGCGGGGGTCGTGGGCAGTACGCTGGTGCAGAAGGATGGCACCCTTTCACCAGCGGGCGAGACGAGTGTGGGCACCCTGTCGTTCGCTGGGAACCTTTCGCTCGTACCGGGTTCGTCGACCGCGATCGATGTCGACCCGGCGGCTGCCGACAAGCTGGCAGTCACGGGTTCGGCGACGCTCGGCGGCACGCTACGGCTGACTGCGCTCGGCGGTGACTACGAGTTCTACAAAACCTATGACCTCCTCACCGCCGGTGGCGGACTGAACGGCAGTCGCTTCGATGCGGTCGACATTCGTAACCAGAACGATCCCGCTTTCGACTGGATGGTGGGCTATGACGCAACGCGGGTCACGCTGACGCTTGACACCCGCAAGCTCGGACCGGTGGTCGGCGGGCCGGGATCGACGCTCAACCAGCGCAGTGTCGCGGCCGGGATTGATCGCGCCACCCGCGCCCAGGCCGATCCGACGGTGATCCTGCCGATCCTGCGGCTGCCGGCCGATCAGATTCCGGCGGCATTGGACCAGATCGCCGGCCACGTCCACACCGCGACCGCGCCGATGGCATCGCTCACCGATTCATTTTTTCTCGCGGCGATGCTCGATCCCAATCTCGCCGGCCGCCTGCCGGGCCCGCCGCTCCGTCCGCTCGCGGTGACGCCAATGGCACTGACGGACGAGCCCGGGGCAAGGGTCGACGCTCGCGCGACGGCAGGGGTATTCGAGCCGTCGCTCGCCGGGCGCTATGCCGTCTGGGGGGCTGCGATCGGCGCGACCGGCTCGCACAGCGGATCGGCTCCGATCGGGGAGATCGGTCAGGACACGACAACGGCGGGTCTGGCGGCCGGTATCGATGTCTGGTTCGACGACACGACGCGGATCGGCGTCGCCATGGGCGGATCGGACATTTCGGCGACCATGGATGATGGCCTCGGATCCTTGTCCGCGACCGCCTTCCAGCTCGGCCTCTCCGGCACGACCGAAATCGGTGGCTTTACGATTGCCGGCGCTCTCGCCTATTCCTACCTCGACGTCGAGACGCGTCGGTCCATCCCGGTCCTTTCCCTGTCGTCCGTTTCGGCCTCCTACGACGCCCATGTCGTCTCCGGCCGCGTCGAGGCCGCCTTCGATGCGTTCCGTATGGGCGAGGCACGCCTTCGCCCCTTCGGCAGCCTGCAGGCGGCCGTCACAACCCATGGCGACATCATCGAAAAGACGGCGGATGCGGGACCGGGCGGCGTCACGATCGATGGTGATACCTCGCTGACGGCGCGCAGTGAGCTTGGTCTCGAGATCGCTGCGGATCTCGAACTTGGCGGTGTGCCGATGTCGGGTTTCCTGCGCGCTGCCTGGGCGCACCAGTTGGCGGAGGGCGATGAAACAACGGCGCGACTGAACGGGCTGCCCAGATCGGATTTCGTCCTCATCGGCGCTCGTCAGGACATCGACACGGCCCATCTTGCGGCCGGGTTCGACATCAAACCGACCCGGAACCTGAACATTGGACTGCGCGGCGCAGCCGATATCGGCGCCAATGACCAGACGCTGTCGGGCAGCATCTCACTGAACATGCGTTTTTGAGAACCGGGCGCAGCACCCGGTTCGGCGTTTTGCGGCCGCACAATGGCCCGATCAGCGCGGCACGAAAAGCGGCATGATTGGCGTTTCCCCGGTCACCCAGAGCACGAGGCCGACGAGAAGCGCGACGACGACCGCGATCGCGATCTGCGCCGGGCTGTTTCGATGCGGTGGCAAGGGATGCGCCCGCATCGGGGCATCGACCGGAGCGGGCGGTGACCGCCGTCCACCGAGGGCCCCCGACGCGACGAGCCCCGCCAGCAGCGCCACGACCGGCGCGATGCCGAACAGAACCACCAGGAGCGGCATATAGTCTGGACCGGAGCTGCCGGTCATCGACCAGAACACGAAAGCCCCGATCACCGTGAGCACATAGCCAAGGCAGGCGCCGCCGAGGAAAGCAAGGAAACGGCGGAT
This sequence comes from Labrys sp. (in: a-proteobacteria), assembly GCA_046344875.1. Lineage (GTDB taxonomy): Bacteria > Pseudomonadota > Alphaproteobacteria > Rhizobiales > Labraceae > Labrys. The sequence goes on along the minus strand of JBKDKQ010000022.1, from coordinate 19,293 downwards.
CATGGGTCTGGCCTCCCCGTCATGCGGCCGAAAATGGGAAAACGGGCGTTTCCGGCCCGGCATCGACGCGTGCGAGATGTATAAGCGATCGACAGGCGACACAACGAAGATGCCCCCATCGCGGCGAGTCGGGCGAGCGCACATCCTCGGGGACATCGCCCTCGACCACGGTCGGCAGGGCGCCGAAGCGCTTGCGAAGGGCAACGAGATCGACCCGACACTTCGCCTCGACGCTGTTCTCCCAGTGCGGCCGCACAGGTATCCCGGCCGCACGGATGGCGGCCTCCACCGGCGCGAGATGGGCGCAGGTGCGTGTCTTGCGCGGGTCCCCGACATAATCCGCATGGTCATCGGCCTGCCAGGCTGCAGCCGGTGCTTCTGAACGGATCAGCCGTCGCCCGCCGCGCAGCGCGTAGAAGCCAAAGATCCCGATGAACGTGCCGATCGGCACGAGAAACAAAAGCATCATGCACACGATGGTGGCGACCGGCGGCCCCCAGACCCGTCCGGTGAGAAGGCCAATGCCGGCCATGAGCCACGGCAGGAAAAAGGCCACCGCCGCCAGGATGGTCACTGCCAATGCGGGTTGGAAACCGATCGTCGGAATTCCGAACGGCACAGCCGACGGGTCTGCAAGCCAGATGCCGCTCACCATGAAGCCGGCGAGCGACAGGGCGAGAAGGAGCAAGCCCAAGATGCGGACCAACCATGTCCTCCCATGCTGTGCCGCGTCCGAGCGCAGGGACCTTGCCCCACGTGTCGCCAAGCTCTCGAGGCCGCCCGGATCACAGGATTCCAGGCGACACCGCCTTGAACCAGTTGATCAATGTCCGCAAGGGCGGCTCGTTGCGGCGGGCCGTCTTCACGCAGAGGAAGTAGTCCTGACCGGTCGGCATCTGCGCCGGCCCGAGAAGCGCGAGCCGCCCGGCCTCGACATCGGCCGCGGCAAGGAAATCCGGCACCAGCGCGATCCCGAGGCCGGATCGCGCGAGGTCCAGGGCAAGAATGTAGTGCGAACATTGCAGCCAGCGCCCCGTATGCAGCAAGGCGAGGTCGAAGCCGGCATGATGGCAATAGGCGACCCAGTCATCCCCAAGCGTTCGGGCATCAAGTTCCGTCGTAATCAACGGCAGGCGAGAATTCGATGCGTCGCGACTGCCGGGATCGATGCATCGAACCGCGACGAGCTTCTCCTTGAGAAGCGGCACGGCGCTGTATCCGGGCTGCGTGGGTCGGCCGGCGACGAAAGCGTCGGCCACGCGGTCGGTCAGCTCGGGATCGGCCGCGTACATGTGGAGCTGGACATCGATGTCCGGGCTTTTCTCCATGAAGTCGTCCATGCGGCGGATGAACCAGCCGGTTGAAAAAGCGCTGCAGACAGCCAGTCGCAGTGTCTCCGGTCCGCCCCGGATCGTGCGGCGCGTTGCCAGTTCGAGTTTGCCGAAGGCCCCATGCAGCTCCTCGGCCAACCGTCGGCCTGCCTCGGTGATGACGATGGAGCGTCCGGATTTCTCGATCAGCTTCTCGCCGAGTTCGATCGAAAGACGGCGGATCTGATGGCTGACGGCGCTTTGCGTCAGGCCGAGTTCGCGAGCCGCAAGCGTCACCGACCTGTGGCGCGCGACAGCCTCGAAGGCCTGGAGTCCGCGCAGGTTCATGAGTTTTCGATCCTCGGTCATCAGGTCCTCAGGCCGGCTTGGCCGAACGAACGGAGCACTAGAACGATTTATGACGTACGTTCATGCATTGACGTATCTCGGCGATGCCGCCCGCGCCGGAGGTCAACGGTGAATGTGGCCAGGACGAAGGGTAGTGCTCAAATCATTGGATCGACAGTTAAAATCCCATCGAGGATATTGCTGATCCTTCCTGCCATTCATGAAACTGTATCATGAAAAGTCACGAATAGTCATTCGACCCCGTTTCCGCATCACCATAAACTGCGAAACTGAAACCGCGAGTTTGATCTCCCGGAGCTTCTAGTGAGATCTGCAGGAGGAGACTGCGATGCGGATGGTTCTCATTGCGCTTGCCCTCATCGGTGTGGTCGCCCAAGCCACGGTATCCGTCGCGGCGGATCGGACAGAAGCCGTGCGGTTCAAGGCCGGTGCGTCGTCGGCCAAGATTTCGTCAAGCATCAAGGGCGACAACGCTGTCAATTACACGCTCGACGCCCGTGCCGGGCAGGTGATGTCCGTCGTGTTCTCGGGCAATAATGGCAGCTGCTACTTCAACCTTCTGCCGCCCGGTTCCAATGAGGCGATCCACATCGGATCCAGCGAAGGCGACACGTTCAAAGGCACGCTGAGCGTTGGCGGTACCTACACGGCGCAAGTCTACCTCATGCGCAATGCTGCGCGCCGCAACGAGACCTGCAAGTTCACCATCGATTTCGCGATTTCCGGTGCGTCAAATGCGGCGAGTGAACCGGCTCCCGCCATCGACGAGCGCGCCATGCTGATCGCGTGCACCGACGCCGTCCAGGCCATGTACGGCGTCGATGTCATGAAGGTGCGCCTCGCCAACGAGGGGCAGATCGATCCGACAGCGGATGGTTTCAGGGTGAAGGGGATTGCCGACAAGGGCGCTGAGGGCAAGAAGGATTTTGCCTGCCTTTACGGGAAGAATGGCTCTCTCAAGGACGTGATGGCCCTGACCTCCGACGGAGCGCTCTGAGATCACCCCATCCGTGCATGCCCCTATCGTCATCGCCGCGGTTCGGCGGTTAGGATCACGTTTTAGCATCAGGGCCTTTGCAGCATGATCTCCGCCGGTTCCTTGCGAAATCTGTGTCGTTGTCTTGCCGTTTCGGCGTTCTTTCTCGGTACATCGATGCCGATGGACGGTGTTGCCGCCGCCGCTCCGTCGGCTGAGACGATCCTGCAAGGCGCACGCACGATCGGGCAGGGACGGGTAGGCGTCTACGAGAAGGACGGATCCTACATTCTCGCCGTGCCGAGGGCGGCGATCGGCAAGCCCTTTCTCTGGTATGCGGAAGCAGTCGGCATTCCGGCCGGTATCGTCGCCGATCGCCTTGAGGCGGCGACACTCCTCGCCCAGTTCGAGCGCCATGGCGGCACGCTTCTCATCCGCGATCTAACCACCAAGGCCGGCAAGCGCGCTAGCCAAGTGACCACGGCCGAACCGGTCGATGAACGCACTTCACCCGAAGGCGCGCAACCGAACGATCCCAAGATCCGACCGATCGATGTCGCCTTGAACACGCTGGAGACGGGTGCGGTCGTCGCGACCTTCCCGATCATGGCGGAAGCGCCGGACGGGGCCATGCTGATCGACGTCACGGCGGTCTTTTCGTCCGACATCGCCAGCGCCAGCGGCCGCGCCTTCGTGGCGCGGACCGGCCTCCTGCCTGCGGCGGTTGATCCCAGCAAAAGCTATATCGATCGCGTGCGCGTCTTCGAGAGCAATGTGAACATCCGATCCCATGTCACGTTCCTCGCCGCCAATCCGAAGGATCCGACACAAGGCCCGGCGCCGGTTTCGCTGATCATCGGCCATTCGCTGGTCTTCCTGCCCGAAACGCCGATGAAACCGCGCTATTTCGACCAGCGCGTCGGCTATTTCGCGAGCAAGTTCACCGATTTCGAGACGGCGTCCGGCGCAGCGCAGGAGACGCGGCGCGTGATCAACCGCTTCCGCCTCGAGAAGGCCAATCCGGGCACTGCCGTCAGTGATCCGATCAAGCCCATCACCTTCTACATCGGCCCTGGCGTGCCGGAGCGTTGGAGGCCCGCGATCAAGGCCGGAATCGAGATGTGGCTGCCTGCCTTCGAGGCAGCCGGGTTCTCGAATGCGATCCGCGTTCTCGATGCACCGACACCCGAGCAGGATCCGGACTGGTCGGTCGAGGATGTCAGCCTCAACGTCATCCGCTGGGTCCCCTCGGCCTATGTCAACGCCATGGGACCGCACGTCGTCGATCCGCGCTCGGGGGAGACGCTGTCGGCGCACGTCCTGATCTGGCCGAGCGTCATCGATTACTTCTCGGCCTATTATTTCTCCGTATTGGGAACGGTCGATCCCGGGGCTTCCAGCCTGCCGTTGAGCCAGCAAAAGCGCGATGAGATCCTTCGCTACATCGTCGCCCACGAGATCGGCCACACGCTCGGCCTTCGCCACAACCAGATCGCCTCGACCGCCTACACGATCTCCCAGATGCGCGACGCGATGTTCGCCAACAGGTTCGGCCCCAACAGCTCGATCATGGCCTATGGTCGCTTCAATCAGGTTGCTCAGCCGGGCGACGGCGTGACGGTCGGCGTCGGCAAGATCGGCCCCTATGACTTTGCCGCGATCAAATGGGGCTATAGCAGTTTCGGCAACGATCCGACACGTGAACAGGCCGAACTCGATGCCTTTGCTGCCGGGTTCACCAAGGATCGTGCCCTCTACTGGGGCGTGGCCGAGCTGGCGGAGGAGGTGCCGACATTCGGCATGGATCCGCGGATCCAGATGGAGAACACGGGTTCCGATCGCATCGAGGCGACGAAGCTCGGCGTCACGAATGTGCTGCGGTCACTCGACCGTCTGGACGCCACGACCGTCGGCAAGGACGATCTGTTCCGCTCGACCTATCCGATCGTACTCAACACGCAGCTCACCTACGTGAAGTCCGTCGCCAGCCTGATCGCGGGAAGCATGCCGAAGATCGGCGACGGCCCGGGACCGCTGGTCTCCTACGTTCCGGCATCCGAACAGAAAAAGGCCATCGCCTACATTCTCGGAGAGGGAGCGGCGTCGTTCGAGGCCTATCAGAAGCCGGCGCTGCTGGAGCGCGTCGCCGTGTTCGGGGGCTACCGGAGCATCGACCAGGTCCAGCAAAGCCTGGTGAAGGAAGTCCTGTCGGGTACGAAGATTGCGCTTCTCGAGAGCCAGTCCGGTCGCGACAAGGATGCCTACTCGCCCGTCCAGTTTGGTCAGGACGTTGCCGACGCGATCTGGGGCGATTTGAGTACGGCGCCGTTCCATCGCCGCGCCTTGCAGCGGGGATATGTCGCGCAGACGCGCGCCTTACTGGAGGCTTGGGCCACTGCCGGATCGGGCGAGGCGGCGCAGGCCGCAGTGCTCATGGCCACAGGCATCGACGCACGAACTGCGGCAATCGCGGCTGAGAGCGGCGACGACACCATCTACCCGGCATGGCTGCGAACCTATCTGCCCAAGCTCCGGTTACGCCTTGGGGACGCTTCCAAGTCGGCCGGTTCCGAGAATGATCGACTGCACTTCTCCGAAATGGCGGTGCAGGTCAACAAGCTCATCGCGATGGCGCGGTAGTCCGGCGGCACGCGCGCGCCCACATCACCGTCGTGCGCAGCCTCACTTGATCTCGACGCCGCGGGCGCCCGACGCCCTGTCGAGGACGGTGAAGCTTTCGGCTTTCAGTGTCGCCCATTCGCCGGTTTCCCCGTCAGGCCACAAAACCCGCACTGCGGCTTCATCGGCGGTGCCGATGCCGAAGTGGATCCAGCCGAGGTGGCCGCTGACATGGCCGCCGCCGACCGTGATCTCCCGCCGCTGGATGCGGTCACCAACACGAACCTCGACCCACGCACCGATCGCATTGCGGTTCGCGCCGGTCTGCGAGAGCGCGACGTTGATCGAGCGCCCCGCATTGGTGCTGGTATTGCGCCACACCTGCGCCGGCTCCCAGCGATTGACCACGATCATGTCGATCAGGCCGTCGAGGTTGAGGTCGCTCAGAATGGCGCCGCGCGAGATCAACGTGCTGGCGACGCCGGCCTTGTCACCGGCTTCCATGAATTTCCCGTCCGGCTTCTGCAGCAGCAGGTTGTTCGGATCCTTCGCGGCGAAGTCCGGCATCTTGGCGACATTGCCCTTGGCGATGAACAGATCGACGAACCCGTCATTGTTCACGTCCTCGAACTGCGTGTGCCAGGCGGTGCTCGGTCGCAGATCCTCGCCGATATAGGGGCGCTGGGCGGTCACGCCCTTGGGCCAGGCCGCCTCCTTGTAGGTCGGACGAACCGGGATCGCCTTGGTGTCCGCGAGAAGCTGGAGCCTGTTGTCGGCCATGCTGGTCAGGAAGTATTCGGGATAGCCGTCGAGGTCGAGATCGGCGCTAGCAATGCCCATGCCCCAGATGCGCAGCGACTTCCAGCCTTCCGCCTCCGTGTAGAGGGCAGGGGGCTTGCCAGGCTCTACATGCCAGAGCTGTTCCTGCCCGCCCTTGTAGTATTCGCGGTCGTTCGAGATGCGCAGACTCGGCGTGCCGGAGCGGTTCCAGTCCGTGAAGAGCATCGACAGGGCGCAATGGCTCGGCTTCAGCGGCAAAGGTGGCGCGAAACGCCGCTCCGTCGCACTGCCGTTTGTCGCCGGGCGATGCAGCCAGTTGTCCGTGCAGGTGCCCCAGGGAAAAATCTCCTCGGCGCGGTCGATGTAATTGCCGACAGCGAGCGTCGGCCATTCGGCACCCCGCTCGAAGGTCGCGGCAAAAGCAGCCGTCCAGGCGTTGCCGCCGTCAAAGCCCCAGGCCTCGTTCGCGCGCTCGAACCGGCAGCCGCCGAGGCCGCGCATGACGACGTTCTCGCCCACCCGCAGCAGCACCAGATCGAGCGTGCCATCGCCGTCGATGTCGAGCGGATAGGCGCCGGTGACGCCGGTCATCTCCAGCCCGCTGAGAACCTTCTCGAAGCGAAGGTCTCCGCCCCGGCTCGACCGATTCACGAAGAGCGAGGACGGCGCCGTGCCGCCCGACAGGAACACGTCCGGATAGGCGTCGCCGCTACAGTCGAAGGTCGCGACACCGCCGCCGACCATGAACTCCCAATCGCCCATGTAGCGGCTGTCGAGGCCAGCACGCGCGGTCTCCTCGACGAAACTGGGGACCGCCACCGGCTCTTCGGCGGCGGCGACCATCGTGACGGGGGTCGAGACGACCAGCCCGAACAAAAGGGCGAGAACGGATCGACGCACGGGTTAGTTCCTCGTCCGGAGTGCGGTGGCGTAGGCGCCGATGCAGCGACCCTGGGCGAGCCCCCGGTCAATCGCCTCGCGGAAATGGATGCCGCCATAGAGCCGAGAGATGCCCGCCTCGTTTGCAGCTTCGTGGAAGCTCCTGAACGAGCGCGGCTCAAGGCCGTCGGCCGATCCCGTCTCGTCGACGAAGGCGACATCGTCGCCGAAGAAAGCGGTCAGCACTTCGGCGGCGGCCCCCGACTGCGTGCTGTGGCCGCTGGGATATTCGGGGAAGGGCGGCGTGATGAGCACCGGCTCCCAGGTCTTGTCGATGACCCGACGGATATAGGTCACGGGCCGGAGCAGATCATACTCGAACTTGGCATGCCAGCAGCCGATGAACGCGTCGCCGAGCGAGATGCCGAGGCGCGCCATCAATTCGACGGCCCGATCGAGCGGCAGATTTTCACGCTTGATCATCATGGCCGCGATGGAGACCCAATGACCCGGCGGTGTCACCGAGAGCATGGCGTCGTCGGCCCAGAACTTGGCAATGGCGCGTTGCTCGGGCGTCAGGTTGCGGACGGTGTCGTAGACTTCATAGGCCTGCTTGTAGAACGTCGAGCCCTTGTCCTCGCTGTACTCCGGCGGCGGCGGCAGGGGGCAGGCGGCGCCGTCCGGCATGGCGAAGGCGCGATTCGCCCCCCAAAGCGGCAGGAGCGGCTTTTGCTGCTGCACGAAGGTGCTTGTCGGTTTCCAGTTCGCGGGACCGCTCGCGAGTTCATAGTCGAGCGGAAAGCCCTGATTGACGATGACCGCGCCGCCATCCGTCCGCGACCAGGCGAGAACATGGTCGGCGATGCCGGCACCGAACGCCTCGCTGCGAGCGACGACATCGGCGGGCACGTCGGTCGCCACGGCCGCGCGCAGCTTCTCCGTCATGGCCGACATGGCGCGCTGGCCCGTTGGACCGGTGTTTGAGAACAGGTCGGTGACGACGGCGGTCAGCGCGGCATTGAGAACCACCGCTTCACTGTAGGTCTGGCCCGCGTCGCGCTTCGGCAGGGCCGTGAGCCCGTTCACTTGCCCCGCGAGCGAGACGAGGGTCGGATTGCCGGAAGCAACCGCCTCGTAGGCCGTGATCCCGACATAGGCGAAGGTGCGGCTCGCGACCGGCGGCGTATAGGTCGGCGTGTGCCGGACGAGTTCGAGAACGAGCCGATACCAGTTCGAAAGCGTGGCATCCGCCGTCATCGGGCCGCTGCCGGTTGCCATGGCGGGCGGTGCGACCACCAGCATCGAAACGAGGGCGGCGATCACGGCGAGCAATCTGGCTGCGGCCGACAGCCGCGACCCGATCGACGCACTGGTTGTGGACCGCGCCGCGCGACCATCGCTGCGTGGTGCGCGGTCGTTCACACGAGCGATGGACGCGCCGCGGTCGAGGCTATCCGCAAAGGGTTCGATCGGAAAACGCAATACTTTGTAACGCCTTGCCGGTATTTCCTCACCCATCATCTTTGTTTTTCCGCATGTTCGTCATGCTGCTCATCGCGCCATTCTTGACAGTTTGAAGGCATCCGAGCAATGTATTTTCGAGGGTCGAAGAAACCGTCGGACCCCCGTGCCGATCCGTGCGGACACACGCCGGGCGGTCACAACATTCTCTCGGGAGGAGAACAAGAATGAAGCGTGCAATTCTCGCCGTAGCCGCCGGCGCGCTGATGCTCGGCGCCTCGGTCACCAGCGTTCTTGCGCAGGGCAAGACGATCGCCGTGTCCTGGAAGACGTTCCAGGAAGAGCGCTGGAAGACCGACGAAGCGGCGATCAAGGCCGTCGTCGAGGCCGCCGGCAACAAGTACATCTCGACCGATGCGCAGGGCTCGGCCCAGAAGCAGGCGGCCGACATCGAAGGCCTGATCTCGCAGAAGGTCGACGTGATCCTCGTGGTCGCCTTCGACAGCGACGCCATCCTTCCCTCGATCCAGAAGATCAACGACGCTGGCCTCAAGGCGATTGCCTATGACGTGCAGTTCGAAGATCCGAACGCGCTCTATGTGACCTTCGACAACGTCGGCGTCGGCCGCCTGATGGCCAAGACGATGCTCGAGAAGGGCAAGTCGGAAGGCAACTTCGCCTTCATCAAGGGCGACAAGGGCGACCCGAACGCGACCTTCCTGTTCAACGGCATCATGGAAGTGCTGAAGCCGAACATGGACGCCGGCAAGATCAAGAACGTCTGCGAGACGTTCACCGACGGCTGGAAGCCGGACAATGCCCAGAAGAACATGGAGCAGTGCCTGACCTCGCAGAACAACAAGGTCGACGCTGTCATCTCGCAGAACGACGGCATGGCCGGCGGCGTCGTCGCCGCTCTGACCGCCCAGGGTCTCGCCGGTTCGGTTCCGGTCACGGGCCAGGACGGTGACAAGGCCGCGCTGAACCGCGTCGCCACCGGCACGCAGCTCGTGTCGGTCTGGAAGGACAGCCGCGCGCTCGGCAAGGTCGCCGGTGAAGCCGCCAACGCTCTCGCCGCCGGCACCGCGATGGACGCTCTCCCGGGCGTCGCCAAGTTCAAGGACGGCAAGAAGGGCGTCGAGATGAACGCCATCCTGCTCGCCCCGAACCCGATCACCAAGGCGAACCTCGGCGACGTGATCTCGGCCGGCTGGATCTCGAAGGAAGAGGCCTGCGCCGGCGCTGCCGCCGACGTGGAAGCCTGCAAGTGACGACATCGCCGGATCGGCGCTGCTGACCCGGCTGAACGCGCCATCCTGGAAAAGGATGGCGCGTTTTTCTTCACCAGAGTGCTGTTGAGACACAAGGGCGAACCGGCCACCGTTGCGTGGCTCGCCCGCCGGCGGGGTGTGCCCACGCCCTTGCTGTGACGAACGAGGTGTGCCGTACTCAGGCAAAAACGCGACCCGGTCGCGGGCCATGCGAGAAGCGCTTGAAAAACGGCGCCAAGTCGAGGGGGATGGAACGAATGAGTGACAGCAAAAGCGGTGCCTCCGAGCCGGCAGCCGCGCATATGGGTCCGGTCGCGCGCTTCTTCAAAGCGACGGAGATCGACCCGCGCACGATCGGCATGATCGGCGCCATCTTCGCGATCTGGTGCGTCTTCGACATCTGGAGCGGCCTGAGACTGCCGAATGAAGGGCTTCTCGGCGGCTCGTTCCTGACACCGCGCAACATCTGGACTCTGCTGGTTCAGACCGCTTCCATCGCCATCATGGCGACGGGCATGGTGTTGATCATCATCATGCGCCACATCGACCTGTCGGTCGGTTCGCTGCTCACGCTCGTCGCCGTCGTCGCGGCGGTGCTGCAGGTGCAGGTGCTGGCCCCGGCGCTCGGCGTCGGTCACTGGTCGATCTGGATCCTCGCGACCATCGCGGCGCTGTCGGTCGGTGTGCTGATCGGCGCCTTCAACGGCTATCTCACCGCCTACCTCGCGATTCCCTCCTTCATCGTCACGCTTGGTGGTCTCATCGCCTATGGGCGAGGCATCGGCTTCTACATATCCGAAGGCGTGACGATCGCCCCGCTCGACAAGACCTTCAAGATCGTCGGCGGTGGCGTCCCGGAATCGTGGCTTGGCCCGTTCTGGAGCTGGACGCTCGCCTTGATCGCCTGCGCCGCGATCGCGATGGCGGTCTATAGCGGCCGCCGTCAGCGCGAGCGCTTCAAGTTTCCGCTTCGACCCGTCTGGGCCGAACTCCTGATCATCGCGCTCGGCTGCGCGGCCGTCCTCGGCGTGACGTTGATCGTCAATTCCTATCCGTGGCCGCCGCGTCTGATCGAGCAGTACGCGATTGCCAACGGCATCACCATCCCGCCGGGTGTCGAACTCCGCGACGGCACCGCCGTCTGCATGGCCGGCGAAAAGGTCGTGCGCTGCGCCGAGGGTCTGATCTTCTACACCGGCTACCCGGTTCCGGTGCTCATCGCGATGGCGGTCGGCCTGGTGATGACGTTCATCGCCTCGCGCACCACCTTCGGCCGCTACGTCTATGCGATCGGCGGCAACCCGGAAGCGGCCGAGCTCGCCGGCATCAACACCAAGCTGATGACCGTCAAGGTCTTCGCGCTGATGGGGCTGCTCGCTGCGATCTCGGCGATCGTGGCCTCCGCCCGCCTCGACGCGTCGACCGTGTCACTCGGCGACCTGAACGAGCTGTACGTGATCGCCGCCGCGGTCATCGGCGGCACGTCGCTCGCGGGCGGTGTCGGCACGATCTACGGGGCCATGCTCGGTGCGCTGCTGATGCAGTCGATCACCTCGGGGATGCAGCTTCTGAACCTGCCGTCCGCCTGGCAGAACATCGTCGTCGGCTCGGTGCTCGTGGTCGCCGTCTATGTCGACCAGATCTACCGCCGCCGCGTGAAGTGAGGAGGGAAGCCATGAAGAACGGACAAACCCCACTCATCGAGATGCGTGACATCTCGATCGCCTTCGGCGGTATCAAGGCCGTCGACCATGCCAGTGTTGATCTTCATGCGGGCGAGGTGGTCGGGTTGCTCGGCCATAACGGCGCGGGCAAGTCGACGCTGATCAAGATCCTCTCCGGCGCATACAAGCGCGACCACGGCCAGATCCTGATCGAAGGCAAGGAGGTCGCGATCAACAACCCGCGCGACGCCAAGGCGCTCGGCATCGAGACGATCTACCAGACGCTTGCGCTCGCCGACAATGTCGATGCGGCCGCGAACCTCTATCTCGGCCGTGAGTTGAAGACGAAACTCGGGACGCTCGACGACGTCGCGATGGAGGCGGAGACCCGCAAGGTCATGCACCGCCTCAACCCGAACTTCCGCCGCTTCAAGGAGCCGGTGTCGAAGCTTTCGGGCGGTCAGCGCCAGTCGGTGGCGATCGCACGCGCGATCCACTTCAATGCCCGCATCCTGATCATGGACGAGCCGACGGCGGCGCTCGGCCCGCAGGAGACGGCGCAGGTCGGCGATCTGATCAAGTCGTTGAAGAAGGAAGGCATCGGCATCTTCCTGATCAGCCACGACATCCATGACGTGTTCGACCTCGCCGACCGCGTGGCGGTGATGAAGAACGGCAAGGTCGTCGGCACGGCGCGCACCAGCGACGTCACCAAGGATGAAGTGCTCGGCATGATCATCCTCGGCAAGTGCCCGCCGGGCGCCGTGCCGGGACCCGGCGCGGCGACGCCCGAAAGTCTTGCCGCCACCGGCGATGCCTGAGGACGGACGCCAGGGCCACTCGCTGCCACGGCAGCGCTCGGTCCCCGATCTCGACGCCGTGCGAACCGCCAATCGCGGCCGCGTCCTCGCGGCGATCCGCGAGTCGGGGTCGATCGCGCGCGTCGAGATCGCCAAGGCGACCGGCATGAGCGCCGGCACGGTCTCGGTTATCACCGCGCAACTGCTCGAGGAGGGGTTGATCCGGCAGGATCTCGGCGAGGCCGAGCCGGGTCAGCCCGGCCGGCCGAAATCCAACCTGTCGCTCGATCCGCAGGCGACCTTCGCCATCGGCCTGAAGCTGTCGCTCCACCAGATCGCGGTGTCGGTGACGAATTATCTCGGCGACATCGTACTCGACGACGTCGTGCCGGTGCGCCTGCGCGGGCTGATGCCGGAAAAGGTCGTCTCGCTCTGCGCGACCGCGATCGACAGCGTCGTCTCCCGGTCCGGCATCGCGCGGGAGCGCATCGCGGGCGTCGGCATTGGGGTGCCCGGCTGGGTCCGTGTGCGCAGCGGCATGATCCACTGGAACCCGATCTTCACCGCGCGCGAGGTGCCCCTGCGCCGGATGATGGAGGAGGCGACCGGCCTTCCCGTCGCCATGGACAACGACGCCAATCTCGTCGGCCTCGCCGAACTCTGGTTCGGTGTCGGCAGGGCCGAGCGCGATTTCATCGTCGTGACCGTCGAGCACGGCGTCGGCATGGCGCTGGTGCTCGACCGCAAGATCTATCGCGGCTCAGACGGCTTTGCGGCCGAACTCGCCCACACCAAGATCGAGATCGGCGGTGCACTCTGTCGTTGCGGCCAGCGCGGCTGCCTCGAAGCCTATGTCGCCGACTACGCGGTGATGCGGGAGGCCGCGACCTTTTTCGACGCGACCCATCTCGACGACCCGCTCGCCGTTCAGGCCGCGATCGAAAAGCTGTCGGCCGCGGTCGAGGCGGGGGATCTCGCGGCGCGCGACATTTTCGAGCGGGCAGGGGCCCTTCTCGGCATCGGCATTGCCAATGCCGCCAAGATCGTCAATCCGAGCCTCGTGATCATCGCCGGCGAACGGGCACGGGCGCCGGCGGTGTTCTTCGACGCGGTGCGCCGCTCGCTCGCCGCGCAGGCACTGGTGCCGGGTGTCGGCGTGCCGCGCGTACAGGTCCATCGCTGGGGCGACGAGCTGTGGGCGCGCGGCGCCGCCGCGCTCGTCCTCGAAACCTTCGATGTCGGACGCTAGGACGGGGTCCTGAGTTCAGCCCTTTCCGGGTGTTGCCGCCGCTGCCGTCTGGCTGCGCTGAATGTCGTGCAGATGCCGCTCGGCCCAGGCCTTCAGTGCGAGAATGATGGGCACGAGATCCGCGCCGCGGTCGGTGAGCTCATAATCAACCCGCAGCGGGCGCTCGTCATGGACATGGCGTGTGATGAGCCCGTCCCGTTCGAGATTGCGCAGCGTCTGCGACAGCATTTTCTGCGAGACGCCGTCGAGCCGGCGCATGAGGGCGCCGAAGCGCATCGGGCCGTCCTTGAGCGCGGCAAGCGACAGGGCCGTCCATTTTTCGCCGATACGCGCCATCACCGCCCGCGACGGGCAAAGCCGCAGGAAGGCGTCGGGTCGTGAGGCGGGGGCGAGGCGTTCCAGCACCATGGTTACTCTCGGGTACCTAATTGCTTGAGGATACCAATGCCGGCATAGCTTGCGCAACAAGACCCCGAACCGGATCGGACGACGTGCCATGACCTACTTGCCGAACCTAGACGCAGCGACGATCGCGATCACCGGCGGTAGCTCTGGCATCGGGCTCGAGACCGCACGCGCGGCGCGTGAGGCGGGGGCAGGGCGTGTCGTGCTGCTGGCGCGGTCCGCCGAGCGGCTGACGGAGGCGGCTGCGGCTTTGGGCGGCGATGTCGTCACAAGAGAGCTCGACGTAACCGACGAGGCCGCCGTCGCCCGTGCTTTCGCCGACATCGGTCCGATCGACCACCTGGTGACGGCGGCGGCGGGCACCTATCGCGGGCGCATCACCGAGACGGACACGGCCGCCGCCCGTGCGCTCTTCGAGTCCAAATACTGGGGCCAGCATCATTGCCTGAAGCATGCCGGACCGCGGATCCGGCCAGGCGGCTCGATCACCCTGTTCTCGGGCTGGATCAGCCGCAAACCGATGGTCGCCACGGGGACGCTTGCTGCGATCGACGCCGCCATAGAGGCGCTCGGCCGCGTTGCCGCGCTCGAACTGGCACCGACCCGCATCAATGTCGTCGTGCCCGGCATGATCGACACGCCGCTTTGGTCAGCGCGCCTCGACGAGGCGGGACGGCGAGAGCACTTCAACAAGGTCGGCGCTGCCCTTCCGGTCGGCCGGGCGGGAACCGCACGCGATGTCGCGCAGGCGGTCCTTTTCCTGATGACCAACGGCTTCGTCACCGGCACCGTTCTCGATGTCGACGGCGGTCAGCGCTGAGGCTCTCGGGCCGGGGGACGATTGCGAACGGACCACAGGCGCGCAGAGGCGGGCAAGTGCGGCATCGCGCCGGTATGGGGTGCCCTCGAATTCCGAAACAAACGGCTGGACCCACCCTCAACCACACGGCAATGTAGCACCATTGGGTTCTCTGATCTTCCAGTAGAGTGCCTGCGTCACCGTTGGGTTCCATCGTGCAAACGTCGATACTTGTGCCGGCTCTTCGTATCGGCGTTGCTCTGATCATCCTCCCGGTTCTGGCCATCTCCTTCGCGGTCTCGTCGGCGGCCTTCGTCTATTCCGGCCCGCTGGCACAGAACCTCAGCCAGGGAATTGGCCTTGCCGTGCTCGGCATCGCCCTGATGCCGATCATCGTGGGCCTGACGTCGAGCTATCGTGGCACGCTGTGCCACGTGCAGGACTTCCCGGTTATTTTGATCGCGGGATCAGCCGTTTCGATTTCGACCGCCCTCGTGGCCGCTCCGGATCGCATGCTGCCGACGATCGTCATGCTCATCGCGGTCACGACGATCCTGACCGGTGTCACCCTCTTGGTCGCGGGGCGGTTCAAGGTCGGTGCCCTGGCCCGTTTCGTGCCGTACTCGGTGATCGGCGGGTTCATCGCAGCAACCGGATATCTGCTGACCATCGGCGCGCTGTCGATGATCGTGAAGGAGAATGTCTCCATCTTCTCGCCGGGACCGTTGTTCAAGGACGGCGCGTTTCTGCACTATGGCCCGTGGATGGTCTTCAGCGTCCTCACCGTTGTCGCGATGCGGTACGCGCGCTCCGACACCACGCTGCCGACCTGCCTGTTTCTCGGTGCGACCGGCTTTTACGTCGTCTTGTTCGCGCTCGGCATCGACCTCACCGAAGCCGGAGAACGCGGCTTGCTTCTCGGCCCCTTCGAGAATGCCAATTTTCTCGCCGGCCTATCACCGGGCCTCGTGTTTGATGCTCGGTGGGATGTCCTGCTTCTGGAGGCGCCGACCATCATCGCCGTGGTCGTCATGTCCATGCTCGGCCTGCTCCTGAACACCAGCGGCCTCGAATTGACGCTCGGCAAGCATTTCGATTTCGAAACCGAACTCAAGTCCGCGGGTTCCGCCAATATCGTCTCCGGCATGACCGGTGGTTTCGTCGGCTATCATCAGCTCGGCGACACGATCATCGCCAATCGCATGGGTGTTGTCGGGCTCGAGGGCGCGCTGGCCGTGTCGGTGGGAGCGATCCTGACGCTCGCTTTCGGCGCCACGGTTGTCGGAGCCTTTCCGGTCGGTCTCGCCGGGGCGACGATCGCGATCCTAGGCCTCGACATGCTCTATGAGTGGCTCGTCGTCCAACGTCGCCGGCTGCCTCCGGGGGACATTCTGGTCATTCTGATCATCCTCACCACGGCGTCGACGATCGGCTTCCTCGAGTCCCTGTCGCTCGGCCTCGTCGCTGCAACGCTGTTCTTCACGATCTCCTATGCGGGGGTCGATGTCGTGCGGCTGCGCACCAGCGGAGCGACGCGTCGCTCCTCCGTCGAGCGCAGCCGCGCCGACATGGCGCGATTGTCGGAGCTTGGTCGCAAGACCGAAATCCTCGAACTGAGCGGCTTCATCTTCTTCGGAACCGCGCACCGACTGTTCGAGAAACTGCGCGAGGCTTTCGCGAGCGACGGCAAGCCGTCCTTTGTGGTCTTCAACCTGGCGCGCGTCACGGGAGCCGACTCAACCGCGGGCCTGGCGTTCCAGCGCGTGGCGGAACTCTGTGCTTGGCATGGCGCGACATTCGTGCTCGCGGGCAGCACAGACGCCTTGCGCGCGCAGATCGCCGATCTCGCCGGTGTCCGGAGTTTCGCGTCGCTCGATGACGCGCTCGTCAGCATCGAGAATGAGCTTTTGGCCCGTGCCCGGCCCGAAGGTGAAGAGAGCGAGAACATTCTGGAGGTGCTGGAGGCGGCGCATCCCGACGTCGACACGACCGGTTTCGCACAGCATGTGTCGCTGGCCGCCGGCGAGGCACTGGTGCGGGAGGGGGATACGTCTCGGGTCATCTATCAATTGCGCTCGGGCGAGTTGCGCGCCGAGGTCGCGATCAAGGGCGATGGCCATGCCGTCGTCGCGCGCTTTCTGCCTGGCACGCTGGTCGGCGAACTCGCCTACTACGCCAACGTCCCAAGGACGGCTACGATCCGCGCCGCCGCGCCCTCTGAACTCATCGCCATCGACATCGACCGTATCCCGGAAAGCCATGCTGGACGCGCCTTGGCCGCCGATCTCCATAGCCGCTCCGCGGGTTTCCTCGCCCGCCGGCTCATCCGCATGACCAACCTTTTCCGCGAAGCCGGTTTCTGAACGCCGCGCTGAAGCGCCGGCCGTGGCGTTCTACCCGCTCCCGGCCTTCTTCCGCATGCCGCTGAAAGTCGAAAAAACGCCGCCGCCGGATCGCTCCGGCGGCGGACTTGTCGTGAGCCTGTCGGGTTGGATCAGAAGTCCATGCCACCGCCCGACATGGCGGGCGCGGCTTCCTTCTTCGGCCGCTCGGCGATCATCGCGCCGGTCGTGATCAGGAGGCCCGCGACGGAGGCGGCGTCCTGAAGGGCGCAGCGCACCACCTTGGCCGGATCGATCACGCCGAAGCCGAACATGTCGCCCCACTCGCCAGTCTGGGCGTTCCAGCCTTTCTCGTAACCCTCGTGCTCGAGGATCTTGCCGACAATCACCGAGCCGTCCTCGCCCGCGTTCTGGGCGATCTGGCGTGCCGGCGACTGGATGGCGCGGCGGATGATCTGGACGCCGGTCCGCTGGTCGTCATTGGCCGGGGTGAGGGCGTCGAGGGCCTTGAGCGCGCGCAGCAGCGCCACGCCGCCGCCGGGCAGGATGCCTTCTTCCACGGCCGCGCGGGTCGCGTGCATGGCATCGTCCACGCGATCCTTGCGCTCCTTCACTTCCACCTCGGTCGCGCCGCCGACGCGGATCACGGCGACACCGCCCGCGAGCTTGGCGAGACGCTCCTGCAGCTTCTCGCGGTCATAATCCGAGGTCGTCTCCTCGATCTGCGCCTTGATCTGGGCGACGCGGCCATCAATGTCGGCCTTCTTGCCGGCGCCGTCGACGATGGTCGTGTTCTCCTTCTCGATCACGACCTTCTTGGCGCGGCCGAGCTGGGCGAGCGTGACGGTCTCGAGCTTGATGCCGAGATCCTCGGCGATCATCTGGCCGCCGGTCAGGATCGCGATGTCCTCCAGCATGGCCTTGCGGCGGTCACCGAAGCCCGGCGCCTTGACGGCGGCGATCTTCAGTCCACCCCGCAGCTTGTTGACCACGAGCGTGGCGAGAGCCTCGCCCTCGACGTCCTCGGCAACGACGAGCAGCGGCTTGCCCGTCTGCACGACGGCTTCCAGCAGGGGGATGATCGGCTGGAGCGAGGAGAGCTTCTTCTCGTGAATGAGGATGTAGGGATCCTCGAGTTCGACGCGCATCTTCTCGGCGTTGGTCACGAAATACGGCGAGACATAGCCACGGTCGAACTGCATGCCCTCGACCACTTCGAGCTCGGTTTCGAGGCTCTTGGCTTCCTCGACCGTGATCACGCCCTCATTGCCGACCTTCTGCATGGCTTCCGCCAGCATGCGGCCGATTTCCTTGTCGCCATTTGCCGAGATGGCGCCCACCTGGGCGATTTCCTCGGACTTGGTGACCTTGCGCGCGTTCTTCTTCAGGTCGGCGACCACGGCGTCGACCGCCATGTCGATGCCGCGCTTCAGGTCCATCGGGTTCACGCCGGCGGCGACCGCCTTGGCGCCCTCACGGACGATGCCCTGCGCCAGAACCGTGGCAGTGGTGGTGCCGTCACCGGCGAGGTCGTTGGTCTTGCTGGCGACCTCGCGCAGCATCTGCGCGCCCATGTTCTCGAACTTGTCGGCGAGGTCGATCTCCTTGGCGACGGTCACGCCGTCCTTGGTGATGCGGGGCGCGCCGAAGCTCTTCTCGATCACCACGTCGCGACCCTTGGGGCCGAGGGTGACCTTCACCGCATCCGCCAGAATGTCGACGCCGCGCAGCATCTTTTCACGCGCGGACTGGTCAAACAGAACGTCTTTTGCAGCCATGTGCAGTCCTCCAAATCACGATGATCTTGGATGGGTGTCGAAAGGCCCCGCTCAGGCGGCCTTCTTGACGTTTGACGCGGCCACGTCGACCACGCCCAGAACGTCGCTTTCCTTCATGATCAGCAGGTCTTCGCCGGCGATCTTCACCTCCGTGCCCGACCATTTTCCGAACAGGACGCGGTCGCCGACCTTCACGTCGAGGGCGACGATCTCGCCCCGCTCGTTGCGCGCGCCCGGCCCGACGGCGATCACCTCGCCCTGCTGGGGCTTTTCCTGTGCCGTGTCGGGGATGATGATCCCGCCGGCGGTCTTGTGGTCAGAATCGATGCGCTTCACGACGATGCGATCATGCAGCGGGCGAAACGTCATGGGTTCCTCCTTTTGATGTCCAACGATGTGAGAAGCGAAACCCCGCCGAGATCCAGCCTCCGACGAGCGCCGGACCACGGCTGTGATCCACCCCCATTGAAATGGTCCACCCTGAGGTATGTCTTCGGACAGAAGGAGGACCGACAATGCCGAGAAAGCGCCACAAGCCGGAAGAGATCGTTGCAAAGCTGAGACAGGTCGACGTGATGGTGTCGCAAGGCC